>NZ_NHOU01000027.1 GCF_002179555.1 Salinicola salarius | reverse complement strand
TCGGGCCGGCCTCATGAATAAGCCGGGGTAATAGGCGCCGTGAGTATCCTGGCCAGTGAAGCATCGTGTGGCAGCCGGCAGCCAGTCGGGACAGCCGGCCTGGGCCATTGAATCGGCATCCCGGGAAAGCTCGCCGGCCTGTAGCGGGTGGCAATATACCGCCAGCAGGCCGATGTTCAGCAGTCCTTGCCGCCAGGTTGGAGTTGGCTTCGGCACGCTTGGGCCCTCGTCGGTTTTGGCACGGAATGCCGTTACGACTGACCTCGCTGCCAAATGTTCCTCAGGCGGCGGCGATGCCCGCTTACGCTTGGGAATCGGAGGACGGCACGCCGGAATCGCGCTGGAAGTAGCGATGCCCGCAAGCGTGACAGGCGTCCAGACGGGCCACCTGATCGAGCACTACGCGAGCCCCGCAGTGGACGCAGGTCATGCGCCCGGGCAGGGCCACTTCCCCGGCAGTATAGTCGGCCCGGGCCGCTTCGAGATCGTCATCGAAGCGTTCGCGGTCGATAGTGGTGCGATCGGCGATCGAGAAAAGCGCTTCGCTGACTCGCCGCGAGAGCACGTCGAGATCGATCCCCAGCCAGGTCGCGACACCTTCGCCGCCCTTGGCCAGAAACTGGCGAAAATCGCGCATGTCCCGCTCGACCCAGGCCCGCAGCAGCGCCATCTCGTCCTTGGTGAACTCCTCGAATTCGGCTTCGAATGCCACCGCCTCGTCGAGTTCCTGCTGAAAACTCTCCCAGGAGAGCTCTCCGCCACCATCTTTCAACCGGGTCAGAATGCGCTCGTACGCTTCGCTGAGACGGGAACGCGCCTCGGGTCGTGACTGTTGCTCATCCATGGCTATTCCCCTTGTCGTTACTGATCGAGTCTTTGCTGATCGAATTGCTGCTGATCGATTTGCCTGACTTTCATTGCCCGGCCCTTCCCAATGAACCCTGCACACCGAGCCTTGCCTGCCAGGCGCCATATTCGCCTCAAAATCCACGCCGCCAGCGCCAAGCTCTTACTTGCGACGATGGGTCTGGGGTATGCTTGTGGGCCTGAAAAATCAAGCCGACCCCGCGCTTTTCGTCTGTGATGAGTATAGCTTTTTGCGGGGACTCTGGCGCTCCCATACGCTGAACGCAAGGTGCCTGACCAAACCGATGGACGCACAGTACAACCCGCAAGCGATTGAAAACGCCGCCCAGCAATACTGGAACCATCACCAGAGCTTCAAGGCCGTCGAGGATGCAACGCGCGAGAAGTTCTACTGCCTGTCGATGTTCCCCTATCCCAGCGGCAAGCTGCATATGGGCCATGTGCGCAATTACACCATTGGTGACGTCGTCACGCGTTTCCAGCGCATGCAGGGCAAGAACGTGCTGCAGCCGATGGGCTGGGATGCCTTCGGGATGCCGGCCGAGAACGCCGCCATCAAGAACCGTGTGGCCCCCGGCAAGTGGACCTACGAGAACATCGACTACATGCGCGGTCAGCTCAAGGCGCTGGGGTTCGCCTACGACTGGAATCGTGAATTCGCCACCTGCGATGTCGATTACTACCGCTGGGAGCAGTGGTTCTTCGCCAAGCTGGTCGAGAAAGGCGTCGTCTACAAGAAGATGTCGACGGTCAACTGGGACCCTGTCGATCAGACCGTGCTCGCCAACGAACAGGTCATCGATGGCCGCGGCTGGCGCTCCGGTGCGCGGGTCGAGCGAAAGGAGATCCCGCTGTGGTTCCTCAAGATCACCGACTATGCCGATGAACTGCTGGCCGATCTCGACAAGGTGGAGTGGCCCGAGCAGGTCAAGACCATGCAGCGCAACTGGATCGGCAAGTCCCGCGGCGTCGAGTTGAGCTTCGACGTCAAGGACCACGCCGAGCGCCTCGACGTCTACACCACGCGTCCGGATACTCTCTTCGGCGTCACCTACGTGGCGGTAGCAGCCGGTCATCCTCTGGCCAAGCAGGCTGCCGAACAGGATCCGGCCATGGCCGAATTCCTGATCGAATGCCAGCAAGGCGGCAACTCCGAAGCCGAGCTGGCGACCATGGAGAAACGCGGCCGCGACACCGGCTATCGCGCCATTCATCCGCTGACCGGCCGGGAAGTGCCGATCTTCGTCGCCAACTTCGTGCTGATGGAGTACGGCACCGGCGCCGTCATGGCCGTACCCGCCCACGATCAGCGCGACTGGGAGTTCGCCACCAAGTACGAACTGCCGATCCAGCCCGTGATCGCCGACGCCGAAGGCAACGTGCCGGATCTCTCCGCCGGTGCCTACGTCGAGCACGGCAAGCTGATTCACTCCGGCGAATTCGACGGCCTCGAGTTCGAAGCCGCCTTCGATGCGATCGCCGCCAGGCTCGAATCCCAGGGTCGCGGCAAGATCAAGATCAACTATCGTCTGCGCGACTGGGGTGTCGCTCGCCAGCGCTACTGGGGCGCGCCGATCCCGATCAAGTATGGCCCGGAAGGCCAGACCGTGCCGCTCACCGACGACGAACTGCCGGTCGCCCTGCCACAGGAGGTCGAGGTCGACGCCTCGGGTTCGCCGCTCAAGAAGATGCCGGCATTCTACGATCTCGGCGACGGCTGGACGCGTGAAACCGATACCTTCGACACCTTCATGGAGTCCTCCTGGTATTACGCCCGTTTCTGCTGTGCCGACAACCCGGAGGCGATGCTCGACGATCGCGCCAACTACTGGCTGCCGGTGGATCTCTACATCGGCGGTATCGAGCACGCCATTCTGCACCTGCTCTACGCCCGCTTCTTCCACAAGCTGATGCGTGACGAAGGCTTGGTGAACGGCGACGAGCCGTTCCAGCGCCTGCTCACCCAGGGCATGGTCATCGCCGAGACCTTCTATCGCGAAACGGAAAACGGCGGCAAGGAGTGGTTCAACCCGGCCGACGTGGAAGTCGAGCGCGACGACAAGGGGCGCCCGACCAGTGCCAAACTGATCAGCGACGGGCAGCCGGTCGAGATGGGCGGCATCGAGAAGATGTCCAAGTCGAAGAACAACGGCGTCGACCCGCAGGCGATGATCGATCGCTTCGGTGCGGATACCGTGCGCCTGTTCATGATGTTCGCCGCGCCGCCGGAACAATCCCTGGAATGGTCGGATTCCGGCGTCGAGGGCTCGCATCGCTTCCTCAAGCGGCTCTGGAAGCTGGTTGCCGATCATGTCGCGGCGGGAACGCCGGCGTCGCTCGACGTGAACGCGCTCGACGATACGCAAAAGGATCTGCGCCGCAAGACACACGAGACCATTGCCAAGGCCGGCGACGACATCGGACGTCGTACCACGTTCAATACCGCTATCGCCGCGGTGATGGAGCTGACCAACGCGCTGGGCCGTTTCGACGATACCTCGCCGCAGGGTCTCGCCGTCAGTCGCGAAGCCATCGAAGCCTGCGTCCTGCTGCTGGCGCCGATCACCCCGCACGCTTGCCATGCGCTGTGGCAGGCACTGGGCCATCAGGAGCCGGTCATCGACGCGGCCTGGCCGACGGTGGACAAAGACGCACTAGTCAAGGCCAGCATCGAGCTGGTGGTGCAGGTCAACGGCAAGCTGCGTGCCCGCCTGGACGTGCCCGCAGAGGCCGACAAGGCCGCGGTAGAGTCCCTCGCCCTGGCGGAGGAGAACGTGCAGCGCCATATCGAAGGCAAGAGCGTGCGCAAGGTCATCGTCGTTCCCGGCAAGCTGGTCAATATCGTCGCCAACTGAGCCGTTGCCATCTGAAACGTTGCCATCTGAAACGTTGCCACCTGGAACCTTGCCAAGCGGCAACGTTCGATATCGGACCCATCCGGCACTGCGAAAGCGGTGCCGTCATGTCAAAAGGAGCTTCTCATGATGCGTCGCACCGTTCTGGCCGGCCTGATGGCCGTGTCATTGACTGCCCTGGCCGGCTGCGGCTTCCAGCTCCGTGGCCTGAACCAGCCGACCTTGGCCATCCCGGAGCTGAATCTCAACGCCAACGTCTCGCCGTTCAGCGAGGAGGTTCGTCGCTCGCTGGAGAATGCCGGCACGCGTATCAGCGACACGGCGGACATCCGCGTCAATCTCGGCGACGAGCGGATCAGCGAGAATCGGCTGACACGTTCCGATTCCGGCAGCCGCGAAACCGAAGTCACGCTGACGGCGCCCTTCTCCGTCCAGCGCGACTCGGACGATGCCTATCTGCTGAATCAGCAGCAGCTGGAAGCGTCGACGACGGTACTCCTGTCGACCGACGACATCTATTCCGGTGAAGAAGTACGCACGGAGGCCATCCGACAGCTGCGTCGAGACGCGGCGACCCAGCTGATCGATCGACTGGATGCGCTCGAGACCCCATGAAGGTATTTCCCGACAAGCTGGAAGACGCGCTCAAGAAACGTCTGCCGCCGGTGGTGATGGTGGCAGGCGACGAGCCGCTGATTCATCTCGAGGCTTGCGATGCCGTTCGCCGGGTTGCCCGCGAGCGTGGCATCGAGGAGCGCGAGGTCATGCATGTGGAGTCCGGCTTTCAGTGGACTCAACTGCTGGAATCGGCGTCCAGCCTGTCGCTGTTCGCGTCGAGCAAGCTGATCGAAGTCCGGCTGGGCGGGCAATCGCCCGGCCAGGATGGCGGCAAGGCTCTCGAGGCTTATGCCGAACAGGCCGGCGACAGCGACAACGTGCTGCTGCTGTCCAGCCAGCGCCTGGACCGCAAGGCGCAGTCGAGCAAATGGTTCAAGACGCTGGACAAGCTGGGCGTGTTCGTCCCGGTGTGGCCAGTGGATCACCAGCGCCTGGGCTTCTGGATGCGTGACCGGGCCAATCGCTATGGCTTCACCATGGACATGGACGCGGCCCGACTTCTCGGCGAGCGCACCGAGGGCAACCTGCTGGCAGCCGACCAGGAGCTGCAGAAACTGGCGCTGCTGATGCCGCCCAACGCCCGCCTCGATGTCAGCGCCATCGCCAACGGGGTCGAAAGTAGTGCGCGTTACGATGTCTTCACGCTCACGGATGCCTGCCTGAAAGGCGACCGTGATCGAGTCGCGCGGATCGTGCGCGGCTTGCGTCAGGAAGGGGTCGAAGCGCCGGTCATTCTGTGGGCACTGACCCGCGAGCTACGTACTCTGCTGTCGATCTTCCAGCATCTCGACCAGGGTCAGAGTCTGGAACACGCCTGCAAGGCGCAGCGGCCGATGATTCCGGAAAAGCGTCGCCCCGGTTATCAGCAGGCACTCAAGCGGCTCCCCCAGCGACGCCTGCACAAGCTGCTGCTGTTCGCGCAGCGCATCGATCTGGCCATCAAGGGCGCCGTCGCCCTGCCGGTGTGGGATTGCCTGCAGGATCTCGCCATCACGCTGGCCGGCGGCCGCGGATTGCTGGCGGAAATGCCTTACGCCTATCGGACGGCGGCATCCTGAAGTACGACAGCAGGTAGAGCGGATGGTCTTCAACACGGAGCTGACAAACCCTTCAAACCAGTGCTTGCCGGTATCACTTCCCAAGATCGAAGATGCCCCAAGGCTTTACAGGGTTAGGCCCCCGGCGTCTCACGGTCATGCCCTCATGAGCGATGCATTCCCCGCCGACGGCCATCTACCATGGCGTCCAAGCCACCAACCAGTAAACTGTTCATCCACGGCAGCGAGCTCACGCGTTTCCCGGTGTGCACCGGCTGGTCGGCGACCTCACTGATCTTGCGCCGACCTGTGGACCCGGGCTAGTGCACGCCGCCCTAATGACCCGCCCTACCGTATTGTGTGCGCCAATCAACTCGACCTCGGGCATCGTCAGCGATGACTTTTTCAACGAGCTACTATGTGGCATAACGCATAGCATAGCGGCGCGAGTTTACGGGTGTGCGGCGGTTGTAGGCTGCGAACTATTGAGTCTTCTTCACCTGCCTGGCTGCCATCCTTTATAAGCAGGTATAGGGTCACCTTACATACTCCAGTCACTCAGCATCATGGCTCCAGTCTACTCGAAACGTTCAAATTCAATATGTCACATAACAACTGTTATATAAGCAATTCCAGTTTTTGAAGTTGAACTTCATCAATAGGGTATTTTCTTGGATGGTGTTTATTCAGGCGCCTGATCGACTTCACGATACTGGACACATCAATTGACGCCAAACTCAGTTCAGCTTTCAACCTTAAATCCGGAGCATTGAGCAAGAGGGATCACGATCTGAGCGCCGGCCCCGGAAGCGATGACCGCCCGGGTCTCATCCTCGGCCTGAATAGTGGTAGTAACAGTGGTAATAGTGGTCAAGTTGGCATCTCCATCCAGAAAAATGATATCTGGCACGGGCTCGAGACGTATGACCTGGCTCTCGCCCATGCTTCAGTTGAGCGTCATCAGATAGAGCTGGCGGTCGGCGGGTTCCCGATGATATCCAACGGTCAACATACTTGATGACGTTACCGTTCACATTGCGCAGCACGTTGTCGCCGATGGAGATCGTGGCTTCGTAGTGACCGTCTTCAAGCTCGATTTCCCGACCTGCGCTCTGGCTAGTCGAAACCGGTGTCAGTTGCCTGTAACGGGTCGACATCGCTCAGTGTTTCGCTGTGTTCTCCTAACGCGTCTGCGTAGATCTCATCATTGGCGTGTTGCGGCCATGCCCGGCTCGCTGACCGGCCGGGATTTTTGTTTTCCCGAGTAAAAAAGCCGGACAACCGCTTGGGCCGCCCGGCTGCTTATTGGCCGGAAGATTGGAGCCTGAACCTAGGCGATGCTGACGACCTCAGGGTTATGGTCTAACCCGGCCACGGCGACATCGTCGCTGGCCACCGAGATGTCATCCAGGAGCTGCATCAGATCGACACTCTCTTCGCTCGTGGCCATCATCGACATCAATGACGCCATGGAGGTCGTCGCCGGACTGGCTTCCGGTGTCAGCGTGAACGACTCCAAGTTCATTGTCCCTCCGTTGAAAGTCAGTCGCAGAGTTTGCGCACCCGCTTCCAGCGCCACGTTCTGGCTCTCGGTCGCCGCGAAGGTGCTCCAGTCCCCCGTGTAATCGACGCCGATGGTCGTGGCCTCGTAGACGCCAGCGCCGTTGTCGAACGTGGCCGTGATCGAACGGGCACTGCCAGTCTGCACACCTAACGCGGACAAAAACGAAAGGTCGTAGACGCCAGCCTGGTCGACCTCGAGGGTGTACTCGACCCACTCCCCGTTCCCGATCCAGCCAATCGCATCCCCGTTACCCCGGATGTCTACGCCGCCCTCGCGGAAGTTGGTACCCAGTTGGGTTTCGCTGGAATCTTCGTAGGCCACATAAGGTGCACCCTCATCAAATAGGGCGGCATCAAGAGTAAGACCATCGTTATCCACGACCCAAGGCGTGGCAGCATCGTTGAACGGTGTTTGCGCAGCAGGCTCGATGCCTTCGATCAGGAACACACTATCGTTGTAATCATAGTTGATACCGCTGATGTCCACCGACACCAGGTAGGTATTGGCAATGGCGCTTCCGTCTGTGTCCAGCGCCTGGAAGACGCGCACCAAATAGCCGCGTTCGATGCCTTCGGCATCTGCCGCTGGCGTACCTGCACCGGGCACGTTGAGAGAGGGGTCGGTGGAAAAACTACCTACCGATATGCCAAAGACGCCATCGCCTGACCAGCTTTCCGGAATAGCGCTGCGGCTGAACGAAGCCGTTGCATAGCCCCCATTGGCCGAATGTGGCAGCAGTGTCTGGCTATCGACTTTGTCATAGTCGACGAGCATCGTCCCTGTCGACACGTCGCCAGGTTCATGCAGCGCCAGACCACCATCGTAGGGACCGAACTCCGCCAGTTGAGTCACCGTGGCCGTTTCGACGCCATCAGCGAGCTGCCAGTAACGTGACAGGACTTCCTCGGCGCTGACCGCACGATAAGTGCCGGCATCGGCGAGGACGGAGCTACCGCCGCCATCCAGCGTCGAGAGGTCGTCGATGCGATTCCCGAACCCGAATATCTCCCAGATCTCGTTGAGGTTGGGCTCCCAGCCGCCTTCGTCTCGGGCCTGCCAGAAGCCGGCCAACTGGATTTCGGTGACTGGCTGATCCAAGTCGTTGGATTGAACCGTCAAGGTGCCCTCGAATACACCGTCATCGGCGTTGGCAGCCGGTGGAGTATAGGCATCGCGATTGAACAGCACCCCTACTTCGATGGATTCTCCCGGAGCCAACTTCAAATCGTCCAGCACATGCGCGTCAGCCAGCATGAACGGCCCACTGACCGTCACGCTGCTCACCGCCAGTTCGCCAGTGCCGTTGTTGGTGATCAGGACCGAGCCGCTATCCTTGTAGCTGCGAGGCTCTTCCGTCGGGTGAGTCACGTTATTGTCTTCCAGATAATTGAAGACGACGCGATCCTCATAGTAGCCGGGGTCGGTACTCGCCACGCTGATGGATCCAGTGCCTGGGCCATCAATGGGTCCGTCACCGATCTGGAGAGAGTCGATATCCGGCCCGACCCCGTTCGGTGCGCTGACCGAGATCGAGTTGCTTCCCGCAGCCAGCGTCACGTTAACGGTCTGCATGACCCAGTCACTGACCGTCTGGCTAGTGGCGGGGAAATTGACCGTCGAGTTGCTGACGCCATTGACCGTCAGCGCCAGGGGTCGGTCGGTCTTGCCGCTGGTCAACGAGTAGCGGAAAGTCATTTCATAGACGCCGCCCTGAGCGACATCCACGTCCCAGGTAACGGTTTGATCGCCAGTACCGACGAAGTCGACGAATCCGGAGCCTGACGCCCCGCGATCCGACGTCGTCGAGGGAATGACGACTGCGCCACCTTCGAGCGTCGCGTTCTCCGCCTGATACTCGGCATAGCCTGGCGTCGTATCCTCGATCAGGACTTCCAACTGATCGATATTGGGACCCGTGTTGGTCGCCGACTGCAAGCGGACGCTGTTGGCACCGGCGAGCATTTCGGCCGGGATATTCAGTGTCTGCCAAGTGTTCCAGGCTGCGTTGCCGCTGACACCGACCGGTGGCTCGAATGCGTAGACGCCAACGCTGACGTCATTGACGAAGACTTCCAATGGCCGATTCGTCGTTCCCCCGTTGGCATAGCGCACTCTGAGTACGGCATCACCCGCGTCGGCGGCGCTTACATCGACATTGAACGTGACGAAATCAGCAGTCGTTGCCCCGAAGTCGGCATATCCGCCGATGACACCATCGCTATCATTGGTGTTGCCATCCATTCCGTAGGCACCGGGACGCACACCATATTCCGAACCGACATCTGTCGGCTCGGGATTGTCGCCATCCCGAATGACGACCTGGGCAACTTCTCCGGAGGCAATGACGGCCAAGGAGTCGTCCTCGGCCTGGACCGTCGCGATGACGGTCAGGTCCGCATCGCCGGTACCGGGGTCGATAACGGCGCCCGGCACCGGGTCAAGCCGGACGACCTGGCTCTCGCCCGTGCTGCGGTTCAACGTCATGAGATAGAGCTGGCCGGTCAGCGGATTTTCAATGATATCCAGCGGGTCGACATAAGTGATGACATTGCCGTCGACATCTCTCAGCACGGTATCGCCCGAGACGTTGCCATCTTCGTCCAGTGAGACCCAGCGAATATCGTCGCCCCCGGAGTACTCGACGAACAGCAAACTGCCGTCCAGAGTCGCCCCAAATATATTACTGGTGTATTCGATCGCGCCATTCGGGGACCGGTTGGTTCCTAGGGAGTAGACGTCATCGATCTGATAGTTGCTATCGGCATCCGTGCCCACGGCATACTCGTCGGTTTCGTTAGTATCGTCGCCGTCGGTCGGATTTCCTCCATTGAGAATATACTGGTCATGCATCGGGTTAGGATGACCGTAATAGCCGCCTTCCTCGACCTTGAACAGCCAATCGTCCTCGATTCCAACGTTGATCAATGCCTCGTTATAGGCCGTCGCCGGGTCGTCCGGTGTGACACCGCCAGCCGCGGAACCATTGGTCGGCGCATACAGATTGCCGTTGGAATGCCAGACCAGGTCGTAGGCGTTGCGAATACCTGTGGCATAGATCTTGAGTACGGCATCGGCAGCAAAAGGATCGTAGTATTCGATCAACACGTTGCCATCGGCATCCTGCATCGTCGCGGTGCCGTCTTCCGCGAATACCAGATACTGACCGCCACCCATATCGATGGGGCCATTCTTGGGATCGTTGTCATTATCTTCGTAGCGCGTGTTGGAGCCGTCGGTCGGCAACGGCTCGGTCGAGACATCGAAGCCGCCTTCAGGCGCATCACGATACGGGTCGATCTCCAGCACGCTAGCGTTCAACAGTCGTTCGGGACGGTTACCCCAAGCGCTGTCGTCCCCGCCCATGGCGGTGTTGGCTCCTTGCGAGACGTACAACAGGTATGGAGGAACGTCTGGATTGGTCTCGGCGTCGTACTCCGGATTGGCATGGAACACCAGACTGTTGGTGACGTGATCGCCGTTGGACCGTGGCAGACCCGTGATATATGTCTCCGCAGTGCCTGTTAATGTCTCGTCGCTGTCGTCGATGGTGATCTTGCTGACCCGTCCGCTGAAATCGGGCACACCGTTATCTCGCCCGCTTAGCGGAATGGGGTAGTTGTCGGTCACCCACAGGACATTGGGGTCGATCGGATCGAAAGTCAGGCTGACGATACCGCGGGCGCCGTCTTCGCTCTGGAAATAGTCCAGCGCCAGTGACTGCTCGTTGGATAGCGCCCCGGTGTTCGGATCGACATCGAAACGCTTGATCTCCCCGTTCATGGTGGAGACATAGATCTTGGTGTAGTCCGGCGACATGGTGATGGAGGTAAACAGATACGCCCCATCTTCGGCACCGTTCAGCTCCACCGTCGTGTCGAAGGCCACTTCGCTGTCCTGGACTTCCGGTTCGGCACCGGTCACGAAGGTGGTGGTGAATTTCTGGAACTCGCGGGTGGGCGCGCTGGGATCATCGTTGTCGCCTCGATCCTGGAAGCCGTCGATCACCAGCGTGTAACTGGTGTACTCATCCAATTCGCCCACCGGCGATATGGTCAACGAATCGAACCCGCCGGTGGTGTTGATATTGAAGTCCACCTCTTCACCGGTGACGGTATTGAAGAGCTTCACCGAGCCGTCGTTGAGACTCTCCAGCAGCGCGCCGCCGCGACCGTCAACCACCGAAATACCGATGAAGATATCGGACGTAGGATCGACGCCCACCGGCGGCGTACCATCCTCCGCCTGGAGGGACACCTCTACCTGCTGCTCGCCGACACCGGCAACCGCTCGTGGATCAGTGAAATAAGCGTAATCCGCTGGTGCCTCGCGGTCATCGTTGGGCGTCAGATCCGGCAGTGACTGGATCTCGATGTACTGAATTTCAGTGTTGGCGCTGTCGACGCCGATCGAATCGAGCGTCAGCCGCCCGTCGGTGACCTGCACGATCCGCGTGACCAGCGTCGACCGGTAACCCTCGCTGTCGTTGGTGGGATCGTCATCGGCAGGGAAGCCGTCCGGCCGCTCGGATGTCAGTTCACCGAACGATTCACCCTCGGCATTGATAAGATTGACGCTGTCATAGGAGCCGCCACTGTCGCCAATGGAGATCGTGACTTCGTAATAGCCGTCCTCCAGTTCGATCTCCCAACCGGCGTCCTGGCTGTAGCCGGGTTTGTCGAAACCTGCGTAGGTGGCTTGCAATGAGTCTACGTTGGCAAGCGTGCCGCTGCGATCTCCCAGAGCATCGGGGTCCTGACCGGCGATCGCCATCGGCATCGTACCGTTGGCTGTGCCATTGGCGATGGACGCTTCGGTCACCCATCCATATTGGTAGCTCTGACCGTCAATGTTCACTGACTGCTTCCCGAACGCCAATCCGGTATCCGCTACATAGCCGTCTGGCGTCGTGGAGTCTGCCGGCTGAAAGTTGATCTTCACCTCGAAGCGCTCACCCGGTTCTACGCTCGGCTCACTTTCTACTTCGCTATCAACCGACAAACTGTCGATATTGGGTCCGGTATTGCCGATATTGGCAAGTCTGATCACGTTATCGCCGGCACTGAGGTCGATCTCGATCGTAGTCTCGGTCCAGTTTTCCCAACCTGCGCTACCCACTCCGGTAGACGCAAAGGCGATGATTCCCTGAGCATCTCCGTCCACGGACAGCGCCATGGGGCGATCCGCCGCGCCGCTGCTGGCGTAACGAATCGTCAGGAAATAAGTGCCTGATTCGACGACGTTAATCGCGAAGGAGGCTGCATCCCCCGCCTGCGAGCCCATATCCAGATAGCCGCTACCATTGAAATCACCCCACAACCCATCGCTGCCACCACCACTGGCTTCAGGATTGTTGGCATCTCGCACGACGGTATCAGCCAGAGAAGAACCATCATCGATGGCAAGCGCTTCTCCCTCGATCGAAAACGCCACCTTGGGAATGGCCTCGGCGTAGTCGAAGCTGATCTGATCGATATTGGGGCCGTTAGGTATCCCCCCCTCTTCTGTCGAGGGTATCGTCCACTTCAGCGTATTGCCGCTCGCCGAAAGCGGCACCGACACGCTGATCTCGCTCCAGTCGGTCCAGGATCCGGTCGGCGGGAACGAGACCAGTGTGGGCTCGGCACCATTGATGGAGAGCAGCAGCGGGCGATCGCCGGTTCCGCCATTGACGTAGCGAATCGTCGCGGTATAGATCCCGGTCTCCTCGGGGGAGACCTGAAAGGTGATCGCATCGCCGGCATTCGTGCCGAAGTCGACATAGCCGCCATCGATCGCGCCCGCCCTGACGACGCCCTGCGCGTCGGGATGTTCGCTGTCGACGACTCGCGTCAGGCCAGCGCTGCTCGTCGATCCGCTGTCATCGATGGAGACCAGCGCCGGGTCTTCGGCCTGAATGACCAGCTGCGCCGGCCCGTCGTCGACAGCGACCGCGGTCAACGTCAGGCTGTCGATATTCGGGCCGCCTCCCACGATGTTCTCCAACCGGATGACATTGGTACCGCTATCCAGGGTCAATGTCAGCGTCGCGTGCTGCCAGGTTTCCCAGCCGACCGTCCCGGTACCGGTCGAGGGAAACGTCAAGGTGCCCTGATCGTTGCCATCGACCAGCACCGCCATCGGGCGTGAAAAACCAGATGCACTACTGCCGGCATACCGCACATCGAGCTGATAGGTGCCGGCAGCGGCGACATCCACCTCGAAATAGGCCGCGTCCCCGATCTGTCCGCCCATGTCCATGTACCCGGTACCGCTCGATCCATCCCATAGCCCATCAGACCCCGCTGCCGCCGTAGCTTCGGGATTCGCTGAGTTACGAATTACGGTGTCGGCAGCCGAGGCGCCATCATCGGGCATCAACGATTCGCCCTGGAGGGTGAAGACATCGCCCGACCAGCCTTCGACATTGACGATTTCGATATCGATCGATTGCTCACTGCCAGTCAAAAGCTGACCGCTTCCATCCAACGCATCCAACATCAGATTGGTCAGACCTCGGTCCAGATCCGAGGGCAACGTGAAACGATAGGGGCTCTCAGAGGTCAACTGCTCGCTCGGATTACCCGCCGAGTCAGTTACCGCAAGAGAGAGACCGGCGACGTCACTGGCGACAAAGCCAGCGCTGTCGATGGGCGTGACTTCCAGCCAGTAGTCCTCGCCAAGAAAGTCACGGGTGATCGCAGCGCCCTGCGTCAACGTCTCGACGACGTCACCTGTCTGGGCATCGATGATGGATAGCGTGAACATGAATGGAGCACCTACGCAGAAGTTGGTGTTTATGAAACGAGCGAGAATGACCTTCACCCGTTCGGCGCTAACCGACACGATGTTGACCTTCCGGGCACTAACGGAAGCCCCCTATCGCTGGTCGTTGTTATGTACAGGAAGACCCAGGACGGACTCGTGACTAAAATTTTATCGCCGGAGTCTTACCGATGGAGTCTTACCGATGGCAACCTAGCGCTTCTCACTTTCGGCGCAAAGTTGAAACTTCTACAACCATGAAAACGAATTTAGCGAGGCGCAGGAAAGATTTGAGTTTTCCACGCCCTGATTTCGGCAAACCATCATCGTGTTAGCCAAGCTTCTGCCCCTATTATAAAGGCGCGTTTACATAAAATTTCAAGAATGAGAAATATCAAACTAAAGCACTAAAAATCGCCCTGAAATTTCAGCACAAATTCGTAACCGCCACTCCATTAGATCCTTTATTTTTATTCCCACCAACTTCCCAACCCACTAAACCAATCGCGAAAAGCCACAATAAATCATTGTTTTTTAAAAACTATTAGAAAATTCTAAAATTCATTAACCTCTCTTTACCGAGAAAAACCATTTAAAATCCCGCTTGTAAGCTTGTGCACAATTTACGCATCCTGATGGGAACAGCGATGCATCAACGCCACTTTCCACAACAACCTCAGAAGAGAAAATGCTGTGGCAAACCCCCAGGACAAAACCGACCTGCAAAGGGCTATCTCGGCCAGTCGTCAGGCCTTTCTGTTTATCTTATTGTTCAGTTTGTTCATCAACTTGCTCATGCTGGCGCCGTCGATTTACATGTTGCAGGTATACGATCGCGTGATCACCACCCGTAGCCCTGAAACCTTGCTCATGTTGACGCTGGTGGTGGTGTTCCTGTTCGTCGTGATGGGCGCCTTGGACCTGGTGCGTTCGCGCATCCTGGTTCGTGTCGGTAACCGGCTCGATATGCAGATCAACGAGCGACTCTATCAGGCCACATTCAAGCGAGCGCTACTGGCGCCGGGCAGACCGTCGGCTCAGCCATTCAATGACTTGACTACGCTACGCCAGTTTCTCAGCGGCAACGGATTGTTCGCCTTCTTCGATGCGCCCTGGATTCCTGTCTACATCGCCATATTGACGCTGTTCCATCCCTGGTTCGGGATCTTCGCCGCCGTCGCCGCCAGCGTGCTGCTGGCATTGGCATGGATCAACGAAAAGAGCACCCAGTCGCTGCTGAGCGAAGCCAACCGGGAGCACATCCAGTCTCAGGACCTGGCCCAGAGCAATCTGCGCAATGCCGAAGTGCTCCAGGCCATGGGGATGCTGCCGAATCTGCTCGCCCGCTGGCGAGGAAAGCATCACGACTATTTGCTGCATCAATCCCATGCCAGCGATCGAGCCGGTACCCTCAGCAACGTGTCGAAAACTCTGCGAATCATGTTCCAGTCGCTGATCCTGGGGCTGGGTGCCTTTCTGGTCATTGAAGGTAGCCTGACGGGCGGCATGATGATCGCCGGCTCCATCCTGATGGGCCGCGCGCTGGCGCCAATCGACCAGATGATCGGTGGCTGGAAGGGTTTCATCGCCGCACGTACCGCGCACGGACGGCTCAATGCTCTGCTTTCGGCGGTACCTGCCGAGCCTCAGCGCATGCCACTGCCGCCACCGACCGGGCGCCTGGCACTTGAGTCCGTGACCGCGGGCCCTCCCGGCGAAAGCCGGCCGACGCTATGGGAGCTCGATCTGCTGTGCAACCCCGGCGAGCATATCGCTATCGTCGGCCCGAGTGCCGCGGGCAAGTCGACGCTCGCTCGCGTCATGCTGGGCGTCTGGCCGGTTCAAAATGGCTGTGTCCGGCTAGGGGGCACCGATATCGGCCAATGGCCGCGGGAACGGCTGGGGCCTTTCATCGGCTATCTGCCTCAGGATGTCGAGTTGTTCGACGGCAGCATTAGCGAAAACATTGCCCGCTTCGGTGATCTGGATCCCGCGCGGGTCATCGAGGCCGCCCAGAAGGCGGGCGTGCACGACATCATTCTGCGTCAATCGGCGGGGTATGACACCCAGATCAGCGGGGCCGGCGGCATCCTTTCCGGCGGGCAGCGCCAGCGACTCGGCCTGGCCCGGGCGCTCTACGGCAACCCGGTTCTGGTGGTGCTCGATGAGCCGGATGCCAATCTCGATGCCAGCGGCGAACGCGCGCTGCTGCACTGCCTGCGCCAGCTCAAGACTCAAGGCACCACAGTGTTCATCATCAGTCATTCACCGACCATCCTCGAGCATGTCGACCGTGTTCTGACGCTGCAGGAAGGACGCATGGTGTCCTGCGCTCCCGCCCGCCAGCCTGCGCCAAAGATGGCGCAATCCTCGCGGGAGAGTGGCACACCCGTTCACTCCATCCGGATGCGTGCCCGCGGTAAACCGGACGACTCGCGATCATCTCTTCCTCTCCCCCCGGAGCCGCCGACGTCATGACGATTTCCTCTGCCGCGCCGATAGCGCTCGGGGCTCCTGCCCCTCAGTTGCCCACCAGCGATCGCACCAGCCGGCGCTGGGGACTGGCCATTCTGGTATTCGCCCTGGGCGGTTTCGTGCTGTGGTCGGTCACGGCCGATCTCGCGGTCGCGGTGGTGGCGCCGGGATCGGTTGCCGTCGAGACCTCGACCAAGAAGGTTCAACACTTCGAGGGCGGTATCGTCAAACGCATCCTGGTCGAGGATGGCGATCAGGTCAGCGCCGGAGATTCGCTGATCGTACTCGACGACACCCAGCCGCTGGCCAAGCTCTCGATTGCCGAATCGGAATACCGCATCGCCCTGGCGAGCGAGGTCCGCCTGCTGGCCGAGCAAAGTGACCGCAACATGCTGACGTTTCCCGATATCCTGCTCGATGACGTGTCGCCGCGGGTGCAGGCCGTGGTCGACGTGCAGCAGCGTCTGTTCCAGGTCCGCCGGCAGTCGTTGAAGGATGCGCTGTCCGCGCTGGACGAGAAGGCTCGCCAGATGCAGGAGCAGATCGCCGGTCTCGAACGATTGCAGCAGGTCAATCGATCCAAGATCAACTCGCTTTCCGGAGAAGCCAGCGACTATCGCACGCTGTTCAAGGAGGGGCTTGGAGACAACCAGCGTCTGCGTGAGCTCGAACGCCAGGTGCTCGAGTATCAGGGGGAAAACGCCCAGCATAGCGCCGAAGTGGCGCAGCTACGTTCGCAGATCAGCGAAAACGGCTTCCAGAAGGAGATTCGTCGGCAGGAGTACCACCAGGAAGTCGGCGAATATCTCAAGGATGTCCAGTCCCAGGTGACGGACGCCGAAGAGCGAGTCACCGCGCTGCGCGACCAGGTTCAGCGTACCGCCATCGTCGCGCCGGTCTCGGGGACCGTCGTCGGTCTCCAGGTCCACACCCAAGGCGCCGTTATTCGCTCCGGCGACACAGTAATGGAAATCGTCCCGGCCAACGAAGCCTTTATCGTAGAAGCGCGAATTCCCGACCGCGACATCGACAACGTCCGCATCGGACAACCTGCCGAGATTCGCTTCAGTGCCTTCAACCAGCGGTTATCCAATGTCATCGAGGGAGAGGTCGCCCACGTTTCAGCGGACAGCTTCGAAGACGAGGCCACACGAACCCATTATTACAAGGCGCGCATCCGCGTCACCGATTTGGGTCATTCCGAAATGACTTCCTCGATGCAGCTGCTGGCCGGCATGCCTGCCGAAGTCATGCTGAAGACCGGCGACCGCACCTTTGCCAGCTATATGTTCAAACCGTTCAGCGACATGCTGGCACGCGCGATGCGAGAAGAGTAATGCCATCGATTCACCAATGGATCCTGACCGGTTGTCTGGCGACGCTGATCGCCACGGCGCATGCCCAGCCACTCAAGATCGAAGCGCCGCTACCGGAGCCGGCCGGCACCGCACCAGCGCCGCTACCTTCCCTTCCACAGCTGGTCGCCCTGGCGCTGACCTACGACAGTGGATTGCAGAGCCAGCGCCTGGATAGCCAATCGATGGCGCAGGAAGTGCCGATGGCGCAGGCAGGGTTGCGCCCCCGGCTCGATGCCACCGCCGCCTATCGCTACACGGACGCCGATAATATCTATACCGACAATCCCGATGACTATCCTGACGAGGTCTATGACGATCGCGTGTCCGGCCGGACGCGGGACACCAGCTGGGAACTGCGGATGACACAGCCGCTGTTCAGTCTCGAGCGCTGGCGCCGGGTCGGCAAGGCTCGCGCGCAGATGGATGCGGCCGCGCTGCAGGTAGCCGTCGCCGAGCGTGACCTCGCGGTCAAGGTGGTGGAAACCTATCTCGATGCCTATCAGGCCTCGCGCAAGCTGGGCTTGCTGATCGCGCAGCGCGAGTCGCTGGTACTGCAGCAGCGCCAGGCGCAACGGGCCTACGACCTGGGCATCGGCGATCGTATCAACCTGCTGGAGTCCCAGTCGCGGCTGGACCAGGCGGTCGCCGACCAGACATCGGCGGAAAATGACCTGACCAACGCCCTGAGCGATCTCGAAAGGCTGACCGGCGTTTCGCTTCCCTTTGATCCGGTGCTGGTCGATACCCCGGAGAACCTGAACATCGCGCCGGAATCTCGCCCGCTGGAGAGCTGGCTGTCACTGAGCCGGAATAACGTGCAGGTGCGCCTGGCCGCCGAGCGCCAGCGCGTCGCCGACAGGGATACCGACGTGCGACGCGCGTCACGCTATCCCGAACTCAACCTGGTGGTCGGCTATAGCGATGTCGACAGTAGCGATGCCTTGAGAACCAGCAACGATCTTTCGGCCAGCGTGGAAATGAACCTGCCGATCTACCAGGGTGGCTATACCACCGCCAGTATTCGCCAGGGAGAGCTGACGGCACGAGCCAGCGCGGCCAGCACGGAGAACGAACGCCGACTGGCCCAGCAGGAGGTTCGCAAGCGCCTGCTCAGCATGCAGGGCGACCTGCGCCAGCTGGAGGCCCTGCAGCGCTCGGTGGAATCCGGCAGTCTGTTCCTGCAGGCGGCGATTCGCGGCGAATCTCTCGGCCTGAGAGACTTGGTAGATGTCCTCGACGCCCGCTCCTCGCTCTATGATCTGCGCATTCGCTTCATCGAAACGCTCTGCCTCTATCTCGAGGATCGCACCTATTTGCAGGCCACTACCGATCAACTCGACACATCGACACTGGCGGAGGTGGCAAGCATTCTGGAGCGTGTAGAACGGATAGCGCCGAGCGACGATGTCTGAACCGGACCAGGTTGGGAAAAGAAATATCGGACAATGCTCCGATGACGAGGCGGTCGAGGCGCCAATATTTTCAGGTCACGATCGACCGTATTCGACAACCGTACGATCGACGAACGATCTGCTATCTTGACTAAAAATCGCCGGGTAAGGCGTTCGGCGGGATCGACCGAGAGAATGCAAGAGGGAATGCAATGAGCCTGCCACTATGGTGCCTGCTGATAACCGCGCTATTGCCCTTCTGGCTGGCATTCTGGGGCAGCAGCGTCAGGCGCCGGGAATTCGGTCACCTGGATAATCATCATCCACGTCAGCAATATGCGCAGATGACAGGTAAAGGCGCGCGTCTCTGGGCAGCGCAAAGCAACGCCTGGGAAGCGCTGGCGCTGTTCACCGCGGGTATCGTTGCCATGCAGACCTCGGGTGGCGGCAGGCTTGCGGATATCGCCTGCGTTGTCTTCGTGCTGGCTCGGATCGGTCATGGTCTCTGTTACGCCATGGATCTGGCGACGCTGAGGTCTTCTCTTTTCGTCGTCAGCTTTCTGGCCGTACTGTCACTCTTCATGACGGCCCTGCTATAGGCTACATGGCATCAAGGTGCGAGCTTTCGGAAAGAGGGCCACGGCGAGAACCCATAGCGTTCAGGACCATCAAGTTTTAGCGAAATGAGCCGATAGAGTTCGAATCACCTTCCGTGATTCGCTTTTGCCATTCGAGTGCGATCGAGATCCCGTCCCATGTCCATCGACAATGAATTCCAATGCGGTTCGCCACAAGACACCGACGATAGCCTCGGAGAATCAGTGCTGCCTGCCCCGCCTTTCGGAAACGCGATGGTTGGTAATCTCGACACACACCAGCAATGGGCGCTGGAAGCCATGGCGGCAGCCCAGACCTCCTACTGGCGGTGGGCCGCCCCCGAACGCAGCTTTCTCTGCGGCACGGTAACCGAACGAAGCGATAGCGACCTTCTGCGTCTTGACTGGTGGACGCTATTGAAGACGATGCCGTCGGCCGAGCGTCGGCGCCTGATCACCCTATGGCGGCGAATGAACGACGGTCAGCAGGACCGCGTCGACGTGCTGATACAACCCGACGCCACCAAGCCATCGATCTGGTGGCGCATCCGCGGCGCGATCACCTCGCGCGACGATGACGCCTCCCCTCTCGCGGCAACCGGCACCTGGGAAGTCCTCGACGATCCGCGTGACCAGCGACCTCATGGCAGCGTCCGGGCGCACGCGTTCGCCGCCTCGCGGGATTCGATGCTGGTCGTCGACAATCGCTGGCGCATTCTGGAAATCAACGACGCGTTCACCGAGCTCGGCGGGTTACCGCCGAGCGCGATACTCGGCCGCGCACTGCAGCAGTACATAGATGCCGATGTGCTGCGCTCCGACCCGGCGACGGTCGCGAGCAACGATCGCATCCAGCACTACGAAGGACTCTTCCATGTCGAAGGGGCAGCACCCGTTCCCGTGGAACTGACCCTAAGCCACTTCACGCTGGAAGAGACCGGCGAGACTCACTATATCGCCGCGCTACGGGACATCTCGGCACGCAAGCGCTCCGAGCGGGAGCTGGAGCATCTCGCCAGGATCGACACGCTGACCCAATTGCCCAATCGTGCGACGCTGCAGCAGACGCTGAACGGGCGGCTGCTCAGGCTCCTGCCTGGACACGGGCTCGCGGTCCTCTTCATCGATCTGGATGGTTTCAAGCACATCAACGACTCGCTGGGGCACCAGTCGGGCGACATCCTGCTGAAAATCATCGTCAAGCGGCTACGCGCCACGGTGCGTAGCAAGGATCTGGTCGCGCGCTGGGGCGGCGACGAATTCGTCGTGGTCATCGAGGTGGGCAATGACACGGAACTCGCCGACAGGATCGCCCAACGCCTGCTCGAAGCGCTGTCCCACCCCATGGTGATCGGCGGGCATCAGATCAGCGTCACCGCCAGTATCGGCATCGTTCACGCGCCGCAAAACGGGCGTGATGGAGAGACTCTGCTCAAGCATGCCGATGTCGCCATGTATGCAGCGAAGAACAAGGGCAAGAACGCCATCATCGTCTACCACGAGCAGCTGAAGCATCACAGCCTGGAACAGATGTCGATGCTCGCCCACCTGCGGGAAGCCATCGCCAGGGACGCTCTCGACTTCGTGGTCCAGCCCAAGTTCGACGGCAACAACCGGATGATCGGCGCCGAACTACTTGCGCGCTGGATGACCGAAGAACATGGCGAAGTCCCCCCTGCCGTCTTCGTACCACTTACCGAAAACAACGGAATGGCGTCGGCACTGGGCAACCTGGCCATCGACCGCGCCGCCCGATATGCCGCCCGCCTGGCCGCCACGGGTAATCCGTTACCGGTATCGGTGAACATCTCCGCACTGCATGTCATGGACGATAAGCTGGCGAATACGCTGCGCAGTGCCTGCCAACGCCACCACATCACGGCCGACCAGATCGAACTGGAAGTGACGGAGTCCGTGTTCATGGAAGACACGCGGATACCGGAAGCTCGGATCGAACATCTCAGAAGTCAGGGCTTCCGTGTCGCGATGGATGACTTTGGCGCCGGCTACTCATCGCTGGGCTATCTCAAGCGACTGCCCTTCGACACCATCAAGATCGATCGCTGTTTCATGCACGGCCTGGAGGCGGACCGGCGTTCACGCGACCTGCTGGCAGGCATCGTCGAACTGTGCAACCTGCTCGGCATGGAAACCGTTGCCGAAGGCGTCGAGACCGAAGAACAGTGGCAACTGCTGCAGACATTGGGCGTCAAGCAGTACCAAGGGTTCTACCTGGGTCGCCCCATGCCCGTGGAACAGCTATTGGAGCGGTTGAAAAGAGACCTCTGATCGCGTCTCCCAGTGAAGCCTCCCTGCCGTCGCATGACGCGTCAGGCCGGGGAAAGAAAACGGCCGGTAGCGTCGGGCGCCGTGCTGGCGTAACGTGCGAAACTTTCATTCATTCGCCCGCTTTCGTGAAGCCGTTACCCATGTCTCCGACTTTCAGCCTGATCGCTCCTGCCTCCTTCACCCGACCCGATGTGCTGGAACAAGCCGCCCGGGCCTTGCAGCCGTTCGGTATCGCCGTTCGCTTTCCCGATCGGCTACAGGATCAACGGCGCTATCTGGCCGGGAGCGTCGAGCATCGCCTTCAGACGCTCTACGATGCCTACGCCGATCCCGACACCGATGCCGTCTGGGCCGTTCGCGGCGGCTATGGCTGCGCCCACCTGGCGACCGAAATCGACTGGAACCGGCTCTCTCGCAAGCCGTTGATCGGTTATTCCGATCTCAGCGTGCTGCTGGATCAGTGCCATCGCCACGGCTTGCCGGCCATCCATGGCCCGGTGATGAAAGAGGGCGTAAAACTCGCCAGCGATGACGCCGACCTTCGCGCCGCGAGCCATCGCGATTTCGGTGCCCTGCTCGGGCTGCTCGAGGGCCGGTCGCCGGAGAGCGTGGCGTTGACGCCTGTTTCGACAGTTTCAGCGGCGGCGATCGAAGGGCCGCTCGTCGGCGGCAATCTTGCGACCCTGGCCAGCGTTGCCGGCACCTCGCTGGCGTTTCGCGCACCGCCCGGGGCGATCGTGATTCTGGAAGATGTTGGCGAGCCCTACTACCGGCTCGAGCGCGACCTGTGGCAGCTGGTCCATTCCGGCGCGCTGGACACCGCCGCTGCCGTCTGCATCGGCACTTTCGAGAATTGCGCCCCCTACGGGGATCTCGAGATCGAGACGCTGTTCGAGACCTGGATCGCCCCTCGCGGCCTGCCGCTCTACGCAGGGCTTCCGGTCGGCCACGGGCGCGACAACCTCCCTTGGCACTACGGGTCGAAGGCGCGTATCGCCAGCGATCGGCTGCAGTTCCTCGACTGAGCTTGTCCCAAGACCCAGTTACGTTCATTCGAATCCACGAAAAACGCCGCCTCGCATGGACGAGGCGGCGATCGATTGGCTACCGACTTTGACTGGATACCAACTTCGACTGGATACCGACTTCGACTGGCACCCTGCACGCGGATTCGAACCCTATACGCGCTCGAACACCGTAGCCACACCCTGCCCCATGCCGATACACATCGTCGCCAGGCCGAGCGTAGTGTTCTGTTGACGCATGACGTTGAGCAAGGTGGTGCAGATACGCGCTCCGGAACAGCCCAGCGGGTGACCGAGCGCGATGGCACCACCATGCAGGTTGACCGCCTCATCCAGGCGATCGAGCAGTTCGAGATCCTTCAGCACCGGGATCGACTGTGCCGCGAAGGCTTCGTTGAGCTCGACCGTCTGGATATCACCGATCTTGAGACCGGCGGTTGCCAGCGCCTTCTGCGTCGCCGGAACCGGGCCATACCCCATGATCGAGGCATCACAGCCGGCCACGCCGGTCGAGACGACTTTCGCCAGAGGCTCCAGTCCCAGAGATTTCGCCCGCTCGTAGCTCATCACCATCAGCGCCGAAGCGCCAACGGAGAGCGCCGACGAGGTCGCCGCGGTCACCGTGCCGTTCTTGGGATCGAACACCGGCTTGAGCGATGCCATCTGTTCGAGACTGGCGTCTTCGCGTACCACCTCGTCGTGCTTGATCAGACTGCGGTAGCCCTGCTGATCGTGTCCCTCGATCGGCACGATCTCGTTGTCGAAATAGCCTTGACGGTTGGCCTCGCTGGCGCGTCGATGAGAACGCAGCCCGAACTGGTCCTGCTGTTCGCGAGTCACCCCGTGCATCTTGCCCAGCAGTTCCGCCGTCAAGCCCATCATCATCGCCGCCTTGGCAGTGCTCTTGCTGACCGCCGGATTGACATCGATGCCGTGATCCATCGGCACGTGCTCCATGTGCTCGACCCCGCCGATGAGGTAGCAGTCGCCCATGTCGGCGCGAATGTTGGCCACCGCGATATGCAGCGCGCTCATCGACGATCCGCACAGGCGATTGATAGTCTGCGCCGGCACCGAACGCGGGATGCCGGTCAAAATGGCGGCATTGCGCGCGATGTTCATCGACTGTTCCAGGGTCTGGTTGACGCAACCCCAGAGGATGTCGTCGACGCAGGCAGGGTCGAGCTTCGTGTTGCGAGTGAACAGCGCCTGCATCACGGCAGCGGAGAGATTCTCGGCGCGGACGTGACGAAAGGCGCCGTTCTTGACCTTGGCCATGGGTGAGCGTACGGCATCGACCACCACGGCATCTCTTGCTTTCAAACTCATGACTGTGACTCCGGTTGGTGGTGGGCTCAGCGGTCGCTGGCGTCAGGGTAAAAGCGCTCGCCGTTGGCGGCCATTTCCTCGAGTCGCGCCGTCGGCGCATACAGCGCGCCCAGTTCGCCGGCGAGCCGTTTCGCTACCGCCACGAACTCGGCCACGCCCATGGCATCGATGTAACGCAGCGCACCACCGCGGAACGGCGGGAAGCCGATGCCGTAGATCAGCGCCATGTCGGCCTCGGCCGGCGACCCGACGATGCCGTCCTCGAGACAGCGCACCGTCTCCATGCACAGCGGCACCATCATTCGCGCAATGATCTCGTCGTCGGACAGTTCCCGCGTTTCACGAACGACCCCGGCGACCAGCCGGTGAGCCTCGTCGTCATGGGTTTTCTTCGGCTTGCCCTTCTTGTCTTCCTCGTAGACGTAGAAGCCCTTGCCGTTCTTCTGGCCGAGCCGCTGATTGTCCAGCATCACTTGAATCGCGGACTTGCCATTGTGGGCCATACGATCGGGGAAGCCTTCGGCCATTACCTCGCTGGCATGCACGGCGGTATCGATGCCGACGACATCGAGCAGATAGGCGGGCCCCATCGGCCAACCGAAGCGCTCCATCACCTTGTCTGCACGCTCGAAGTCGACGCCATGCTCGACCAGGCCGCTGAAGCCACCGAAGTAGGGAAACAGGACGCGATTGACCAGGAATCCCGGGCAGTCGTTGACGACGATCGGCGTCTTGCCCATCTGGCGGGCGTAGGCCACTGTCGCGGCGACCGCGGCATCGGAGGTCTTGGCACCACGAATGACTTCGACCAGCGGCATCCGGTGCACCGGGTTGAAGAAGTGCATGCCGCAGAAGTTCTCGGGCCGCTTGAGATTGGCCGCCAGCCGGTCGATGGAGATAGTCGAGGTGTTGGATGCCAGGATGGTGTCGTCCGCGACATTAGCCTCCACTTCGGTGAGAACGGCGCCCTTGATCCTGGGATTCTCGACCACGGCTTCGACCACGAGATCGACCTGACCGAAATCGCCGTAGGAGAGCGTCGGACGAATGTTGCTCAGCACTTCGGCCATTCGCGTCTGGCTGAGCTTGCCGCGCTCAAGCTGCTTGGTCAGCAGTTTGCGGGCTTCCTTCAGGCCAAGCTCGATCGCTTCGGACTTGATGTCCTTCATCAGTATCGGCGTGCCCTTGTAGGCGCTCTGGTAGGCGATGCCGCCCCCCATGATGCCCGCCCCGAGCACTGCGGTCTGCTCGACCGCCTTGGCATCCTTCTCGTACTGTTTGGCCTTTTTCTTGACCGCCTGGTCGTTCATGAACAGACCGACCAGGTTGTAGCAGACGTCGGTCTTGGCCAGCTTGGCGAAGGCTTGCGCTTCGATCGCCTGGGCACGTTCGCGCTCTTCGCCTGCGCCCTTCTGTATGACACGAATCGCCTCGATCGGCGCCGGGTAATGCGGACCGGCCTTCCCGGCCACGTAACCCTTTGCGGTCTCGAACGCCATCATCTGCTCGACCGCATTGAGCTTCAGCGGCGAGCTCTTTTCGGTCCGGCGGGCACGATAATCGAAATCCCCGGCATTGGCCTTGTCGATCATGTCCCGGGCCGCCGCCAGCAACTGGGACTGCGGTACAACGGCGTCGACGGCGCCCACCTTGAAAGCCGTGGCGGCATCGTTCTGCGAGCCGCCGGCAATCCACTCGATGGCATTGTCGGCACCGATCAGTCGCGGCAACCGGACACAACCGCCCCACCCCGGCACGATGCCCAGTTTGGTTTCGGGCAGCCCGATCTGTGCCGTTTCCGCCATGACGCGGAAATCGGTGGTCAATCCGAGTTCGCAGCCACCGCCCAGCGCCAGACCGTTGAGCGCGGTGACGGTCGGGAACGGCAGATCCTCGATGCGATTGAACAGCGCATGAATCCGCGTGTTCATGTCGACCAGGAACGCTTCGTCCTTGGCGAACATGGCATGAAATTCGGTGATATCGGCACCGACGATAAACACGTCCTTGGCGCTGGCAATGACGAGCCCCATGAGCCCGGCCTCACTTTCCAGCGCCTCGACGGCTTGCGACAACTCACCGATGACCGAAGATGAAAGCTTGTTGATCGCCTCATCCTTGAGATCGAACGTCAGGAGCGCGAGATCGCCGTCCTGACGCTCGACCCGGATGGCATCGCCTTGATAGAGCATGAGAAATCTCCGTGCCATGGCTGCGAAAGCGCCCCGTGCTGGCGTCTACGAGGCTAATCATACGACTGTTTGAATAGCGAAAGCTTGAGGCGCGCAGGTGGGCTCGTCAAGCTCAACCAAAGTCTCGGCCTGCCGCGCCGACTCTCACCCCAGCGTAGACCACCGGCGGCCCGGCGCCGTCTGCCGGCGTCTTCGCGCAAAGTGATGCCTCACCCGCTAGAATGTCCCCCCGCCTGCCTGTGGGCCTCTCCTCGTTTCGGAGGGCAGACAGGTTGGCGCTTTGACAATCACTCGGAGGAGCCTGGCCCGTGGCCATGAAAGACCCCACGACACCTTCGACAGTGGCTCGGCTGGAACCGCTTGTCGCTCGTTTGCGCCGCTATCACTGGGTCTGGCCACCTATCGCTTTCGTACTGGGTTTGCTGGGGTTTTTCCTGGTCGATCGGCAACAGTGGCTGGGCGCCGTGCTGGCCCTGGGGCTGATGCTGACCTGGGTTCTGTTGATTGTCGAGAGTATTGCCAGTAAATGGCTGTCGCGGCGAGGGCGCAATGCCGCGCTGCCCCGCGCGGCGGCGACTTTCGTCGCGCAAATGGTGCACCAAGAGACGCTGTTCTTCTGTCTACCGTTCTTTCTTGCCACGACGATCTGGACTAGCGGCCAGGCCGTTTTTACCGGGCTGCTGATCGTCTGTTCGATCCTCGCCATTCTGGACCCTCTGTATTTCGGCTTGTCCAACCGCCATCGCTGGCTCTACTTCCTGCTCCATGCGCTGTGCGTGTTCGTGGTGATGCTGGTCACGCTGCCCATCATGCTGAGCCTGACAACGGGAGAGAGCCTGATCCTTTCGATTCTGGCGATGATGTTCTTCAGCCTGCCTAGTGTCATGGGCCTGCTCAAACCCGGCGGCATCGTTCGCTGGCTCGCCATGGCGGGGCTGCTGGTCGTTCTGGGCGGAATTGCCTGGACAGGACGAACCTGGATACCACCAGCGACGCTGTGGCTATCCGGGAGCGCCCTCTCGCCCGGATTCGATACGGCTGCCCGCGAGCCCAGCGGTAGCATGACGCTGACGCCGCAGGCACTCCGCTCGCGCGGCCTCTATGTCTATACGGCGATACGAGCCCCCCGTGGGCTGCGCGAGAAGGTCTATCACGTCTGGCGTCATGACGGCGATGTCGTCGAGCGCATAGCGCTGGTCATTCACGGCGGACGCGACCAGGGCTATCGAGCCTGGACCCACAAGCAGAATTTCTCCGCTGACCTAAAAGGTCGCTGGCAAGTGGATGTGATCACGCAGACCGGCCAGCGGATCGGTAGCGTACGATTCACAGTGGCCGAGGATGGCGCGGCCACGGCGGCCGATGGCAGAATTCAGCGTCCGCTGGGCATCCCCGGCTGGAATATCCGCCATGCCTTGGGAAATGGAGATGAGCAAGCCGACTAATCGCCAATCATTGTGACTTGCATTATCCTGCGGCGCTTTGGAGAATGTTAGGACGTTCACGATTCAGGTAATCCGCTATGGCACAGCATATCGGCTTTAAACTGGCACGTCTGCCGAGACTCTGGCGCGCCGTCATCGATGAACGCTTGGCGCCACTGGGCTTGACCCAGACACGCTGGGTGACGCTCTGGAACCTGCGCAATATGGGCGGGGGCCAGGCGCAATGCGATCTGGCACGAGCCATTGGCGTGGAAGCGCCCTCGCTGGTACGCACGCTGGATCAATTGGCGGAGCAGAATCTGATCGAGCGCCGCCCTTGCGCCGAAGATCGCCGTACCAAGCGCCTTCATCTGACGGAGGAAGCCACGCCGCTGCTGGAGAAGATCGAAGAGATCGCCACCGAGGTGCGCGATGAAATGCTCGGCGGGTTCACGCCGGAAGAGATTGATGCTTTCGAAAGCATGCTGGATCGCATCGAGAAAAATGGATTGGAACTACAGCGTCAATCCGAGCAGGCCAAGGCCAGCTGAACCAGGAGTGGACACTTGCCCACGCAACGCCCCGACATGATCAATCAAACGCACCGCACCGTAGGCGGTGCGCCCCACCTATGAAGGCCTGGTCGGCATCTTGACGCTTTTGCCACTGCCAGCCAGGGTATCCCGCATCGCCAACCAGCTCGCCCAGTCCTGCTGGAACCGTTCGAAGCTCATCGCCTCCTGCCACCAGATGCACATCGTATGCTGGCTGGATTCGACGATCAGGGCATCCGCCGGCAATCCGTCCAGCCACTGCTTGAGTGCCTGCAGGCGCTCGGCATCCAACGATGGCAGCGGAGCCTGGCGCCAGCGCCATTGGTCCGTCGCCGCTTCCAGTGCTTCGCTGGCGACATCGTTACGAATCACGGTGAAATCGCTGCCCGATTCCGTGCCTGGGTATCGCAACCGATAACCGGTCAGCGCCACGTTCGGCATGGCCAGTGGCGCCTTGGTAAAGTTCAACTCCCCGCCGTTGGCCTTGACGTGCCGCCGCATCTGCCCTCGGATGGACTCGCCTCGGCTTGGCCGCAGCCACACCATTGGTGACAGAATCAGCAGTACGGCAACCAACAGAAAACCCAGCACCGCCATAACGTTTCCACTCCTGTTTCGGCCGTTTTCCGCCGACCCTATTGCCCTTGATTACGACCAAGGTATGACGCATCACCGTGCACTCTACCGGTTACATCACGTTGCGTCGCGGGAGCGTATGGTTGATGATCGCCTGCGGCGCCTGACCGCAGGCCATTATCGAAAATTGCGTTGTGCCGCTCATGAGGCGCGCTTACAGTTATCCATGTTCATTCGCCGAACGGGGGGTTACCCGATGAGCAACGAATACCATCACGTGCTGGTTGCCGTGGATCTGACCAAGGATTCGCATAAAGTCCTGGAACGCGCGATTCCCATCGCACGCCGGAACCAAGCCAAGCTCTCGATCATCCACACGCTGGAACCCCTGGGATTTGCCTATGGCGGTGATATCCCGATGGACCTGACGAGCATCCAGGATCAGCTCGACGAACACGCCACGCAGCGACTGGCCGACATCTCCGATCCTTACGATATTCCTCGGGAAGACCAGCATATCGTGGTCGGAATGCCGGATACTGAAATTCAGCGCTTTGCCAAGGAACACGACGTGGACCTGATCGTCGTGGGCTCCCATGGCCGCCACGGCTTCGCGCTGTTGCTGGGATCGACATCGACCGGCGTTCTGCATGGCGCAGAGTGTGACGTATTGGCGGTTCGCGTCGGCAAGGATGGCGAAACGGAAGAGTAGTGTGACCTCCTGCTTCGTCTCCATGGCTGAATCATGTGCCTTGCCCGTCGCGGGCAAGGCACATTCTGCCGCCGCGAGCGGCGACTAGCCCTCTCCTTCCGCCATCGCCTCCAGTTCCATCCAGCGTTGCATCGCCCGATCCAGCTCGGCCTGGGTTGCCGAAAGCGCCTCGATGGCCGCGGTGACGGTCTCGCTGTCCTGCTGGTAGAAGTCCGGCTCCCCCATCTGGGCCTCGAACGTCGCGATCTTGCCTTCCAGCGATTCGATCGTCGCGGGTAATGAGTCCAGCTCCCGTTGCAGCTTGTAGGAGAGCTTCTGGCGACGCTTGTCGCTTTCGCCCTTCGTCGATTGCGCAGATGCCGTCTGCCGCTCGGCCAGCTTTTCCTGCGCCTTGCGTGCCTCGGCCAGCTCCCATGGTGCCGGCGGTAGCCGCCCGCCCTGTCGGACCCAGTCGGTATACCCACCCACGTAGCTGCGCACGATGCCATCACCCTCGAACGCCAGCACGTCGGTGACCACGTTGTCCATGAACGCGCGGTCATGCGAGACCAGCAGCAGCGTGCCTTCGAAATCGAGCAGCAGCTCCTCCAGCAGCTCCAGGGTTTCCACGTCGAGATCGTTGGTCGGCTCGTCCAGCACCAGCACGTTGGCCGGCTGGGTGAAGAGCTTGGCCAGCAGCAGGCGGTTGGACTCGCCGCCGGACAGCGCCTTGACCGGTTGTCTTGCGCGCTCCGGCGTGAACAGGAAGTCCTGCAGGTAGCTGATGACGTGCTTGTCCTTGCCCGCGACCGTCACCTTGTCGCTGCCCTGAGCGACGTTGTCGTAGACGCTCTTGTTCAGCTCGAGCCCCGCGCGCAGCTGGTCGAAATAGGCGACCGACAGGTTGGTGCCCATGCGCACGCTGCCTTCGCTGGGCTCAAGTTCGCCCAGCAGAATCTTGAGCAGCGTGGTCTTGCCGGCACCGTTGCGCCCGATCAGCCCAATGCGATCGCCGCGCTGAATCTCCAGCGACAGATCGCGGATGATGCAGGCGTCTGCATAGTAGTGCGTCACCCCCTGCAGCTCGACGACGCGCTTGCCGCTGCGTTCGCCGCTATCCACCTGAAACGATGCCTTGCCCTGGCGCTCGCGCCGTTGGGAGCGTTCGTTGCGCATCTTTTCCAGCGCCCGGACCCGGCCTTCGTTGCGGGTTCGGCGCGCCTTGATGCCCTGACGAATCCATGTTTCCTCCTGCGCCAGTTTCTTGTCGAACTCGGCCCGTTCGCGCGCCTCGACTTCCAGTTCGTGCGCCTTCTGTGCCTGGTAGGTGGCGTAATCACCGGGGTAACGACCCAGGCGCCCACGGTCGAGCTCCAGAATCGTGGTCGCCAGCTTCGAAAGAAAGGCGCGGTCGTGGGTAATGAACAGGACGGCGCCGTCGAATGCCAGAAGCTGCTCTTCGAGCCAGGTAATGGTATCGATGTCGAGATGGTTGGTCGGCTCGTCGAGCAGCAGCAGATCGGGCCCGGCCACCATGGCGCGCGCCAGTGCCACCCGCCGGCGCCAGCCACCCGAGAGGCCGCTCATCATGGCGTCGGCCGGCAGGCCCAGTCGGGTCAGCACGGTGTCGATACGCTGATGGAAAGACCAGCCGTCCTGCGCTTCCAGACGTGTCTGCAGCGTCTCCAGTCGTCGCATGTCCGGCTCGGCCATCGCCACGAGACGGTGATACTCGGCCAGCAGGGCCCCGGTTTCGGGCAACCCCTGGGCGACGACTTCAAAGATCGTCGCCTCGTCGGCGTCCGGCAACGCCTGCTCGAGAACGCCGATCTTGAGACCCGGCGCGCGCCAGATGTGGCCATCGTCGGCTTGATTATCGCCCGCGATCAGTTTCAGCAGCGTCGACTTGCCGGTGCCGTTACGCCCGACCAGCGCGATGCGCTCTCCCTTCTCGATGACCAGGTCGGCGCCATCGAGCAGCGTATGATGCCCGTAGGCGAGTTGCAGTTGTTCAAGGCGTAGCAGAGCCACGTAGGACCTCGCGATCGTGAAACTTCGAAATGGTGACGGTCATATCTTGCCAAGCGTGTCTTGCCGAACGTGCTTCTGGCGAAACGTGTTGTCTGGCCAGCATTGTACCTTGCTCGCCCAGACTCGCCGAAATGGATTGGCCCATGCTTCGCCGTTGGCGTCCGGCGCTTTACAATGCTTGTCGACATCATCACCGACTGACATCCATCGACTCACATTCACCGACCAAGAGGAGTGCCGCGTGAGCGACACGTCCCCGCATGAATCCTCGAACGGCGGTTCTCCGCTGCCGGAAGCGTTACGCATCACTTCCCCGATGCCACTGGTCGATATCGGGGCCAACCTGACGCACGAGAGCTTCGACCGAGATCTCGAGGCCACGCTGACTCGGGCGACCGAGGCCAATGTCACGACGCTCGTGATCACCGGTGCCGATCTCGAGGGCGCCACCAGGGCAGCGAAGCTGGCGACCCGTTTCGCGGGTCTCCATGCCACGGCGGGCTTGCACCCTCATCACGCCGCCGACTGGAATCCCGAGCTGGAGCAGGCGATGCGCGAGCTTCATCGTCAGGAGGTCGTGGTCGCCGTGGGCGAATGCGGCCTCGATTTCCACCGCAATTTTTCATCGCCGACAAACCAGGAACGCGCGCTGGAAGCGCAACTGGCCCTGGCGGCAGAGACGGGGCTACCCGTGTTTCTCCACGAGCGTGACGCCGGCCGCCGGATGCTGGACATGCTGCGGGAGTGGCGAGACCGGCTCAGCGACGCCGTCGTGCACTGCTTCACCGGCGACAGGAAGACGCTCCACGGCTATCTCGATCTGGACCTGCATATTGGTCAGACCGGCTGGCTGAGCGATGAACGTCGCGGCCATCATCTTCGCGAGTTCGTCGCCGACATCCCCGACAACCGCCTGATGGTGGAAACCGATTGTCCTTATCTACTGCCCCGCAACCTGCCGGCAAAGATAAAAGGACGCCGCCACGAGCCGGCTCTGCTACCTTGGATAGTGAGAGAACTGGCGCACTGGCGCGGCACGACCGAGGCCGAGCTGGCGAGACAGACCACGCTGACGGCCAAGCGTTTCTTTCGGCTCGAGGAGGTCGCTGGCGAATGACGAACTATCCCGGATTCATCGCCGTCGAGACAGGTGGCGACAACTCGCTGCCGCTGGCCATCGCTTGGGCGCTGCCCAACGGCCAGGTCAAGAATACCCTGATCCAGCCTGACGACGAATGGCTGGAAGACGAACTGCTGTCGCTCGGCGGCTACGATCTCGATGAACTCCGCCACCTGGGTATCAGCCCTCTCGATGTACTCAGGGAGCTGGAGAACGATCACTTCAGCGAGACACTCTATACCGCCGGCGTCCAGGATGACGAAGCGGCGCTATCGTTGATGTTCGATGACTTCGGCGTCGACCCTTTCGTCGAGCTGGCGCCCGCCTCGACGCTCTACCCCGACCTCGAGCCCGGCGAATGGGCCCGCGCCCGCAACGAGCTCTTCGGGGAGATGGGCCTCGAGCCGTTGCGTCCGGAGCACGAGGTGCAGGTCATGCTCTATCTACATCAACGGCTGGTTCAGCAGGACGAGTAGTATCGTTTACGTCGAGCCGTCGCCGCCCGGCGGCGATGGCTTCCTGGATCCCGCCCTTTCCCGCATAGAAGATAACGAGCGTGTCGATCAAGGCCTGGGCGCGTAGCGGCATGCCTTCACTACGATAACGAGCTGCTCGCGCGGAGACTTTCCTGCTGAAAGCCTGTCGATCGACCTCGATGCCATCGAGATTGTCGACGCTGACCTGGAATGGTTTCCCGCACGCTTCGCTGAACAGCGACTCCAATGCCTGGGGCGCGACCTCCACCCGCTCGAAGTCTTCCTGCTGGCGGGCGTCGCGCCCATCCGGCTCGTACCAGTAGCCGTAGTCCTCGAGCTGGCGACGCTTTTCTCCGGCGATACACCAATGGCTGATTTCATGCAGTGCGCTGGCAAAAAAGCCATGGGCAAACACGATACGGTGATGATCGTGCCGGCCGTCCGCGGGTAGATAAATGGGCTCGTCCTCTCCGCGAACCAGCCTTGTACGATAACGGTCGGCGAATACGCCGTCGAACAGAAGAATCAGATTGTCGATGTCATGAATCATGAACGCCTCCAGAACTGCGCCGGAGTATACGTAAGTTCACCTCCGTCGCCGAGCGCTGGCGGTCGACTCCTGCTAGAATCGCCGCCCTGTCCGTTCGGTCAAGGAGCGCTTCGTGTCGTCGACCGCCCATCGTTTTTACCGCTGCCGAAAAGAGACGGCGAGCCTGGTGCGCCTGGGCCTGCCGATCTGTGGCGCGCAGTTGGCACAAGCCGGCATGAGTGCATCGGATGTGATCATGTCAGGGCGGGCCAGCGCCACCGACCTGGCAGCCGTTTCGGTGGGCGCGAGCCTTTGGGTGCCCCTAATGTTGCTGATGACCGGGACGTTGATGGGGGTCACTCCGATCGTCGCCCATCGCGCAGGCGCGGAGCGTTTCGACCAGGTACGCGGGAAGGTTCACCAGGCGCTCTGGGTGGCACTGGTACTCGGATGCCTCAGCGCGTTGATCATGACCTTTGGCGGCCGCGCCATCTTCCAACTGATGGAGATCCCCACCGGGGTCGCCAGCCTGGCGCTCGAATACCTGAACGCCGCCGCGTTCGGTATTCCGGCAGTCGCACTCTATCAGGCGTTGCGCGCCTTTTCCGACGGCATGCATCATACCCGCCCGGCATTGTGGATGAGCCTTCTCGGGTTGGCCGTGAACATTCCCGGCAACTTCATACTGATCTACGGCGGCCCCGGGCTGATCGGCCTTCTGGGCAACGACATTCCCCTGTTCCTACAGCAACTGCCCGCACTGGGCGCGTTCGGTTGCGGCATCGCGACGGCCCTCTCCATGTGGGTCATGTGCCTGGGCATGATCTGGTACACGGCGCGAAGCCGTGCCTACGCGCCAGTGACGCTCTGGGCGTCTCCAACCCCGCCATGCTGGAGAGACATCGCCGAACTCCTGTATATCGGCCTGCCGATTGGTCTGGCGATCTTCTTCGAGGTCACTCTGTTCACCGTGATCACGCTACTGGTCGCCTATCTGGGTGAGGTCACGGTAGCGGCACACCAGATCGCCCTCAACGTGACATCGATTCTGTTCATGCTGCCGCTGTCGCTGAGCATGGCATTGACCGTCAGGGTCAGTAACCGACTGGGAGCCGGCAACAATGCAGAAGCCCGCTTCGTTGCCTGGAATGGTATTGGTGTCGGCCTTGCGCTGGCGCTGTTCAACAGCCTGCTGATCTGGTTGCTGGCGGCGCCTGTGGTGTCGCTCTATACCGGCAATCCCGAAGTGCGAACCTTGGCCATGTCGCTGATCCTGCTGGCCATGATGTTCCAGATTTCGGATTCGCTTCAGGTCAATCTGGCTGGCGCCTTGCGCGGATACAAGGATACTCGCGTGGTCATGGGCATCACGCTGTTTTCCTACTGGCTCGTCGGCCTGGGTTGCGGCCATCTGCTGGGGCGAGGGCTGGATGGCACGTTCGATTCGCTGGGAATCTACGGTTACTGGATCGGCCTCAATGCCGGTTTGACCTCGGCAACGCTGCTGCTGGCCTGGCGGCTATGGCGCGTCAGCCGGCGTCAGTTGATGGAAACCTGAAATAATTCCCTGACGAGTTTAACCCGGGGCTTAACAGGCCCTTCATGGCTATGCTAATACTGGCACCATGCCTCAAGCCGAGACATTGCCGACCAGGAGGGTAGCCATGGGTGTCCCACTTTCCCCTCGATCTGCGCAGATCATCGATCTGGAAACCATGAGGCATCGGCTGAGAGCCAGGAAGCGGTTGGTCCGGTTGTCGCCTGAGCTCGATGGTTTGGAAATGCTTTACTACCTCGCCTCCGATCCCGATACGCTGTACGGGATGCCACTACTGGCGTGGGGCCTGCGTGAAGACGATGAAGTCGTCGGCCTGGTGCCCTGGATGGAGTCGTTGGCATCGTGCCATGAACTGGACAACCCCGAGTACGGCCACTTCGTTGGCTACCGGGATCCCGAGACTCACGAGATATTTCACGACGCGCCCGAGCACAAGATCGTCGAGCTGGCGCACGCGGCAGCCTACTTCGATTACGAAGAGACCCCGGAAGTCTCCCTGACTCAGCAGCTACCGGAGACCCAGGGCACGCATGCACTGTGCCTGGATGAAGTCAGCAAACCCTGGCAGCTCAAGCAGATTGTTGGCTGGCATCTCTACAGCGATGGAACCGTCGATGCGATGCTGGTCGATGAGGACCAGGCGACGTCGCTTCCCGTGCTGATGGGGGACGAATGTCTCTACCCTGGCAAGAGCCGCCATCAGACGCTCTATTTCTTCCAGCGTAATATCGCCAATCGTATTCGCAACGAAGATCCGGATACGCTGGAAGCGTTGGCATTGATGGTCATGCCGCACAACTGATCGGTCCGGCTGGAAACGTCTCGACCGAACCGCTATCTCATCCCAACAGAATGTGATAGCGGTATTCCCCTTCTTCCTCGGACTGCGCGATGAGTTCGTGCCCCAGAAAGTTGCAGAATTTGGGGATATCGCGGGTCGTCGCGGGATCGGTAGCGATGACTTCGAGAATGTCGCCCACCGACATGTCACGCACCTTGTTATGCATCAACATGATCGGCTCCGGACAGTAGAGCCCACTGGTATCCAGCGTTTCACTTCGCGTCGATTCAACGTTACTCATGGCTCCCTCGCGCAATCATTATCGTTCCCCATCCAGACGAACGTGAACGGTGACCTCTTCACGGTCATGATACAAGTGACGACAGGCGATATCAGCCTCTACGCCCTCTGCCTTCAGGTTTATCTCGAGACGTGTCAGGCAACGCTGAACCTCTTCCCAGCGTTTTTTCATCGGCAGTTTCAGATTGAATACCGCTTCACGACACCAACGCTTGATCAGCCATCGTTCGACCATGTCGATGACGCGCATCGGCTTGTCGACGATATCGCAGACCAGCCAATCGAGGCGGTACGGGGGCTCCCACACGAACCCGTCTTCACGCAGATGCTCGACCTGCCCCGTAGCCATCAGCCCCGACGCCATAGGTCCATTATCGATGGCATAGACGAACATCCCACGGCGAACCAGCTGGTATGTCCAGCCTCCCGGAGCCGCGCCGAGATCCACGGCCTGCATGCCCTCATGCAGGCGCGATTCCCACGCCTCTTTTGGTACGAAGGTATGCCAGGCTTCCTCGAGCTTCAGCGTCGAACGGCTCGGAGCATCCGCCGGATGACGAAGACGCAGGACGCCCCCCGGATGTTCACTGCGGTTGCCAGGGAAGCTCATCCCGATCTGTACGGCGTCGCCTGCTAGCCAGAACAGATGCAGCCGACGCCCACCGGCCTTCCGCCGCAAACCGCCACCTCGCTTCAAAGCGCTTTCCAGAGGGCGGCCCAAGGATTTGGCCAAACGTGCCAGGCTCTTGCCATCATTGGTATCCGGCGTTTCATGCCAGATGGACTCGAAGCTCCAGCCACTTTGCTTGATCAGTTCCACGATGGGGGAAATCCGATCATCCCGGGAGAGTGATAACGGCTCGAAAGCAACCAGTGACTGCCTGGCGAATACCAGAGACATCAACGGCAGTCCACGATGGACACCGTTGGCTGGTCGGGAATCGTGGCTCTGCCAACGAACGAAACCGCTGTTGCTTTCGGCCGCCACGACCTGCCCCGGCTCATCGAGTTTGTGTGCACGGGTAGTGATTTCAGCCGCCAGGTCGGGTTCGAAACCGGCTCGACAATATAACAGCCATTCGTTGGGCACTCGGTTCACAATCGCCTCGCTAAGCTGATACTCGTTTCCAAAAAGTCTGGCATAAAAAAACCCCAGCCTTGTGGGCTGGGGTTTCGAGATAGATGCCTGACGATGACCCGGCCGGCGCTCCGGGACTCTCCATGGGGAGACCCCTAAACGAATGAACCCCGGCCAATGGCCGGGGTTCGGT
>NZ_NHOU01000026.1 GCF_002179555.1 Salinicola salarius | reverse complement strand
CTGTTGCCGTTTCATGCACGGCCGCGCCGGAACCAGTTTTTGTGCGGGGCAAGGCGTGAGGAATGTGATTTGGTCGTTCCAAATGAATGACGAAAAATGCAGCACCGTGCAAAAACCGGCCCGGCCCTTCGGGTTGCGCGGCAAATGGCGCCATGCGGCGTTGCGGGATTGGAAAAGGGAACCACCCTTATCGGCATCCCGCGCCTGGCCTGACACCATTTGGCGCAGCAACGCGGTTCGCGCCGAAACGGCAACAGACCCTGGATCATCCCAACTCATAACCGATGGCTGAGAATTGGACTCGATCAATAGCCTGTTTCTTGTGTGTGGGGCACTGATAGCCCTCAGTATTCTGGCCAGCCGGGTGTCGTCCCGGATCGGCGTACCGCTGCTCGTTCTCTTTCTGGGCCTGGGTATGCTCGCCGGGGAGGAAGGTGTACTCGGCCTGCAGTTCGATGATTACTCTCAGGCGTTTCTGATCGGCCACCTGGCGCTGGCGATGATTCTGCTCGACGGCGGCCTTCGCACGCGCTTCCGGACCTTCCGCGTGGGGCTCAGGCCGGCACTGTCGCTGGCCACCATCGGGGTCTTCCTGACCAGCGGTATTCTGGGCCTGCTGGCCATGTGGCTAATGGATCTGACGCTTACCGAAGGCTTGCTGGTGGGGGCGATCGTCGGCTCGACGGACGCCGCAGCGGTCTTCTCCATGCTCAAGGGGCAGGGCGTCAATCTCAATGAGCGCGTGGGGGCAACGCTCGAGATCGAATCCGGTACCAACGACCCGATGGCGATCTTCCTCACCATCACCCTTGCCGAGCTGCTGACGGGTGAGGTCGGCGGCGTATGGGAAACCCTGATGCGCTTCTTCCTGCAGTTCGGGTTGGGATTGGCCGTTGGACTGGGCGGCGGCTGGGTATCGGCCAAGCTGCTGCGTTACCTGGATCTGGCGCCCGGTCTCTATTCGCTATTGGCGCTCGCGCTGGGGTTCTGCATTTTCGGCGCCACCAGCGCTGCTGGCGGCAGCGGCTTCCTGGCCATCTATCTCACCGGTCTGATGATCGGCAACCAGCCCGGTCGCCATCTCACGCACATTCTTCCCGTCCACGACGGGCTGGCCTGGCTGAGCCAGATCGGGCTGTTTCTGGTGCTGGGTCTGCTGGTCACGCCGTCGGAGATGATCGATTACGCGATACCGAGCGCCATCCTGGCCGTGGCGTTGATCGTGCTGGCGCGTCCCGTTGCGGTAATGGCTTCACTGGTGCCGTTTTTCAATTTCCGATGGCGCGAGATCGGTTTCATTTCCTGGGTCGGGCTGCGCGGGGCCGTTCCCATCGTGCTGGCGATCTTCCCGGTCATCAGCGGTGTCGAGAACGCCACGCTCTACTTCAACGTGGCGTTCTTCGTCGTGCTGATCTCGCTGCTGCTGCAGGGTTCGACACTGGCGCGGGTTGCCCGCTGGATGCGGGTGGTGCTGCCGGAAACCACGACGCCCGATCGGCGCGGGCAGCTGGGCGTGCTGCCGGAAAACGACTACGAGATGTTCGTCTACAAGGTCGAGAACGAATCTCTCGATGACGTACCGATTCGCCTGCTTCGCCTGCCATCCGGCACGCTGATCTCGGCGATCTTTCGCCAGCACGCCATGCTGCACCCCAAGGGGAGCACGCGCTTGCGGCTGAGTGACGTGATTTGTCTGATCGGGCGGACCGGCGATCTGCCATCGCTCAACCGGCTGTTCAACGGCGAGGCCAAGCTCAAGCGGGAGCGTGCGTTCTTCGGTACCTTCACGCTGGATGGCGAGGCCCTGATGCAGGAGGTGGCCAACGCCTACGGTTTGACGCTGAGTCCCGGAGAGCAGGAGATGACGCTAGGGGAGTTCGTGGCGCTGCGCGTCGGCGGTCATCCCGTGGTCGGGGACGACGTCGACTGGCATGGGTTCCACTGGGTCGTCAGCGAGATGGAAGGGAATCGCGTCACGCGAGTGGGTCTACGTCTCTATCATTGATCGTCGAAGCGGCTGGGCTTCGCTTCTGAAACAAGGCTACGGGGGCTGCATTAATGGCCCCGTAGCGGCGTCTGGTGTCTGTGTAGTTGTGTAGTCGAAAAAGCGTATTACTCGACGTCTGCATCGTCGGTGGGGTGGTCCAGCCGCTTGCCAGTCTCCCGAGACGTCATGCTGTTCATGCTGTCGGCTCGCTTCTGTGCCTGGGCGGCTTCCGGAAAATGCCCCAGGCTGCCACCCGTGTCGCCATCGTAGACCTCATAGCTGACCTGTTGGGGGTTGCCGGGTAGATGTGTCTTTCTGATCTCGACGAACGGTTCTGCCATGATGGAATCCTCCAGGAAAGACATCGATTTTCAGGTTAGTTGAGACGCCGGCGTTGTACAGCGAATCCATCGGCCGGGTGAGGCGCTTCATGCTATGGGAGGCGCCTCGAGCGAAGTGGAGCGCGGCGGCTTGGGCGAGTGCTTGTGAGTCCACGAGGGCCGCGAAGTTCAATCCGGATCCAGATCCCACTGCAAACCGAACTGAAGGCCATTGATCGCTTCGTCGATGAAGCCACTACCTTGATCGTTGCGGCTATCGTCAGCCAGTTCCAGTGCCATTTGCCTCTGGGGGTCCGGCCAACCCAGGCGCGCCATGCATAGCTGATATTCACGTTCGCCAGCGATCTGGTGCGTCTGACGCTCGCAGGTATTGCTGTCCCGCAGGAAATTCGTGGCTGTCAGCCGCGGCGTCGCCGACACGCAGCCTGCCAATAGAAGAAAAACGACAAAAAAGATTAACGCGCGGTGCATTGGCAACATCATTAGAGACTAGTCGCAGGGTAGCACCGTCCGCCCCCCTATCCGCATCATCAATCAAAAAAACGAATGAAGGATATCTCTGCTTCGATCCCGCGCAGACACCTTCGGCGATCTGAATCACGAAGCGAGGCCCGAGGTGGGCGAGCACCAGTTGAGCAATACGTCATGGCGGGTGATGTGAATGACACGGATGCTATCACTGTCTTCGAACTGCTCGACAAACCGTTCCCAGGCATCGACGGGCTCTCCGTCCCCTCGGCTGATCGTCACCTGATGACGACGATTGGCGTGTGCCACAGAGATGAGCTTTTCCGCCCGGCGTACGAGTCTGGCTTCAGGCGTTGGGAAGAGGATGACCATCGAACGCTCCGAGATGACTGTTCATGCATACAGTATCGGTCAGGAGAGAGGCGAACACAAACGGAACGCTCAACCGAACCGAGCGGGTAGACGCCTTGCACCGCCATATCGAACCAAGCCCGCACGGTCTCCGGTGCTGAAAGCGAACTCAGTGCGGATGGCTCTCCATGTACGACTGGATGGCGGACATGGTGGTCTGCATATCATCGCAGAACGACTGGGACGGCTGGAAATCGGCGCCGCTCGCCAGCTTCTTCATCTCCTCGTCATGGTTGGAAACCCGACCATTCTCGCGCAAGCCCCTCGCCATGCTCGCCAGTTCCTGCTGGGTCTGCTGGGGGTCGTCACTGCTGGCGATGAACGCCTCGATCTGCTGCGTCTGCTCGCCGACATGTTTCATCAAGCTATCTGCCGAGCATTCGAAGTCGGCCGCAGACGCCTGGGTTGACCCGATGATGGCGCCCAGCGCCCCGGCAATGAGAATATTTTTCATGGAATTCAAAACGATACCTGTCTTCTGATGAATGGTATCCACTATGACAGTTTTGGCGGTCGCTCTCTAGCGTGGGCGGCGTTTTGGCTGGGCGATTAGTGAAGCCTGATGGATGTCGATCTACAGAGCGATGTTGAATGAGAGCCTGGCCTGCCTAGATGTCTTCACTAACATAAAGATGGAAAAGGACACATTGTCGTGTGTGTGCCAGTAGCAGAAGAGAAATGGATTGAACAATCCAGAAACGAAAAAAGGCCAGCTAAGTAGCTGACCTTTCTCGAAAAAAAATGGCGGAGGGACAGGGATTCGAACCCTGGGTAGGCTATTAACCTACGCCGGTTTTCAAGACCGGTGCATTCAACCGCTCTGCCATCCCTCCGTCTTACGGCGAGGCATAGTACCAGCTCGGTCGAGAACGTCAATGGGTTCTTTAGCTTTCAATAAGTTATTTCTTTCCCGGGGGCTTCCGTAGCGCTTGTCAGGGGAACTTTGCAAGGGCATTCTGGTCTATGGGTGAGTTTCAATAGAACTGAGGGGACTACAATGGATTATCGAACATCGCACGACGTCGCCGATCGTCGATCGAGCGCGGTCAGCACCAACAAGGTGTTGCGCAACACCTACATGTTGCTGGCCATGACACTGCTGTTCTCCGCCGTGACCGCTGGCGCTGCCGTGGCCATGGGCGTTACGCAACTCAACATCTTCGTATTTTTCATCGGCGCATACGGTCTGATGTTCCTGGTGCACAAGACGGCCAACTCCGGCGCGGGCATTGCGGCAACGTTTGCCTTCACCGGTTTCATGGGCTTCACGCTGGGGCCGATCATCGACCTCTACCTGTCGATTCCCAACGGCGCACAGCTGGTCATGACGGCGATGGGCATGACGGCGGCCACGTTCCTGGGGCTTTCCGCCGTTGCGCTGATCACGCGCAAAGACTTCAGCTTCCTGGGTAACTTCATGATGGCGGGTGCCATCGTGCTGGTACTGGCCATGGTGGCGGCGCTGATCTTCAACATCCCGGGGCTGGCGCTGGCGGTTTCTGCCGGTTTCGTGCTGTTCTCCTCGGCGGCGATCCTGTACCAGACCAGCGAGATCGTGAATCGCGCGGGTGAGACGAACTACATTCTCGCGACCATCACGCTGTATGTGTCGATCTACAACCTGTTCGTGAGCCTGCTGTCGATCCTGGGCGTAATGTCCGACGACTAGCATCCAGCTCGATGGTTCCATCGACGGCATCGAGGCCCCACTACGGTGGGGCCTTGTCGTTTGGTACCATGGCGTTTTGGGATTCACGAAACGGAGCGACCGATTGCCGATGCTGACCTACGCTCTGTTGGTGCATGCCGCGCCTTACAGCCATCAATCCGCGCTCTCGGCGCTTCGTTTCGCGGAAACCGTCGTGGCGAGGGGGCACCGTCTGAAGACGGTCTTCTTCTATCATGACGGGGTCCACAACGCCTCGGCGCTGATGTCACCGCCGCAGGACGAAGTACACCTGGCCGATGGCTGGAAGCGCCTCCACGAAGTACATGGCGCCGAACTTCTGGTGTGCGTGGCGGCGGGGTTGCGTCGGGGCGTGCTGGATACCAGCGAAGCCAGCCGTCACGGCTTGGCTGCGCATAGCGTCGAGCCACCGTTCGAATTGACCGGCGTCGGCCAACTGGTCGATGCCATGCTAGCCAATGATCGACTGATCACCTTTGCGCCATGACGACTTTTTCTGATATGGAAACCGTTTCTGATGTAGAAACCGTGCCGCAGGACCTGCTGATCGTGCTGCGCCATCCGCCACACGGCTCGCAATGGCTTCGCGAGGGGCTCGACGTCGCGCTGGTGGCGGCCGCCTTCGGCCAGCGGGTCGGGCTGTTGTTCCAGGGCGACGGTGTCTACGCGCTGCTGAAAGATCAGCAGGCGGGTGCCTTGGGGCAAAAGGGCACCCACCCGCAGATGGCGATGCTGGAGATGTATGACATCGACATGCTTTGGGTCAGCGAGACGGCGCTCGCCGAGCGGGAGCTTTCGGCCGACGACCTGATGTTGCCGATGGTGCCACTGAATGCCGAGGCGGTGGCCGAGCTCTTCGCGCGCCATCCTCGTACCTTGATCTTCTAGGCCCGGAACGACGCCAATGCTGTTGCATCTGCTCAATCGATCCCCGCAGTCGCTATCCGTCTATCGAGAACTGGGCGAAGCCTTCGGGGCCGACGATCATCTTCTATTGATCGAAGACGCCTGTTATGCGGCGCTACCGTCGGCCAGCGCCGCGCTCGAGCCCTTCGGGGGGCGCGTGTCGGTGCTGGCGGAGGATCTGGCATCCCGGGGGCTGGCCGAGCGGGTCAGCCCGGCCATCGCGGTCGTCGACATGAACGGCTTTCTGTCGCTGACGGAAAGCCATCAACGCTGTGTGAGCTGGTTCTAATGGCAACGACAACTGCAAGAACACTGTTGGTGGAAGGGCAGCCCATCGCGCTGGACCCGGAGGGGTACCTGGTCTCTCTCGACGACTGGTCGGAAAGCGTCGCCGAAGCGCTGGCGGCGGATGACGGTCGTGAGCTGACGCCGGCCCATTGGGAAGTGATCGCGGTATTGCGAGACTTCTACCAGCGCTTCGAGGCCGCACCGGCCATGCGCCCCTTGGTCAAGGCAGTGAAGCAGTCGCTGGGCGAGGAGAAGGGCAGCTCGATCTACTTGATGCAGCTGTTCCCCGAAAGCCCGGCCAAGGTCGGCGCCAGGCTGGCCGGCCTGCCCAAGCCGACCAACTGTCTCTAGCGCCGGTTACCAGACTTCATGAACTTTCTCGCTCACGCCTGGCTTTCGCGCCACGGCAGCGATGAATTCCTTTACGGCAACCTGATCGCCGACGGGGTCAAGGGGGCGGATCTCGAATCGTGGCCGGCAGCGGTCGCGTCTGGCATTCGTCATCACCGTCAGGTCGATGCCGCCATCGATCGGCACGCGGAAGTGTTGCGCCTGCTGCAGATGGCGCCGAAAGCCCAGCGGCGTTTCGCCGGTATCGCGCTGGATGTGGTGTGGGATCATTTTCTCGCCAGCCGTCATCCGGATGCGGCACTGGTGGAACGCTGTTACCGGGTCCTTGGCGAGCGGCAGGCGCCGGCGCGCCTGGAGAGGATGGTGCCAACGCTGATCGACGGCGACTGGCTGCGATGTTATGCCGATTTCGATTTCACCTGTCGCGCCATCGCCGGCATCGGCCAGCGCTTGCGCGGCCCCAACCAGCTCGCCGCGCTGACGCCCTGGCTGCGTGACGAGTACGACAATCTCGAAGCCGCTTTCGTCACGCTATGGCCCGACATGCAGCGCCGGTTCCGTGACTGAACCGACGCTTGCCGCCAGTCTTCAGTATTGAAGCCAGAGACAGTCGACACGATCGCCGGGACGGATATGGCTGTCGGACGGGATCACGGCGAAGGCATTGGTGGCCGCGCAGGAGGTCAGTACCGCCGAACTCTGTTCGGGATAGAGGCTGGCAGTGACTCGCTCTCCCTCGAACGCCAGATTGGCACGCATGTAATGGCGCCGCCCCTGTGTCCGGGTTTCGAACTGCGCTTCGGCGCTGACCACCGGTAGCGACAGCCTGTCGCTGCAGCCCTGCAGTTTGCCCAGCAATGGGCGCAGATAGAGCCAGGCGCCGACATAGCTCGAAACCGGATTGCCGGGCAGGCCGACCAGGCGGGTCCGGCCGATCGTTCCCAGCGCCAGCGGTTTGCCCGGCCGCATTGCCAGGCGCCAGAGCGAGAGCTCGCCCAGCTGCTCAAGAGCCGGCTTGACGTGGTCCTCCTCGCCGACACTGACGCCGCCCGTGGTGACGATGACATCGGCCTTGGCCGCGGCTTCCCGCAGGCGCGCCAGGGTGGTGTCGAAATCGTCGGCCACCTTGATCTGGCTGACGAGATCGCCACCGAAGCGACGAATCAACGTCGCCAGCATCGGCCCGTTGCTGTTGTAGATCTGTCCGCGCGCCAGCGCCTGGCCGGGTTCGACGATCTCGTCGCCGGTGAGCAGCAACGCCACCTTCGGCCGCCGCACGACATCCACCGTCGAGAAACCCTGCCCGGCGAGCAGCCCCAGGGCCGCGGCGCCGAGCCGCGTGCCGGCAGCGAGCAGTGGCTGCCCCGTGACCACGTCCAACCCTCGGCGACGCACGTTCTGGCCGGCCTGCGTGACCGGGACGATCGCGTCGTCGCCGTCCAGCTCGACGTTTTCCTGAATCGCCACGCAATCCGCGCCAGGCGGTATTTCGCTTCCCGTGAAGATTCGGGCGCAGGTGCCGGGCGTCAGTGGCTGCGGCGGCTGGCCGGCGGGAATGCGCTGGGAGACCGGCAAGCGCTTGCCGCTGTCTCCGCTGAACAGCGCATAGCCGTCCATGGCGCTGTTGTCGGCCGGCGGCACATCGATGGCGACCTCTACATCGTCAGCAAGCACGCGATCGTCGGCATCGAGGCAGGCGATTCGCTCGCTTTCCAGGCGCCCGACGCCGTCGAGCAACGCTTCGAGCGCCTGTTCGACACTCTGGAGTGCACTTTTGGGTTGCTCAGCCATGGCCATGCGTCCCCCGCTCGGGAATCACCAGGTTGGCGAAATTGCAGGGGCGATGGCGGCTGTCCAGCTGTTCCTTGAGAATGCGATCCCAGCCGGTGCGGCAGGCGCCGGTCGAACCCGGCAGGCAGAAGATCACGGTGGCATTGGACAGGCCACCCAGGCAGCGGCTCTGGACGGTGGAGCTGCCGATCTCCTCGAACGAGAGCTGACGAAACAGTTCGCCGAAGCCTTCGATACGCTTGTCGAGCAGCGGGGCGATCGCTTCCGGGGTGGAGTCGCGTCCGGTGAAACCCGTGCCGCCCGTCGTCAGCACGACCTGCACGTCGTCATCGGCAATCCATCCGGCGACCACGGCACGAATCCGGTAGACGTCATCCGGCACGATGCACTTCTCGGCCAGCCGATGGCCGGCTGCCTCGAGGGCTTCGACGAGTGTCTGTCCGGAGCGATCGCTGCTCTCGTCACGCGTGTCCGAGATCGTCAGTACCGCGATCGACAGCGGAATCAGGGGCGAGTCGCTCATGAATTCTCCTTGCTGCCGTTGGCCTCGGCCTTGCGAGCCTGGCGTGCTTCCAGCGCGGCGAGCTGCTCGTCGCTGGCCGGGGCCTGATAGTGCATTTTCCACTCGGAATAGGGCATGCCGTAGACATATTCGCGCGCTGTCTCGTAATCCAGTTCGGTGCCGCGCGCTTCGGCCGCGCTGACCAGCCATTTGGACAGGCAGTTACGGCAGAAGTCGGCCAGGATCATCAGATCGATGTTCTGGACATCCTTGTTGTCGTCCAGGTGACGAAGCAGACGGCGAAAGGCGGCGGCTTCGAGTTCGGTGCGGGTCTGGTCGTCGAGGTGATGCATCGGGGCTCCCGTCGTTGCTGAAGATGAAATCGAGGATTAATAACGGTGGAAGAGTCGTCAGTCCGTGTCGCCGGGCGTGCAGACCGAAAGCACCACGGCGTCGTCCTCGCTGGTGGAGACCAGGGCGTGGCCCATGTCGCTGTCAAAGTAGAGCGAGTCACCGGCGACCATCGCCAGCGGCTCGTAGAATTCCGAATACATCAGGATTCTGCCCTCGAGAACCATCAGGAACTCTTCGCCGTCATGGCGAACCCACTCCTGAAACTCCTCGAAGTGCCGAGCGCGCACGATCGTCTTGAACGGGATCATCCGCTTCTGGGCCAGCTGGCACGAGAGAAGCTCGTGCTCGTAGGTCGGGGTCGGGTGCTGCTTGCCATCGCCGCGCGAAGTGAGGTCGCGACGGCCGCTGGACTGCCGTTTGGGCTTGGTGGGCTTGAGCAGTTGCGGCAGGTCGATGCCCAGACCGGTGATCAGTTTCTGAACGGCGGTGAACGTCGGCGAGATCTGGTTGTTCTCGATCTTGGACAGCGTCGAGCGGGCCAGCCCGGTGCGGGCGCTGACGTCGCCCAGCGTCCAATGGTTCGAAAGCCGTATCTCCTTGAGCCGCTCGCCCAGGCGAAGGGGTTCGACGAAGGCTTTGCGACCGGCGGCGATGCGCAGCGCGGCATCCTGATCGTTACTGGCGGCCATGAAACTCTCTGTCAGGAGCGTGGGAAAATCATTGTGCAGCATTGAAGGCCCAAGAATATCACAGCGCGGCGCCCAGGCCCTGCGCCGAAAGCGCTCGGCACGAAGTCAGGCCGAATAGGGATGGCCCAGCAATGCCGTCAGATGGGCTTCGACGCTCAGCGGCAGCGTCTTCAGGTGATAGCCGCCCTCCAGCACCGAGACCAGTTTGCCGCCGGCATGCCGCCGCGCGACATCCATCGCCAGTGTGGTAATCCAGTAGAAGTCATCGTGATCGAGCGCCAGTTGACCCAGCGGGTCGTCTCGGTGGGCATCGAAGCCGCTGGAGAGCAGCACCAGCTGGGGCCGATGCCGATCCAGGGCAGGCAGCCAAGCGGCTTCTACGGCTCTCCTGAAGCCGAGGCTGCCCGTGCCGGCAGCCAGGGGCGTATTGATGATGTTGGGCCATTCGCCCGTCAGGTAGCGCCATGGGTAGAACGCTTCCTGAAAACTGCTGCAGACCAGTATCGAGGAGTCGTCGTGGAAGATGTCCAGCGTGCCGTTGCCCTGGTGAACATCGAAATCGAGGATCGCGATTCGCTCGATGCCGTGAACGGCGCGGGCGTGGGCGGCCGCCACGGCCACGTTGTTATAGAAGCAGAAGCCCATCGCCAGCGCCCGCTCGGCGTGGTGACCGGGCGGACGCATGGCGCAGAAGACGTTGTCGGCACGGTTGCCGCAGACCAGGTCGACACCTCGGATCGCCGCACCGGCACCCAACGCTGCGGCCTCCAGCGAATACGGTCCCATTCGCGTGTCGCTATCGAGCTGCCGAAGGCCGCTTTGCGGTCGGTGTGCGTCCAGCGCGCTGAGGTAGTCTGGGGCATGCACTCGCTCGAGCTGGAGTCGCGTCGCCGGCCCGGGCTCCGACTGCATCGTCTGCTGCAGCAGGCCTCTCAGCATGAGCCTGGCACGTATGGCCTCGAGACGCATGGGAGATTCCGGATGGTGAGAGCCCATGTCATGCAGCACGATGTCGGGATGAGTGAGATACGAAGTGATCATGAGTCTCGCCAGCCGGTTCGAAGTCGCTTCATTCTGGGCGAGAGCGACGTGCCGCGTCACACCGTTGTGCTTCGACTTTGGTCTATGAGGTAAACCTCGGCGGCCTGACCGTGTAGGGTTGAAAACCTCATAGCCAACGTCGTGAGGTCCACCGTGGCCACGCAGTTTCTGCGCCGATTCTTCGCTCCGCGCTCATTGGTGGTGATCGGAGCTTCCCCCAAGCCCGAGTCGACCGGTGGCGTCGTCCTTCAAAACTTGCTTCTGGCAGGGTTTCCCGGCCCGATCTGGGCGGTCAATCCGCGCGGTTACAAGGAGGTTCATGGCGTGGCCTGCTTCCGGCGTATTGCCGACCTTCCCGAGACACCGGATCTTGCCATCGTCTGCTCGCCCTTGCACGGCGTGCCCGAGGTGCTGGAAAAGCTGGGCGCCAGGCAGGTCAGGGCGGCGCTGATCGTGTCGGGCGGGGCGTCGCTCAGCGAGGGCGTCGAGGCGTACGGCGGCGCCAGGGGGGAAGGAACATTGCGGGCGCGGCTGCAAAAGGCGACGCTGCAGTCCGGCATGCGGGTGCTGGGGCCAGAGTGTCTCGGCGTCGCGGTTCCTTCCATGCGGCTCAACGCGACCTACGCCAGTCAGCCGATCCGCGATGGCAGCGTCGCCTACCTGGGTCAGTCGGGCATGCTGGGCAACGCAATGATCGACTGGGCCGCCGGTCGTGAGGTCGGTTTTTCTCATCTGGTGACGCTGGGCGATAGCCTCGACGTCCAGTTGCCGGACGTCATCGACTACCTGAATCAATCCGGACGCTGCCGGGCGCTGCTGCTGCATCTGGAGGCGTTCCGCAATGCGCGCCACTTCATGACGGCGCTGCGCGAATCGTCGCGCAACCGGCTGGTGCTGGCGATCAAGAGCGGGCGCACCGCCGAGGCGACGCTGAGCCCGGTTGCGCCGACTGCCGGCATCGATCGTCGTGACGCCATCGTCGATGCCGCGCTGGCTCGTGCCGGGGTCGTGCGCGTCGACGACTCCGACGAACTGTTCGATGCCCTGGAAACGCTGTCGCGATTCAGGCCGCCGAAGGGGGACCGTCTGGCGATCGTCTCCAATGGCGTTGGCCCGGCGCTGCTGGCGATCGACAAGTTGATCGATGGCGGCGGTCTGCTGGCCGAACTCAGCGAGGCATCCGCCCAGGCACTGATCACGCAGAAGCTGGACGTCAGCCGCCCGGGGCGCAATCCGGTCGATCTGGGCGGCAGTGCCACGCCGGAAGATTATCTGAGTGCGCTGGAGATCGTGACGCGCGACCCTGATGTCGATGCGGTGCTGGTCTTGCACGCGCCGACACGACTGGCGCCATCCCTGGCGACCGCCAATGCGCTGGTCGAGGCGCGCCAGCGCTTCCGGCATCGCCTGCTGGTGAGCTGGATGGGGTTGAAGGAGGCGCTGGATGCCCGTGCGGCCTGCAACCGCGCCGGCATTCCCAGCTACGTGTCACCGGAGAAGGCCGTCAGAGCCTTCCTGCACCTGGTGCGCTATCGCCAGGTCCAGAACCTGCTGCAGGAAACGCCGCCATCGCTGCCGTTCGACTCCAGCGCCGAGATGCGCCAGCGCTGTCACGCGCTCATCAACGACGCTTTGGCACGCCAGCGGGATCGGTTGACCCACCAGGAAGCCGGTGACGTGCTGGGGGCCTACGGTATCGAATGTGCCCCCAGCGAGTACGTGTTCGATCTGGAGCAGGCGGAGCGGGCCACCGAACGGCTGCAGGGGCCATGGGCGGTCAAGGTCGTCCATCGTGACAACTGCGAGCCGTTTCGCTATGGCGGGGAATCGCGTCGGCAGGCTGCCTCGCTGATTCAGGATCTGGAGCAGCCCGGCAGCGTGGTGGATGCGGTCGTCCGTCTGGAGGCACGTGTCAGCGAAGCGCTGCCGGACAGCCCCATTTACAGCTACTGTCTCCAGACCATGCAGCGCGGCAAGGGCTCGCTGCAGTTGTGTGCCGGCATTACGCGGGATGCGGAGTTCGGCCCGGTCATCGTCTTCGGCACCGGGGGCTACAAGATCGATGTCATGGCGGATCGACAGACGGCGCTGCCGCCGCTCAACATGCGGCTGGCGGAAGAGCTCATCGACCGTACGCGGGCAGGCCGATTGATTCGCGAGCACAGCGACGATCCCCGGGAAGCGATCGCCTGGGTCTCTCGCCTGCTGGTCAAACTGTCTCAGATGGCCTCCGACCTGCCGCGCCTCAAGGGGCTCGAGATCAATCCGCTGTTGCTCAATCACGAGGGCCTGCTGGCGGTCGATTTCGCGCTGGATCTGGGGGCGGCATCGATACAGGCGATCATGCCGTACCCGGAACAGCTAAGAGAAACGGTGATGCTGGCGGGAATGGACGTCGAAATTCGTCCGATTCGAGGTGAGGACGCGCCGCTGATTACCCGTTTTCATACCTTCCTGTCCGAGCAGAGCATTCGTTACCGCTACTTCCACCACAAGGCGGTGCTGTCGACGCGGGATCTCGCCCAGCTGAGCCAGATCAACTACGACCGCCAGATGGCGTTCATCGCGGTTCGTCGGCGTGAAGAGCTGGCGGATGCGGAGGCCAGCGACAGTGGGCCAACCGGCGAAGAGATGCTGGGCGTGGTGCGGGTGTGGAACGATCCCGACAACATTCGTACCGAATTCTCGATCATCATCCGTGATGATTTCCACGGTATCGGTCTCGGACGTCGTCTGATGCGCAAGATGATCGATTACAGCCGTCAGGTGGGGACGCTTGCCATGGTGGGAACTGTCATGAACGACAACCTGCCGATGCGACACCTGTTGGCGAGTCTGGGGTTCGAGCTGCGCACGAATATCGAAGAGGGTGTGCTCGAAGCCACGCTACGGCTGAATGATCCGCAGAGCGATTGGCAGCGCCACCGCCTGGAGGCGGCACTGGACTGACGACACGGGAAGATTTAATCGCTGAGGGAGAAGGTAGAAAGCGGCAATAAGTTGAACGACCATTCAATTATAGGATATTGTCGTTTGAAGGGTTATTGATAAAACCGTATGATACGAAACCTAATAACACTAACAGATACCGTTCGACACGCGCGTTAACCGCTACGTGAAGAGCTTCTTCTGCTTTGCCAACCTAGGCCTGACATGACCGACACACAGCAAACCAAGATTCAAGTGCGAAACTTGAGCAAGGTGTTCGGCGACGACACCAAGAAAGCGCTCAAGCTACGTGACGAGGGTCTCAATCGCGCCCAGATCCTCGAAAAGACCGGGCAGACGCTCGGACTCTCCAACATCAATTTCGACGTTCGGGAAGGCGAGCTTCTCGTCATCATGGGCCTCTCCGGCTCAGGCAAGTCGACCTTGATTCGTTGTCTTAACCGCCTGATCGAACCCACCGAGGGTGACATCATCATCGGTGGGGAGAACATTCCACAGCTGAGCGACAAGGCGCTTCTGCACTGTCGTCGTCGACACTTCTCGATGGTGTTCCAGAATTTCGCCCTGTTCCCGCATCGCACGGTGCAAATGAACGCCGAATATGGGCTCGAGATTCGCGGCATCGACAAGGCCGAACGGGCCGAGAAGGCCAGGAATTCCCTCAAACAGGTGGGTCTCGAGGGTTGGGAGAATGCCTATCCCAACCAGCTGTCCGGCGGGATGCAGCAGCGTGTCGGCCTGGCTCGTGCGCTGGCCAACGATTCCAGCGTGCTGTTGATGGACGAGGCCTTCTCCGCCCTCGACCCGCTGATCCGACGCGACATGCAGCAGGAGCTGATCGAGCTGCAGCATCGGATGAAGAAGACCACCATCTTCATCACCCACGATCTCGATGAAGCGCTCAATATCGGTGATCGCATCATTCTGCTTCGTGATGGCGAGATCGTGCAGATCGGCACGCCGGAAGAAGTGCTGACACGTCCTGCCGACGACTATGTCGCTCGCTTCACCGAGGGTGTCGATCGCTCTCGCGTGGTGACGGCACGTCGCGTCATGCGCCCGGTTCGCGCCACGGCCCGCCACGACGACGGCCCGCGCACCGTACTGCGCAAGATGAGCGAGAATGCGCTGGATTCGATCTACGTCGTCGATCGCGAGCGCAAACTGCTGGGAATCCTGGAGGCCGATAGCCTCGATGAGGCGGCGAAGGCCGGCAAGGATTCGATCCAGGAACTGCTAGTGACCGACTTCCCTCGTATTGGACCGGACGAGCCGCTGGCAACGCTGTACCCCATGTTCCAGGGAAAGAGCATCCCCGTGGCGGTCATCGATGACCAACAGCGGCTGCTCGGCGTGGTGGTCAAGGGTGCCGTACTCGAACAACTGGCGCAGACGGGAGAAGAATGATGGATTTCGATATTCCAAGAATTCCGCTGGGCGATTGGATCGAGGGCGGACTGGATTTTCTGACTACCGAGTTTTCCGGCGTCACCCGGGCGATTTCCCGCGGTACGCAGACCGGCATCAATCTGCTCAACGATGGGTTGATGTGGCTGCCTGAATGGGCGCTGATCGCCGCCGTGGTGCTGTTGTGCTGGAAAGTCAGTGGGCGGCGTCTGGCCATCGGGGCGCTGATCGGCCTGGCGCTGATCTGGAACCTCGGCCTGTGGAATCCGATGATCCAGACTCTGACGCTGGTGGTCATCGCCACGCTGGTGGCCATCGTGATCGCCTTGCCGCTGGGGATTCTGGCTGCGGTGTCCGATCGCTTCTACAAGGTGATCATGCCGATCCTGGACTTCATGCAGACGATGCCTGCCTTCGTCTATCTGATTCCGGCAATTCCGTTTTTCGGTATCGGCTCGGTATCCGGCATCTTCGCCACGGTGATCTTCTCGATGCCGCCGGCCATCCGCTTCACCACGCTGGGGATCCGGCAGGTGCCGAAGGACCTGATCGAAGCGGCCGACGCCTACGGCTCGACGCGCAGCCAGAAGCTGATCAAGGTTCAGCTGCCGCTGTCCCTGCCGACCCTGATGGGCGGTATCAACCAGACCATCATGCTGGCACTGTCGATGGTCGTCATCGCGGCGATGATCGGCGCCAACGGCCTGGGCAGCGAAGTCTGGCGGGCCATTCAGCGGTTGCGTCCGGGTGAAGGCTTCGAGGCCGGTATCGCTGTCGTCATCATGGCTATGCTTCTGGACCGGCTGACGCAGTCGCTCAGCGGTGGCAAGAAGACGAAGTAGCACGAGAAAGCCAAGAAGAATCTGTTGCTGTCGGCACTCTGGTCGGCAGCATGGATTGCGGTATGTAAACCATAAGAAGGGGAAAGTCGATGACACGCAACGCAATGTCACAAGCCGTTCGCTATGGCGCCTTGATGATGGCTGCCGGCATCAGCATGACCGCCGGTGTCGCTCAGGCGCAGGACAGCAAGGGAACCGTCAAGCTGGCCTACGTCGAATGGGCCTCGGAAGTCGCTTCCACCAACGTGATCCGCGCCGTGCTCGAAGAGCAGGGGTATGACGTCGAAATGAACTCGCTGGGCGCCGCCGTCATGTGGCAGGCCGTAGGCACCGGGGATGCCGATGCCATGGTTGCTGCCTGGCTGCCGACGACACACGGCGACTACCTCGAGCAGGTTCAGGACGAGGTTGAGGATCTCGGGCCGAACCTGGAGGGGACCAAGCTAGGCCTGGTCGTGCCGGCTTATACCGATATCGACTCCATCGAACAGCTCAACGACCACGCCGATGAGTTCGACGACAAGATCGTGGGTATCGATCCGGGAGCAGGCTTGATGGCGCAGGCCGAAAATGCCATCGACGAGTACGGCATCGATAACCTGCAGCTGCAGTCGAGCAGCGGTGCTGCCATGACGTCCTCGCTGGCCAGCGCGATCCAGAACGAGGAAGACATCGTGGTGACTGGCTGGACGCCGCACTGGATGTTCGCCCGCTGGGACCTCAAGTATCTCGATGACCCGAAAAAGTCGTTCGGGGAAGCCGAGCACATCAATACGGTCGTGCACAATGGGCTCGAGGAGAGGATGCCGGAAGCCTACGCCATCCTCGACAATTTCCACTGGACGCCGGATCAGATGGGCGAAGTCATGCTCATGAACCAGGAAGAGGGTTCGGATCCGTACGAGAACGCCAAGAAGTGGGTCGACGAGCATCCTGATGTCGTCGCTGAGTGGACCGACGGCATTGCCGAATAACCTGGCCCGCCATCAGTCCCCACGAAGCGCCCGGTCGTCAGACCGGGCGTTTTGCGTTGGCGATCGGCTATCTTCTATCTTCTATCGGCTATCTTCTATCGGCTATCGAAACCGGGATAGCAGGCCGACGTCGGCAATTCAGGGCGCCAGACGGGTGCGATGCCACTCCTGCGTCTGGAGGTCTCGACGCGTGTAGCGCACACGGTCGTGCAGTCGGCTGCGCTGGCCCTGCCAGAACTCGATCGCATGGGCGACGAGACAGTATCCCCCCCAGTGCGGCGGTCTTTCCACGGACTGGTTCGCGTAAACCTGCTCGAAGCGCGACAACCGTTCCTGCATCCAGTCCCGATTGGGGATTTCGACGCTCTGCTGAGACACCCAGGCTGCCAGCTGACTCTTGCGAGGCCGGCTGGAGAAGTAATCGTCCGACTGCTTGGCATCGACCTTTTCGACACTGCCCTCGACACGAACCTGGCGCTGCAGTCCCGGCCACCAGAACACGAGGGCGGCATTGGGAACATGGGCGAGCTCGTTGCCTTTCTGACTCTGATAATTGGTATAAAAGCGAAAACCCTGCGCGTCGAACCCCTTCAACAGCACGATGCGGGCGTGGGGATGCCCTTCGCTGTCCACCGTTGCCAGTGTCATGGCGTTGGCATCCGCCCCTTCGCTCTCGGTCGCCTGCTTCAGCCAGTCTTCGAACAAGGGGAGCGGTGTATCGGGGGTGTTTTCCGGCGCCAGGGCTTCGCCTTCGTAGTCCCGTCGCATACCGGCGAGGTCGCTCATCTGTGATTCTCCGTGCAGCGATGTGAGTTGGTGATCATTGTAGCCTGACCGGCTGGTGGATGATGCTTGCCTGCCTTAGTCATTAGCCTAGGGCTGTTTGGCATCCCAGCGCGAATCGCTAGCCCAGACGTGCGTGGAGCGCCAGCACGGCCCCGCAGCAGCACCAGCCCAGCACGGCGTAAGGCAGGTTCCAGCGCAGCATGTCCCGAACGGCAATCTGATAGCGCACGCAGATGGCCAGATTGCTGCCGGATAGCGGGCTGCTACCGGTTCCCAACGCCCAGCACATTAAAAACAGTATGCCGAGCAGGGTGGGATCGGGCTGGAGCGGCGCAATCAATGGCGCCAGGGTGGCGATGCCGATCAATGGGTGGATACCGGTAAACGAGATGATCACGATCATGCCGAGCGCAAACCAGGCGTGCCAGTGACCGAAATGATCGATCGGCAGGTCGAGCCCGTTGGGCAGACTGGCCAGCAGCGCCGCCAGCCCGGTAGAGATCACGCCGGCACCCAGGAACAGTGCGAACTGGGGAGCCAGCCGCTGCAATCCATGAGTGAACTGATGGCGGATGCGCTCGCGCCGGTGACTTCGTGGCATCAACAGAAACGAGAACAGCGGCGCGACGATGGCGATGATCAGCGGGATCGAGAGCCCCGGCCAAAGCAGGTGCAGCACGATGACTACGAGCGCCAGCAGGCAGGGCATCAGCAGCGCGCTCTTCTCGATGGGATAGCCGGTGAAGGGGGCCTTCAATCGCCAGACATCGACCCAGTTGAGGATCAGCAGCAACGCCGCTGCCAGCAGACCCCACGGCACCAGGTTCAAGTAGTTGAGCCCGGGCGCGTAGGTCAGCGCCACGCCCATGGCGACGAAGAATGGCGACCAGGCCGCGGCGGCAGTGAAACCTCTCCCGAGGATGAGCGCCTGCGAGCGAGTCAGTTTTCCCTCCTGCTGCATGCGCTCGCCAAACAGGAAGACCACGGAGAGATTGATGGCCGCCCCGAACAGGTGGGCGCCCAGCATGGTACCGATCATGCTGCCGGGGCGCTGGTTGTTTCCGGTGGCCATTGGCGTGGCCATGGTGAGAAAGCTGACGCCGGCAAACATCATCAGCAGCGATTGATTGATGGTGAGCGCTTCCAGCAAGGGGTAGCGCGTCCCGCGGATCAGAGCCACGCTCCACAGCAGCAGGCCAATGGCGAAAAGCGTGCCGGCCTGGCGGCGCGAGGTTCGCGGCAGCGTGCGGAATAGCCGCAGCGTCGCCAGCCAGGCCAGTACGGCGGCCGGCCAGACCGGCCAGCCGAACAGATTGGAGGCCACGCTGAGTACCAGCATGGCGAGGATCAGGACGCTCGAAGGCCTCATGAAGCGCGGCGATCGAGCCTGCCGCGCAAGCGGGCGTATCGATAGGCCATGACCGCCAATGCGCCGGCGGCCACGACTTCGGCAAACACCAGCACCGAACCGCCACCCTTGCTAACGATCATCAGGCCTTGCACGACGTAGAGCACGCCCAGCGCCGTCAACCAGATGTGGCCGCGGCGCCGCTGCATCAGCAACGTCGGCAGAAACAGTACCAGTGGCAGGATTCTCACCAGCAGTGCGGCGATCTGCGCGTGTTGCTGGAGGTAATGCCAGATGCCACTGATCACCAGCAGCGCCAGCAACGCCGCATACGCGATCCATACCGCGCGGCGGGCTGTGCCGAGAGCCGCGGTCTCCGATCGGGAGGTGGGAGCTTCATTCATGAGCGGCCATCCCTCATCGCCTTGAGCGCCAGGGAGAGCTGGGCGAGGCGGCGACCTTGCGCTACCGCCAGCTTGCGCTCATCGGCGTCGACTTCCCGATCTGCGTTCGGCCCGGCCAGATGGCTGGTGCCGTAAGGCGTTCCACCGCTCCGAGTGCTCAACAACGTTGTCTCGCTGTAGGGCACGCCAGCATACACCATGCCGTGATGGAGCAACGGGATCAGCATGGTCAGCAAGGTGCTCTCCTGCCCACCATGCAGGCTGGCGGTCGAGGTGAACGCCGTGGCAGGCCGGTCGACCAGAGCCCCGTTCATCCAGAGTCCGCTGGTCGTATCGAGAAAATACTTGAGCGGCGCGGCCATGTTGCCGAACCGTGTCGGACTGCCCAGCGCCAGGCCCGAGCAGTGGCGTAGATCATCTTCGTCGACGTAAATGGCACCCTCGTCGGGGATTTCCGGCGCAGTCGCCTCGCAGACGGGCGAGACCGCCGGGACGGTGCGCAGACGCGCTTCAATGCCGGAAACGCTCTCGACTCCGCTGGCCAGCTGCTCCGCGAGTGTCTTCGTTGCCCCCTGTCGCGAGTAATAGAGCACCAGAACGTAAGGCGTGGTAGGGCCGGTAGCGGCCGTGTGTGCGGTCATGGCTGTTCCTCGAGAGCAAGCGAAAATCAGGATGATTAGATCAGTTGAAGAACAGCCTGTGGCGGACGTCCGATGACCGCGTATTCGCCGTCATCGGCGATCGGTCGTTGCATGAGACGCGGATGTTCGGCTATGGCGTCGATGATCTGGGTTCGTGTCGGTTCTTCGATGCTCAGAGCTTTCCACTCTGGTTCTTCGCGACGCAGTATGCGGTCGGCATCGTCGCCCAGGCGCCTGGCCAGGCCCTCCAGTTGCTCGCGGGAAAGAGGGTAGGACAGGTAGCGATGTTCGATGACCTGAATGCCTCGAGACTCCAGCAGGGCCAAGGCTTCGCGTGACTTGGAGCAGCGAGGATTGTGGTACAGCGTGAGCGTTGACATCGGGACGAGAGGACCTTGTATGGCAGAGCGTCTTTACAAAAATATGCTGAGGGCGATAACCGCATTGTAGCGGTTGTGGCAATGGCGCCTCAATTGAGTGTTGGAATGGGACATCCGAAACTTTATACCGTTATCTTATTTTGTTATCCATTCAATCGGGCAATCGTTTATAGACCCAGGCAGTAGTACCGTCGGCAAGCTTGACGCTTTCACGCGTGTATCGAATGCCCAGCCGTTCGTAACGGTCCAGCGCTTTCAGGGCGGCAGGGTCGATCGTCAGAACCTCACCATGCACTTCGGCACCCGGCTGTGGCTGGATGTCGAGATCCTGACGATGATATCCCGACAATGTCGCCTCACGCGTTTCGATTGGCTTGCCCATGATGATCCAGCGCAGCCAGTCGTAGCGCAGCGTGCCATAGACGAAAACGTCCTGCTCCGGAATCCGCTCGTCGATAACGGCAGTTTCCGAAGGGTGGTAGCCATACGGGCTCATGAAGGTGTACCAGAAGCCTCCGGCACCGATGGCGACTCCTACGATCAGCAAGATGAAAAGCCATTTGCAAAAGCGTCGCATCATGAAAAGTCCCTATCGGCATGGCGGGGCGCGAGAGCCATCGTCGTCAATCTCCACAAGATGCTGGTACTGCCTGTCGGCAAGAGGGGTGCCATGACATTGATCATGACATCGAACCCCATGCTAGCATTTGAAGTCCAAGCGCTAACCACGTTACTGACGGAGGAACGCCATCATGAGTCACGCTGCCAACGACTACCAGGCATTCCGCGAAGCCTTGGGTAACGATGTGCAACCCCTCAAGAAGGGTCGCGACAAGGTCGCGATGGTTCGGGCCCAGACGTCACCCTCCGATGCCCAGCTGGCGCGCCGCGAGAGCGCCTTGCAGACCAACGAAGATGAACGTGATTTTCTCTCCGATGAGTTCGTCGACCTGGTTGGTGCGCATGATCCCATCGAATTTCGCCGTGACGGTATTCAGATTGGCGTACTGGAGCGATTGCGTCATGGCGGCTATGATGCCGAGGCGCGTCTGCACATCATGCGCATGCCGGTGATCGAGTGCCGTCGCGCGGTATTCGGCTTTCTCCGCGATGCCTACGAGCACGACCTGCGCAGCGTTCTCATCGTTCACGGGCGCGCTCGTGATGACGATGGGCACGCCAACATCGTGCGGTCGTATCTCAATCACTGGCTCAGGCAGTTCGAGCAGGTACAGGCGTTCAGTACGGCGCCGCCTCAGCAAGGCGGGATGGGGGCCACTTTCGTGATGCTGCGCAAGTCCGATCGCGCCAGGGCGCGCAACCGGGAGCGTCAGCAAAAGCGGCGGGGCTGAGGCGCCGCCAAGAACGAAAGAGTGAGTGCAACGCAAAGACCCCAGCCGAAGCTGGGGTCTTTGCCGATCGATACGGAAACCGTTGCCGGCTTACCGCTCTCGCAGGCGGCGAGCGAAAAGTGGCTCGCTCAGATCCACCGCGGGCTGGTAGCTGACGCTGAAGGCCTTCAGCGCATTCAGGGCGGATTCGATGTCCTGGTCTTCCCGCAGCGCCAGTGCATCGAAGCCACAGCGACTCATATAATAGAGCTGGTCGATCAGCACGTCGCCGATGGCACGAACTTCGCCGGCGTAACCGAACCGCTCGCGCAGGAGCCTGGCCAGCGTATATCCACGGCCATCGGTGAACGCGGGGAAGTCGACCGCGACCAATGCCGCCTTTTCCAGCGAGGCCGCCAGCGCTGGCGTCAGCTCGGTGTCGCTCGGCAGCCACGGGGCCAGATCATCGCGGTCGGCATGGTATTGCCAGAGCGCCAGCGGCACGATGGCGGGGCGCTGATCCGGTAACGCCTCGTCGCTGCGGGATAGCACCCACGTATCGGTCACGTGCTTTTCCAGCTTGATCAGTGCGCTCGTGGCAGTGGCAGCCGGGGCTGCCTGAAGATCCGGCTCGGGCGATAATTCAGGCGTATGGTCAGGCATAGACGCGCTCCTTGAACGGTTGGTGGCCGATACGGCGATAGGTATCGAGGAAACGCTCTTCGTCCAGCCGCTTTTCGACGTAGACCTGCAGCACCTTGTCGATCACGTCCGGGACGTCCTCCCGATAGAAGGAGGGGCCCAGAATCTTGCCCAGCGACACGTCGTCGTCGGCGTTGCCGCCCAGCGAGATCTGGTAGTACTCCTCGCCTTTCTTGTCGACGCCGAGAATGCCGATGTTGCCGACGTGGTGATGCCCGCAGGCGTTCATGCAGCCGGAGATGTTGAGATCGATCGGTCCCAGATCATAGAGGTAATCCAAGTCGTCGAAGCGCTCCTGTATCGCCTGGGCGATGGGGATCGACACCGCGTTGGCCAGCGAGCAGTAGTCGCCGCCGGGGCAGCAGATGATGTCGTTAAGCGTGCCCACGGTAGGATTGGCCATGCCCAGCGCCTCGAGCTGCTGCCACAAGGCTTCGATTTCGTCGACCGGAACGTCGGAGAGCACCAGGTTCTGCTCGTGGGTGACGCGCAGCTCACCGAAGCCGAAGGTTTCGGCGAGATCCGCCACGGCATCCATCTGATCGGCGGTGACGTCGCCCGGCGCATGCTCGCGACGCTTGAGCGACAAGGTCACTGCCTTGTAGCCCGGCACCTTGTGATCCATGACGTTGTTGGTCACGAAGCGAGCGAAAGCCCGGTTCTCCTGGCGCAGCTTCTCGTAAGCGACAATGGCCGATTCCGCCACCGGCCGGCGATCGGGTTCGGGGAAGTGGGTGCGTGCTTCGTTCACCGCGTCTTCGTTTAGCGTCTGGCTGCCGTCCTTGAGGTGAGCCCATTCGGCTTCGACGCGACGCGTGAACTCCTCGATGCCCAGCGCCTTGACCAGAATCTTGATTCGGGCCTTGAACTTGTTGTCGCGACGACCGAACTGGTTGTAGACGCGGACGATGGCCTCGAGATAGGTGAGCAGGTGCTGCCAGGGCAGATCGGCACGGACCACTTCGCCGATCATCGGCGTGCGGCCCATGCCGCCGCCGGCGAGCACGCGGAAGCGGAGTTCGCCGGCGTCGTTCAAAAACAGCCGCAGGCCGATGTCGTGGACGTGAATCGCGGCGCGATCTTCGGTGGCACCCGTGACGGCAATCTTGAACTTGCGCGGCAGGTAGGCGAACTCGGGGTGCAGCGTGGACCACTGACGGATCAGTTCGCACCAGGGGCGCGGATCGACCACTTCGTCCTTGGCAATCCCGGCGAACTGGTCGCTGGTGGTATTGCGGATGCAGTTGCCGCTGGTCTGGATCGCGTGCATCTGTACCTTGGCCAGGTCCGCCAGGATATCGGGTACGTCTTCCTGTGCCGGCCAGTTGAGCTGCAGGTTCTGGCGTGTGGTGAAGTGGCCGTAGCCGCGATCGTAGCGACGGGTAATGGTCGCCAGCGCCCGCAGCTGATGGCTGCTCAGCATGCCGTAAGGGATGGCGATGCGCAGCATCGGCGCGTGGCGCTGAATATAGAGGCCATTCTGCAGCCGGACCGGACGAAACTCTTCCTCACCGAGCTTGCCGGCAAGGTAGCGATCCATCTGGTCACGGAACTGCGCAACGCGCTCGTCGACGAGCGTCTGGTCATAAGAATCGTAGCGATACATCGGGCCTGATCCTGCTAGTCATGGATTGCCAATGGGTGCACCTTACCGCGAGCGCTTTATTCTACAAAAGAATAAATACTCATAATTTCTTGCTTTATCGTCATAACACGGCGGTCAGGATGCTTGTGCCGAGCGTGCGTCTCTATAATCGTCAGGATCATAGGAGAGCACAGGCGATAGCCAACGTTCCAGTTCCGCCATCGGCATCGCCTTGCGTCGTGCCAGTGACTCGACCTGATCTCGGCCGATCTTGCCGGTGGAGAAATACTTCGACGCCGGATGGGCGAAATACCAGCCGGACACCGCCGCGGCCGGCCACATGGCATAGCTGTCGGTCAGGGTGATGCCGGTGTTATCGGTGGCCTCGAGCAGGCGGAACAGCGTGGCCTTCTCGGTGTGGTCGGGGCAGGCCGGGTAACCGGGAGCGGGGCGGATACCTTGATACTTTTCGGCGATCAGGGCGTCGTTATCCAGCGTCTCCTCGGGGACATAGCCCCAGAATTCCTTGCGCACGCGCTCGTGGAGCCGCTCGGCAAAGGCCTCCGCCAGCCGGTCGGACAGGGCCTGAACCAGAATGGCGTTATAGTCGTCACCGGCGGCCTCGTAACGCTTGGCCAGCTCGTCGGCACCATGACCGGAGGTCACGGCGAACCCGCCGATCCAGTCGAGCTTGTCGCTGGGCTCTCCGTTCTGCCGATGACGCGGCGCGATGAAGTCGGCCAGGCTGTAGCAGATACCGTCGCGACCCTTGGTGCTTTGCTGACGAATATGGTGCAGCCGTTCGATCACGGTTTCGCGACTTTCATCCGCGTAGACTTCGATGACGTCATCGTCGACGCTGTTGGCCGGCCACAGGCCGATCACGCCACGTGCCTGAATGTGTCGCTCGTCGATCAGCTTGCGCAGCATGGCCTGGGCATCGCGGAACAGATTGCGTGCGGCCTCGCCGACCACCTTGTCGTCGAGGATGCGCGGGTACTTGCCCGAGAGTTGCCAGGTCATGAAGAAGGGCGTCCAGTCGATGAACTCGACCAGCTCTTCGAGATCGTAGTCGTCGAACACGGTGAGCCCGGGCTGGATCGGCTTGACCGGCTCGAACTGGTCCCAGTCGATCTTGAGCCGTTGCTCCCTGGCCGCGGCGTAGTCGAGATCGGCGGCCTTGGGACGGCGCTTGGCGTTGCGCTCGCGAACCTGCTGGTACTCCTGCCGGATCTCGGCAAAATAATCCGGCTTTTGCGTCGGCGAGAGCAGGCGGCTGGCAACACCCACGGCGCGGGAGGCGTCACTGACGTAGATCACCGGCTCGTCGTACTGGGGCGCGATCTTCACTGCCGTGTGCGCTTTCGAGGTCGTCGCGCCGCCGATCAGCAGCGGCAGCTCAAAGCCCTGTCGTTTCATCTCCTTGGCGACGTGAACCATCTCGTCGAGCGAAGGCGTGATCAGGCCGGAAAGGCCGATGATGTCGGCGTTTTCCTCGCGCGCAGTCTTGAGGATCTTGTCGGCGGGTACCATGACGCCAAGATCGATCACGTCGTAGTTGTTGCACTGCAGCACCACACCGACGATGTTCTTGCCGATGTCATGAACATCGCCCTTGACCGTCGCCATCACGATCTTGCCCTTGGACTGCACCTCGCCGGATTTCTCCGCTTCGATATACGGGATGAGATAAGCGACGGCTTGCTTCATCACGCGGGCCGACTTGACCACCTGAGGCAGAAACATCTTGCCGGCGCCGAACAGGTCGCCGACCACGTTCATGCCATCCATCAGCGGACCTTCGATCACCTCGATCGGGCGTTCGGCGGCTAATCTGGCTTCTTCCGTGTCGGCTTCGATATAGGCGGTGATGCCCTTGACCAGCGCGTGTTCGATACGCTTGTCGACTTCCCAGCTACGCCACTCGAGGTCTTCCTTCTTCTGCGCGCCGCCGCCATCGCCGCCTCCGTTTTGACGATAGCGCTCGGCAATGTCGAGCAGCCGTTCGGTGCCGTCGTCGCGACGATTGAGCACGACATCTTCCACGGCTTCACGCAGCTCGGCCGGGAGGTCGTCATAGACTGCCAGCTGGCCGGCGTTGACGATCCCCATCGACATGCCGGCCTTGATGGCGTGATAGAGAAATACCGAATGAATCGCTTCGCGCACCGGGTTGTTACCGCGGAACGAGAACGAGACGTTGGAAACGCCGCCGGAGATCATCGCATGGGGCAGATTCCGGTGAATCCACTGGGTCGCCTCGATGAAGTCCACGGCGTAGTTGTTGTGCTCCTCGATCCCGGTGGCGATGGCGAAGATATTGGGATCGAAGATGATGTCTTCGGCGGGGAAGCCGATATCGTCGACCAGCAGTCGGTAGGCACGCTCACAGATTTCGGTCTTGCGTGCGAAGGTGTCGGCCTGGCCTTCCTCGTCGAACGCCATCACCACGACGGCGGCACCGTGACGGCGGCACTCGTTGGCCTGATGACGAAACGACGCTTCGCCTTCCTTCAGCGAAATCGAGTTGACGATCGCCTTGCCCTGTATGCACTTGAGGCCGGCTTCGATGATCTCCCATTTGGAGGAGTCGACCATGATCGGAACGCGGGCGATATCGGGCTCGCCAGCGATCAGGTTGAGGAAACGCACCATCGCTTCCTCGGACTCCAGCATGCCCTCGTCCATGTTGATGTCGATGACCTGGGCGCCGTTCTCGACCTGCTCCAGCGCCACTTCCAAGGCGGTGGTGTAGTCTTCTTCCTGGATCAGGCGCTTGAAGCGCGCGGAGCCGGTCACGTTGGTGCGTTCGCCAACGTTGACGAACAGCGAATCCGCTTCGATGTTGAACGGCTCGAGGCCGGAGAGACGGCAGGCGGCAGGCCGCTCGGGAATGGGGCGGGGCGCAACGCCGTCGACGGCGCGCTTGACCGCGGCGATGTGTTCCGGTGTGGTGCCGCAGCAGCCGCCGATGACATTGATCAGGCCGCTCCGGGCAAACTCGCCGACGATCGCTGCCATCTCCTCGGCGCTCTGGTCGTACTCGCCGAACTCGTTGGGAAGTCCCGCGTTGGGGTGAGCGGAGACGAAGGTATCGGCCTTGTTGGAAAGCTCCTCGAGATAGGGCCGAAGCTCTTCGGCACCAAGCGCACAGTTCAAGCCGATCGACAGCGGCTGGGCATGACGCACGGCGTTCCAGAACGCCTCGGTGGTCTGGCCGGAGAGCGTGCGCCCGGAGGCATCGGTGATGGTGCCGGAGATCATCACCGGTACGCGCTCGCCGCGGGACTCGAACAGCGCTTCCAGTGCGTAGATCGCGGCCTTGGCATTGAGCGTGTCGAAGATCGTCTCGATCAGGATCAGATCGGCGCCGCCTTCGATCAGGGCCGTGGCGGCTTCGGTGTAGTTGTCGCGCAGTTGGTCGAATGTCACGTTGCGCTTGGCGGGATCGTTGACGTCCGGCGAGAGCGATGCGGTGCGCGAGGTCGGACCCAGCACGCCAGCGACATAGCGGGGGATGCCGGTTTCCGCGGCGACCGCATCGCAGACTTCGCGTGCCAGGCGGGCAGCCTCGCGGTTGAGCTCGGCCGTCAGCGACTCCATGCCGTAATCCGACTGCGAGAGCCGCGTGCTGTTGAACGTGTTCGTCTCGACGATGTCCGCCCCGGCTTCGAGGTAGGCTCGATGGATCGATTCGACGATATCCGGGCGCGTCAGCGTGAGCAGGTCGTTGTTGCCCTTGAGCTCGCTGGGCCAGTCGGCAAAGCGCTTGCCACGGAAGTCCGCTTCCTCGAGGCGATAATCCTGCAGCATCGTGCCCATGCCGCCATCGAGGATCACGATGCGCTCGCCTAGCGTCTGTCTCAGTGCCTGGCTCAACGAATCGGACGAAGCAGTAGCAGAAATGGCAGTCATGGCGGTGACTCTCCAACAGCAGGAAAACGGGCACGTCCCGGACGGGACGCCAAAGCGCCGCATGGTATCAGAAAGGCGCGGATGGCGGGACTTTGAAGGGGGACGGCAATAGGTCGGCGACAAGCCTGACTAAATCACTCGGGATTGTTTTGGCGCGCGCTTTTTTCTACCATGTCGGTACATCTCAAGCAGAGTTCCCAGTCTCATGAGCCAACCGATTCAGATCACCGAAAGCGGCCAGGAATATCTGGCCGAGTTGCTGGCCAAGCAGAACGTCGACGATATTGCCGTGCGCGTCTTCATCACGCAGCCCGGTACGCCCTATGCCGAGACCTGTCTTGCCTACTGTCGCCCTGGAGAAGAAGAGCCCAGCGACGAGCGGGTAGAGCTGGAAAAATTCAGTGTCTATCTCGACAAGAACAGCCTGCCGTTTCTGGAAGAGGCCGTTGTCGACTTCAATCCGGATCGTATGGGTGGCCAGCTGACCATCAAGGCGCCAAACGCCAAGATGCCGAAGGTCAATGCGGACAGTCCGCTCGAGGATCGCGTCAACTATATCCTCTACAGCGAAATCAATCCGGGCCTGGCGTCTCACGGCGGCGAGATCCGTCTGATTCAGCTGACCGGAGAGCAGATCGCCGTACTGCAGTTCGGTGGCGGCTGCCAGGGCTGTGCGGCGGTAGATCTGACGCTCAAGGAAGGGGTGGAAAAGACCCTGATGGAGCGTATCCCGGAACTGGCAGGCATTCGCGACGTGACCGATCACACCGATACGACCAATGCCTACTATTGAGTAATGCCACAGCTGCTGAGTAATCGCCACAGCTGCGGTTCGCGCCCGAGATAGCGCCAGGTCGCATCTCGGGCGGTAAACCCGGTGACGAAAACTCGAACCGTTGATCATTTTTTGCGGGGGGCCTTCAGTGAAGGCTCCCCGCATTTGCGTGGTTATTGTCTCGTTGCGAATCCGTGTCGAATTTCAGCTTCTCCGCCTACGGCCGATAGTTGTCGAAAGCAGGATTGAACGATTCGACAAGTGCTGGTAGCGGAGATCAGTAAATGCGTTCCACACGTGGAAAGCGGCTTTGCCGCGGTTATCTGGCTTTTTTTCCTTTTTTTCTTTTGATTTTTACCTGTCTGCCTGTATGGGCAGATCCCCCTGTCGTGATCGGCACCGGCGGGAGCGCTGGTGTCTATCTACCGGTAGGGAAGGCCATGTGCGAGCTGTACCGGCAGGCCACGGGGACGGCGTGCCAGGCGTTGACGACCGGCGGCTCTCTCTACAACGCCAGCGCCATTCGCAACGGCGAGCTGGACTTCGGCATCGTCCAGTCGGATATTCAGTATGCGCTCTTCCACGGCACCGAGCAGTTCTACGATAGCGGACCCAGCAAGGATGTAAGAGCGCTTTTCTCGCTGCATGCCGAGGCATTTACCGTGGTTGCCACACCGCCCGAGATCCGCAATTTCGATGATCTTGCAGGCAAGCGGGTCAATGTCGGCAACCCGGGTTCCGGTCAGCGCGCCACGCTCAACTTGTTGCTGGAAATGAAGGGGGAGACGGAAGGCATCTTTGCGCTGGCCAGCGAGCTGAAGCCCACGGACATGAGCCGAGTCATGTGCAGCGGGAAACTGGATGCGTTCCTGTATGTGGTGGGCCATCCCTCACAGGCGATCGACGAGGCGACCCGGGGCTGCGGGGCCCACCTGGTCAATGTGGCGGGTCCAGAGGTCGAGGCGCTGATCGAGCAGATGCCGTACTACGGCGTAACCGTGATCCCCGGTGGCACCTACGCCCATAATCCCGATGACATCGTGACCTTCGGCGTCCGGGCAACGTTACTGTCGCGCAAGGATGTCGATGAGGAACGCGTCTACCAACTGGTCAAGGCAGTATTCGAGCATCTGGATGCGTTCCGCCGGTCACACCCTTCGCTGGCGACATTGACTCCGTCCGCCATGGTTCACGAAGGGTTGACCGTACCGCTGCATGCAGGCGCAAGACGCTACTACGAAGAGGTCGGGTTGCTGCCACCCGGCAGCGAATGACTCGAGGTGGCAGGCTTCAATTGGCCGTTGGGGGCAGGGCAGCACGAGACAGACGTTCATGAAGCTCCCGGTTGGCTGCCCGTAGATTCTTGAGCTCGCTTTCCAGTCGCTGGCGTTCCTGCTGCATGGATTTGACCCGGTCATCGCTGACCCGCTTTTCACTCTCGGTCTGTTCCATGTGCACCTTGTCTGCACGCAGCGATTCCTGAAGCTGACCATACTGCCGGCGCTGTTCGGAGAGATCCTGCTGCAAGCGTTCGCAGCGCTGATCCAGCGAGGTCAGGCGCTGCTCGTACTGTCTTTCCTGTTTCAAGCGCTCCTGACGGGCCTCTTCCAGCAACCCCATGAGACGCGTTTCGGCGGACTCGTGGCGCTTCTCTTCCTGCGCGAGCTTGGCCTGATAGGCCTGATGCTGCTTGGCCATCGCGTCGCGGTGCTGCCTTTCGGCCTGCTCTAGACTGGACTGGTGGCGCTGGCAGGCCTGTTCGAGTTGCAGGATGCGCTTCTGCTGTTGGCTTTGAGCGGATTGCAGTGACTGGAGTTCGGCCTGGAGATGAGCGGCTTCCGTCGTCTTGGTCTCGAGCCGTTCCTGAACGCGGAGCATGTGGTCGTTGAGTGCCTGCAGCCGCTGCTCGGCATTCTCGCTCTGGCGTTGCGCCTGATGACTGATCTCATCGGCCTCGCGGATCTGCTCGTCGGCTTCCTGACGATAGACGGCGAGTTTTTCGTAAGCTGCCTGTTGTGCCTTGTCCCAGATATCGGCCACCCAGCTATCCAGGCCTTCCGGGCGCTCGAGGGTGCGCGGGATGGATTGCACCGAATCGCCATTCTGGCGCAATCGCCATTCGCGAAGATGGTCGCTGATCGTGGTGTAGCTGCCCGTGCCGAGAAGCTCACGTATCTTCTGAACGCTGGCCGCCTCGCCACGTTTCTGCAACGTGTCGATGGCGTGGCAGACGTCATCGTAACGAATTCCATTTCGTGCCATGTCGAATTCCCTTGTGTTGCGAATGATCCTGGAGCTTCTGAGAACTCTCGGGATACAGCATAGATGCTTTACGTAAAGTGTATACGTAAAAATTTCCGTGTCATATCAGATCATCTCCTCTATGGGGATACGTTCGCTCAGGCCCTATAATGAAGATATTCAAATATAGGAGGCGTCATGAGTATTGGACAGGCCCAGGCCGAGCTGCTGGACGAATTCTCGATGTTCGATAACTGGATGGATCGTTATCAGTACATCATCGACATGGGACGCCAGCTGCCTGACTATCCCGAGTCGGACAAGGTGGCGGCCTACAAGATCGAAGGGTGTCAGTCGAATGTATGGCTGCGATCCACGCAAGAAGCGGGGCGACTGCATTTTCTGGCCACATCGGATGCGGCCATCGTCAGCGGGTTGATCGCCATTCTGATGCGCGTCTACGATGATCGCGAACCGCAGGAAATTCTCGAGGGCGAGCCCCAGTTCCTCACCGAGTTGGGCCTGGACAAGCACCTGTCTCCGACGCGCAGTAACGGCCTGCATGCCATGATCGAGCGGATCTACGCCATCGCTCGTGAAGCCCAGGCCCACCAACAGATTCACTGACCGCCCGGTTCGTTACCGTCTCGCTTGTCGTCGCCAGCGCCGTTGTCCGGCCGGCAGTGGCAGGATTTCCGCTGAGGTTCCGGCACCGGATCGACGCCGCCGGCGTGGAAGGGATGGCATTTCGACAGGCGTCGCAAGGTCAGCCAGCCTCCACGCCAGGGGCCATGAAGGCGAATGGCTTCCAGCGCATAGCTGGAACAGGTCGGCCAGAATCGGCAGCGCGGGCCGAGCAGGGGGCTGATGCCGTAGCGATAGCCCTGAATGACGGCGGTCATCAGCCAGGTCGCGAGCTTGGCGATCACGTCACGCCTCAGCGCTTTCCGCCGTAGAGTTCTTCCTTCGATATCAACGGCTCGCTGTCGATTTCCCCAGCCGTCGGCGTGAGCCGGAGGTAGAAGCAGCTACGGCGGCCGCTGTGGCAAGCGGGGCCGGATTGGTCGACCTTGAGAAGCAGGGTGTCTCCGTCGCAGTCGAATCGCGCCTCGACGAGATGCTGCTGCTGACCCGAGGTTTCGCCTTTGCGCCAGAAAGCCTGTCTCGAGCGAGACCAGTAGCAGACTCGGCCCGTCGACAGCGTCTCTTCCAGTGAGGCGCGATTCATCCAGGCCATCATCAACACTTCGCCGCTATCATGCTGCTGGGCAATGGCAGGTATCAATCCGTCGTCATTCCACTTGGCCGCCGACAGCAAGTCGGATAGCGGCACCTGGGTATGGGTGGGCGATTGTTCGAGATCGTGGAAAAAACCGGACATGAGAGTTCCGTCGAGCTGAAGGTGAGCTTTGCGTGATCAGGCCTTGTCGAGACAGGCGTCGCAGGCGCCGAGCAGCTCGATGGTCTGGCGCTGGATCGTGAACCCGCGTTCCCGTGCCGTGGATGCCAGCATTTCACCGACGGCTTCCTGATGGAGTTCCTCGACACGTCCGCAGTGACGACAGATCAGCAGCTGGAACCGATGGACATGCTCGGGGCACGGACAGGCGATGTAGGCATTGAGCGATTCGATGCGATGGACCAGACCTTGCTCGATCAAAAAATCCAGTGCCCGATAGACCGTTGGCGGTCTCGCTGACGCATGTTCGTCCGACAGGCGACCGAGCAGATCGTAGGCTTTGAGACCACCCGGCGTGCCGGAGATCATTTCCAGTACGCGACGGCGGATCGGCGTAAAGCGTACGCCGCGTTCCTGACACTGTTGATCTGCCTGTCTGAGCAGCACATCCGAATCGAGCATCGAACTTCCCGGTAAGTATCGAGAGGGCCACATTCTACGCGTTAGCGCTGGAAGGGACCACCGAACAAGGAACCCCCGGACGGGGACGATCACCATTCGTGGGAATCCGACATACCAGCGTATGCAAGAATGAGGGTCGTATAGTGCATTTAACATAATATATATTATGCGAACTCATGGAGATGCCATGATCCGAATCATCCATCATACATGCCGATATGTTTATCGCTCGGGATTTCGAAATACTGCTCGGTTTACCCCGAGGTTGCGCTACGCTGATGTGACATCGAGAAATGGGCCGCGTCAGTCTGCGACAAATCGCCACACTGACAGCCAGTTTCTCCTCAACGTCTGATTAACAGCCGTTTTTTCGGTACAATGCCTACCGCGAAATCCCTACTTCGTTGGCGACGTCCGATGCTCGGTACGCCATTGCGCGTCGTGTCAGAGTTGTCAGCCCTGGCTAGCGGCGTATGATGCAGGCCGCTAACCGATTGTTGCAGGGCCGAAAAGCTTTCCTCCACTGGGGTCGTGAGATGAGAAAAAGGAACTCCCTCAAGTATTTGAGTGTGATGACGTGGTTAACCGCGCCATTATTGTTGAGTGGCTGTGGCTCAGCGCTGATGGATCCGACCGGCGAGATTGGTCAGGGTCTGAAATCGCTGATCATCACGGCCTTCGGTTTGATGCTGATCGTGGTCATTCCGGTCATCGTGATGACTATTCTGTTTGCTTGGAAATATCGCGGAACCAATCTCGCGGCCAAGTACACGCCAAACTGGGAGCACTCGAACATCATCGAGGTCTTCGTTTGGGCCATTCCGTGCGTCATCATTTTCTTTCTTGCCATCCTGACATGGCAGACGTCGCACTCTTACGATCCGCACAAGCCGATTGCCAGTGAAGAGGAAACCATGACGATCGATGCGATCTCGCTCGATTGGAAATGGCTGTTCATCTATCCGGACGAAGGCATTGCCACCATCAATGAGCTGGCCATTCCGGTGGATACGCCGGTTCACTTCCGCGTGACCTCCGGTACCGTCATGAACTCGTTCATGATTCCGACGCTGGGTAGCCAGATCTACGCCATGGCCGGCATGGACAACGATGTCTATCTCGAAGGCAACGAGATCGGCACCTTCCGTGGCCGTTCGACCCAGTACAGCGGCGAAGGCTTCTCGGAAATGCTGTTCGACACACACGTAACGTCGGATGCGGATTTCCAGGCATGGGTCGACAAGATCAAGCAGTCACCCAACACCATGATGTTCCCGGAAGACTATGAACAGATCGCCGAGCCTTCCATTGCCCATCCGGTGGAGTATTTCTCTCAGGTTTCGCCTGATTTCTACGGCGACCTGATCAATAGTTACAAAGCGAGTCATGGCGGCAGCGACAGTCATGGCGAGCAAAACGAAGCACGGGAGTCTTCAATGCCCATGAGTGCGCAGGCAGCGGAGTAACGTCATGTTCGGAAAACTCAGCTTAGATTCGATTCCATTTCACGAACCGATCATCATGGTCACCGCGGTGGCCATCGGGATCATCGGTGCGCTGATCGTCGGTCTGATTACCTATTATCGCAAATGGGGCTATCTCTGGACCGAATGGGTAACGTCCATCGATCACAAGAAGATCGGTGTGATGTACTTCCTCGTCGCCCTCGTCATGCTGATTCGCGGCTTCGCCGATGCGATCATGATGCGAACGCAGCAAGCCATTGCTGCCGGTGGCGCCGAGGGCTATCTGCCTCCCGAACACTACGATCAGATCTTCACCGCCCACGGTGTCATCATGATCTTCTTCGTCGCCATGCCCATGGTCATCGGTTTGATGAATCTGGTCGTGCCGCTGCAGATCGGCGCTCGCGACGTGGCCTTCCCGTTCATGAACAACCTGAGTTTCTGGCTGTTCGCGGTGGGCGTGATTCTGGTGAACATGTCTCTGGTTATCGGCGAGTTCGCCAAGACCGGCTGGCTGGCCTACGCGCCGCTATCGGAGTTGAAATACAGTCCAGGCGTTGGGGTCGACTATTGGATCTGGGCATTGCAGATATCGGGGATCGGGACCACGCTGACGGGGATCAACTTCTTCGTCACCATCCTGAAAATGCGCACCAAGGGCATGTCCCTGTTTCGCATGCCGATCTTCACCTGGACGGCGCTCTGCACCAACGTGCTGATCATTTTGTCGTTCCCGATCCTGACCGTGACCATTGCCCTGCTGACTCTGGATCGCTATCTGGGCATGCACTTCTTCACCAATGATATGGGCGGCAGCCAGATGATGTACGTCAACCTCATCTGGGCCTGGGGCCACCCGGAAGTCTACATCTTGATCTTGCCGGCGTTCGGTGTCTTCTCCGAGGTCATCGCGACCTTTACCAAGAAGCGTCTGTTCGGCTACAAGACCATGGTCTGGGCCACCGTCGTGATCGCATTTTTGTCGTTCACCGTCTGGCTGCACCACTTCTTCACCATGGGCGCGGGTGCTGATGTAAATTCCTTCTTTGGCATTGCAACGATGATCATCGCCATACCCACGGGCGTGAAGATCTTCAACTGGCTGTTCACCATGTATCGCGGGCGCATCCAGTTCACGACGCCGGTACTCTGGACGATCGGTTTCATCATCACCTTTACCCTGGGCGGTATGACCGGTGTCATGCTGGCCGTGCCGGGGGCGAACTTTGTGCTACACAACACGCTCTTCGTCATCGCTCACTTCCATAACGTCATCATCGGCGGCGTGGTGTTCGGGATGATGGCCGGCTTCACGTACTGGTTCCCGAAAGCCTTCGGCTTCACGCTGAGTGAAAAATGGGGCAAGCGCTCCTTCTGGTGCTGGCTGATCGGCTTCTACGTCGCGTTCATGCCGCTGTATGCGCTGAGCTTCTTCGGTGCCATGCGCCGGATGCAGTCCTACGAACAGACCGAGTGGCAGCCGCTGATGATCGTGGCCTGGTTTGGCGCCGTGATCATCGCCTGCGGCATTGCCTGCATCGTGATCCAGCTTGTCGTCAGTATTCGCGATCGCGAGAAGAACCGTGATCTGACAGGCGATCCGTGGGATGGGCGTACGCTGGAGTGGTCTACCTCCTCTCCGCCCCCGAACTACAACTTCGCTTACCTGCCAGATGTCGCGTCCATCGATAGCTACTGGGAGATGAAGCAGCAGCCGGGTGGCTTCAAGCGCGAGCTGGCGACCAAGTTCGAGGACATTCACATGCCCAGGAACACGGCGGAAGGCCCGATCCTGTCGCTGTTTGCCTTGTTGTTCGGCTTTGCGTTGATCTGGCACATCTGGTGGCTGGCGGGTCTGGGGGCCATCGGCATGTTCGTGACGTTCATGTTCCGTATCTTCAATAACGATACCGACTACCACGTCAGCGCCGCGGAGGTCGAAAAGACCGAACGTGAATACCACAAACGGTTGGAGATGCAGGCTTAATCATGGCAACCGACACAATCAAGCAACATGACGCTCATGCCCACGACGGGCATGAGCACCACGACGCAGGCGCAATGAAGATCTTCGGGTTCTGGATCTACCTGATGAGCGATCTGGTGATCTTCGGGACGCTGTTCGCCACTTTTGGGGTGCTGGCCAACGCCACTGCGGGTGGTCCGACCTCGCAGGAGATCTTCGAGCTACCTTTCGTGCTGGTCGAAACCTTTCTGCTGTTGATCAGTAGTTTCACCTTCGGTCTGGCGGTCTTGGCGCAGAATGCTGGCGACCGCGGCGCCGTCCTCAAGTGGTTGGCGGTAACGTTCCTGCTGGGCTTTGGCTTCGTCGCGATGGAGGTGTACGAATTCCATAACCTCATCGCCGAAGGCTACGGTCCGGACCGTAGCGCCTTCCTGTCAGCCTTCTTCACCCTGGTGGGGACCCATGGTCTGCACGTGACCTTTGGCCTGATCTGGATCGCGATCATGTTCTTCCAGATATCCAAACGCGGGCTGGACAGTGTGACCAAACCCCGAATGCTGTGCCTGAGCCTGTTCTGGCATTTCCTGGACATTGTCTGGATCTGCGTCTTCTCCTTCGTCTACCTGATAGGAGCGATGTGACATGAACGATAGTCACACTTCTCACGATGGCACCAGCCACGGTAGCCATAAATCTTATACTGTTGGATTGATTCTATCGATTGCGCTAACGCTGGCGGCTTTTGGCGTAGTCATGCTGGGGAAATTCAGTATCCTGGCAACTGCCATTACGGTGATTGTCACGGCGGTAGTTCAGGTCCTGGTGCAGTTAATTCTTTTCATGCATCTCGAATTTAGAACTCAGCAGGGTCGTGAATCTGGTGGATTTTTTGTATTTACGGCGGTGATCATAGGACTGATTGTCGGGGGATCACTATGGATCATGCACCACCTCCGTCTGAATTTGATGTGATAGCCAAGTGACATACAAGGCTTACAGTTCGTTGACCAAGCCCGGTATCATCTTCGGCAATCTCGTCACAGTCATCGGCGGCTATTTCCTGGCCGCCGGTGGCCGTTTCGAACCGTGGTTATTTCTGGCAGTGGTACTGGGCACCTCGTTGGTCGTCGCGTCCGGCTGTGTTTTCAATAACATTATCGATCGCGATATCGACGGCCATATGGCACGCACTCAGTCTCGAGCCATGGTGACCGGCGAGATTTCGATTCCGATCGCCCTGCTGTTCGGGTGCTTGCTGGGTATCGTCGGTTTTGGCCTGCTGGCGTGGATGACGACGCCGTTGGCTACCGGATTCGCGGCATTTGGTTTCGCTATCTACGTTGGCGCTTATAGTCTCTATCTCAAGCGTCACTCGGTCTACAGCACGCTGATCGGAAGTTTATCCGGCGCATCGCCACCGGTGATCGGATACTGTGCGGTGACGGGCACGTTCGATCTGGGTGCCCTGCTATTGCTGATCATTTTCAGCATGTGGCAGATGCCGCACTCCTATGCGATTGCCATCTTTCGCTTCGACGACTACGCCTCGGCATCGATACCCGTTCTACCGGTGAAGCACGGCATCGCGGTGGCCAAGCGACATATCGTGATCTACACGGTGCTGTTCGTGATCGCCTCGGTCATGCTATCGGTTGCCGGCTATACCGGATGGGCCTACGCCATCGTTGCCGTTGCCGTGGGCGGTTACTGGCTCAGTATTACGCTCAGAGGCTTCCGAACCACCAATGATCAACCCTGGGCTCGCAAGGTCTTCGGTATCTCGATCGTGGTGGTAACTGCATTGAGTGTCATGATGTCACTGGATAGCCGAATGCCGATAGCCGAATCGCTGCTGTCGCTTGCATCAGGATGATCGGATCGAGATTGACGGATTGACCTTCCCCCTGGTTTAAGTCCGCCCACAATGTGAGAAGCCGCCGCTCCAAGCGGGGCCAATTTGTCCATGGAGCGGTTATTTCGAAGCTACAAGAGCGAATGGATGTCCGCGACCGGTTACTTATCGGTGCGTTAGGCTTTACGGGATATCGGCTTCTACCTGATACTGCGCTACAACCAGCAGCGCCCCTACATGCATGCATGACGTTCCTTGTGCCTCTTCGTTATTTCACGATGGCCATTTCGTGTGATGGCTATCGATCACAAAAGCGTGCCGATGAGTGCTGCAACAGATCGCCGCGATTCGCGGGGCGGTGAATGGGTTGATGGCCGCCGTCATGGAGGGGCACCTGACTGATCACGTCGTCAGGGAGCCCGAACTGGCGCAGCGGCAACAAGACTTGGACGCGGTACTACAGGTCATTAAGTCCTACCTCAAGTAAGGCAGATAAAAGCCTGGCACACGGAAGACTCAAAATGAATGAGAGTAAAAAAGCAAGACCACCACCACCCGCTCGAAGAAAAGGCTCAAAGGCACTGGCGCCGGTACGACGATCACCAGCGACTAGGATGACTTCTGCTACGGGACGACAGCCGTGGCGAGCCACGGCTTCCTTTGTGAATATATCCAATCGTAATGTGGCAGGTGCAAACTGCCTTTCATTAGCGCGGAAAAACATATCGACCCAATGGCCTGATAGAGAGTGAGAGCGGCTCGCGGGGAATCTCGATGGCCAATATACGAAGGAGGCAT
>NZ_NHOU01000025.1 GCF_002179555.1 Salinicola salarius | reverse complement strand
TCAGGTGGCCAGATTCACTATGCCACTACAAGTGCAGGAAAACAGGAAAGCCCGCCTCAGCACGTCATACCGGCATTCGGCTTTGGTCAGAGCCCGGACCTCTTCCAGGGTCAAATACGTTCGTTTGGTGTTCTCCGGTTTGATGGACTTGACCTGTTGAACCGGGTTGTCGCGGACAATGCCGTCCCGATAGGCCTGGTTGAGCGCAGCGCGAACCTTGTTGAAGTAACTGCTGGTCGTGTTCTTGGCCAGTTTGGTACCGGATTTGGTGGTAGCTTCATGCTGAAGGTAGTGCCGGAACCCTTCCAGGAATCGCTTATCGACTTGTTCAAAGGTCAGTTCAGACAAGCCATGGTAGCGGTGCAGGTGATGACGGGTGGAGATCCAGATCGAATGGTTGGATTTGCTCCCGGAAGCCTTCTCGTCGGTCAACTGGTCGAAGTAATCGAAGAAGCTGGCAGAAAGCTTGGTCCGATCATCCAATCCATGTCGTGACGACTCGATTTCCAACAGCCGCTTTGCCCTGATGGCCTCAGCCTTCTGATTCACGGTCTTGTTGTGCTCACGCTCCGCCGGAAGGCGGGGTTTGTCGTAGAGGAACAGGTTCAGGGGCTCATATGAGCGCTTCTGCGCCCGAGAACCGTTCTGACCCGTCTTGGAACCGTGATAGTAGACCAGTCGCAAGGCACGGTGGCCGTTCTTGTCTGGTTCGCGTTTCTGGATAGTGATTTTCATGTTTTGCTCCTTTTGTGCTCCGAGTGCTCCGAAAACTTATACTCGGAGCACACACGGAGCAAGGGGGGGCAAAACGGATCAAGTTGCCTGCAAAGAAATAGAATAAATTTCGTTATAAAACAATGGCTTATTTGTATTTTATTGGATGCTTTTCGATCTTTTTGGCCGTTTCACTTCCCGATGCAGAAGCTGCCGAAGATCTCCCCGAGCAGGTCGTCCGCGGTGAACTCGCCGGTGATCTCGTTGAGGGATTGCTGGGCCTCGCGCAGATCCTCGGCGAGCAGTTCGCCGGCGGCGGCGCCCTTGAGCTGGGCAGTACCGTTGGCCAGGGCCTGGGCCGCTCGTTCGAGAGCATCGAGATGACGGCGGCGGGCGGAGAAGCGGCCTTCGGTGGTGGCGTCGAAGCCCATTACCGCCTTGAGATGCGCTTTCAGGTTATCCACACCCGCACCGGTCTCCGCCGAGATTCGGATCACCGGAGGCGTTGTGGACAAGTCGACGTCGCTGCCTTCGCCGCTCTGGTCGATCTTGTTGCGCACCAGTGTCAGCCGGCCGGGATCGGGCAGCCGTTCGACGAATTCCGGCCAGATCTTCACCGGATCGAGCGAGTCCGTCTCTCGGCTGTCGACCAGCAACAGCACGCGATCCGCCTTCTCGATCTCGGCCCAGGCGCGCTGAACGCCGATCTTCTCTACCGCGTCCGGCGTGTCGCGCAGCCCGGCGGTATCAATCACATGCAGCGGCATGCCGTCGAGATGGATATGCTCGCGCAGCACGTCGCGGGTCGTGCCTTCGATTTCGGTGACGATGGCACTGTCGCGTTCGGTCAGGCGGTTGAGCAGGCTGGACTTGCCGGCATTGGGGCGACCGGCGATGACCACGCTCATGCCCTCGCGCATCAGCGAGCCCTGATTGGCGGCGGCGCGGACAGTCTCCAGCGTGTGCCTCAATGTCGCCAGCTTGGCGGCGACCACGCCATCGGCGAGGAAATCGATCTCTTCCTCGGGAAAATCGATCGCTGCCTCGACGTAAAGACGAAGTTCGATCAGTTCGCTGACCAGTTGCGAGACACGCTGCGAGAACTCGCCCTGCAACGATCGCAGCGCATTTTCCGCGGCGGCACGAGAGCTGGCGTCGATCAGATCGGCGATCGCCTCGGCCTGGGCCAGATCGAGCTTGTCGTTGAGGAATGCGCGCTCGGAGAATTCGCCAGGCCGCGCCAGCCGCGCACCCAACTGCACGCAGCGTTCCAGCAGCATGTCCATCAGCACCGGGCCACCATGGCCGTGGAGTTCCAGTACGTCCTCGCCAGTGAAGGAGTGGGGGCCGGGAAAATAGAGCGCGATGCCTTCGTCGATGACGCTGGCGTTGCCCTGGAATGCGCCGTAGTGCGCGTAGCGAGGCGTCGGCTGATACCCGAGGATGGTCTCCGCCAGGGCTTTGGCCGACGGCCCCGAGACGCGGACGATGCCCACGCCACCACGCCCGGGCGGCGTGGCCAGGGCTGCGATGGTGTCCTGTCGGTAGAGCGGCATGTTCATGGCAGTCTCCGGTCTAGGGGATCGAGGGTGGCCATTGCCGTTCGGCAAGCCTGGCCGAGTATTGTCCGGGGGCAGGTATCAAAACGCCAGACCCCCGCCGAGGCGAGGGTCTGGAGGTGCGGGGGAGATCAGTGTCAGCCCTTGGCTTTCACGGCCTTGCCACCGCCATCTTCCTTCAACACCTTGTTGGTGATGAACCACTGCTGCAGGATCGAAATCGAATTGTTCACGATCCAGTAGATCACCAGGCCTGCCGGGAACCACAGGAAGAAGAAGGTGAAGACGACCGGAAGCATCTTCATGATCTTCGCCTGCATCGGGTCCGGCGGCGTCGGGTTCAGGAACTGCTGCAGCAACATGGTGGCGCCCATGATGATCGGCAGGATGAAGTACGGATCCTTGGCCGATAGATCGTTGATCCACAGCATGAACGGCGCGTGGCGCAGCTCGACCGATTCCATCAGCATCCAGTAGAGGGCGATGAACACCGGCATCTGGATGACCATCGGCAGGCAGCCGCCCAGAGGATTGATCTTCTCCTTCTGGTAGAACTTCATCATCTCCTGCGACATCTTCTGGCGATCGTTGCCGTATTGTTCCTTGAGCCGCTGCATTTCGGGGCCCATCTTGCGCATCCGGGCCATCGACTTGTAGGCCTTGGCGGCCAGCGGGAACAGGATGATCTTGACGCAGACGGTCAACAGCACGATCGACCAGCCCCAGTTGCCGACGATGCCGTGGATCTTCTCCAGCAGCCAGAACAGCGGATTGGCCAGGAACCACAGCCAACCGAAGTCGACGGTCAGTTCGAGGTGCGGCGCAACCGCTTCGAGGCGATCCTGCACCTTCGGGCCTACGAACAGCGTCGCGGCGAGTGTCGCCTGCTGGCCGGGCTCGATGGTCTGGTTGGGGCCGGCGAAGGCGGCGACCGTGCGATCGCGATTGTCGACGCTGCCGTAGTAGAGGTTCTGCTGGTCGGCGTCCGGAACCCAGGCAGAGGTGAAGTAGTGCTGGATCATCGCGACCCAGCCGCCTTTCACGTCACGGTTCTGGAAGTTGCCACTGCGAATGTCTTCGAAGTCGACCTTGCTGTAATTCTCGTCCGGAGAGGAGAACGCCGCACCCAGGAAGGAATGCATACCGACGCCGGAGCCGTTGGTGGGGTCTTCGCTCTGATCACGCGCCAACTGGCCGATGAAGCGTGCGGTGACCGGTTGCTGGCTTTCGTTGTCGATCAGATATTCGACCTTGATGGCGTAATCGTCGCGATTGATGACGAAGCGCTTGATGATGTCGACACCGTTGACGCTACCGTGCAGATCGACGTTGATCGAGTCCTGACCTTCACTGAGCTGGTAGCTGTTCTGATCGGCGGTGAACGGGATGCGACCCGAATGCCCCTCGATCTGCAGCCCGGACTTGGCCACGTAGCTGCGCACGTTGTTGTCGCTGAGCAGAACGAAAGGCGTATTGGAATCGAGCGCCTGATCATGGCCGAACAGCGCGGCATAGACGATATCGCCGCCGTTGGGATTGATGCGCAGATCCAGCACGTCGCTCTGGACCTGAATCAGGTTGCTGCCTCGGGCCGGATCGGCGCCGGCGGGCATGTCATCCTGGATCGGCTTGGCATTGCCGTTGCTGTCCGTCGGTGCGGACAGGGCGCTGCCTTCACCATTGTCGCTGTTACCCGATGACGCTGCCATCTCCGGCGCCGGGTTGTTCACGACGTTCTGACCATAGTCTTGATTCCACTGCATGATCAGCAGATAGGCCAGCACGGCCAGCGGAATCACGAAAAGGAGTCGTTTCAAATCCATATAGAGGTCTGCCCGGTAAGGGAATGGGTCAGTGGGCGCCGGGCATCGGCAGTCGACCGGCAAAATTCGCCGGTACGCCCCGGCTTTCGGCGCGGGGGAGTCCGATCAGGATGACGAAGCGTCTTGTCGCGTCTGACGAGCGGACTTTTCCAGGCGCTTCCACATGCCATTGAGCTGGCGAGAGACGCTGGCGTTGTCCAACTCGTGTACCCCTCGCCGAGCGAGTATCACGATATCCACGGCCGGTAAACGATGCTGCTGATGGCGGATGGATTCGCGCACGAGGCGTTTGAGACGGTTGCGGTCGACGGCACGACGCACGTTCTTCTTGCTGAAGATCAACCCGATCCGCGGATGGCCCAACGCGTTGGGACGAGCCAACGCCAGCAATCCTTTACCATGGACCTTGTAAGGAGCGTGGTCGAAAACGTGCTTGTAGTCCCCGGCATTCAGCAGACGCAACTGCCGGGGAAAACGCTGATCGGACACTCGGCGTCCGATCAGGCGCTGAGACGCTTGCGGCCTTTGGCGCGGCGACGAGCAATGACCTGACGGCCGTTCTTGGTGGCCATACGGGCGCGAAAACCGTGGACGCGCTTACGCTTCAGAACGCTGGGCTGGAAGGTGCGTTTCATAGCTGCTAATTCCCAATTAGTTGATTTCTAAAGAAAACGGGTTGAAGCGGGGTGCCCGACACGTTTGCAGGAAGCGGGCTCACTCGACTCAAGAGCGGGAATTCTAGTGAATCCGCGGTGCCGGTGCAATTTTTCCGTGAATTATCCACACCCTGTTACGGGTCGAGCGCGGGCCCTGACGTGTCGGGTCGGATACTCGTGCCGCAACGGATCCGAACTGGGCGACCCCGCGATGATCGGCCTTGGAGGCGTACCGTGGATGACCGTTTCCGAAGTGGGCTTGTCGCTCATGTGGTTAACAACGGGGATAATGTTTGTGGATAAGCTGTTTTTTCCCCTTTATAACAAAGGCCTATGTGTTGATTCAGGTTGTGGGGAAGTTGCGCATTAGCGGTGGGCGGGATGGATGCCTTCGAAGATGAAGGCAAGCGCCTGCAACAGGTTATTCGCAGCTATCACCAGAAAATCCACAGATTTCGGCCTGAAGGACGGCAACTTATCCACAATTGCCTCGAATTTACCCTCGTGTGGATAACCTGGCAGGTCGACGCTACAATGTGCGCCCGTTTTTTCCATTCTCGTTTTCTCAACGTTCGGTGAGGTCGTGTGTCGGTCGCTCTCTGGCAACAATGTCTGAACTCGCTGCAGGATGAGTTGAGCTCTCAGCAATTCAATACCTGGATTCGTCCCCTGCAGGCAGAGGACGGCGAAGTGGACGAACTCTGTCTATTGGCGCCCAACCGTTTTGTCCGTGACTGGGTCAGCGACAAGTACCTGAAGCGAATCAACGAACTGTTGCGTGAAGTCGCGTCCAGCAACAAACCGCCCAAGGTGCGGTTGACGGTGGGAAGCCGTCGCGCGGCCGCGGTTTCCCCGCGAGATCTGGGTGCTCCCGTTTCCGCGCCCAGTCGGCCGCCGCAACGGCCATCCTCGCCCAGTGTGCAGACAGCGACGCGGTCTGACGAGGCGGCCGAGGAAAGACAGGTCGATCGCTCGCGGGAACGGGAAGAGAGCGGTCGGCGCGGAGGCCAGCGTCAGGTCCAGGTCGAGGGTAGCCTCAAGCATGGCAGCGGGCTCAATCCCAATTTCACGTTCGAAACCTTCGTCGAGGGCAAGTCGAACCAGTTGGCCCGCGCCGCCTCGCGCCAGGTATCCGAAAACCCTGGCGGTGCCTATAACCCGTTGTTTCTCTATGGTGGCGTGGGTCTGGGCAAGACCCACCTGATGCATGCGGTGGGCAATCATCTGGCGGGACTGCGCGACAATGCCAAGATCGTCTATCTGCACTCCGAGCGCTTCGTCGCCGACATGGTCAAGGCGCTGCAGCTCAATGCCATCAACGATTTCAAGCGCTTCTACCGTAGCGTCGATGCCCTGCTGATCGACGATATCCAGTTCTTCGCCGGCAAGGAGCGTTCCCAGGAAGAGTTCTTCCATACGTTCAATGCCCTGCTGGAAGGCGGCCAGCAGATGATCCTGACCTCGGATCGCTATCCCAAGGAGATCAGCGGTGTCGAGGAGCGGCTGAAATCCCGCTTCGGCTGGGGCCTGACGGTGGCGATCGAGCCGCCGGAGCTCGAGACGCGGGTGGCGATCCTGATGAAGAAGGCGGACCAGGCCGAGGTCGACCTGCCCCATGATGCGGCCTTCTTCATCGCCCAGAAGATCCGTTCCAACGTGCGCGAACTGGAAGGGGCGCTCAAGAAGGTGATCGCCGACTCTCACTTCATGGGCAAGCCGATCACTCAGGATTTCATCCGCGAGTCGCTCAAGGATCTGCTGGCGCTGCAGGACAAGCAGGTCGGCATCGAGAACATCCAGCGCACGGTGGCGGAATATTACAAGATCAAGCTCGCCGATCTGCTCTCCAAGCGCCGGTCACGCTCGGTGGCGCGTCCGCGTCAGGTCGCCATGGCGCTGGCCAAGGAACTGACCAACCATAGTCTGCCGGAAATCGGCGACGCCTTTGGCGGGCGCGATCACACTACCGTATTGCACGCCTGTCGAAAGGTCGTGGCCCTGAAGGAAGAGAGCGCCGATATCCGCGAGGATTACAAGAATCTGATGCGGCTGTTGACGAGTTGAGGCGGTATCCCGCCAACTTCCGCCACCACAGGGATTGCGGGTGGCGTCCGCCGAGGCAAGAATGGGCGGCGCGGCCCGACGGCGCTCGCCGTCTATTCTCATGACCGGACCTTATGAACGAGTCTCATGATCAGGATCGATCCACCGGTTACTGGATTCGACTTCAGGCTTATTGAACCAACAACGGAGCCCCAATGAAATTTTCCATCTCTCGCGAAGCCCTGCTGCGCCCGCTGACGCTGGTGGCCGGGGTGGTCGAGCGCCGCCAGACGTTGCCGGTGCTCTCCAACGTACTGATCGAAGTGCAGAACGATCAGCTGGCGCTGACCGGTACCGATCTCGAGGTGGAACTGATCGGCCGCGCGACGCCGGAGTTGGTCGACGAGCCCGGCTCGGTGACGGTGCCGGCGCGCAAGTTGATGGATATCTGCAAGTCGCTGCCGGATCAGTCCGCCATCAGCTTTTCGCTGGAAGACGGGCGCGTGGTGCTGCGTGCCGGACGCTCGCGCTTCACGCTCTCCACGCTGCCGGTGGCCGAATTCCCCAACATCGAGGATGGTCAGAACGACACCACGCTGTCGCTGCCGCGCGGCACGCTGAAGTACCTGATCGACGCGACCTCGTTCGCCATGGCGCAGCAGGATGTTCGCTACTATCTCAACGGCATGCTGCTGGAACTGGCCGACCACCTGGTGCGCACGGTGGCCACCGACGGGCACCGTCTGGCGGTCTGCGAACGCAGCGCCGATATCGAGATGGAAACACCGCGCAAGCTGATCGTGCCGCGCAAGGGCGTGCTGGAACTGACCCGCCTGCTCGACGGCAGCGACGAGCCGGTCGAGCTGATGCTGGGCTCCAACCACATTCGCGCCAACACCGGCGAGTTCACGTTTACCTCCAAGCTGGTCGACGGCAAGTTCCCCGACTACGACCGGGTCATTCCCAAGGGCGGTGACAAGGTCTTCATCGCCGAACGCAGCGAATTGCGCCAGAACCTAGCCCGTACCGCGATTCTTTCCAACGAGAAATATCGCGGTGTGCGCCTCCATCTCGAGGAGAACAACCTCAAGGTGATGGCCAACAATCCCGAGCAGGAAGAGGCCGAAGAGAACGTCAGCATCGAATACAGCGGCGACGCGCTGGAGATCGGCTTCAACGTCGGCTACCTGATCGATGTGCTCAACGTGCTGGACGCCGATCGCATGCAGATGACGCTCTCCGACGCCAACAGCTCGGCCTTGATGGAAGAGCCGGGTGGGGGGGATGCGCGCTACGTCGTCATGCCGATGCGCCTCTGACGAACGGTAATGCCTGCGCGTGCGAACCACTTTGTTGCACGTCGCTCTCAAAGCTCGCCTAACCCCGTTGTTATGTCTCGCTTTTTGAGCGTCGTGCGCCGCGTGTTTCATCACGCTCGCCGATTACCCGCGAGAGATGGCGAGCTTGGCCATCGCTCGCCAGTTTCTTTGACGTCGGAAGACGAATACCCGCCATGTCGGTTTCGACCCAATTTCCTTTCGCCCTGCGATCCGAGTATCCATGCCGCTTGATCGGTTGAGTTTCCACGGCTTGCGCAATCTGCGCGCGTTCGAGATGGCGCCGGGTCCGCATATCAATCTGATCAGCGGTGCCAACGGCAGCGGCAAGACGTCGTTGTTGGAGGGGATTCACGTCCTCGGCATGGCGCGCTCCTTTCGTACCCAGAAGCTCAAGTCGCTGATCGATCACGACAGCGACGAGATGACGCTTTTCGGCCGGCTTGCCGGTGAGCCTCCGCTGCCGATAGGGGTGCGGCGCTGGCGCGATAGTTCCGAGCTCGATATCCGGGTCAGAGGGGAGCGTGCTGCGCGAATCACCCAGCTGGCCGAAGCGCTGCCGCTGCAGTTGATCAATCCCGATGCCTTCCGTCTCCTCGAGGGTTCGCCGGCCTCCCGTCGCGAGTTTCTCGACTGGGGCGTTTTCCACGCTGAACGTGACTTTCTGGACAGCTGGAAGCGGGTCAGAAGGGCCTTGAAACATCGGAATGCGCTGCTCAGGCATGATAGAATCGACGTTCAGTCGATACGCATCTGGGAGCGTGAACTCGCACACTGGAGCGAACAGCTGGATGGTTTGCGGGAACGCTACATGACGCGTTTCGCGCCGGTGTTCGAAGAGACCCTGGCGGCATTGTTGCCGTTGCCGGATCTGACCCTGCGTTACTCGCGAGGATGGGATCGTCAACGGGCGCTGCTGGAGGTTTTCGAGGCCGGGCGTGAAACCGACCGCCAGATGGGTTTCACGCAGCAGGGGCCGCAGCGCGCCGATCTTCGCATTCGTCTTGGCCGTTATCCGGCGGTGGAAGTGTTGTCGCGGGGTCAGCAGAAGCTGGTGGTCAGCGCACTGAAACTGGCCCAGGGGCGCCTGCTCGAGCAGTTGACGGGACGTACCTGCCTTTACTTGATCGATGACCTGCCGGCAGAGCTCGACGGCAACCATCGGCGGATCTTCTGTCAGTGGCTGGAGCAGCTCAGTTGTCAGGTCTTCATCACCAGCGTCGATCGCGAGGCGCTGGCCGACGTCTGGCAGCCAAGCACGGATGTGGTGGCATCGACACTTGCCGACGGACGGCTGCATTCGGAATGATTTCACCATGGAGTGAGCAATGAGCGAACAGGCCTACGATTCATCGAGCATCAAGGTCCTCAAGGGATTGGACGCGGTGCGCAAGCGTCCCGGCATGTACATCGGCGATACCGATGACGGTACCGGGCTGCACCACATGGTGTTCGAGATCGTCGACAACTCCATCGACGAAGCGCTGGCTGGCCATTGCAGCGAGATCCGGATCGTCATCCATCCGGACGAATCGGTCACCGTTTCCGATGACGGTCGCGGCATTCCTACCGATATCCACGCCGAAGGCGTCTCCGCGGCGGAAGTCATCATGACTGTGCTGCACGCCGGCGGTAAGTTCGACGACAACTCCTACAAGGTCTCCGGCGGTTTGCATGGCGTCGGTGTATCGGTGGTCAACGCGCTTTCCGAGCAGCTCAAGCTGACGATCTGGCGCAACAACCAGGTGCACGAGCAGATCTACCATCACGGCGTGCCACAGGCACCGTTGAGCGTGGTCGGCGAGACCGAGAAATCCGGTACGCAGATCAGCTTCAAGCCGTCGAGCGACACCTTCGCCAACATCGAGTTTCATTACGACATTCTCGCCAAGCGCCTGCGCGAGCTCTCGTTTCTGAATTCCGGCGTGGCGATTCGTCTGGTCGACGAGCGCGATGGGCGGGAAGAGCTGTTTCATTACGAGGGCGGCCTCAAGGCGTTCGTCGATCACCTCAACGTCAACCGCACCGCGCTCAATCCGGTCTTTCACTTCGAGGCTCAGCGCGAGGATGGCATCGTCGTCGAAGTGGCGATGCAGTGGAACGACACTTTCGCCGAGAACGTCTTCTGCTACACCAACAATATCCCGCAGCGCGACGGCGGCACTCACATGGCGGGTTTCCGCGCGGCGCTGACGCGTACGCTCAACAGCTACATCGACGCGGAAGACATCCAGAAGAAGGCCAAGGTCGCCACGGCCGGTGACGACGCCCGCGAAGGGCTCACGGCCATCATTTCGGTCAAGGTGCCGGATCCCAAGTTCTCCTCGCAGACCAAGGACAAGCTGGTCTCTTCCGAGGTGAAAACGGCGGTGGATCAGGAGTTGAGCCGGCAGTTCTCGGACTACCTGATCGAGCATCCCAACGAGGCCAAGGCGATCGTCAACAAGATGATCGACGCTGCGCGCGCGCGTGAAGCGGCACGCAAGGCCCGCGACATGACACGGCGCAAGGGTGCGCTGGACATCGCCGGGCTGCCGGGCAAGCTGGCCGACTGCCAGGAGAAGGACCCGAGCCTCTCCGAACTCTACCTGGTCGAGGGTGATTCCGCCGGCGGCAGTGCCAAGCAGGGCCGCGATCGCCGCACCCAGGCGATCCTGCCGCTCAAGGGCAAGATCCTCAACGTCGAGAAGGCGCGCTTCGACAAGATGCTCTCGTCCGCCGAGGTCGGTACGCTGATTACCGCGCTGGGCTGCGGGATCGGTCGCGAGGAGTTCAATCCGGACAAGCTGCGTTACCACTCGATCATCATCATGACCGATGCCGATGTCGACGGGTCGCACATCCGCACGCTGCTGTTGACGTTCTTCTTCCGTCAGATGCCGGAACTGATCGAGCGCGGCCACGTCTTCATCGCCCAGCCGCCGCTCTACAAGATCAAGCGCGGCAAGCAGGAGATGTACCTGAAAGACGAGCAGGCGATGACCGACTATCTCACCACCACGGCACTGGATGGCGGCCGCCTTTACGTCAACGCCGATGCGCCGGGCATTGCCGGCGAGCATCTGGAAGCGCTGGTCAACCAGTATCGCGACGTGATGAAGCGCATCGACCGTCTGTCGCGTGTCTATCCCAACGCCGTGCTGCGCAAGATGGTCCACGCTCCCAAGCTCGACGAGAGCAATCTCGGTGATCGAGGCACCATGCAGACCTGGATCGATGCGCTGCAGGTGGAGATGGATTCGCTGATCGCCCACGAAGGCGGCCCGCGCTATACCTTCCAGCTCCAGGAAGATACCGAACGCGGCCTGTGGATGCCGGGCGTGGCGCTGACCGCGCATGGCGTGACCACGGACTACATCTGGGGCATCGACTTCTTCCGCAGCGCGGATTATCGCGCGCTGGCCAATCTGGGCGAGACGCTCGATGGCCTGATCGAAGAGGGCGCCTATATCGCCCGTGGCGAACGTCAGAAGCCCATTGCGAATTTCTACGATGCGCTCGAGTGGCTGATGCTGGAAGCGCAGCGCGGTCTCAGCATTCAGCGCTACAAGGGGCTGGGCGAGATGAACCCGGACCAGCTGTGGGAAACCACCATGGACCCGGGCTCTCGACGCATGCTGCGTGTCTCCATCGAGGATGCCGTCGCCGCCGATCAGATGTTCAACACGCTGATGGGAGACGAAGTCGAACCACGACGCGACTTCATCGAGCGCTTCGCGCTGGTGGCCAATCTGGACGTGTGATCTCCCTCTGACCAGCCGGCCAGTCGGTCGGCCAGCCATCATAAAGAGCGGCTCATCCTTCGGGGTGAGCCGCTTTTTTGTGCCGTGTTTAAGGCGAGAGGTGGGCGATCGGCCCGCGTCAGCCGTCCCGGCTGTGAACCGGCGGCTGGCGGTTCTGCTCGACGAATTCGCGGATGCCTTCGGCGAGGCGTCGGCCCTGGCGTTCCAGCGTCTCGCCCTCGACCATGCCGACGCCCAGTATCAGGCCGCGTCGATGATCGCCTGTAGCACAGACCCGGCTCAGCGGGCGAGTGACCAGATGCTGTCGGTTCAGCAGTGCCTTCGACAAGCGCTCGTCGTCCAGCGTCGGCGAGAGCGCCAGGCTCAAGCTGATGTTGCCGGCCGGTGGTGAAACGCCAATGACTCCGGGCGTGCCGACGAGCAGATCATGTAGCCGCTGTTGACGCCGAAGATATTCGCTCGCCATGCGGCGGCACCAGCCATCCAGATCGCCATCATCGATGAACGTGGCGAGCACTGCCTGATCCAGCAGCCGACCTTCACGAAAGACGCCGGTACGTACCCGGTTGATCGCGTCGCTCAGACCTCTCGGCACCACCAGGTAGCCCAGCCGCAGACCCGGAAACATCAGCTTGGAAAACGATCCGATCAGGATCTGGTTGCCGGCATCGGGGTCGAACGACAGCTCCCGGTGATGGCCGTCGCCGAATTCATAGTCGTCCTCCAGTATCCAGTCCGATCCGAGGTGTTCGATCAAGTCACGTTTGTGAGTGCTTACTGACTTCACGCCCAACGGATAATGGTGAGTCCCGGTAAAGTAGAGCAACCTTGGATGAGGCTGCGGCAGGATCCCGGTGTAGCCTTTCTCAGGTTCCCAGATGGCGTGTTCGATGGCGAGGCCGCCGGCCTGGAAGACGTTGCGAGCGCCCCAGTAGAACGGCGAATCCATGACTACGCGATCCCCGTTATCGGACAGTGTCAGCGCGCAGAGCTGCAGGCCATGATGGGCGCCTTCGGTGATCACGATCTGGTCCAGCGCGCAGTCGATACCTCGCCATCGCGCCAGATAGCCGGCTATGGCCCGCTTCAGGGGCCCATAGCCACCCGAGGCGTAGGAGAGCAGCAGCGTATTGTGGGGCACGGTAATGCGCGAGTAGAGCTGGCGCCACCGGGCGATCGGAAAGTGCGCGATATCGGGGACGCCCGGCACGAAGGCGCCACTTTGCAGCGGGCTGGCGCCGACATCGCCGAGAATGTCGTTGGCACGGCGAGAGATCGGGCCGATATCGGCCATCTCGCGCTCTCGCGAATGCAAGCGTTGACTTACCCAGGTGCCGCGGCCGTGGTCGGTGACCAGCTGACCTTGGCGGATCAGGTCCTCGATGACACCGGCAAGCGTGTTGCGAGCCACGCCGAGTTCGGCACACAGCGCCCGATGGCCAGGCAATCGCTGACCATCCTGCCATTCGCTGTCGATCAGCCTCAGCAAGGTCTGTTCTAGGCGGCAATGCTTGGTCAGATGACGCGGCTGGGCCTGATAAACCTGCGCGATGCGATCCAGCGCCCGGCGGCGGTCGTCCATGATCTTCCCCTCGCGGACGCGGAAAGGTTCGGATTATGCGTGGGGAGCGGGAGGTGGTCTACAGTCGTTGAAAAGTGGTCTAGTCCCGGCGAGGCGCCGGGGTGGTAGCGTGGCGTCAGGGCCGAGCTCCGGGTTGACCCAACACGATCTCGGCTCATCAATAACAACCTGAAGAGAATCCCGTCATGTCGAACGCTTCTCAACCTCCGGAGTTCGTGCGAGTCCTGGCTCGTGCGGACGTCCTTGCCTTGGCCTTTGGCGCCATGATCGGCTGGGGCTGGATCGTCCTCACCGGCAGCGCCATTCTCGACGGCGGCAGCGTGGGCGCCATGCTCGCCTTCGTGATCGGCGGTATTGCCGTGCTGCTGGTGGGACTGACCTATGCCGAACTGGCGTCTGCCATGCCGCAAGTCGGTGGCGAACACGTCTACAGTTATCGTGCGCTCGGCCATTTCGCCTCGTTCGTCTGTACCTGGAGCATCGTGCTGGGCTACGTCAGCGTGGCGTCGTTCGAGGCGGTGGCGCTACCCACGGTATTCGAGCATCTGTTTCCCGGTTACGCCGTCGGTGATCTGTGGACCATCGCCGGCTGGGAGGTCAAGGCAACCTGGGTCGCGGTCGGTGTGATCGGCTCGATCGTGATGATGGCGGTCAACTATCTGGGGATCTCCACCGCCGCGCTGCTGCAGAAAGTCGTCACCGGGCTGATTCTGGTGGCGGGGGTGATGTTCGTGACCGGGTCGCTGTTCACCGGTGACGGCGGCAACATGCAGCCGCTGTTCGCCAGCGGTGAGCATGGCGCCTTCGGCGGCATCGTGGCGGTACTGGTGCTGGTGCCGTTTCTGTTCGTCGGTTTCGACGTCATTCCCCAGGCGGCGGAAGAGATCAACCTGCCGTTCCGGGATATCGGCAAGGTGCTGGTGCTTTCGGTCATCATGGCGGTGTGCTGGTATACCCTGATCATTCTCGGTACCAGCCTGATGCTCGACAACCAGGCGCTGCAGGGCAGCTCGCTCAGCGTACCGGACGCGATGACGGCGGTATTCGATGCTTCCTGGGCCGGCAATCTGATGGTGCTGGCGGGCATTGCCGGGATCATCACCAGCTGGAATGCGTTCTACATCGGTGGCTCGCGGGCGATCTACGCGCTCGCCCATTCCGGCATGCTTCCCGCCTTCCTCGGCAAGCTGCATCCCCGCTACAAGACACCGACCAACGCGATCATCCTGATCGGCGTGCTTTCCACCGCCGCTCCCTTCTTCGGCCGCCCGGCGCTGGTATGGCTGGTCGACGCCGGCGGGCTGGGCATCGTGCTCGCCTATCTGTTCGTGGCGCTGTCGTTCCTGATCCTGCGCTATCGCGAACCCGACATGCCGCGTCCTTATCATGTCGGTGCCGGCAAGCTGGTCGGCGTGCTGGCGGTGCTGCTGTCGCTGGGCATGACCTGTCTCTACCTGCCCGGTAGCCCGTCGGCGCTGACGCCCGTCGAGTGGTCCATCTTCGGCGGCTGGATGATCGCCGGATTGGCACTGTACGGATGGGCTCGACGGCACTACGGTCGAGAGATGGGCGATCGCCTCATTCGGGCCACCTACGACAAATCTTGATTCCGATTTCATGGCGCGCCGCCTGCCGAGCTCGACGACGACGCGCAATCCACGTTAGCGGCATTCGATGCCGCGTCAGGAGGAGTGTTCCATGGCTAATACATCCATGACCAACGCAGAACTCAACGAACTCAAGCAGCGCTATGTCGCCAACGGGGCGGCCAGCCCGGCCGGCCAGTTCGCCGCCCGTGCCGAGAATGCGGAGCTGTGGGACGAGGACGGCAAGCGTTTCATCGATTTTGCCGGTGGTATCGGCGTGCTCAACATCGGTCATCGCCATCCGAAGGTGGTCGAAGCGGTCAAGGCGCAGCTCGACAAGGTGATGCATACCTGCCAGACCGTCATGCCCTACGAGGGGTACGTGCGGGTGGCGCAGAAGCTCAGCGAGGTGACGCCAGTACGCGGCCATGCCAAGGTAATGCTGGCCAACTCCGGCGCCGAGGCACTGGAGAACGCGGTCAAGGTGGCACGCGCCGCTACCGGTCGTTCCAGCGTGATCTGCTTTACTGGCGGCTACCATGGCCGGACGTTCATGACCATGGCGATGAACGGCAAGGTGGCGCCGTATCGTAACGACTTCGGCCCGATGCCCGGCCAGGTCTATCGCGCGCCCTATCCGGTGCCGTCCATCGGCGTCAGCGAGGAAGAGGCGCTGCGCCATCTGAAGATGACGCTGAAGACCGACGCCAACGTCAACGACACCGCGGCGATCGTGATCGAGCCGGTGCTGGGCGAGGGTGGCTTCCATGCGGCGCCTGCGAGCTTCCTGAAAGCGATCCGCGAGATCTGCGACGAGCACGGCATTCTGATGGTCGTCGACGAGGTGCAGTCCGGCTTCGGGCGGACCGGCAAGCTGTTCGCCATCGAGCACAGCGGCGTCGAGCCGGATATCATGACCATGGCCAAGAGCATGGCGGACGGCATGCCGATCTCCGCGGTCGTGGGTACGGACAAGGTGATGGATGCCTCCGGCGGCAACTCGCTGGGCGGCACCTATACCGGCAGCCCGGTTTCCTGCGCTGCGGTGCTGGCGGTGCTGGAAGTGTTCGAGGAAGAGCGCATTCTGGAGAAGAGCCAGGCGCTGGGCGAGAAGCTCAGGGCGCGTTTCGACAAATGGCAGCAGGAGTACGCCAGTGTTGCCAACACGCGCAACCTGGGCGCCATGGCGGCATTCGATCTGGTCAGTGGCGAGAGCGGCGCGCCGAACGCCGAGCTGGCCGGCAAGCTGTGTCGCGAGGCGCGCGAGCGTGGCTTGATCCTGCTCTCCTGCGGTCTTTATGCCAACACGATCCGCTTCCTGATGCCGGTCACCATCAGTGACGAGGTGCTCGGGGAAGGGCTCGATCTGATCGAGACCATGCTGAGCGAATTCGGCGCCTGATCGACAGCCGCCTGCCGTTGACGGACGGTAGTGGTCATTACAAGAAACCGACGCTGGCGACCAGCGTCGGTTTTTTCATGGCGGCATGCCGATAAGCGTAAGTGAGCGCTTACTTTTTCTGCTGACCAGCATCCCGCTGCATGGCGATATGCGGAATACCATCCTCCAGATAGACATCCCCCATCGGCGCGAATCCGTGGCGGCCATAGAAGTCTTGCAGATGGGCTTGCGCGGAAAGCGCTGCATCCCGGCCGGGCCAGAGCGATTCGATTCGCGCCAGTGCAGCACGCAGCAGGTCATGGCCGAGGCCGTTGCCGCGGTGGTCGGGATCGATGACCACGCGACCGATGGAAACGGGTTTATCTCTCTCCTCCGGCACCTTGAGCCGTAACGTCGCCGCGAGATGATCCTCCGTCATCACGCTCAGGTGGTGCGTCGAGGCCTGAAGGTCGTGGCCATCCAGCTCCTGATAAGGGCACTGCTGTTCCACCACGAATACGGCTACCCGCAACGACAGCAGCGCATAGAGTTCGCCGGGATCGAGCTCGGGGCCGGTCTGCCATGTCCACTCGTATGATGCCATCTGTCTCTTCCCTCGCCGCCGTTCAGCCATCATGATCGAAGCGCTTTATCTGGATACGGACATCTGAATATGGACGATACGTATCCAGGCATTCGGAACGGCATCTTACGCAGCGCCCCGAAAAATGTCAGTGGCGACGATCACTAGGAGAGCGATGACGACATGAGCAATCTGGCAATCGATTACGACGACGTGGTGGCGGCACACCGTCGGCTGGAGGGAATTGCGCATCGAACACCGGTGTTGCGCTCGACGACGGCGGACGATCTTACCGGCGCATCGCTTCACTTCAAGGCGGAGCACCTTCAACGTATCGGCGCGTTCAAGTTTCGGGGCGGTTACAACGCCATCAGCCAGTTCGATGCCGAACAGAAGGCTGCCGGCGTCATCGCGTTTTCCTCGGGCAATCATGCGCAGGCGATCGCGCTGTCGGCCAGGTTGCACGGCATTCGCGCCGTCATCGTGATGCCGGAAGACGCCCCGGCGATCAAGATCGCTGCCACGCGTGGTTATGGTGCCGAGGTGGTGCTCTACGATCGCTACACCCAGGATCGTGAAGCGCTGGGGCGCGAGATCGCCGAGGCTGAGGGTCTGACGCTGATTCCGCCATTCAACCATTCCCACGTGATGGCCGGGCAGGGCACTGCCGCCAAGGAGCTGTTCGATGATGTCGGCGAGCTCGATACGCTGCTCGTTCCCTTGGGGGGCGGCGGGCTACTCTCCGGTTGTGCCACGGTCGCCAGGGCGCGGTATCCGCGTTGCCGCGTGATCGGGGTCGAGCCGGAAGCCGGCAACGATGCGCAGAGAAGCCTGGCCAGCGGCGAGATCGTTTCCATCGTCACGCCACGTACCATCGCCGACGGCGCTCAGACCCAGGCCTTGGGCAGTCTGACGTTCCCGGTACTTCGAGATTGTGTCGACGACATCGTTACCGTGAGCGATGCCGAGCTCGTTCATGCCATGGGTTTCATGGCCGGGCGGATGAAGCAGTTCGTCGAGCCGACCGGTTGCCTGGCAGCGGCAGCGGCCCTGAGTGGTCGGGTAGCCGTCGAGGGGCAGCGGGTAGGGATCATCCTGTCCGGGGGGAACGTCGACTTGCACCGGTTCGCCGAGCTGATTCAGGGTGCGAAGGGATAGCCCACATGAAACACATCGCTGACGACGCGTGACTGACCATGTTGCTGACAGAGAAGCGGCGGACATGCCCTGATGCCAATATCCTCAGGACATGCCCGCCGCAATGATCGACGGGTAGCCGTCGGCCTCAGGCGCTCCGATGGGACGCCTGGTCAGGTGGTTAGAAGAAGCCCATGGGATTGATGTCGTAGCTGATCAGCAGGTTCTTGGTCTGCTGATAGTGCTCCAGCACCATCTTGTGGGTTTCGCGACCGACGCCGGATTTCTTGTAGCCCCCGAAGGCGGCATGGGCCGGATACTGGTGATAGCAATTGGTCCACACGCGGCCCGCCTGAATGCCGCGACCCATGCGGTAGGCGCGGTTGATGTCGCGGGTCCAGACGCCGGCGCCGAGGCCGAATTCCGTATCGTTGGCAATGGCCAGTGCCTCAGCTTCATCCTTGAACGTCGTGACCGACACCACCGGTCCGAAGATCTCCTCCTGGAACACCCGCATCTTGTTGTTGCCTTTCAGCAAGGTCGGCTGGATGTAATAGCCACGGGAGAGATCGTCACCAAGTGACTCCCGCTCGCCGCCGGCCAGGAACTCGGCGCCTTCGCCCCGTGCCACGTCCATGTAGGACATGATCTTGTCGAACTGCTCCTGCGAAGCCTGGGCGCCGACCTGGGTTTCGGTATCCAGCGGATGGCCGCGCTTGATCTTCTTGATCCGTTCGATGACACGCGACATGAACTCGTCGTAGATGCTTTCCTGGACCAGGGCGCGAGAAGGGCAGGTACAGACTTCGCCCTGATTGAGGAAGCCCATCACCAGGCCTTCGGCGCACTTGTCGATGAACGCGGGCTCTGCCGACATGACATCCTCGAAATAGATGTTCGGCGACTTGCCGCCCAGTTCCACTGTCGAGGGAATGATGTTCTCGGCGGCACACTTCATGATGTGTGAGCCGACGGGTGTCGATCCGGTGAAGGCAATCTTGGCGATGCGCTTGCTGGTGGCGAGTGCCTGCCCGGCCTCTTCACCGTAACCATTGACGATGTTGATCACGCCTTTGGGCAACAGGTCATGAATGACCTCGATGACCTTGAAGATCGAGACCGGGGTCTGCTCGGCCGGCTTGAGCACGACGCAGTTACCCGCAGCCAGTGCCGGCGCGAGCTTCCAGGTGGCCATCAGGATCGGAAAGTTCCAGGGGATGATCTGGCCGACGACGCCGAGCGGTTCGTGGAAGTGATAGGAGGCGGTGTTCTCGTCGATCTCGGCAGTGGTGCCTTCCTGGGCACGAATGCAACCGGCGAAGTAGCGGAAGTGGTCGATGGCTAACGGAATATCGGCGGCCAGTGTCTCGCGTACGGCCTTGCCGTTGTCCCAGGTTTCCGCGACGGCCAGCATTTCCAGGTTCTGCTCCAGACGGTCCGCGATCTTGAGCAGCAGGGCCGAGCGTTCCTGAACGGAGGTCTTGCCCCAGCCGGGGGCAGCCTTGTGAGCAGCGTCCAGCGCCAAGTCGATATCTTTCTGGCTGGAACGAGCGACCTCGCAGAAGACTTCGCCGGTGACCGGCGTGATGTTCTCGAAATACCGTCCCTCGGCGGGTGGTACCCACTCACCGCCAATGTAGTTGTCATAGCGCTTCTCGAACTGGGTGATGGCGTCCGAGGTATTCGGGTTGGCGTAACGCATGGTGAGGTTCTCCTGGTGAATCGGTGGCCGATTGCTGGATTTCTCTACCAATTTGCGCCCCTTGGTGCGCTCTCGCCATTACGCTTTAGGCGACCCCGGTAACCCGGTAGCACTTCGACCAATGATGAACAGTCAGGCAATGTCGCGGTGTTACTATGAACCGTGTGGTTCAGCGACCTAAGGAGGGTCTGACCATGTTGCAGACTCAAGACAAATCGGCTCAGGATCGCCCGCTGACTGACGACAGCGGCTGCTGCCAGATGAGTTCGATCAACCTGCTCGATGATAGCGTCTCCACGCAGAAGGAGGTTCAGGATCGCAACGTGCTTCAGCTGTATCTGCTGACGGTTCAGATGAGAGCCTTGATGGATGTGGCTTGTCACCAGGGCCATGCCTCGTTTCTCACGGAGCGTTTGCGTTACCACACAGAGCAATTGGAATCCCAGTTTTCCAATCTGGTGGATAAGCACAAGGGTGCATCCTATACGCGGCATTTCTATGCACAGCAGCAACAGCGCTTCGACACCGAGATCGAGAAGATCATCAGTGCACTGGAATCGCTGGGCGAGAAGTACAAGAACGACTCCTCCCGGTAAGCCTCTTTCTTTCGAAGCCCGGCGCTAGTATCACTCTATCGCGCCGGGCTCTATTCAATCTCAATGATCCCTCGCTTCCCGTTCGGAAGCTATTCGTTGATCAGGCTTGATCGCCAGGTCAGATATTGGCGCGCTGCGCTTTGAGGAAATGGATGCCTGGTTTCACGTGAAACAAGGTCGTAGACGTGTTCCACGTGAAACAAGCGCTTATCGAGAAAGCGTTCATTTACTGCTTACTGAGAAGAGGTGCCGGTTTTAATCTGACTCAGAAAATCATTACAGGGTGTCGTTTCGTCCGCGCTTGGCGAGACCAGCGCCAGCAGTGCCGCGGCGGGAGTCGCCACGGTTCCCAGGAACGCGCCCACAGCGCCTCGAGCCAGCAGTGATCCGGTGTCGACGCCCGGAGACGGGTTCTTGAGCGTACCTTTCACATAAAGTGGCGAGCGTAGCGTGAAGACACGTGCTCCCTTGCTTTCCGGTTCGATGGTGAAATCCAGCGCTTCGGTGGCGAAGTTGACGGTGCCGTCGATTTTGATCAGCGCATTTTCCGTATCGATCAGAAAGAAGCGGGTTTTGGCCAGTCCATCGGTGACTTCCAGATTGGTTGCCGCACAGTTGATATTGACCTGTTCATCTCCGAACAGTTTGCCGACCAGGTAGTTGCCGACATTGAGGCCTGCCAGTTCCATCAGGTTCTGACTGATAAGGCCATCATTGACCAGCATCTGCAGGTCACCATTGCTGGTGCCCAGAATGCTGGCAACGGAATTGCCGGTGCCACTCAGCGTGGCGCCCCCGTTGAGTTCTCCGCGGCTGTTCTGCATCAGCTCCACGTCGGGAAACAGACGGCTCAGCAAGAGATGGCGGATATGCATGTCCACGCGGCTCTGCATCGGCTCTTGGCTACCGTCGAGTCGTACCGTGGTATTGAGATTGCCTCCCGCGACGCCGAACCGAAGCGGGTCTAGCAGAATCTCCCCGTTCTCCAACGTGATATGTGTATAGAGATCCTCCAGAGGCAGCGAGTCGCCATGCTCGATGCGCTGCGCGGTGAATTTCACGTTCGCATCCATCGTCTTCCATTGCGCCGTATCGAACTCTTCGACCGGAAGCAGCTTGTCTTCCGGCTGCTGGCTGGCTTCTCCTCGGTCTGCCTTTTCCGCATTCGAGTCGGCACCGATCAGCGGGGCGAGATCGGCAAAGCGCAATTGCTGCGAAACGACCTCGCCCTCCAGCGATGGCCGTGGTTCGCCCATCTGGTAGGTAAGGTCGCCATGAATGTCGCTGTCTCCAATCTGTCCGTCGAAATTGCGATAGCGAAAGGAGAGCGCTTCTTGGGTATCGAGATTGGCTGTCAGATGGCCTTGGGTAGAGTAGGGCGGTGTGTCAGGCAGAGTCACGCCAATGATGTCGTAGAGATCGCCCAGGTTCTGGCCGGCAAATTGCAGATCCATATCGATTTTCTTGGGCGCTAACGGGTCGATCAAGGTGCCGTTGACGGACACCCGGGTTGCGCCCGCTTCTACTGTAGCTTGAAGGGGGTAGGGTGCATCGCGAAGGCGCAAGGCATCCAGTCCGCCGAGCCGGCCTTCTCCGTCGAAAGCCTGATTCTGATATTCACCTTCGGCCTTCCAGCCAAATACGTAATCGGCGACGTCTCGATCCCCGACGGCTTGCCGAGCGGCACTGCCTTTCTCCGCAACGTCATTGAAGGCGATGGGCTCGCCGAGGAGTCGGACCGTGGCATCGGCGGTTGCCGTCAGTACGGCGTCATCGTAGTGAACGTTCACCGGATCGAAAGCGATATCTCCGACATCGACTGTCCAGCCGCTGTCGCTGTTCGAGGGTTCGGCTGCCGTATCCTGCTCACCGTTTCCGAGCGCAAATGTCCAGTTGTTCTTGCCGTTTTCAAGACGGACCAGAGAAGCCTCGGCACCCGAGAATTGGATATGGGGAATGGAGACCGTCTTGTCCATGAGCGGGAGCAGGGAGAATTCGATATCCAACGAGGCGAGGCTGAGCAGATCTTCGTCGGTGACGGCTTCCGGACTACCGACATGGATATCCTCGGCGTGGATATGAGGCCATGGAATCCAGCTGCGCCAACCGGATTCATCTTCCGGGGACGCCCAGGACAGCTCGAGGTCGCCTTCGATAGCGAAGGGCCTGTGAATGGCTGCCGAGACGCGCTCGTTGATCGTGGGCTTGAGCCGGTTCCAGTCGAATGTCATGACGACGACGATTAGCGCCACGAGTGACAACAAGACGATCGCTACTACGGCTAGCGCAATCTTCTTCCCCAATGTCATGGCCCTGTTTCCATCCTTGAAGTGTCTCTCCAAGGATAGTCGAGGCTGAGCATGACGTTGGGATCAGTTGCGGGAACTCGGGAAAAACCGATGTTTCACATGAAACATTCGCCAGGCTGGAGAGGCGCCGTTGTGGAGAAGCGGCGTTGTTGGCTTACGAGCTCTGATTCAGCAGACGGCTGGTGAAATCTGCCAGATCGTTACAGATCCAGGTGTCGGCAAGCGTGTCGTCCAGCTCGTGCCGAGAGCGTTGCCCTTTGCCGGTAAGCACCAGTGCCGTCTGGCAACCGCTGGTAATGCCTGCCTGAATGTCACGCAGGCTATCGCCGACCATCCAGCAACCCTCCAGCGTCTGCAGATGCAATCGACCCTTTATCCGTTCCAGCAGGCCGGTACGCGGCTTGCGGCAAGCGCAGTCGTCGGATGGGAGGTGGGGGCAGTACTCGATCGCTGCGATCCTCCCGCCGGCTTGTTCGACCAGTGAGCGTAATCGATCGTGAATTTGCTCGAGCGTCCAGATGTCGTAGTAGCCTCTTCCAATGCCGGACTGGTTCGTGGCAATGGCGACTGTCCAGCCATCCTGGTGCAGCCGCGCGATCGCTTCAATGGCGCTGGGATAGGGGTGCCACTCCGACAGTGATTTGATATAGGCATCAGAGTCTCGATTGATGACGCCATCGCGATCGAGTATGACGAGCTTGACCATGTGAAACCGTGCTCTGACAAAAGAGAAACCGATTATCGGATGTCATGCTGCGGGACGCAAAAGCCTCGTGTTTCACGTGAAACATCCCGTGCATGCAGTGGAGACCAGGCTTGCAAAGTTTGGCTCGGAAGGAGAGTGCAAAGTTTGGCTCGGAAGGAGNTTGGCTCGGAAGGAGAGTGCAAAGGTTGGCTCGGAAGGAGAGTGCAAAGGTTGGCTCGGAAGGAGAGTGCAAAGGTTGGCTCGGAAGGCGAGTGCAAAGGAGCTAGACCGAGAGGACAATTGGCAGCCAAAGCCGATATCACTATCCCGGCGGCCTCCCTGGAATGGAGCCGCCGGGAAGTAGCCGAACGCGCCTATGGCGCGACGGGGAGCTCCCGCTTGTGTGCGGTGCGGTCGAAGGTGCGGATAATTAGATCTGCTGCGTCGCGGTCGACTTCCTTTCCCTCGAGAAAGTCATCGATCGTATCGTAGCTCACGCCTAACGCTTCTTCGTCGGTGCGTCCTGGTGAGAGCGACTCGAGATCGGCAGTAGGGATCTTGTTGACCAATGCTTCAGGACCATCAAGCTCGCTCAGAAGCGCTCTGACCCGGCGCTTGGTGAGTCCTGCCAGTGGGGTGATGTCACAAGCGCCGTCCCCATGTTTGGTGAAGAAGCCCATGACGGCTTCGGCGCCATGATCTGTTCCCACGACCAGGCCGTTGTGCGTTCCTGCTACGGCGTATTGCGCCATCATCCGCGCTCGCGCCTTGATATTGCCATGCACGAAGTCGCGTTGGTACTCATCCTGAAAAGCGAGCTTCCCCGTTTCAAGGCTCGCAAGCAAGCCATCGGCACAGGGCTTGATATCGACATCGAGCTGTTGATCGGCGCGAATGTAGTCGATCGCGGCCTGGGCGTCGTCCTCGTCATGCTGATCGCCATAAGGCAGGCGCATCGCATAGAAGGTTGCCTCCCCGCCACGGTCGCGAAGGCGCTCGGCGGCAAGCTGACATAGCCGCCCAGCGGTGGTCGAATCGACGCCACCGCTGATACCCAGCACCAATGCTCGAGTACCGGTTTTCTCCAGGTAGCGCACCATGAAATCGATACGGCGTTCGACTTCTCGGCGTGCATCGAATGTCGGCTCGATGCCCAGCGATTCGATGATCTGTTGTTGGGTCGTTGCAGTCATTGTCTGCTCCTGGGAGTGATGATGAGTGGCGCCATGCAATAGCTTGGCAGTCAGGGCGTCATGGTGCCAATGTCACTGGCTACCGATAGCCGTTTCGGCACCTTGGCTTTCAGCATGGTAGTGCGTCAGTCGCTCCAGTGAATAGCGCGCGGCGGCGAGTCTAACGTCGTTGCGACCACCGTCGAAGCGGCGTGTTTCGCAGTAGACGCTGTCGCCTTCACCCGTGCGGAAGGCCCAGGCAAAGCAAACCGTACCCACGGGCGTGCCGTCCTCCGCCGGCTCTGGCCCTGCGATACCGGTATTGGCGATCGCCACGTTCGCCTGCGTGTAGTCGAGTGCGCCAATCGCCATCTCGCGAGAGAGTGTTTCGCTGGTCATCGAGTGCTTTTCGAAAATCTCGTCATCGATCTTGAGATAACGCTGTTTGGCCTGCGGCGAGTAGACCACAAGGCCGCAGTCCACCAGACTGCCGGACCCCGGAACACTGGCGAATTCCGACAGGATCAGACCGGCAGTACAGGACTCGGCAGTGGTCAGCACGAGCCCTTTCTCCTGCATGTAATCGATCAGCGAGCTGATCATGGCATCGTTCTGGTCGGCCATGGCGTCCTCCTGGAATCTGGATCTGGGTTCACGGAATCCTGACGATACGCCAATGGCGCGCCGCTGTTATTAACGGAGATCAGTGTCCTCGCGGGCATCGAGAACGATTACTCATCGAGAACTTTTACATAGCATCGGGTGGGCGTGATGCGATAGCAGCTCTTCGCGATGTTTCACGTGAAACGCCATTCGGCCATGAGCATGAGCTGCAGGATGGAAGCGGGGAGAAAAAGAACAACCGAGGGGAGAGGGAGAGAATAAAGAACGCCCGGCGCTTGGCCGGGCGAATGTTTCACGTGAAACGCAAGATTGGCGCTACGATTGCAGCTCGGCGATGTCCGCGACCTCCAGGAAGAGCGCCTGCAGGCCAGCCAATAACGCCAGACGATTGGCGCGGACAGCGTCATCCTCGACGGCGACCATCACTTCATCGAAGAAATGGTCCACCGGTGCCCGTAGCGTGGCCAGGATATCGAGAGCCTGCGCGTATTCGGCTTCTCGGAACAGCGGTTCGACCTGGTTGCGGCAGTCGCTGACGGCGTTGGCCAAGGCGATCTCCGCTTCTTCGGCGAGAAGGTCGCCGTTCACCTCGGTGCGACCGTCGTGCTGCTGCTTGGCAAGGATGTTCGATACGCGCTTGTTGGCCGCGGCCAGGGCCGCAGCTTCCTCGCGCTGACCGAAACGGTGTACGGCACGCAGGCGGCGGGCGAAATCCAGCGGACGCGTTACCGGGCGGGCACGTACCGCCAGGTAGACATCGACGGGTAACGCTTCGTCCTGTGCCCAGGCGCGGAAGCGATCGAGCATGTAAGTCAGGACATCGTCGACCAGGCCTTCCGCCTTGGGCAGATCCCGGTGCTGGGAGGCCGCCAGTTCCAGCAGCTCGCGCAGATCGAGATCCAGCTCGCCCTTGATCAGGATATTGAGCACGCCGATGGTGGCCCGGCGCAGGGCGAACGGATCCTTGGCGCCCGTGGGGCGCTGGCCGATGCCGAAGATGCCGGTCAGCGTGTCCAGACGATCCGCCAGCGCGATCGCCAGCCCGGTGGATGTCCTGGGAATCTCGTCGCCGGCGAAGCGGGGCAGATACTGCTCATGGATGGCTTCGGCCACGGCTTCCGGCTCACCGTCGTGGCGCGCGTAGTAAGTGCCCATGATCCCCTGCAGTTCGGGGAATTCGAGCACCATCTCGGTGACCAGGTCGCACTTTGCCAGCTGTGCCGCGCGCGCGGCTGCCTGGGAATCCCCGTCGATCTTGCCGGCAATGAAGCGGGCGACGACTTCGGTACGAGCGGCCTTGTCGGCAAGCGAACCGAGCTCGTGCTGGAAGACGACATTAGCCAGCGACTCGCGGCGACTCTCTAGCGTCCGCTTGCGATCGGTCTCGAAGAAGAAGGCTGCATCGGCCAGGCGCGGACGAATGACCTTTTCGTTGCCGTAGATGACCTGCTGCGGGTCTTCGCTATCGATGTTGGCCAGCGTGATGAACTGCGGCTTGAGCTTGCCGTCGGCATCGAGCAGGTGGAAGTATTTCTGGTTGGCCTTCATCGAGGAGATCAGGCACTCCGCCGGTACTTCGAGGAAGCGCTCGTCGAAGCTGCCGGTCAGCGCTACCGGCCACTCGACCAGTCCGTTGACTTCTTCCAGCAGGTCTTCGTCGATGACCGCCTGGGCGTCGTGCACTTCCGCCTCGGCCAAAACCTGTTCGCGGATACGTTCGCGACGGTGCTCGAGATCTACCAGCACGTAGGCATTTTCGAGCGCGGTTTCGTAGTCTTCCGCATGGGCGAGCTCGATCGGAGTGGGAGCGTGAAAACGGTGGCCCCGGGTCGTTCGGCCGGATTCCAGATCCAGCACGCTGGCCGGGACGACCTGGTCGCCATAGAGCAGGACCAGCCAGTGCACCGGACGGGAGAATTCCGTGCGTGAAGCGCCCCAGCGCATGTTCTTGGGAACCGGCAGGGCGTGGACAGCGGTATTGACGATGGCCGGCAGCAGCGCCTCGACGGTATCTCCCTGCTGCTGTTCACGATAGCCGAGCCAGGTTCCCTTGTCGGTTTCCAGGTGGATCAGTTCATCGACCGTCACGCCGCAGGAGCGGGCGAAGCCTTCGGCTGCCTTGGTGGGCTGACCATCCTTGAAGGCTGCCGCCAGCGCCGGGCCACGCTTCTCGACCTCACGATCCGGCTGCTTGCCGGCGAGGGCTTCGATACGGACGGCGAGGCGGCGCGGGGAGGCAAGCGCATACGCCTCGCCATGGGGAACTTCGGCATCGTCGAGGCCCTTGACGATGCCGTCGCGCAGAGCAAAGGCGAGTTTGGCGAGTGCGCCCGGCGGCAGCTCTTCGACGCCCAGTTCGATCAGTAGGGTGTTGACTGCCATGCTCATGCGTCTCCCTGAGTGGTTTCTGACGATTCCTGCAGCAGCTCGCGGCGCAGGGCTTCCGGCGCCATCGGGAAGCCTGCAGCCTCCCGTGACGCGTAGTAGGCGTGGGCAACCTCGCGGGCCAGCGTACGCACTCTCAAGATGTAGCGCTGACGCTCGGTAACCGAGATGGCGTGGCGCGCATCCAGCAGGTTGAAGGTGTGCGAGGCCTTGAGTACCTGCTCATAGGCCGGCAGCGGCAGGTTGGCCTCGAGCAGCTTGTTGCACTCGGTCTCGCAATGGTCGAACGCCTCGAACAGATAGGGAACATCGGCATGTTCGAAGTTGTAGGCCGACTGTTCGCGCTCGTTCTGCAGGTAGACGTCGCCGTAAGTGACGCGGGTCCCGTCGGGAGCGATCGTCCATACCAGGTCGTAGACGCTGTCGACGTCCTGCAGATACATGGCGATACGTTCGAGACCGTAGGTCAGCTCGCCGGTCACCGGGAAACACTCGATCCCGCCGGCCTGCTGGAAGTAGGTAAACTGGGTGACTTCCATGCCGTTGAGCCAGACTTCCCAGCCGAGTCCCCAGGCGCCGAGCGTGGGCGATTCCCAGTTGTCCTCGACGAAGCGGATATCATGGACTCGCGGGTCGATACCCAGACGTTCCAGCGAACCGAGGTAGAGATCCTGCAGATCCTTCGGCGAGGGCTTCATCACCACCTGGAACTGATAGTAGTGCTGCAGGCGGTTGGGGTTTTCCCCATAGCGGCCATCGGTGGGTCGGCGCGACGGCTGGACATAGGCTGCGTTCCAGCTCTCCGGGCCGATCGAGCGCAGGAAGGTGGCCGGATGAAAGGTGCCGGCACCCACTTCCATGTCGAGTGGCTGCAGCACGACACAGCCCTTTTCCGCCCAGTATTGCTGAAGGGCCAGTATCAGCCCCTGAAAGGTTTTCGCATCTGCCGTCGAGTCTGTCATTGACTGCGCACCGTTGCCCATGAATTCGTGAGCCGCCAAGTATACAATTAGCGCTCAATCGGTTATAGGCACCGCCGCCAATCGGCGTCGAGCGGGTTCGCGACGGTTTTCGCAGCGGCGGCGGCTGCATTCGACGACCGAGTCGAGACAAGAGGAAAGCGACATGATCGTAGTCACCGGCGGGGCCGGCTTCATCGGGGCCAATCTGGTCAAGGCACTCAACGCGCGCGGCCACCAGGACGTCATGGTGGTCGACGATCTCAGCGACGGCACCAAGTTCGTCAATCTGGCGGACTGCACGCTGGGCGATTATCTCGACAAGGACGATTTCCTGGCGAGAGTGAAGGCCGAACTGTGTGGTGAGATACGAGGCGAGATCGGCGGTCTGCCGCCGATCGAGGCGATCTTCCACGAAGGAGCCTGTTCGGATACCACCGAATGGGACGGCCGCTTCATGCTGGAGAACAACTTCGAGTACTCCAAGGTGCTGCTCGAGTATTGCCAGGCCAAGCGCATTCCGTTTCTCTACGCCTCTTCCGCCGCCACCTACGGGGGCAGCGAAGTGTTCGTCGAGGACCCGGCTCACGAGAAACCGCTCAATGTCTACGGCTACTCCAAGCTGCTGTTCGACCAGTACGTCCGCGCGCGCTGGGACGATTTCGACTCGCAGGTCGTGGGCTTTCGCTACTTCAATGTCTATGGCCCGCGCGAGCAGCACAAGGGCAAGATGGCCAGTGTCGCCTACCACCACCACACGCAGGTCCAGCGCGGGGAGAATCCCAAGCTGTTCGGCGCCTGGGACGGCTTTGATGCCGGAATGCAGAGCCGCGACTTCGTCTATGTGGGCGACGTGGTCGACGTCAACCTGTGGTTCCTGGATAACCCCGAGATTTCCGGCATCTTCAATCTGGGCACCGGACGCGCCGAGCCGTTCAAGGCGATCGCCGAAACCGCCATCGATTTCTATTCGCGCAACCAGGGGGTCAAGAGCGAGATCGAGTACATCGATTTTCCCGACGAACTCAAGGGGCGCTACCAGAGCTATACCCGTGCCGATATCGGCCGGTTGCGCGACGCCGGCTATACCGCCGAGTTCAAGACGGTGCGCGAGGGCGTTTCCGCCTATCTGGAATGGCTGAATGGCTGATACCGCGGCGGTCAATGCCAAAGCCGGGCCGCGTCTTCTCGTCGTCGGCCCCTCCTGGGTCGGCGACATGGTCATGGCGCAGAGCCTGTTCATCACGCTCAAGCAACGCCACCCGGACGCGACGATTGGTGTGCTGGCCCCGGGCTGGTCGCTGCCGATCCTCGAGCGCATGCCGGAAGTCGATGAAGCCATTGCGCTGGACGTGAAACATGGCGAGTTCGGCTGGAAGACCCGGCGTGAGATCGCACGCTCCCTGAAGGGACGTTTCGATCATGCCATCGTGCTGCCGCGTTCGCTGAAGTCGGCGCTGGTGCCGTTTCTGGCCGGCATCCCGCGCCGGACGGGGTTCACCGGCGAACAGCGCTACCTGCTGCTCAACGACCGCCGCAAACTCGACAAGGCGGTCCTGAATCAGACCGTCAAGCGCTTCGTCGCACTGGGTCTCGATGCCGAGGAAGCCGTACGCGGCAACTTCGCTATTCCCCATCCGCGACTCAGCGTCGACTCTCGGCATCAGGATGAACTGCGGGAGTCGCTCGGGCTGGGAGAGCGTCCCGCCATCGGCATGATGCCGGGGGCCGAATACGGGCCGGCCAAACAGTGGCCGCTCGAACATTTCCGCGAACTCGCCGAATCCCTGATCGGCAAGGGATATTCGGTCTGGGTCATGGGCGGGCCGAAGGACGCCGACGCCGGTGCGGTCATTACCGAGCGTCTCGAACACGCTCACAATCTGTGCGGCAAGACCCGACTGGCGGACGCCGTCGACCTGCTCGCCGCCTGTAAGCAAGTGGTCACTAACGACTCCGGGCTGATGCACGTGGCTGCAGCCGTCGGCACGCGTATCCAGGCGCTCTACGGCTCGTCGTCGCCGATCTATACACCACCGTTGACCGACAACGCCTATATTCATTATCTAGGTCTTTCCTGCTCACCCTGTTTCGAGCGCACTTGCCCGCTGGGTCACCGCAACTGTCTTAAGCAGATGGTGCCCGATAGAATCGAACAAGCGATTCAGGGATCACCGATAGACAGCTGCCGGTGAGGCCGGCCATTGCCATAATCATCGAGAGCGACCATGGTGCTACTGACTGCCAAACGAAAGCGCAAGTTGCTCTCGGCGCTTCGTTTCCTGCACTACCGCATGAAGAACGTATGGTCCTCCCGGCAGGTCCCTTCGAGTGGCGAGCGACTCATCATCTCGCTGACCACCCATCCGCCCCGTATACGCCAGGTCTTCGCCACGCTGGAATCTCTCTGCGAGCAGGATATCGAAGCATTCGATGTCCATCTCTATCTTTCGCGGCGCGACAAGGAAGCCGTCGGTGACCTGCCAAGGTCACTTCAGCGCTTGACGCGACGTGGTGTGAAGATCGTCGTGACTGACATCGACTTGCGTTCCTACGACAAGTTGGTGCATGCGCTGGAAGCATATCCGCAAGCGACGATCATCACTGCCGACGATGACATGCTGTATCCCTCGGATTGGGCAAGGCGCCTGGTGGATGGCGCAAATCGGTTTCCCGGCTGTATCGTCTGCCACCGTGGCCATATGCTCTGTGAGAGCTCGCCGGGCTCGGGTGAAATTTCCTATAAAGAGGTCAGGACCCGTCAGGATCCGGGCGCCATGCAACCCAACTTCGCACTGATGCCGACTGGTAGTGGTGGGGTGCTGTATCCGCCAGGAGTACTGGACCCTATGGTTTTCGACGTCGAAGCCTTTCAGGCCCTGGCACCCAATGCCGATGATATCTGGTTCAAGATGGCTTCTCTCAAGGCGGGAACGCGCTGCGTGCGGGTCAATTCACGCAATGTCGACTTCCTGTCCACGCCAGCATCCGGGGAGTCGGCCTTGCATGAAGACAACGTCAAACGCGGTGGAAACGACAGGCAGTTTGCCAATTGCCTTGCTCGCTACCCGGAGCTCAAGTCGCTGATCTTCGAGTCTCGCGACGATCTATCGGGTGATGACCCGCTACATACATAGAACGGTGAATACATGTCCCAACGAGTCCTGCTGGTCGTCCGCAAACTGAGTATCGGCGGCATCGAGCGTGTCACCGTCAACCTGGCCAACGTGCTGGCGAGAGAGGGTCACGACGTCCATGTGCTGGTGCTCAAAGGCGGCTACGAACTGGCGCCGGACCCTGCGGTGACGGTTCACCGGGTGGATTTCGACAAGGCCTTTCGCAAGACGGGGCTGGGACTCGTGTACGACCTGTTCACGCGGGCATTGTTGAAACCGCTTCTGCCGGGTTCGGGATTCCTGTGGCGGGGCTGGTATGGCGGTTCCTACCTCGAGCGCTTCGTGGTCAGGCTCGAAAGGGAACATGGCCCGATCGACCGTGTCATCATGCGTGGACAAGGCGCTTTCGAGACGGTCTGGTCCTGGCGGGACCCGCGTCTATGGCAGGTAACCGTTTCCTGGCCTGGCGATTATGGCAGCCGGCTCAAGGGGATATATCTGCGCAAGCTATACGAGGGCAAGCAGGTAATCTGCAATACGCCCAACGTACGCGAGCAGCTCGAGCGTCAGCTAGGACACTATGATATCCGGCCCAAACGCTGGGCCACCATCATGAACCCCTGCGACATCGAGGCCATCCGCCGCCAGGCCGATGAGCCTGTCGAGTTGCCCGCCAGGCCCTTTATCGTCCATGTCTCTCGACTGTCCGACGTCAAACGTCAGGAGTGGCTGATTCGTGCCTATCTGAAGGCCGATATCGAGGAAGATCTGGTCATTGTCGGCGACGGCCCCAAGCGTGAAAGTCTCGAAAAACTGGTCGGCGAGCTCGGCGCTCGCGAGCGCATCCATTTCGTCGGTAGTCGACCCAATCCTTACCCCTGGATGAAACACGCTCGACTTTTCGTGTTGAGCTCGCGCAGTGAAGCGTTCGGTATCGTGCTGGCAGAGAGCATGATCTGCGGCACGCCATGTGTCGCCGTGGATTGCCCGGGTGGCGTGCGCAACGTGTTGATCCATGATCAGGCCCGATTGATCGCGGAAAATTCTATAGAAGGACTGGCCGTGAAGATTCGTGAAGGGATGATGAATCCGCCATCGATCGAGGCGGATCCCGAGCTGATTGAGCGTTTCCGTGATACCCGCATCATGCAGCAATTCCTCGACTTGCCAACGACCTAGGCGGAGCCATGTCGACACGAAGAGCCGGATACGGGATCATTACAGCTAATTGCATAGCATGCTTATGAGAGTGGTATGCTATACAGCAGAAGAACAGCGTTTGATAATTCCGCTTTTTCTGTACTCGAACGTGTAGGCTTTCATGGTGCGCGCTTCACAAAACCACTCGCCTTCTCCTCCGCGCCTGCCCGTCGAGGATGTAGCGTTTCGCGATTTGCTCGACCCCCGCATGAAGTGGGGGATCCGGCGTGCACGTCTGCAGGCGAGTTTGAAAGCGGCTTTTCAGCGCAGCGTTGGCGAGACAGTGGAAGAGTCTCTGTTTCGGCGCTGGGCCACCGGAAAGGCAGGCTGTCGGTGGGCTGAGCGCCGCGGCCTGCCACGGCGATCGATCGAAGCGAGATTGGGGCAGGCGTTAATCGTGCACGTCGATCCCCGTGCGCTGATTCGCGACTTCAATGCCAAGGGAATCGGTGGCAAGCGCCCATCGTCTTCCGCCTTCATCTGGGACGGTGAATGGGATCAGAGCCGCGGCGACCTGCGTCGCGGCTCTCGCTATCGCTTCATCAGCGATCTCGACGAGCACAGGGACGATCTCAGCCAGACCGAGCGCTTCCGCCAGTACCGTTCGCGGCTCGAGTCGGGGTATCCCTGGTCTTCCTATCAACAGGGCATTCTGCTCGATACGGAAGAAAAGATAATGGCCTACCTGCGGACCTATCTGGGCTTTCTCGACGATATGGCGGCTCACGGATTCAATGCCGAGCTGGGGAAAGACGATCTGGGTGTCGCGGTCACCCGTGACGGCCGGCTGCTCAAGATCAATCGCGGCCTGCACCGTTTGGCGATGGCTCAACGCCTGGGCCTGGCATCCGTCCCCGTGGTCGTTCGTGCCGTCCACCGCGACTGGTGGGAGCGCGTGGTCGAAGGGGAGCGAGGGGAGACGGCACTGGCTCGAGTCGCCGAGGCGTTGCAGCACACCACCCCCGAAACCCGGCCGGGCGAACGGGATCCTGGCGAGGACCTGGGGCCCATCGAGTGGCCGGCGCCGCGCCACCCGGACCCATGTGCGGACGGCCTCAGTTGACGCCGTTCCAGAGCCGCTCCTGCAGAAGATTCTCGCTGCGCATGCGCTGGTTCATTTCTTCCAGCGAATAACGTTCCACCAGCGTCGGGATCGACGAGAACAGCGATACCCCGAGCCCGGCCCGATGGTCAGGGATGGTGTAGTTCATCGCTTCCAGTAGCGTCGGCAGCACGTCCACCATGCTGGCTGGCCGCTCGATGACGCGGGGGCGCAGGCCGTTGCCCAGCATCATCAGGGTGTTTTCTCGCTCCTTGGCAATCAGATCCTCCCAGGCGGAGTTCTTCATCGAGAGGTGATCGCTGGCCACCACGACCAGCGTATTGTCCAGCAGCCCTTCGGATCGAAGCCGCTCGATGAAATTCCTGACCAGCCAGCCGGTACATTTGATCGAGTAGAGAATATCGGTCCCGTCGAAGGGGCCCTGATTGTCGATACAGGATTGCGACGGATTGCCGAACGGTGGGTGTCCGGCCAGCGTCAGACCGAAGAAGGCGTAGGGCTTGTCGCTGTCGTGCAGGTGCCGGATACGCTTCTCGGCCAGGCCGAGCAGCGTGTCGTCATAGAGCCCCCAGTCGTTGAGGTAACCGGCGGGGGCCTTGTCTTCCAGTTCGTCGCGACCCAGAGCCGTATCGAAGCCGTGGCCCTGATAGAACTTCGCCTTGCCGGCAAATTTCGTGCTGGCGCCGCCCATGTAGGTCAGGTCGTAACCCCGCGCATGGAGCAGGTCGCCGAGACAATTGACGCCGGGAAGCACGTCCGACAACGGCTCGAACTGGTTGTCGTGCATCAGTCCCGCCGGCATCAGCGGCACTCCGCATTGGCTGGCGACCATGCCGGCCATCGTCCAGCCCGTGTTGTCGAGCTGCTTGACGCCGTGAAAAACCACGCCTTCCTTGCCCAGCTGCGCCAGATCCTCGTAAGCGTTACCGAAGCGTTGGGTATCGCTGTAGGTACGCTCGGTACTCTCCATGTAGATATAGATCAGGTTTGGCGGCTGGCGTGGCGCGGCGACGATTTCCGGTGGCCGGTAGCGGTCGTTGAGCCAGGACTCGTCGTCGTCGATCGCCGAAGCGCCACGGAGCGACAACCCGAACAGCAATGGGTTGAATGCGAGCAGAAACAGACTCAACACCCGCTCCCACAAGCGCCAGCGGTGGTCGGCCCGCACCAGCCAGGTCACCGCCATCAGCATCACGATGGCCGCCATCGTGTAGATAACGCCGGCGATCTGGCGGTCGGTACTGCCGTTCTCCTCGATGCCGGCCTGCAGGTGAAAGATCACCGCGCCCAGGTCGAGTTGTCCGAAACTGTCGTCGAGATAGATATAGACCCACCACAGCATCAAGGGCAGCAGCGACCATGGCCACGCCTTGCGCTGCGTGGCGCGCTGAGAGACATGACCCCAGTGGAAGTGGTAGCCGATGGCGAGCCAGCCCAGCGTGATGGCGACGGGCGTCCACCATGGCAGTACCCAGACCACCATGATGGCGTAACCGATGCAGAGGCCGATGTAAGTAAGCGCACACCAGCGCCGAGTGTTACGAGAGATGGTCATGACGCGCTTCGATCCGTGAACGTCGTGTTCTACCGGCGCCGGGTCCGGGCACCGCATGAGGAGTCGTTATGACTCTATCATGACGAATCCAAGACAAGCAGGCTAGCGACGAGTTCCCGGTGCTATCGTGAACGTCGCAATGCCAGGTCGTCGGCATGGCGTTCCATGGCGAGCTCGATCAGGCGTGTCACCAGCGCCGGATAGGTCATGCCGCTCGCCTGCCACAGCTTGGGATACATGCTGATGCGGGTGAAGCCCGGCAAGGTATTGATCTCGTTGACGACGATCTTGCCTTCCGGCGTGAGGAAGACATCGACCCGAGCCAGGCCGGCACACTCCAGTACCTGGAACGTGCGCACCGCGAGCTCGCGGATCGCCTCGCTGGCATCAGGATCGATATTGGCCGGAACGGCGATCCTGGCTGCGTCGTCGTCGATATACTTGGTGTCGTAGGAGTAGAAGCCGCCCTCGACCACGATCTCGCCGCAGACGCTCGCTTTGGGGGCGTCGTTGCCCAGCACCGCGCACTCGATTTCGCGCCCGACTACGGCGGATTCGACCAGCACTTTGTGATCGAATGCCAGCGCCAGTGAAAGCGCCTGCTGGAACTCGGCTGCGTTCTCCACCCGGCTGACGCCGACCGACGACCCCTGGTTGGCCGGCTTGACGAACAGCGGCGTCCCCAGTTCCTCGCGCAGCGCGTCGAAATCGGCGCTGGCGGCCGTGCGGCGGGTCAGGGTGACGAAAGGCGCCACCGGAATGCCGGCATCGCGCAGCAGGCGCTTGGTGACGTCCTTGTCCATCCCGGCAGCCGAGCCGAGCACGCCGGAACCGACGAAGGGCAGATTGGCCATGCGCAGCAGCCCCTGCAGCGAACCATCCTCGCCCAGCGTGCCGTGAACGATGGGGAAGACCACGTCCAACTGGTTCAATGCCCCTTGAGACGCCTCGGTGGCGATCAGCTGCCGGTACTCGCGGCCGGGCACCAGGGCGATATCGCCGACGGACGGGTTGAGCGCAATGCGTCGAGGGTCGTCGGCGTTGAGCAGGAAGTCGGCCGCATCGTTGATATGCCACTGGCCTTGCTTGTCGATGCCGATGACCGTGACCTCGAAACGCTCGCGATCCAGCGCATCGACGATGTTCCTGGCCGATTGCAACGACACTTCATGCTCCGCCGATTTGCCGCCGCAGATGACGCCAACCCGAATCTTGCTCATAGTTCTGCTCCACTTCGCTAACGATCTCGACGCCGCTCGGCTGCGGCCTGTCGGGCGTCATGATGCCACGTTCCCGCTGTGTAAGTATTGTCTGGGCGAGTCGGTTACCGCCTGCCTCGCCCAGCCGGCGAATCAGCAGTCAGCGAGGCGGCGATAGAGGGCGAGATAGGCCACTGCCATGGCCTCGGGCGTGAACGACTCGAGGCGTGCCCTGGCGGCGGCGGACAGTCTCTCGCAGCGTGCGGGATCTTCCAGCAGCGCTGTGAGCGCCGTTGCCAGCGCGTCCGCATCACCGGGGGGCACCAGCAAACCGCTGACGTCGTTCTCGATCAGATCCGGAATGCCGTCGACATCGCTCGCCACGATCGGCACGCCGTGATCCATGGCATCGAGCAGCGTCGAACCGAGCCCTTCGTTGCGTGAAGGAAACGCGAACAGCGTCATGATCTCGAGATAGTCGCCGACGTTCGGCTGGAAGCCTTCCCAGATCACGTTATCCAGATCCGCACTCTCGGCCTTCAGCGCTTCGCCATCGGCGCCATCGCCGAGCAGCAGGAAGCAGGCGTCCGGATGCGTCTCGCGCAACTGCCGCGCCGCCTCAAGCAGTACCCGCTGCCCCTTGTGGCGATCCACCAAAGCGCCGATATGGCCGATCACCCGGCGTCCGGCGAAGCGCTCGCGCAGCTTCGTGACCTCGGTCGGATCGCTCGGCTGGCCGGAAAGCACGCTGGGAATACGGACGACCGGGCACCAGTCCCGCTCGCGCAGATGGGTTTCGATCACCGAGGAGATCGCCACGGCGGTCGCCGCGCCGCGATAGGTCCAGCGGTTGAAGCGCTTGTCCTTGACCGGCTGCGGGACACGACGGGTCAGGATATATGGCGTGCCGCGCAGGCGACGTTCGATCCACGCCCAGTGCACCGCCTTGGCCTCGTGGGCGTGGGTCAGGCTCGCGCGCGGGCGTTGGGCATGGCCGGCAAGCGCATGATCGGCGTCGATCAATTCGATATCCATGCCGGCCAGCGCTGTACGCATTGGCGAGTCGCGCCGGCAGACCAGGCTCTGTTCGATGCTGCCCTGTTTATTATCGTCGATTCGAGCCAGTGCCTCGATCAGCAGCAGCGTCTGGCGCTCGCCGCCACGGAAGCCCCGGGCGAGATTGACGTGACGGATATGCAGCGGTTCGCGTGGCATCGGCTCACCAGATCCGGTCGAAGTCTTCGGCGTCGCGAACCTTCGCGTCGCGTTGGAATTCGAGCAGCTTGGCGTATTTCAGGTAGGCGTTGACCGCCGCCGACAGCGCGACGGAGACGCCATCGAGCCCGCCGAGGAAACCGCGCTGGAAAACGTATTTGCGCACGAAGGCATTGGCGCCATGCAAAAACGGTGAGAAGGCGTTGGCCCGCTTGCCCTTGAGATACATGATCTTGGCGGCACGATTGGAGAAGCGGCCGCTGGCCTTGCCGAACAGTTCGCCCAGATTGGCGAACGAATAGTGTTCCAGATCGGCGTCCAGGCGTCGCGGATGCGTCGCCTGGACGGAAGCGTGCTGACGGCTGTCGGAAAATTCGGTGCGATCGCGATCGAAGAGCCGAATGCAGTAGTCCGGATACCAGCCGCAATGGCGGATCCAGCGGCTGCCGATGAAATTGCGGCGACGCAGCGCATAGGCGTCGTGGCTGCCGGCTCCGTTCGCCTGGACATCCAGATCGAGCGCCTGGATGGCCGCCACGGCGTCGTCGGTGAGCCGCTCGTCCGCATCCAGCGACAGCACCCAGCGGTGGCTGGCGGCACGCGGGCCAACGTTCTTCTGCGGGCCATCGCCCAGATAGGGCTGGTGAATCACGCTGGCGCCGAACGCCTCGGCCCGGGCCACGGTGTCGTCGCGGGAGCCGGAGTCGACGACGATCAGTTCATCGCACACCCGCTTCAGCGAGGCCAGGCAGGCCTCGATGTTGTCGGCTTCGTTGAGCGTAATCACTACGCCGGTGATGGCGGCCATGAGCGGTCCTGTATCGTCGATGGATAGGCCTATCGAAAACGACAGCGGGCATCGCGACCCGCCTTCGTCGCGACGCCCGGTGATCGGGCTCCGAATAGCGCCTCGGGCATTGTAGCGCTGACAGGGCTATCGATAGAACTGACGGAACCACTGCATGGCTTCGAACACCGCCGGGGAGAATTCGGCGTCCTCGATCGGCTTGAGCTGTCGATCGACGATATCCCACTGCCCGGTGCCGTCGACCACGGTAATGCGATCCGGCTCGATGATGCCGTAATCGATGTAGCTGCTGGACTGAACCCAGGGGTGATCGATCCCGGGGGCGAGAAGATCCTTGCCCATGGCGTAGTCGGAGAGCGGGTTGGTGCAGCCCAGGGCATGTCGCATCAGCATCGGCGCGACGTCGAGATGACTGGTCATGCCCTCGACGCGGCCGGGCTCGACGCCGGGGCCGTTGACGATCATCGGCACGAGGACCTGCGGCGAGGCGAAGTTGCTGTTGTGGCCCCAGTAGTTTCTGCCGAAATCGTTGAACGACTGACCGTGGTCGGCAGTGACGACCAGCATCGTGTCGTCCCACTCGCCCTTGGCCTTGAGATCGGCGATCACCCGGCCGAGCAGTTCGTCGTCGTAGTGGACCGAGTTGCGATGACGATTGAAGTAGGGCGTTGGATCGGTATCGGGACCGAGGTCGAGGTAATCCATGCCGTTGGTCGAAGGTTGATACGGCTGGTCGGCGCCCTCTGGCACGTCGTAGCCATGGGGCGCGTCGTAGAACAGCATGCCGAACCAGGGAGCGTCGTCCTTCTGTTCCTGCTGATCGAGCCAGTCCAGCCAGTCCTCGGTCATCTTCTGGTCCCGGCCCGCCGGCGACTCCCCCGGCGTACTAAGTCGCAACGGATCGACCGAAGAGAAGATCGTGCGATCGAAGCCGACACCATCGAGGCTGGCCGACGAGAAGATGCCCAGCGCATAACCCTGCTTTTGCAACTGGGTGATCAGCAGCGGCGGCGTCTGGGTGTCGTCCAGATAGGCGTAGTAGTTGCCGGTGAGGCCGTAGAACAGGCTCATGGTGCCGTTACGGGTGGCATTGCCGCCACTGTAGTGGTCGAGGTAGCGCCGACCGCTGTCGTTCAGTGCGGCATAGAGATTCGGCGTGTTCTCGGGGCCATACTCATCGGCGCGCCAGGAGTCGATCAGCACCACCAGGACGTTGGGCGGATCCTCGGCCTGGCAACTGAGCGGGTTCTTGGGCCAGTCGAGATTCTGTGCCTGCTTGGTGTCGATGTCGGCACGTTCGGCGCGAGCCGCGCGGGGATCCAGCCAGCCGTGCTTCTCCATGAAGCCTTTGGCGGTGGCCGGGAACAGCAGCGGATAGATGCCGACCTGCTGGGTCACGCTGCGCTGATAGCGGGCGTCGGCGACGATATGCAGTGCATGGCTGGCGATCAGCGTCACCAGGATCGTGCCGCAGGCGAGCCCTGCCGGCAGCCGCTGGCCGCGCCTGCCCACGATCAGACGATGGGCAAGCCAGCCTTCGAGTGCCAAGGCGACAGCCACGCAACCTACGACCACCAGCCAGGTGGAGGTGGCGAAACTGAAGATCTCGCCGTTCTTGTCGTTCAGGAACAGCGACACCATGAAGGCGTTCACATGAAAGCGATACTGGGCATAGACCACCGTATCCAGCAGCAGCGCGCTCAGACCCAGCGCACCAAGCAGCGTGGCCGGCAGCCATAGCCAGCGCGCCTTTGTCACGACGGCCAGCACGGCAAGCGGCAGCCAGCCAAGCAGCACCAGCATGCCGAAGTGGCCGATCCAGGTCAGGATCAGATAGGCGATTCCCATGGGGTCATGGGGAATCGCGAGATAGGGCACGTAACGCAGGGCGATCAGCCAGACGAGCGGTAGTTGAAACAGGGCAAAAAGCAGGGTGCTGCGCCAACGGCGCCTCAGCGTGTCTTGCATGCAGGGTCAAACCTTATCGTGATCCGCCGGAACGCTCCGATAACCATCGACGAGGGCGGTGAAAAATGGTTCCGCGTTGGCGGGTGAGAAACGCAGGAGAGAGCGCTTGAGCCGTAACAGATTGCGCTGGCGCCAGGCGCCTTCCGAGCGCAATCGACAGCGGTCGAAATCTATCAGCCAAACCTTATCGTCGGCTGAAACGAGCAAATTGCGCGCATTGAGATCGACGTGGTCGAGACCGGCATCGTGAAACCGCCGAATGGTGGCGCCGACATCGGCGAGCAACCGCGGCGAGGCACTTGCCAGGCGCTCTGCCAATGCCTGGCTCTTTGTCAGGCGCTCGGTGATCAGCGCGGCGCGATAGGTGATACCGCGGCGTACCACGATGGCTGCCACCGGCGCCGGTACCGGCAGCCCCTGTTCGAACAGGGCGCGTGTCAGGCGCATTTCACGGAAGCCGCGGGTGCGCTCGAGTCCCGTCCAGAGATAGTTGGCCTGGCTGACCTTGGCCGCCATGCCGCCACGGCGATAAGGCCGCAGCACCCACTGATGGTCGTCCACCGCGAGAAACTGGCTGGCGCCGCGTCCCGGCGCCGAGCCGACCACCAGGCCGCGTTCGGCCCAGGCATCCGGGTCGAGCCACGCTTCACCGAACGCAGGTAGAATCGGCAGGTCAGGCTGAGCGAGACGCGCAGGATCGTATAAGATATGCGCGTCTCGATGATGATAGGTCGATAACGACATGACCGATCCTTGACGTTGGGCCTGGTGCGTTTGAATCGTAGCGGGCCGGCGAAAAGAGACAGAATAGACGGCAACGAGCCGCCGGGGCGCATTGTAACCGGGCAACCCCGTCACCGCATGTCGGCGTTTCACCGCCCGGGACCCATCGAACATCGCAAGGAAGCCGTCGTGACTGAAGATTCGCAAGCGCCGTTAGCCGTGATCGCCATTCGTCAGGTGGAAAAGAGTACCGGCGCCAGTCGCAACGCTTTTGAACAGTCCATCGCACTGAAAGCGCTGGGCTATCGCGTGGCGATTCTGGCCGAGCGCGGCCGGCGCGAGCTGGCGGAAGCGGCCGGCGCCGAGCTGGTTCGGCTGAAGCGCTGGCCGTTCAAAGGGCCTTTTCGGCGCTTCTGGTTCAATCGCCGGGTGCAGGCTTGGTGTCGGCGTCATCGACCAGCCATGCTGGTCAGCCATGGCGATGTCGAGACGCCCGATGTCGTCTACATGCACAACTGCGTCCATCTCGCCAGCCAGCGCATTCACGGGCGCGATCTGCCACCGGGCCATGAAGTTGCCGCGATTCACGATCACGTGCTGAAAGGCGGCAAGTTCCGCCGTTTGGCGGTCAATTCGCGCATGATGGCTAATGATTTCCGTGATCGCTATGGCATCGACGAGTCGCGAATCGAAATCAGCTACCCCGGCTACGACCCCGAGATATTCAATCTCGAGCGGGCCACGGCAGGACGCCCGGTGCGGCGACGCGAACTGGGTATCGATGACGACACCCGGCTGATCGGCCTGATCACCTCCGGCAACTTCACCAAACGCAACGTGGCGGGATTCGTCGAGATGGCGGCCGGACTGGATCAGCGCTTGCCCGGCCGGTGCCGCTTTCTGGTCGTGGGCAAGGACGACTTTTCACCCTATCAACGCCAGGCTGAACAAGCCGGCATCGCCGAACGCTTCATCTGGCGCACTACGGTCAGTGACGTCGAGACGCTCTACGGGGCGCTCGACATATTCGTTCTGCCGGCCCATATCGAAGAGTTCGGACGCGTCTCGCTCGAGGCCATGGCCTGTGGCACGCCGGTATTGCTTTCTTCGACCACTGGCGCCGCCGAGTTGCTCGAGGCTGACCACGCCGACCTGATTCTGGAAAGTCGGGATACCAAAGCCTGGGTCGATCGTCTCGAGCGGATGCTGGAGGAGCCAAGTCTCGACTCTCTGGGTACGAACCTTTCCCACCTGGTGATTGATTACTCTTATCGTCAGCAAACGGAAAAGCTGAGAAGTTCTTTCCTGTTTTTATTCAAAGATGTCTCTAGATGACTTCGCTATTACGAATTTTTGGAAGTGGCTGTTTTAAATAGATATGTGAAAGTGTTGAAAGAGAGGCTTTGTTGATATGTGGTTGGATCTTTATTGGCGAAAAAAAGCTAGGTGTAGGGTTCCGGATGATCAAATGAG
>NZ_NHOU01000024.1 GCF_002179555.1 Salinicola salarius | reverse complement strand
TCGCTGGCGGCGATGTCGTTCTGCCCGAGGGGCCGGCTCGCCATGTGGCGCTGGTGCTGAGGCTGCGCGAAGGCGCACCGCTGACGCTGTTCGATGGCGCTGGCCACGAGGCGCAGGCGACGCTGATCGAAGTCGGTCGCAAACGGGTCGTCGCGCGCATCGAACAGGTGGCCGCGGGTAGCGGGGAATCACCGCTGAGCGTGCATCTGGGCCAGGCGATCTCCAAGGGCGATCGCATGGACTACGCAATCCAGAAGTCCGTCGAGCTCGGCGTGGCGGCGATCACCCCGCTCTACGTCGAACATGGCGACGTGCGCCTCAAGGGCGATCGCGAAGCCAGGAAAATGGCGCATTGGCAGGGCGTGGCGATCAGCGCTTGTGAGCAGTGCGGACGCGCCAGCGTACCGCCGATTCATCCGCCGCAGACGTTGGCACAATGGCTCGAGAAACGCGACGAGGCCGTGCGTCTGGTGCTGCATCCCGCTACCGACGATAGCTGGCAACAGGCAGCTTCGGTCGATTCGGCAGCTCTGCTTATCGGTCCGGAAGGCGGGCTCAGCGACGCCGAAGTCGACGCCGCCCGGCGCAGCGGTTTCCAGCCGCTTACTCTCGGGCCACGTATTCTGCGTACCGAAACCGCGCCGGTGGTGGCGCTAACGCTGTTGCAGCATCACTTCGGGGATCTGTAGCCGAATCCTGCCCGCCTCGAAAAACACCCCGCCAGCCGTTATCCGGATGGCGGGGTGTTTTCGTTGCGAGTCGCTGATGGCTGCTGGCGTGCGGCGTCGAGCGGAGATTACAGCTCGAGATCGTACTCGACGATCAGCGGGGCAAACTCGCTGAAGGTCGCGTCGGTATCGATCCAGGCATCTTTCACGTTGCGCCGGAAGTTGGGGCCGACGATCTGATAGTCGAGGCGCCAGCCTTCCTGGCGGGAGCGCGGCACTTCCTGGTCGAGCTTGGGCCACCAGGTGTACTGGTTGGCATCCCGATTGACCTCACGGAAGGTATCGATGAAGCCGGTCGGGCCGAACACCTGATCCATCCACGCCCGTTCTTCCGGCTTGAAGCCCGGCGTCGTCTGGTTATCGGCCCAATTGGTAAGATCGAGCGTCTTGTGCGCGATGTGCCAGGTGCCGCAGATGATGTACTCGCGACGCTTGCGAGCCATCTTGTTCAAGTACTCGAGATACTGGGTCATGAACGTCTGCTTGGCGGCCGGATCGTCGTCGCCGCTCGGCATCAGGAAGGTCGCGACGCTGAAGCGGTCATAGTCCGCCTGCAGGAAGCGCCCTTCGTTGTCGCACTGCTCGAAGCCCAGACCATACATGATGGCCTTAGGGATCTTGCGACAGTAGAGCCCGACCCCGGAGAAGCCATCCTGCTCGGCATCCAGGAAATAACCTTCGTAACCTTCCGGGTAGAGAATGCTGTCATCGAGCTCGAAGCTCTTGGCCTTCAGGTTCTGCACGCAGACGACGTCAGCATCCTGTTCGGCCAGCCAGTCGAGAAAGCCCCGCTCGACGGCCTCTCGGATCCCGTTCACATTGATGCTGGCGATTTTCATACAGTGTTCCTTCTTTGTCGCGCGTGTATGATACCCGAGCTTGAAAGGTTTAGGTAAATGACCGCTGCGTCAGGCCAGGACGACAGCGGTCTTCAAGAGTCATGAAGCAACAGGGAGACCCGGGGTGAGCGTCGAGATTCAGCCGTATCAGCAAGAGTTCATCGAATTCGCGATCGCCGAAGGGGTATTGCGCTTCGGTGAATTCACGCTCAAGTCCGGTCGTGTCAGTCCCTATTTCTTCAATGCCGGTCTATTCCGTTCCGGCCGTGCACTGGCCCGTCTCGGACGTTTCTATGCCAGCGCCATTGCCGACAGTGGCATCGAGGCCGATGTACTGTTTGGTCCAGCTTACAAGGGTATACCGCTGGCGGCGAGTGCAGCCGTTGCTCTGGCCGACCACCATCAGCGCGACATGCCCTTTGCCTTCAACCGCAAGGAAGCCAAGACTCACGGTGAAGGCGGCAACATCGTGGGTGCCGAACTGCGTGGCAACATTCTTATCATCGATGATGTCATCACGGCTGGCACGGCGATCCGCGAGGTCATGCAGATCATCAACAATGCCGGAGCCCAGGCCGCGGGTGTCGTGATCGCGCTCGACCGTCAGGAGCGTGGTCAGGATGCCAACGGCCTGAAGCCGCACAGCGCGATCCAGGAAGTCGAAGCGACGTATCATATGCCGGTTGTGAGCATCGTCAACCTCGACCAGCTGCTCGCCTATCTGGAAACGCGCGAACCCCGCAGCGGCGAAGATGGCGCTTCCATTGCCCAGCATGCCGAGGCGATCCGCGCCTACCGGGATCGCTACGGCATCACCAGCGACCGCTGATCCTGCAATTCGCGACGAGGCAGGGCGTTCCGGGGCTCTCGCCTGCTACGATTAGCCGCAGCCTCGTCGTCGTGGCGTGTTACAAAATGTTTAAAAAACAGCGTTTGATAAACTCGAAAATTATGCCACGCTTACGCCGTTAGTCCAACGCGATTTGGCGCCAATTTCGGGAGACGCATCATGATCAACCGCAGCAGGATCAAACCCTGGGGCTTTGCCCTTGCCACAGCGACCTTCATGTTCGCCAGTCAGCAGGCGATGGCGCTGAGTGTTTCCGCCAACGGCGGCGATGAATCCTTCGGTGTCGAAGCCAGCCAGACCATCTTCCCTACCTTGCGGGCCGGTGTCGGCTACCTGAACACCGATGACAGCGGTCACAATGCCAAGGCCTACTCGGGTTCGCTGATGTTCACACCGTGGCTGCCGGGCATCGACCTTTCCGTGGGTGGGCGTTACCAGTATCAGGATACCCACTATGGCAACGGTGGCGGTCTGGGGCTCGGCGGTTCCGCATTCGTCGATACGCCCATCCCGCTGACCTCGATTGGCGGCTACGGCTTCTACACGCCGGAAGGGCTGGCCCACGGCGACATCGACAAGAGCTATGAGTACGGCGCCCAGGCGCGGGTCAACATTATCTCGCATACCTACGTCTATGGCGGCTATCGCTACATGCGTACCGACTTCGACAACGACAACGGCCATACGCTGGATAGCGGGCCGGTGTTGGGCGTCAGCGTTGGGTTTTAAGTATTCGAGCTACGAGCTACGAGCTACGAGCTACGGTGCGCTTGGATAGCAGCGTCGGTTGTGGGGCGCTTGAGAGACCAGCAACCGGCGCCCATTGCGAGGGTCGGCATCGGGCTCTGTAGCAAGGGCCGGCCTCGGGGCCCTGTAGCCCTGTAGAGAGTGGCGCCGATTGCGTATCATGCGGAAGTTCCCCCCACATTCGAGCTGGTCGCCATGCTTGATATCGTGCTGTTTGAGCCAGAGATACCGCCCAACACCGGCAATATCATCCGATTGTGTGCCAATACGGGCTTTCGTCTCCACATCATCGAACCGATGGCCTTCGAACTCGACGACAAGCGCCTGCGGCGTGCCGGGCTCGACTATCACGAATGGGCGCGGGTCCAGGTTCACGCCAACTGGGCCGCCTTTCTCGAGACCGTCGGGCCGGAGCGCGTGTTTGCCGTCTCGACCCGTGGCCGCCACGGCTACCACCATATCCATTTCCGCGAAGGCGATGCCCTGGTCTTCGGCCCGGAAACCCGTGGCCTGCCGCAATCGATGCTCGAAGCGCTGCCTCCCGCACAGCGCCTGCGTATCCCCATGCTGGCGGATAGCCGAAGCCTCAATCTGTCCAACGCCTGCGCCATCATCGTCTATGAAGCCTGGCGGCAGCTGGATTTTGCCGGGGCGGTGGATCTCTAGCGTTGTTGAGGCGTCAGTTATCCAGCCTCCGCATCATGAACACACTGTAGGGATCTTCGACGTAGTCGCCGAACGGTTCGCAATAGGTGAATCCGAACGTTTCATAAAGCTTTCGGGCCGGGGCGAAGTGATCCATCGGGCCGGTCTCCAGACTCAGCCGCTGCAGGCCGGCGGCACGCGCCTCCTCGATCAGGTGCGCCAGGATCGCCCGCGCCACTCCCTTGCGCAGGTGGGCCGGATCGGTGCGCATCGATTTGATCTCGGCGTGCGTATCATCGAGCCGCTTGAACGCGCCGCAGCCGAGCAGCTCGTTACTTTCCCAGGCGGTGTAAAAGTGAACCTCCGGGCGTCGCAGCCCGTCGAGATCCAGCGCATGGCGGCTTTCCGGCGGTGAGTGCGGCTCGAAGTCCTTGAGGTGGGCTTCCAGCATCGCGGCGATTTCAGGGCCGCGGAGATCGTCTCGTATAATCTGCATGAGGTGTATCATCCTCGGAAATGCTTCACTCGTGACTGCGCACGCGAAACACTTTGTTGCGCAATGCTCGAAATCCTCACATAGCCCGCTATGCTCCGGTTTCTGTGCGTTGCGCGCCTCGCGTTTCATCTTGCTCGTCAACGGGTGAAGCACTTCCTTCTCCGTTTTATTTTCTCTGCGATTCTGCCCTCATGTCCGACATTCGCCAACGTCTCGCCAAGCTCAATCCGCGCCAGCAGGAGGCGGTGCGCTTCATCGATGGCCCGTGTCTCGTTCTGGCGGGGGCCGGTTCCGGCAAGACCAGCGTGATCACCACCAAGATCGCCTATCTGGTCCAGGAGTGCGGGATGAGCGCGCGCAAGATCGCCGCGGTCACCTTCACCAACAAGGCGGCGCGCGAGATGAAGGAGCGTGTGGGACAGATGCTCAAGGGCCGGGAAGGCCATGGCCTGACCGTATCGACCTTCCACAATCTGGGGCTCAACATCATCCGCCGCGAACTCAAGACGCTCGGTTTTCGTCCCGGCTTTTCGCTGTTCGATCCGGAGGACGCCAAGGCGCTGTTGCGCGATCTGATGCAGAAGGAGGCGGACACCGATGCCGAGCAGATCAACGCGGTGCAGAGCCAGATATCCCAGTGGAAGAACGATCTGGTGCTGCCCGGGCCGGCGATCTCCCACGCCGCCGACGAAGACGAGCAGTACGCCGCACGTATCTACGAAGCTTACAACCGTCATCTCAAGGCCTACAACGCGGTCGATTTCGACGACTTGATCATGCTGCCGGTGGTTCTGCTCAAGACCGATCCCGAGGCGCTGGCGCGCTGGCGCAAGCGGATCCAGTACATGCTGGTCGACGAGTATCAGGACACCAACGTCAGCCAGTATCAGCTGGTCAAGATGCTGATGGACGAGCGCGCCACCTTCACCGTGGTGGGCGACGACGACCAGTCGATCTACGCCTGGCGCGGCGCGCGGCCGGAAAACCTGGTGACGCTGGGCGAGGACTTCCCGCGGCTCAACGTGATCAAGCTGGAGCAGAACTACCGCTCCACGGCGACGATCCTGCGCGCCGCCAACACCCTGATCGCCAACAACCCGCACGTCTACGAGAAGACGCTGTGGTCGGACATGGGTCAGGGCGATCCGATCCGCGTGGTGGTCAACCGCCACGAAGAGGCCGAGGCCGAGCGCGTTGCCGGCGAGATCCTGACCCGCCGGATCAAGGAGCGCGCCGAATGGCGCGACTTCGCCGTGCTCTATCGCGGCAACTTCCAGGCCCGGCTGCTGGAGCTCAAGCTGCAGCACCACCAGATTCCCTACAAGCTTTCCGGTGGCACCTCTTTCTTCTCGCGCAACGAGATCAAGGATTCGATGGCCTATCTGCGACTATTGATCAATCCTGACGACGACAACGCCTTCCTGCGCATCGTCAACGTACCGCGCCGCGAGATCGGCCCCGGTACGCTGGAGAAGCTCGCCAACTATGCCTCTGAGCGCGGTGCCTCGATGTTTGCCGCCTGTCACGAGCTGGGGCTCGAGCAGGTATTGCCGACCCGCGCCGTCGAAAGGCTAGGGCGCTTCGCTCACTTCATCGACGGCGTGCGCAAGCGCATGGATCAGGGCGACGCCATTGCCGCCATCCGCGAGATGATTCGGGACATGGATTACGAAGCCTGGCTCTACCAGAACGCCAGCGCGCCGACCATCGCCGAGCGCCGCATGGCCAACGTCTGGACGCTGATCGATCAGCTCGAAAAGTCGATGCACCGCGACGACGAGGACGGCGAAGCCAGCGAGGAGACCGACGACGTGCAGTCGGCCATTTCGCGGCTGGTGCTGCGCGACATTCTCGAACAGCAGGCCGAAGAGGACGACTCCGACCGGGTCCAGCTTTTGACCATGCACGCCTCCAAGGGCCTCGAGTTTCCCCACGTCTACCTGATGGGGCTGGAAGAGGAACTATTGCCGCACCGCAACTCTATCGAATCCGGCACCGTGGAGGAGGAGCGGCGACTCGCCTACGTCGGTATCACCCGCGCCCGGCGCACGCTGACCCTGACGCTCGCCCGCCAGCGCAAGGCCTACGGCGAACTGCTCGACTGCACCCCGAGTCGCTTCTTGGACGAGCTGCCGGCGGACGATCTCGAATGGGAAGGTCGCGCCGATAAGGAAAATCCCGAGAAGAAACAGGAGCGCGGCCAGAGTGCGATCGCGGGGTTGCGTTCGCTGCTAGGCTAGAATATTGCAATACCCATTCACGCCGACGAGGGATGCCGATGAACACCACCGAGCTGTGGCAACAGGCTCGCGACGAGGCGATGGCGATCTCTCGCCAAGAGCCGCTGCTGACCCCACTGATGCTGGGCGCGGTGCTCAACCGCTCGACGCTGGGTGCCGGCCTGGCCTATCGGCTGGGCCAACGTCTGGCGCATCCCGATCTGGCTGCCAACCAGCTGATCAAGATGTTCGACGAGCTGCTAGACGACGATCCTGGCATCAGCGATGGCATTGGGCAGGATCTCGCCGCCGTGATAGAACGCGATCCGGCGATTCGCCAGGTCACCGAGGCGCTGCTCTATCTCAAGGGGTTTCATGCGCTGACGGTGCATCGGTTCGCGCACGTGTTGTGGCAGACCGGGCGCCGGCAGATGGCGCGCTATCTGCAGAGCCGCAGCTCCGAAGTGTTCCAGACCGATATTCATCCCGCTGCGCGGATCGGCAATGGGGTCTTCATCGATCACGCGACCGGGGTCGTCATCGGTGAAACCACGGTCATCGAAGACGAGGTTTCGCTGCTGCAGGGCGTCACGCTCGGCGGGACGGGGAAAGAAGCGGGGGATCGCCACCCGAAGATTCGGCGAGGCGTGTTGATCGGCGCCGGAGCCAAGGTGCTCGGTAATATCGAGATCGGCGAAGGCGCCCGGATCGGCGCCGGTTCGGTGGTACTCAAGGCGGTGCCGCCTCATACCACGGCGGTGGGCGTCCCGGCCCGGATCATTGGCGACGCCGGTTGCGCGGCACCGTCGCGGGAAATGCAGCACTGCCTCGACAAGCCGCGTAATTCGCAAACGTCGGCGCAGCCCGCTCCCTCCAGCAGCAAGCTCTGTTGTGGGCGCTAGTGCGGCGATGCTAGCAATCTAGCCTCCGGCGATCCGAGAGAAAGCCCGCTAGGTCGACGCTATCCAGCGCGTCCAGCCACGCCACCGCGAAGCTCCCCGGCCCGTGAGCCGTTCGTTCGGCCTGCTCGGCGGCTGCAGCCGCGTGGGCATGAGCGGCGACCATGGCATCCAGCGGCGTGTCGGCGACCGCTAGATAAGCGGCGATCAATGCACCCAGCGCGCAGCCGGTTCCCGTCACCCGAGGCTGCCACGCACTGCCGCCGGCAAGGCTGATCGTGATCGGGTAGGTATCGGTGGTCGAGCGGCCCAGCAAGCGGTCGACCCGTCCGGAAATCGCGATGCCTTCCGCATGAGCCAGCAAATCATTGGCAGCGGCAAGCGCATCCTGCGATTCGTGCCGAGTATCGACCCCGTGGCCACGAGCGCCGGCCTCTGCCAGCGCCATAATCTCCGAGGCATTGCCGCGCATCACCGCCGGCCGGCTGGACATCAACTCGAGACTCACGTCTCGCCGCAACGGCAGCGCCGCCGCCCCGACCGGATCGAGTACCCAGGGTCTCCTGGCCTCGTTGGCGGCCTGGCTCGCTCGTCGCATCGCCTCCAGGCTCTCCGCGTTGGGCGTGCCCAGATTGATCAGCACGGCGTCTGCTGCTGCGGCCAGGCTCCCGGCCTCCTCGGGATAATCGGTCATCGCTGGCGAAGCGCCTGCCGCCAGTAACGCATTGGCGATGAAATTGACGGTGACCTGATTGGTCAGGCAATGCACGAGCGGTGCCCGCTCGCGCAGTCGTTCACGTGTTGCCAGCAGGCGCTGCTGCCACTCTCGCGCCTGTAGCGGCGTCTCCGTCATACCGTTACTCGCTTTCATCGACGATGTAGTCGACGGCTGCCTTGACCTCGTCATCGGTGAGATCCGCGTTGCCGCCCTTGGCCGGCATGCCGCCAACGCCGTTGATCGCGCTGGCATACAGTTCATCCATGCCTTCGTCGATACGTGACTGCCAAGCGTCGTTGTCGCCGATCTGCGGCGCGCCACCGCCGTCATGACAACCGGCACAGTTGTCCTCGAAGATGGCTTCACCGTCGGCGGCCTGAGCCTGGACTGCCAGCATCGAGGTCAGCAGGGCAGCCGTTAACGCCAGGGGGAGTTTCAAGTTCATGTTGGCCTCATCGTCATCGGTCGAGACATCCGTTTATCGTGTTGTCGGGTCTTCAGTATAATCATGCCCTGCAGACGCGAAAGCCGTCGCGACCGCGATGACGCCCTGGCTGGACAGCCAATGGCCGAGCGGTTAGGATGGCGCGCTGTTGGCAAGCGGCTCTGGCTCTCCTGGGGCTATCCTTGGTCACCCAGGTCATCGCCGCACCGCCACGTCATTGCGCGCCCATAGCTCAGCTGGATAGAGTACTGCCCTCCGAAGGCAGGGGTCGCAGGTTCGAATCCTGCTGGGCGCGCCATTCCAGTCAATGAATCCTGACGCTTCCTTCCTCTGAAACCCCCTCTTTTGGGAAACGCTGCACAAATCCCGGTGCAGCTGCTTGATCGCCACCGGCGGGGTAGAATCGGGTCATCCCATCAGCGTCTGACAGAGCCATCCCATGAAGCAGATCTCTTTCGCCCAGGCAGAGCACCACAACAAGAAGAAGATGACACGTCGCGAGCGGTTCCTGGCCCAGATGGAGGCGCTGGTGCCTTGGCAACGACTCATCAACGCGCTGTCGCCGTCTTACTTCCCTAACGCAGCAGGCAAACGCGGCCGTCCGCCCATCGGCCTAGAGCGCATGCTGCGGATCTACTTCCTGCAACAATGGTATGCGCTCGCCGACGAGGCGCTGGAGGATGCCATCTACGACAGCCAGGCGATGCGTGACTTCGTGGGTATCGATCTGGCCATCGAGAGCGTGCCGGACGCGACTACGCTGCTGCGCTTCCGTCATCTGCTGGAGAAGCATGCCCTGACTCAGCGGATCTTCGAGGAGATCAACGCCCACTTGGCCGAGAAAGGGCTGTTCATGCGCGAGGGCACGATCGTCGACGCCACTATCGTGGCGGCTGCCCCTTCCACGAAGAACAAGGCCAAGCAACGCGATCCGGAGATGAAGCAGACCAAGAAAGGCAACCAGTGGTACTTCGGGATGAAGGCCCATATCGGCGTCGATGCCGTCACCGGACTGACTCACAGTGTCGCCGCGTCCTCGGCCAACGTCGCCGATGTCACCATGGCCGGCGCTCTGGTCCGGGACGATGATAAGCGGGTATACGGCGACGCGGGCTACACCGGCATGGGGAAGCACCTCGACGAAGAGAAGGATGCCTCGGATTCGCGGTGCTGTGTTGCCGCCAAGCGTGGCGCCATCAAGAAGATGGACGACAGCCCGATGAAAGCGCTGCTGTTGGCGATCGAGAAGACCAAGGCCAGTATCCGCGCCAAGGTCGAGCATCCGTTTCATGTCATCAAGAACCTCTTTGGCTACCGGAAGGTGCGCTACAAGGGGCTGGCCAAGAACCAGGCGCAACTCTTGAGCCTGTTCGGGCTGGCCAACCTGGTGCTGTCGACACGATGCAAGGGCCGAGTTAACGGGGCCAGTGCGCCTTGAGTCTGGCCTAGCAGCCGGGGTAACCGGCTGCCAGGGAAAACAGACCACCTCAGGTGGTCAGAAATTGATCGCTGACGCGGTGATTATGCCCCTCTGAGCCCTTCGGCCGCTCAGAGACGAATTGATCAGTGGTTCCTTTGCTGCCAATTTGGCACGTGACTATTTCGTGCAGGCACGGGGTTATTCACAGCCTTGATCAGTGCGTTCGGATGCAGGGGGCGGGCTCGAATCCCGTTGAGTCCTAACCAGCCGCTTTCGTCCCTGCCCTAGGCAGATAATCGCCCACCAAAAAAGGGCCCGAAGGCCCGTTTTTACTCCTTGCTCAGCCACTTAGCTGTTGGTGGCGAAGCTCATTTCCACGTTGCCGCTATCGTTGTTGCCATTCTGGGTAGCGTGCTGCAGCGCTTGGGCGGCGGCGTCGCTCTGGCCTTCACCAACTAGCGGGTTATGGCTGGCCGAGATGTTGGTGGCGAGTTGCGTGGCGTCGGCGACGTTCTGCAGTGCCTGGTCCGCTGCGGCGCTATGCCCGCCAGTGACGGTATCGACGCTGTAGCGAGTCGGCAGGGCGTGGTACTGCGCGGTCTGTTCGATATTGAGCGCTTCGCTCTGCTGATCGAAATGACGCTCGGTCACGAGGCTGTTGGCCTGGGCGACGGTGGGCAGAGCAATGGCGATTGCGATGGCTGCGAGAATGCGGGTTTTCATGGTGTTGCCTCCAGTGATCATCTGTTGTGGCGTGGGGCCCTTGGCCTCAACCTGTGATGTCATTATCGGGTGATTTCCGTTAGATGGCTAATTAAATGCAGCGAAATAGGCTATCGATGGAAATGATCTTGGAGAATAAACCTGAATATGAAATAGAAAGCAGGGTAAGAAACTAGAAAGGGGCCCGAAGGCCCCTTTGATGACTAGCACTGATGACTAGCGCTGCCGCAGTGCCCGAAGGCGAAGACTTACAGGCTGGCGAAGTTCACTTCGACGTTGCCCTTGTCATTGCTGACGGTCTGGGTAGCGTTCTGCAGTGCCTGGCCGGCAGCGGCGCTCTGACCTTCACCGATCAGGCTGTTGTGGGACGGCTGGACGTCGGTGCTCAGCTGAGTGGATTCGGCCACGTTCTTCAGAGCCTGGTCGGCAGCGGTGCTGTGGCCGCCATCGACGGTATCGGCGCTGTAGCGAGTCGGCAGTGCGTGGTACTGCGCGGTCTGCTCGATGCTGAGCGCTTCGCTCTGCTGATCGAAATGACGCTCGGCAACGGCGCTGTTGGCCTGGGCGACAGCGGGCAGAGCGATGGCGATTGCGATGGCTGCGAGAATGCGAGTTTTCATGGCGTTACCTCCAAAATGTCTTTTTGCTTGATGACCTCTCGGCCTCAACCTGTGGCGACATTATGGGAGCCAACTCTTTAGTCTGCTAATCACGCGTAGTGAATTCGACTATCGATGGGATTGATATGAAGGTCTAAGCCATGTGATGACGCTGGAGTGTAAACCTTTTCCCTTCCGTTGTGTAAAGCCAGCCAGAACGGTCGCCGGGTCTGCCGTTCCGGCCGGGCTTTCGGGCGGCTTTGATCGATACCGGCGTGGCCCCCATAATGGCAGCATCTCATCCATCGCTTGCCAGCAGAGAACCCCTTATGACCCGCACGCCTCGGGATAACGCTCCCGCCGAATCGTCACGCGCTGCCGAGCCACAGGTCAACGTGGGCGATGTCGCTTATCTACGGGTGACGAAGGTCAACGATATTGGCGCCTTCCTGAACTGGGGCCGCCCCAAGGATCTGTTGCTGCCGTTCGGCGAGCAGCGTTTCCGCCCGGACGAGGGCAAGCGCGTGCTGGTGATGATCTACGTCGACGATCGCATGCGCCCGGTGGCCAGCATGAAGCTCGATCGCTTCCTGCGGGACGAGTCGGAAGGGTTGAAGGCGGGCGACCGGGTATCGCTGGTGATCGCCGATCTGACCGATCTCGGCGCCAAGGCGGTGGTCAACAGCCGCTTCTGGGGGTTGCTGTATCACGACGACATGTCGCGCCCGTTGCGTCGCGGCGATCGTGTGGAGGGTTATGTCCGTCGCGTGCGCGACGACGCCCGCCTGGATCTCTCGCTATTGCCGCCGGGGCAGGCGCGTCTGGATGTGGTCGGCGACAAGGTGCTGGCGGCGCTGGCCGACAACGGCGGGTTCCTGGCGCTCGGCGACAAGAGCCCGGCCGACGCCATCAAGGCGCGGCTGGGCGTCAGCAAGAATGCCTTCAAGCAGGCCATCGGCCGCCTCTACAAGCAGCGCCGGATCGTCATCGAAGAAGATGGCATCCGGCTGATCGAAGAATGATCGGCGGTCACATCCGATAGGCGCGATACCAGCCGAGCCCGGCTTCCGTTTCGCCGCGGGGCTTGTATTCGCAGCCCAGCCAGCCGTCGTAGCCGGCCTGGTCGAGCTGGGCGAATAGCCACGGATAATTGACCTCGCCGGCATCCGGTTCGTGCCGTTCGGGCACGCCAGCGATCTGGATGTGGCCCACGCCATCGCGGTAGCGCTCGTAGGTCTTCCAGATATCTCCATCCATAATCTGGGTATGGTAGAAGTCCATCTGCACCTTGACGTTGGGCTCATTCAGCTCGGCGAGGATCGCATGTCCTTCGGCCTGATGATTGAGAAAGTAGCCCGGCATGTCGCGAGTATTGATCGGTTCGATCAGCAGCGTCAGATCGTGCTCGGCGAGCTTTCGCGCGGCGAAGCGCAGATTCTCCAGATAAATCTGGTAGTTACTGGACAATGTTTCACGGGAAACATTGTCCGGAGCAGTCCCGGATGTCGACTCTTCTACCAGCCCGGCCATGACGTGCAGACGCGGGCAGTTCAACGCCTTGGCGTAGCGAATGGCGGTATCGACGCTGTCCCGGAACTCCGCTTCACGGCCGGGGAGGGCGGCCAGGCCGCGCTCGCCGGCAGCCCAGTCGCCGGGTGGCAGGTTGAACAGCACCTGTTCGAGCCCGTGGCGCTTCAGTTCGGCGGCGATCGCTTCGGGTTCGAAGTCATACGGGAACAGGAACTCGACCCCGGTGAAACCATTCGCGGCGGCTCTGGCAAAGCGCTCCATGAACGGGACTTCGTTGAACATCATGCTGATATTGGCGGCGAAACGCGGCATGGCCTGATTCCTCGGTGATCCGGTTGACGGGTGTGGACAGACGAATGCGCGCTTACCACTGGGCGCCGAAGGCGTCGCGCAGCTCGTCGATTTCCTTCTCGTTCAGCGTGCGCACGTCGTGGTGGCGCAGCAGCAGATAGAGCTTGGCGGTCTCCTCCAGCTCTTCGATGGCGTTGCGCGCGGCTTCCAGCGTCTTGCCCGCTACCACCGGGCCGTGATTGGCGAGCAGCACGGCGGCATGGTCGGCAGCGTAGTGGCGCACCGCCTCGCCCAGCGCCGCATCGCCGGGCCGATAGTAGGGCACCAGCGGTAGACGGCCGACCCGCATCACGAAGTAGGGCGTGATCGGCGGCAGGCAGGAGTGTTCATCGAGCCCGTTGAGACACGACACCGCCGCCGAGTGCGTCGCGTGGAGATGGATAATGCCGCCGGTATCCGGGCGCTGCTCATAGAAGGCCCGGTGCAGGAACGACTCCTTGGTCGGCGGCTTGCCGGCGAGCAGGTTGCCGTCCCAGTCGAGCTTGGAAATTTCCGCCGGGTCCAGGGCGCCGAGGCTGGCGTTGGTCGGCGTCATCAGCCAGCCATCGTCGAGCTTGGCGCTGATATTGCCGGAGGTGCCCGGCGCCATGCCCAGGTTGCGAAAGGAACGGCCGATCTCGGCGATCTCTTCGCGCAGGCGGCTTTCGGTCGAGGAGGTCGAAGTATGGATCGCGGTCATGGCATCAGTTTCCAGGCTTTGGTCATGAAATCGGTGGCGCCGAAGTTGCCGGACTTGAGCGCCAGCGCCAGCGGTGCTTCGGTCCCCAGGGTGGTCGTCCACGGCACGCCGGGATCGATGCTTTCGCCGATCCGCAGCCCCTGAACGCCGAGCGCGCTGACCACGGCGCCGGACGTCTCGCCACCGGCGACCAGCAGACGGCGCACGCCGAGGCGGCTGACCAGCTCGCTGGCGATGTCGGCCAGCGCCCGCTCGACCAGTTCGCCGGCTTCCTGCACGCCGAGCCGCTGTTGGGCCTGACGCACCTCCTCCGGCGCGGCGCTGGCATAGATCAGCACCGGGCCGCCGTCGTCGTCGGCGTGTGCCTGGAAATGGGCTTCGGCACAGGCGAGTGCCGCGTCGACGACACTTGCGTAGTCATCGTGCAGCGCCTGGGCATCGAGGTGAAAACTCGGCATGTGCTGCTTGGCATGGTCGATCTGGGCCAGCGTGGCCCGCGAGCAACTGCCGCTCAATACCGCCTCGCGACCGGCGATCGGCTCGAGGCGGGCGGCGTCCTGCCGGTGATTGAGACGATCGGCGACATTGGCCGGCAACCCCAGCGCCAGGCCGGAACCCGCCGTCACCAATGGAAGATCGCGGCAGGCGCGGGCCAGCACGAACAGATCCTCGTTATCGATGGCGTCGCAGATCGCGATACCGATACCGTCGGCTTTCAACGCCTCGATGCGCGCGGTCACCGCGGCGTCGCCCTGGCGCAGCGTGGCGTAGTCGATCAGCCCGATCTCCCGCGTCGTCTGCGCGCCGAGCACGCGGACCAGGTTGGCATCGGTCATCGGCGTCAGTGGGTGATCCTGCATGCCGCTCTCGTTGAGCAGGACGCCGTTGGCGAACAGGTAGCCGTTGAACACGCTACGGCGATTGGCCGGCAGCGCCGGGCAGGCGACGGTAAAGTCGGTACCCAGGGCGTCCATCAGCGCCTCGGTGACCGGGCCGATATTGCCGGCCGGTGTCGAATCGAAGGTGGAGCAATATTTGAAATAGAACTGCTCGCAGCCCTGTTCCCGCAGCCAGTCGAGCGCCTGGATCGACTGCTTGATGGCCTCGCTGGCAGGGATGGTGCGCGATTTCAGCGCCACCACCACGGCGTCCACGCCCGCCTCCAGCGGTGTGTCGGGAACCCCGATGGTCTGCAGCGTGCGCATGCCGGCGCTGACCAGCTGGCTGGCGAGATCGGTGGCGCCGGTGAAGTCGTCGGCGATGCAGCCGAGGATCGGTCTGGCGCGGGGCCGTTCGCCCGCTGTCGAAAGAGAATTTGCCATCGTTCAAGCACCTCCGTGATCGTTGGGGCCACCGTCGAGATCGGAACCCGCGCCGTTGCCGAAACCGGCATCGTTGGCGGCCGTGCCGGGGAGCGTGATTCCAGGGTAGACCTTGATCACTGCCGAATCGTCCTCGCGGCCCAGCCCCTGGGCGGAGGCCAGGGTGAACTGGTTGAGCGCCTGCGCGGTGAGCGGCAGCGGGAATTTGTCGCGGTGGGCGGTGTCGTGGACGATGCCGAGATCCTTGACGAAGATGTCCACCGCCGAATGCGGCGTGTAATCACCGGCCAGGATGTGGGGCACGCGGTTCTCGAACATCCACGAGTTGCCGGCGCTCTGGGTGATCACTTCATATAAGGTCTGCGGATCGCAGCCGCCGCGAATGCCGTAGGCCATCGCCTCGGCGGCGGCGGCGATATGCACGCCCGCCAGCAGCTGGTTGACGAGCTTGACCTGCGAACCCTGCCCCAGGCCGTCTCCCAGCCGAAAGACCTTGGCGGCGAGGGCGTCGAGCACGTCGCCGGCGCGCTCGAACAGCGCCGCCGGGCCGGAGGCCATGATCGTCAGCTGGCCCGCGGCCGCCTTGACCGAGCCGCCCGAGATCGGCGCATCGAGCAGATGAACGTCATGGGCGGCGAGATCGGCCCCCAGCGCCTGCACGGCATCCGGCGCGCAGGTCGCGCAGGAGATCACCACGCTGCCCGGCTTCAGTCCCGGTAGCAGGCCGTTATCGCCGAACAGCACCGCGCGGGTCTGTTCGGCGTTGACCACCACGGTCAGCACGATCTCGACCTCGGCAGCCATCTCCGCCGCCGTTGCCACGGCATGGCCGCCGGCACCGGCAAAGCTCGCTCGTGCTTCCTCGCGCAGATCGCAGCCCCAGGTCTCGAAGCCGGCGCGCACCAGCGATGTGGCCATGCCCATCCCCATCGAGCCCAGCCCGATGACCCCGACGCGGGGTCGTTGTGTCGTACTCATCGTGAGTCGTCTCCTGTCTGTTCCGTCGATGCCGAAGGCGATCCGGCCTGCGCTTCCTCCTGTTCGAGCATGCTCTTGAGCAGATCGGTGGGTGCCTGACGCAGGCGCATTTCGGCGTGTTCCAGATGAATGGCGGCGGCGCGGGCGGCGGCATCGGCATCGCCTGCGGCAATGGCATCGAGCATGGCCTGATGCTCCGCGACCACCTGCTGCATGAAGGTCTCGCGCAGCGATTCGTTGGTCCGCGTCACGCGGATCGCCTGATGCAGAAAGCGGTTGTAGAAGTCGAGCACGGCGGTGAAGTGGGTGTTGTTGGCCGCTTCGGCGATGGCGCGATGAAAGGCGAGATCCTGATCGACGCCGGACAGCCCCGCCTCGACCGCTTCATCGATATCCACCATGGCGTTGCGAATCCGCCGTAGCTGGGACGGCGTGTGCCGTTCGGCGGCGAGCCGTGCCGCTTCCACCTCCAGCGGCCGGCGCAGCTCCAGCACCTCGACCACCGACTGCAGGCCGGGATCGGGAATCGCCAGCCGTAGCGATACCGTCGGTGCTTCGGCGACGAAACTGCCGCTGCCCCGCCGCGAAGTCACCAGGCCGCCGTTGCGCAGCATCGAGATCGCCTCGCGCACCACGGAGCGGCTGATGCCGAAGCGCTCGCCCAGCTCCGCCTCGGTGGGCAGGCGTGCTCCGCGACCCCATTCGCCGGCCTGTATCGCGTCGCTCAAGCGCTGGGCGACCTGTTCGGAAAGCTGCGGGCCGCGCGACGGCTGCCTCGTGTCTTCTTTCAATGCGGTATTCCTCATGCATTCGTCGTAGTCGCGGACTCGTCGGTGCCGCCATGACGGCTTGCGGGGACGTTCTCCGACCAATGGCGATATTGCCTGTCGACTGAATTTGTCAGACAAGATGGTAAATCGCAAACGTCAGCGCAATTCGCCTTTCGTCAATTCAGTGCCATTCGATGGATGAAGGCGAGATCAGAGGAGAGAAATGCCATGCATGTGATCGTGACCGGAGGCGCCGGTTTTCTCGGCGCGAGACTGATCCAGAAGTTGTTGTCGGAAGAGACCGTGCTCGAAGGCCAGGCCGTCACGCGGGTGACGTCGATTGATCTGGCGCCGTGCCCGGTGGCCGACGACCGTGTCGAATCGCTGACCGGCGATATCGCCGATTCCGGTTTCATCAAGTCTGCGCTGATCGAGGAGGCGCTGGCCGAGGATACCGGTGCCGTCTGCCATCTGGCGGCGGTGGTGAGCTCGCAGGCCGAGGCGGATTTCGATCTCGGCATGCGGGTCAACCTGGATGCCACGCGAACGCTGCTGGAAGCGTGCCGGGCACATTCGAAGCGGCTGCGGTTCCTGTTCGCCAGCTCGCTGGCGGTGTTCGGGCCGGGGCTCTCTCAAAGTCGATCGCAGCCGGTGCCTGAGGCGATCGGGCCGCAGCCGCGTTCTTCCTACGGCGCACAGAAGGCGATGGGGGAACTGCTGATCAACGACTACAGTCGGCGCGGCTTCGTCGATGGCCGCGTCTGTCGCTTGCCGACCATCGTGGTGCGTCCGGGCAAACCCAATCAGGCGGCCTCGTCGTTCGCCAGCTCGATCATTCGCGAGCCGCTCTCCGGCATCGAAGCGGTCTGCCCGGTGGCGGGGGAGCTGCCGCTGTGGCTCTCCTCGCCACGGGCGGTCGTCGCCAACCTGGTTCATGCGCTGGCGCTGTCCGGCGAGCCGCTGGGGGACTGGCGCACGCTCAATCTGCCCGGCATCACGGTCACGGTGAACGAGATGCTCGATGCGCTGGAGCGTGTGGCCGGCCCGTCGGCCCGCCAACTGGTGCGATTCGAACCCGATGCCGCCATCGATGCCATCGTCGCCAGCTGGCCGGGCGGGCTGGATGCCGCGCGGCCGCTGGCGTTGGGATTCCAGGCCGATGCCGATTTCGACGCCATCATTCACGCCTACCGGGAGGATGAACTCACGAGCTGACGTCTACCACTGCTTTTACGACCCGAAAGGCGCGGGAAACGCGCCGGACGGTCCGATCCTTGAACAACGACAGGCAACAACATTCACAAAGCCCGCAAGGAGTTCACGCCATGACAGAATCTGTCGCTGGACCTCAGGTCATCATCGGCCTGGGTATCGCTATCTTCGTGATGATCGCGCTGGTGCTGAAAACCCGCGTTCACGCGCTGCTTGCCCTGGTCATTGCCGCGTCGATCGCCGGCCTGATCGGCGGCATGCCACCCAATGCGGTGATCGGTGCCATTACCACCGGTTTCGGCACGACGCTCTCCACCATCGGTCTGGTCATCGGCTTCGGCGTGATGATGGGGCGGATTCTGGAAGTCTCCGGCGCCGGCCAGCGCATGGCCTACTCGATCCTCAAGCTGCTGGGCAAGGAGCGTGAGGACTGGGCCATGGCGCTGACCGGATATATCGTCTCGATCCCGATCTTCTGCGATTCGGCCTACGTCATCCTCAATCCGCTGGTGCGGGCGCTGGCACGCAATAGCGGGCGCTCGATCCTGACGCTGGGCATCGCGCTCGCCTCCGGGCTGGCGGTCACCCACAGCGCGGTGCCGCCGACGCCGGGCCCGCTGGGCGTAGCGGGGATCTTCGGTGTCGATATCGGCCTGATGATCGCCTGGGGCCTGGTCTTCACCGCGCCGGCGCTGATCGTGATGGTGCTCTACGCCCGCTTCATGGGGCCGCGCATCGAGGCGATGATCGAACGCGACGTGCCGGGATCGCTGAAGCGCGACGACGACGAGGACCCGATGCGCGAGCAGTTGGCCGAGAGCGAACTGCCCTCGCTGCGGATGTCGGTCATGCCGATCGCCTTGCCGATCTTGCTGATCTTCTTCAATACGCTGGTCACCGCGGTGGTGGGCGACAGCGACTCGCCGGGGCTCTTCGTGCAGATCGTCCAGTTCGTCGGCCATCCGGTGATTGCGGTCGGCATCGGCGTGCTGGTGGCGGTCTATGGCCTGGTGCCGAAGATGCCGAAGGATCAGGTGCTGGCGCACCTGGAAAAAGGCGTCGAAAGCGCCGGTATCATTCTGCTGGTCACCGGTGCCGGGGGTGCGCTGGGTGCCGTGCTGAGGGCCAGCGGTGCGGGCGACTACATCGGCGAAAGCATTGCCGGGCTGGCGCTGCCGGCGGTGCTGATCCCGTTCCTCATCGCCACGCTGGTGCGCTTCGTGCAGGGCAGCGGCACGGTGTCGATGATCACCGGCGCCTCGATCTCAGCGCCGATCCTGGCCTCGATGCCGGACGTCAACATGGTGCTGGCGGCTCAGGCGGCGTGTCTCGGCGGGCTCTTCTTCAGCTACTTCAACGACAGCTACTTCTGGGTGGTCAACCGGCTGCTGGGGGTCAAGACCGCCAAGCATCAGCTGCTGGTGCTGTCGGTGCCGACCACGCTGGGCTGGGCCACCGGCCTGGTCGCGCTGCTGATCGCCAATGCGGTCGTGGGTTGAGAGACGACGATAGATTGAGAGTCACACGGCGAATCGAGATCAGAACGCCAACGACAAGGAGTCCAGACATGAAAATCACCCGAGTCCGCGCCCGCGTGTTCGAGTGGAAAGGCGAGACGGTGCCGCCCAAGGCGCATTTCTGTACCAACGCCATGGATGCGCTGTGGGATCGCGGCGATGCCATGCAGAGCTTCCGCTTCCACGGCTGGACGGTGATCGAGATCGAGACCGACAGCGGTCTCGTCGGTCTCGGCAACGTGGCGCTGGCACCTAGGGTCGCCAAGACCATCGTCGACCAGCACCTGGCGGCACTGGTCGTGGGCCAGGATCCGTTCGACTACGAGTACCTGTGGCAGCGCATGTATCGCGCCACGCTGGCCTGGGGGCGGCGCGGCATCGGCATGGCGGCGATCTCCGGGGTCGATATCGCGATCTGGGATCTGATGGGCAAGGCGCTTGGCAAGCCGGTGTTCAAGCTCCTCGGCGGGCGCACCAAGGAACGCATTCCCTGCTACGCCTCCAAGCTCTATCACGACGATCTCGACGTTATGCAGGCGGAGGCACAGCGCTATCTCGATCAGGGTTTCCAGGCGATGAAGATGCGCTTCGGCTATGGACCCAAGGACGGGCCGAAAGGCATGCGCGAGAATGTGAAGAGCGTGGCCGCGGTGCGCGAGGTGATCGGCGAGGACATCGACCTGATGGCCGACTGCTACATGGGCTGGAACCTCGACTACGCCCTCCGGATGCTGCCCAGGCTGGCGCCGTTCGAGCTGCGCTGGCTGGAGGAGCCGGTGATCGCCGACGATATCGACGGCTACGCCGAGCTCAATCGCATCGCGCCGATGCCGATCTCCGGTGGGGAGCACGAGTTCACCGTCCACGGCTTTCGCCAGTTGCTGGAGAAACGTGCGGTCTCGGTGATCCAGTACGACACCAACCGCGTCGGCGGCATCACTGTGGCGCGCAAGATCAACGCCATGGCCGAAGCGTTCGAGGTGCCGGTGATTCCGCACGCGGGGCAGATGCACAACTACCATCTAACGATGTCGTCACTGGCGTCGCCGATGTCGGAGTTCTTCCCGGTGCATGACGTCGAGATCGGCAACGAACTCTTCTACTACCTGTTCGAAGGCGACCCGGAACCGATCGACGGCCATCTCGATCTCGCCGACGACGTGCCGGGGCTGGGACTCTCGCTCAATGAGCGCCACCTGGATGGATTCCACATCGTCGAGTGAGCGCCTTCGGCGGCGCGAGTCTCTTCGCGCCGCCTGAATTTCATCCTATCCGCTTGGATCGCTTCACCACATGCGCTTGAGCAGGTCGTCTCGGCGGACGAACTGGTGCCACAACACCGCGGCGATATGCAGCCCGATCACGTAGTAGAACGCCGTTCCCAGCGTCTTGTGGATCGACTCCAGCGAGTGGCCGAGATGCGGCGTCACGCCGAACGGCGACGGCACCGCCAGCGACGTACCGGGAACCGGAATCGTGCCATTGCTCAGCCAGACCGTCATGATGCCCAGCAGCGGCTGCGCGAACAGAAACGCGTAGAGCGCCCAGTGGGTAATGCGTGACGCCAGCTCGAGCCGGGGATGAAGTGGCGGCGACACCGGGGGTGGCGGCTGTCGCAGGCGTTCGATCAAGCGGGGAATCGCCAGCAGCAGCACGACGATACCGGTCCAGAAATGGCTCTGCAGCAGAAAGGCCGGTATGCCGGTGCTTCGCGGAAAGATATCCGTCGACAGGATGAGCGCGTAAGCCAGGGCGATCAGTGCGGCAAGGGTCCAGTGAAAGTGGCGGGCCTTGGCCGAATAACGGTTGGGCAACGAGTGGTTCACGTTGGGTGATCCTTGAGTGAACGAGTCAGCCCCATCCTAGGCAGCATCGGCTTAGGATTGACTTAAGCCAGGCTCGCCATCGTGACGCGTTGGCCGCGTCACGATGGTAAGGGTCGCAATGGCAAGGGTCACGATGGTAAGAAAGAGGCTGTCTCGTCGCCGGGCGTCGCGAGTCCGGAAACCCAGGATGACTCAGGGCGTCTTGGCTTGCAGCCGATCGGCCAGCCAGGCCCGGGTACCGGGGTGCCCGCTGCGTTCGGCGCGTTCGGCAAGATCCAGCGCGAGTTCGACATCGCCGGCCTTGAGCGCGGCATCGATCATTCGGCGGTAATCGAAGTCCGCTGTGGTGGGCTCCGGAGCGGGTGCCGGGGTGGCGGCTTGCGGGCGAGGGCCGGCAGCCTCGGGTATCGGGACTGGCGTATCGCCAATCATTGAGGTCATGCCGGTGCTACCGGTCAGCGAGACGATTTCGAGCGTCACTTCGCCGGTGGCGGTATGCACGGCGCGCGGATCGGGGCCGGCGGGTTCGGAGAGCCCTCTTACCCGGGCATACGCTTTTTCTTCGGACTCGTAGGTGGTCGAAGCCTGACGATCCGCTTCGCTCGAGTAGATGACAAGATATTGGGCGTTCGGGCCGGGCGTCACGCTGAACTGACCGTCGAGCCGGGCAGTGGAAAAGCCACGACGGGCTGTGATAGGAGGGAACTTCCTAGTGTTGAAATCGTATTTTCGAAAGGTGACGTTGCGGCATAGTGCATCGCGCCAGTTCGGAGTGAGAAGTTTCATGCCGTATGGCGTTGAACGGTTCTTTGACGAGACATATCGACATCGGGGCGATGCATCGAGAGAGTGTATTGCGGCATGTCGCATCAGCAAAAAGACACATCATCGCCAGAGACAACCTCTCCGGTCCCCATCGGGTTAGCCTAGGATGAGAGGAGAGAAAGACGACAAGCACCAGGCTGCACTGGGTCTGCAAGCGTAGGAGGCGTCATGAAATGGGAGCCGGGGCAGGGGTCAGGGATGTCCATACCCAAGGAGCGTCACTACTCGGATCGTGTGGGCTGGCTGCGAGCGGCGGTGCTGGGCGCCAACGACGGCATCGTTTCCACCGCCAGCCTGGTCATCGGCATGGCGACGGCGGGCGCGACGCTGGCTGGCGTGCTGACCGCCGGGGCGGCCGGGGCGGTAGCCGGAGCGATGTCGATGGCCGCGGGCGAGTACGTCTCGGTCAGCTCGCAGAAGGATACCGAACGCGCCGACCTGGCGCGCGAACGTCGCGAGCTGGCTGCCAACTATGAGTTTGAAACCCGTGAACTGGCGGATATCTACGAAGCGCGGGGCCTCTCCTCTGCGCTTGCGCAGGAGGTCGCAGAAAAGCTGATGCACCACGACGCGCTGGCGGCCCATGCGCGTGATGAACTCGGTTTCAGCCATGTCAACGAAGCGCGGCCTCTACAAGCGGCGGTGGCCTCGGCGCTGACCTTTCTCGCCGGTGCCGCGCTGCCGATCGTCGCCTCGCTGCTGGCGCCTCGTCAGGGGATCGCGCTGGTCGTCGCCATCGGTTCGCTACTGGCACTCGGCCTGCTGGGGATCCTGTCGGCCAAAGTGGGCGGTTCACGCGTGCGGGTCGCTGTCGTCCGAGTGGTCGTGTGGGGTGTGCTGGCCATGGCCGCCACGGCCGGGGTCGGTTGGGTGTTCGGCGTCGTCGGCACTTGATCGGGTTCGCGTTCGGCCTGTTCCGGTCGTGTCTGGCTTGCTGCCTGTTCCGATCGCGCTCGGCTTGTCGAGAGAACAGCGCTCGACTAGGTTTTGTCTGAAAAGTCGTCGAGCGAAGGTCAGACAAGGCAAAAATCGGTGAAAACGGACCGGGCTGGCGTACCAGTTTACGCGGTGTAAATGAGTACTTTGAGCCGATTTTTAACGCCGTATGGCCGAGCGCAGGCAGTTTTCAGACAAAGCCTAAGACCGATAGCGTCGCGTAGCAAAGCTACGCTCATGGGCAATCGCTCTTGCGTTCGCTTTGCATCGCGGATGACTCGATTCAGTCAGTGTATCCAACCCGAAGCCAAGGAGCGGCCCAGATGGTCAAGAAGACCGAAATCCATGCGCAACAGCAGTCACTACCCGGAAAGGAAGGCTTGATGCAGCCGCCGGCGGAGTTCATCCGCCCGGGCTATCGCGGCAGCGGCAAGCTGGAGGGCAAGATCGCCCTGGTGACCGGCGCTGACAGCGGTATCGGCCGTTCCGCGGCGATCCACTTCGCTCGCGAGGGCGCCGACGTCGCGATCATGTATCTCAGCGAGGACGAGGACGCCAGAGAGACGCAGCGTCTGATCGAGGCGGAAAGGCGGCGCTGCCTGTCGATTGCCGGTGACATTCGCGATGCCGCGTTCTGCCGCTCGGCGCTCCAGCAGGCCGTCGACACCTTCGGCGGGCTCAACATTCTGGTCAACAACGCCGGCACCCAGCAGGTGTGCACCGATCTTACCGAGCTCGACGATGACCAGTGGGAACAGACCTTCGCCACCAACATTCACGGCATGTTCTATTTGACCAAGGCGGCATTGCCGTACCTGGGAGAAGATGATTCGATCATCAACACCGCTTCGGTCAATGCGTATATCGGGCCCGATTTCCTGGTCGACTACACCGCCACCAAGGGCGCGATCATCAGCTTCACCCGTTCGCTCTCCAATCAGGTGGTAGCGCGCGGTATCCGGGTCAATGCGGTCGCGCCCGGCCCGGTGTGGACACCGCTGCAACCCGCCACCCTGGGTGCCCATGATCCGCAGATGCTGGAAGATTTCGGTTCCGACACGCCGATGGGGCGGGCCGCGCAGCCGTCCGAGCTGGGGCCGTGCTATGTCTTTCTGGCATCGCTGGACGCGTCCTTCATCAGCGGCCAGACGCTACACCCCAACGGCGGCATGATCGTCAACGGTTGAGCGGTCACCAAAAGATCGAAAGTCATGGAGCCCTGCTCGGGAATCGCCCAGGGTCTTCGAGCACCAACAGCAATTCTCGGGCAAAAGGAGGCCCCGAACATGCCAGGTACGACTCACAATCTGCCGCCACGTCAGGACAGCTGGCTGGATCGGCCGGCACATCATCACTGGCTGGAGAGCGAAGGCCAGCGCCTGCTGGCGTTCTATCGCGCCTCGCGCCATGCCGAGTGCGGTTTTGCGGCGCTGGACGAAGACGGCCGACTGCCGGCGGATGCCAACCCCGACACCATGATCACTGCCCGCATGACGCACTGTTTCGCGCTGGCCGCTATGCGTGGCGAGCCCGGCATGGCACCGCTGGTGGCACACGGCGTCGCGGCATTGAGAGGCGAGCTTCACGACGATGAGCACGGCGGCTGGTATGGCGAACGGCCCAAGGCGGGCGAAACGCAGACCAAGCAGGCCTACATTCACGCCTTCGTCGCGCTGGCGGCGGCCAGCGCTTGGCAAGCCGGCAACGAAGACGCCAAGCCGCTGCTGGACGATATCATCGACGTGATCGAGACCCGGTTCTGGTCCGAAGACGAAGGGCGCATGCGTGAGGGGTTTTCCCGCGACTGGCGCGAAGACGAGGCGTATCGCGGCGGCAACAGCAACATGCACTCGACCGAGGCCTTCCTGCAACTCGCCGACGTTCTCGACGAGCCGAAGTGGCGGGCGCGGGCGCTCTCCATCGTCGACAGGATCATTCACGCCCACGCCAGGCCCAACGACTATCGTGTCGTCGAGCACTTCGACAGCGAGTGGAACGAATGGCGCGACTACAACCAGGAAACACCCAAGGATCAGTTCCGACCTTACGGCGCTACGCCTGGTCACGCCTTCGAATGGGCGCGGCTGATGCTGCATCTCGAAGGCGGGCTGCTGCGCCATGGCGAAGCGGCGCCGGGCTGGCTGCTGGAGGATGCGCAGGGGCTGTTCCATAGCGCGACCGAGCTGGCGTGGAACGTCGATGGCGAGCCAGGGCTCATTTACACTCACGACTGGAAAAACCAGCCGGTGGTTCACGAGCGCATGCACTGGACGCTGGCCGAAGCCGCCGCCACGGCCGCGGCGCTGCTCAAGCGTACCGGCGACGCAACCTACGAAACCTGGTATCGCCGTTTCTGGGATTACATCGATCGTTTTCTGATCGATCGCGAACGGGGCAGCTGGTGGCAGGAACTCGACCGCCACAACAACCCATCCAGCGAAATCTGGAGCGGCAAGGCGGATCTCTATCATGCCTATCAGGCAACGCTGCTGCCCAGATTGCCGCTGTCTCCCACCATGGCCAGAGCCATCGCCGACGGAGCGTTGTAACACGGAGCGTTGTAACCGCTGGGGATATTCGAATCTCCACTCTTGGAAACGCCTCGATTCATGATCGGGGCGTTTGTCATTCGGACAGACGCCATACCTCGAAAGCGGCATGGGCTTCGTCGCTGAAGTCTGGCTAGCTATGACTTCCGACACTGACTTCCGACACATGGCCGTGAAGAGAACGACAATGGAATGGCTTGGGAATTATCGGCAGATGAGGCTGGGGTGGACCACGTTACTGCTGACAGCGCTGCTGCTGGGCGGCTGCGGCACGCAGGGCATCGAGCGGGAACCGGTGCAAGAGGCGCCTGCCAAGACCGCCAGGCAGTCCCCGGAACGTACCTGGGGGCCGGTGATGAAGGCCGTCGCCATGGCGCAGCTCTATCCGGATGGGAAGTCGGTGGTCGATCTGTTGCCCAAGCGCGACCCCGCGGCTATCGTGGCCGACTTCGAACGGCTGCAGCAGCAGGAAGGGGAAATCGACAAGGCCCGGTTGCAAGCCTTCGTCGATGCCAACTTCGATCCGCGTCCGGAGAACGAAACGCGCCTTAGCGAGGCGGCCGATACCTCGATCGAGACCCACATCGTCAACCTGTGGCCCTATCTGACACGGGACCCAGCGGATACCGACGAAGGCCCCTGGAGCAGTCTGGTCTCGTTGCCCGAGCCCTACGTGGTGCCGGGCGGGCGCTTCAATGAGATGTTCTATTGGGACAGCTACTTCACCATGTTGGGCCTGGCGCGCAGCGACCGCTTCGACCTGGTGCGCGACATGGTCGACAACTTCGCCTGGCTGATCGACACCTACGGGTTCGTGCCCAACGGTACGCGGACCTATTTTCTGACGCGTAGCCAGCCGCCGTTCTTCGCTCCGATGGTAGCGCTGCTGGCGGAGCATGACGGAGAAGCCGTCTATCGCCGCTATCTGCCCGAATTGATGCGGGAACACGACTATTGGATGCGCGGCGCCGATGAAATCGGCCCCGGCGAGGTACGTGAGCACGTGGTTCAACTGGCCGACGGCACCTTGCTCAATCGCTATCACGGAAGCGAGAACTGGCCCCGGCCGGAAGCCTACGCCGCCGAACGCGAGCTGGCCGCGCGTAGCGACCGGCCGGCTCCCGAACTGTACGGCCATCTACGAGCCGCTGCCGAAAGTGGCTGGGACTTCAGCTCGCGCTGGATGGCCGATGGCCAGCACCAGACCACCATCGAGACCCGCGATATCCTGCCGGTGGATCTCAACGCGCTGCTGTACCAGCTCGAACGCACCCTGGCGCATGCATGGCGGGTCGAGGGCGATGATGCCCAGGCGGCACGCTTCGAGGCGCTGGCCGAACAACGTCGAAGCGCGATCAACCGGGTCTTCTGGCAACCTGACGGGGGCTACTACACCGATTACGACTGGCGGCAGGGGCATCTGACCGATGCCATTTCAGCGGCCATGGTCTATCCGCTGGCGTTTGGCGTCGCCGATCCGGCCAAGGCCGATGCCACGGCCGAGACGGTGCGGCGCGAGCTGCTGCGCGCCGGGGGCATGGTCACCACCACGCATAACACCGGCGAACAGTGGGATGCGCCCAATGGCTGGGCGCCGCTGCAGTGGCTGGCGGTTTCCGGTCTCGACCGCTACGGACACGACGACCTGGCCGAAACCATCGCCCGGCGCTGGATCGAAACCAATCGCGCGGTCTACCAACAGACCGGCAAGCTGGTCGAAAAATACGACGTGGTCGACCCCGCCGTGGGCGGCGGCGGTGAATATGATGTCGTCGACGGGTTCGGCTGGACCAACGGCGTCCTGCTGGATCTGATGCACCGCTATCCGTCGCAAGCCAGCCAGTAGCCAAGTCTCGCCATTGAAGACGGCCGGGCCACAAGGTCCGGCCGTTTTGTGTGTCAGCACGCTCGGCAGCGTCGCTGTAACTGGAAATCCGAAGGCGACGTATACGGCAAAGCTACAAGCACTCCCCCGAGCGATCTCGACCGCTCGAGGACGTTAAAACGCTATCGTTGGCGTTACCAGTGGTAGCTGACTTTCGCCCGAATCTCGCGGCCCGGGTTGTAGTAGTTGGCCGTGCCGGAGCCGACGACGTGCTGCTCGTCGAAGATATTGCTGACGTTGATCGTGAAGTCGGTGTTCTGGACGATCCGATAGTCGAAGGCGGCGTCGAACAGCGTTGCCGAATCGCTCTTCGAGGTATTGGCGGCGTCGAAGTAGTAGCCATCGGTATAGCGGGCGCCCAGACCGACGCTCATCTTCTCGCCCGGCAGCGTGTAGTAACCCCAGAGCATGGCGGTGTGTTTCGGAGCGATGGCGAAATCGTTGCCCTTGATCGAGGTGCCATCACGCAGCGTGCCCTCTTCGACCTCCGTATCCAGATAGGAGTAACCGCCGACGATGCTCAGATTATCGGTCAGCTCGGCTTTGGCCTCGAGATCGAGACCGCGCGCCCGGGACGTTCCGATGGTTTGCTGGTCGATGGCGCCATTGTCCTGCACTACGGCGATGGTCACGTCGTCTCTTTCCAGGTTGTAGATCGCCGCAGAAAACTGGGCGTTCATCCCGTCGGGCGAGTATTTCAGGCCGATCTCCTGCTGTTTGCCGCGCTCCGGTGTGACGCCAATGGTGGGCGGTGCGACCGACTCTACGTAGCTGACGTAAGTGGAGAGTTCGTCGTTGACGATATAGGTCAGTGCGCCACGCACGGTGGTCTCCGAGAAATCGTCGCTGTCGTCGAAAGCGGCGCCGTAGGATTCCCCCTCGCTCGAGAGATCCATCGAGTCGTTGCGTACGCCGGCGCTGACCACGAAGCGATCATAGAAAGAGAGATTCTGCGTCAGGAAGACCGAACGAGTCTGGTAATCCTGGTTTTCGTACCGGTAGGGCGTCAGGTCTTCGGGACCGCCACTATAAACCGGGTTGGTGATATCGATGGGTTCCGCATTCCCGTAGATCGACTGGCTATCAGTCGAGGCGTCGCGGTACTCAATACCACCGAGGGTGCTGCTGTCGATCTCGCCGAAGCTGGCATCGTACTGCAGGATGGTATTGCCGATGAACTCGTGAGCTTCGGTATCGGTACCGAAATAGTCTCGGTTCACCACCGTGCTGGTGCGCGCAGCGACATCGTTAATATAGACGTACTGAAAGTCATCCTTGAGATCGCTATAACGCAGGTTCGTGCTCAGCGTCAGGCCGTTTTCGAAGTCGTGGCGCAGCTGGCCGGTGATGCTAGTGCGATCGACGTCTTGATCGTTGAAGCCGGGCTCGCCGAAGAAGTCGTCGCGGTCATACTCTCGGTCGAGCGGATAGCCGCCGCTATTGGGCGTGTCGTCTCGGTTGAGATAGTCGACGATCAGCGTTGCCGTGGTTTGATCCGTCGGTTCCCACGTCAGGCCGCCCATCAAAAGACCACTGTTATCCTTCGAGTGATCGTACTCTCGGTCGCTGTCCTGAATCTTTCCGGTGAAGCGATAGGCCAGTGTCTGGCCTGAGTCCAGGACATCGCCGACATCGATGCCGGCTTCCTTGTGATCGAACGATCCGTAGGAGAGAAAGCCGTTGCCGAAGCGCTCGAATCGTGGTCGCTTGCTGACGAAGTTGACCGATCCGCCCGGGTCGGCGGGGCCGAACAGCGTCGAGTTCGAGCCGCGCAGCACCTCGATGCGCTCGTAGGCGTATGGATCTTCACGCACGCCACGCATGGAGCCCAGCGTCATCCCGTCGCGATAGGTCGTGGCCTGAAAGCCGCGAATCTGGAAATAGTCGTTGCGGTCATCGGTACCGTAATAGTCAGTGATGACCCCGGGGGTGTATTGCAGAACCTCCTCGGTAGTCTGGGCGTCGCGCTGCTCGATCTCTTTCTGGGTAATCACCGAGACGGAAGCGGGCGTGTCCTGAATGCTGGTAGCGACCTTCCCGCCTACCCAAAGCTCCCGCGCTACGACGGTATCGGCGTCGTCGTCAGGCGCTGCCTGAGCGTTGACGATAACGGGAGATAGGCGGTACGCCCCATCGTCGCTCCCTGTCTGCTGCGCGTTTCCGAGCGCGGGAATGGTGAATAGTGCTGAACCGCAGAGAATCGCCGTGGTGGTGTGATGACACCATGACGGTTTCTCGCGGCTCACGATCGTGCGATTGCGACCGCTCATCGTGGTGTCCCCGAAAGTGAATGATCTCTTCTTATATACCCGCGGTTTTTTTATGGCGGGCTCGAGGATTATCCGGAGGACACACCTATCAGTCAATAATGATAATTCTTCTCAATTTCATTCGCGTTCATGATTGGCTATGCGATGCTGTAGAATCTTGCGCAGCCACTGCCGCGTAAGGCGTCGATCCACTATGTTGCCTCACACCCCGGATCGTCATGCGCTCTCCCGCTCCACCAGCCTCACCCCCAGGTCCAGCCGTTTATCGCTTTCCGGCAGTTCCCCCCTGAGGCGTGACAGCAGCAGTCGGGCGGTGTGCTGGCCGATTTCCCGGCGCGGTGGCTCGACGGTGGTCAGCGGCGGGACGGTGCTGGTGGTGAAGTCCAGGTTGCCGAAGCCGGCGAGGGCGAGCCGGCCGGGGATCTCCCAGCCCTGGCGCTGGCATTCGCACAGTACGCCAAGCGCCACCATGTCGTTGGAGCAGCCGATGGCTTCTATCTCGGGGTGGGCCTGCATCAGTGCCTGGGTCAGATGGCCGGTCTCCTCGGCATGGCTGCGTCCGCTCAGCTCGCGCAGCTCGACGGTGCCGCCGGCAGCTTCGACCGCGTCTCGAAAGCCGTGATAGCGGTCGCGGGCGCGCACGTCACGCTGGAAGTTGGTGCTGACGAAGGCCATTCGGCGCCGGCCCTGGCGCAACATGTGTTCGGCCACCAGGCGGCCACAGGTGTGATGCGAAAAGCCCACGATCATATCCAGCCCCGGCTGGCCGTAATCCCACATTTCGACGATGGGCGTGTCGTTGCTGGCGAGCACCGACAGCGACTTGCGGTTGTGCAGAAAGCCGGTCAGCACCAGGCCGGCGGGGTTCCAGCTCAGAATCGACCGGATCAGTTCCTCTTCCCGGGAGTCGTCGAACTCGGTATTGCCGATCAACAGCTGATAACCGGCGCTACGCAGATGGCGCTCCAGCGTCTCGAGCGTTTCCGAGAAGAACGAGTTGGTGATGGTCGGCACCAGCACGCCGATCACGTTGGAGCGCGACGAGGCCAGCCCGCCAGCCATGGTATTCGGCAGATAGCCCAGCCGGTCGATGGCCGACTGGATCTTCTCGGCACGCCGGGAGGAGACCTCATCGGGACGACGCAGGTAGAGCGATACCGTGCTCGGCGAAACGTTGGCCAACTGGGCGACTTCGCCCATGGTCACTCGCTGTGAACTGCGTCTGCTTCTTGCCACGGTTTCTGGCCCCTTCCTTCGCGATCACCGGGTTGTGTCGGTCCTCGCACCCGGCGTCTCGCTGATAAGCGTATGAATGTCTTGTGCTTTCGTGTCGATGCCGTTCGCTACGCTTTGTCTGAAAAATGTCTGCGCTCACCCATACGGCGTTAAAAATCGACTCAAAATGCTCATTTACTCCGCGTAAACTGGGACGCCAGCCCGGTCCTTTTTCGCCGATTTTGATTCGCTACGCTCACCCTTCGGGTCAGCCTTCGGCTGTTACTCCCTAAAGTCGTTGCGCCTTGTCTGGCTATCGCTCGCCGACTTTTCAGACAGAGCTAGTGTATCCAGTCCACGCTGAGGTTTCGTCTTTCTCGCCGGCTGCGGTCCGGGTTGAAGCGACGCTCTGCCGTGTCGGCGCGGCTACTTGTCCTTTGGTCTAAGGCTACGACGAATGGACGATTGGCAAAGATTGTCCGGTCAAAATCGTAGCGCTACGATTCTAGTCCATCTCGGCGGGCATCCGTTATTCGCCCAAAGGCTTAGGCGAGAGCAAGAGTTCGAATCAGCTCGGGAAGAGCGCACACAAGTCTGACGACGTCAGCCATGCGTTCTGTTTTCCGCCGTTTTCGCAGCGCTACGAAAAATGGAGCTAACCATGACAACATTGCGTTATTCGCTGGCCGCCCTTGCGCTGATTGGCGCAACCCATTCGGCGATGGCCGCCGATCATCTGGACATCATCGTGCCGTTCTCGGCGGGTGGCGCCACCGACATCGTCGCGCGCAGCTTCGAGCCGATCTTCTCGCAGCGGTTGGGTGTCACCTCGGTGGTACGTAACGTGGCCGGCGCCAGCGCAACAGTCGGTACGGCGGAGGTCGCCAATAGCGAAGGCAATCCCAACATCATCGGCTATGAACCCGCCGGTGCGCTGTCGATCCAGCCCTCGCTGAAGAAGCTGCCCTACGGCCCGGACAGCTTCACCTATATCTGCCGCACCGTTTCCAACCCGATGTTCCTGATGGTCTCGAAGTCTTCCGATATCGAGTCGTTCAAGCAACTGGTCGAGGAGTCGCAGGAATACCCCTTCCTGTATGGCTCTTCCGGCCCCGGCACGTTGCCGCATCTGGCCATGGCGGCATTGACGGTCAACAGCGATCTCAAGGCGGAGCACGTGCCCTACAGCGGTTCCGGCCCGGCGATGAATGCACTGGCCGGCAACGAGATCCAGATCATGGCCGATACCGAGACCATCCTCGAAAACTACGACCTGCGCCCGTTGGCGGTCTTTGCAGAGAACCGAGTAGAGGGTTATCCCGACGTGCCGACGATGCAGGAACTCGGCCTGGCGGAGATGGACTTCGCCGTCTGGCAGGGCGTCGTCGCGCCCAAGGGAATTTCCGAGGAGCGCACTCAGCAGTATGCCGAGGCGTGCAAGGCGACGGTGGAATCGGACAAGTTCAAGTCATTCGCCGACAAGGCCAAGGCGGATATCGCCTATCTCGGACCGGACGATTTCAAGGCGTTCGTGCAAAAGCGCTTCGCGGCCAACAAGCAGGTGCTCAAGGACGCTGGCCTGACGCCGTAACCCGTTCTTTCGAACCCTTGTTCTCTCGATCTCTCAGGAGCCGCGATCCATGTTCGCATCCTTGATCCATCCTCGAGTATTGACCGCGCTGGCCCTGTTGCTGGCTGGCGCCGGTCTTTCGATCACCGCGTGGCAGGGGCCGGCAAGCGCCATGCTGGTCCCCCGCATCGTGCTGACGATCTGGTGCGTAGTGGCGCTGGCGATCCTGATCGGCGAGTTGATCCGCCGCGTCCCGGTGAAACGCGTGACGCTGACGCCTCTGCCGCTGTTGATGGCGGCGATATTGATCGCGGCGATTGCCACGGCGAGTCTCGGCTTTCTGATCCCGGCGTTGCCGTTGGTGGCGTTGACGCTATGGCTGTTTCGTATCCGGCGGCCATTGCCGCTGCTGCTGGGCACGATCGTGATCGGTGGCGGTTTGTGGTTCCTGTTTCACCACGTGCTGATGATCCGGTTGCCGGCGCTGCTCACGAATGGAGTGATCTGAGATGGACATGATTCTGGCAGCGATGGGTGACGCTTTCACCTGGCAGGCGCTGCTCGCCATCGTGATCGGCACCTGGGCAGGCATCATCATTGGCGGCCTACCCGGGCTGGGGTCGGTGGTTGGCTTGACGATCTTTCTGCCGTTTACCTTCGGCATGGATGTCATTACCAGCATGGCGCTGCTGATCGGCGTCTACTGCGGCTCGGTCTATGGCGGTTCGATCACCGCGATTCTGATCAATACCCCCGGCACGCCGCAGTCGGCGGCGACCACCTTCGATGGCTATCCGATGACCCAGCAGGGCCGCGTCGACGAAGCGCTGGGCTGGGCCACCTTTGCTTCCTTCTTCGGCGGCGTGCTCTCTTGCGTGCTGCTGATCTTCTGCGCCCCTCAGCTGGCCAAGTTCGCCGTCAATTTCGGCTCGATCGAGGTGTTCGCGCTGGTCTGTCTGGCGATGCTGTGCATCGTCGGGATTTCCCGCGGCAGCCTGCTCAAGGGGCTGGTCTGCGGGATGATGGGCTTCTTCTTCTCGACGGTGGGCAGTGACCCGATCACTGGCGCCGACCGCTTCACCTTCGGCACCTACGCGCTCAGCTCCGGGCTGGATCTGATCCCGGTGGTGGTGGGGGCCTTCGCGCTGTCGGAAGTTTTCGTGCGTTTCTCGGCGCGAGACGAAGAGGCGACGACCATTCCCGAGGCGCGGCTGCGCTTCCCGAACCTGCGCGAGATCGGCCGCCGTCTGATCGAACTGGTGCGGGGTTCGTTCATCGGCAGCTTCGTCGGCGCGCTGCCGGGCACCGGGGCGGCAGCAGCGGCCTTCATCAGCTATGCCGCGGCCCAGAAGCTGTCGCCGCGGCGGGCCAATCTGGGCAAGGGCGAGCCCGACGGCATCATCGCCTCGGAATCTTCAAACAATGCGGTGACCGGCAGCGCCTTCATTCCCACCCTGGCCCTGGGCATTCCCGGCGACGTGGTCACGGCCATGATGATGGGCGCGATGGTGATTCACGGCATTACGCCGGGCGTTCGTCTGATGGTCGACCAGGCGCAGACGGTCTATGCGCTGTTCGTGGTGCTGATCATCGTCAACGTGGCCATGCTGGTTCTCAGCAAACCCTCCATCGGCCTGTTCCGCTACCTGTTCAAGCTGCCATTGGGCTTCGTGATGGGCGGCATCGTGATGTTCAGCTTCATCGGCGCGGTGTCGGTGCGCGGCAATCCGCTGGATCTGGTGGTCGCGGCGCTGACCGGCATTCTCGCCTACGTGCTGCGTCGCGGCGGTTATCCGCTGGCGCCGCTGGTCATCGGCATGGTGCTGGGACCGGCGCTGGAAAGCTCGCTACGCCGCGGGCTTCTGATCTCGCGCGGCGATTTCCTCTCCTTCTTCACTCACAGCGGCATCGCCGCGACGCTGTTCGTGTTGATCGGGCTGTTCCTGGTCTGGACGACGATGGCGGGCGTGCTCGACTGGCGAGCAAAAATCGCCGCCCGACGCGAGCCCGTATCGCCTTCGAGCAGCCGCGCATGAGCATCGACATCTTCGATTTTTCTTCCTTCGCCGACACTACCCTTCGCAGAGCGATTTCTTGCCATGATCATCACTGACCTCAAGACCCACGTGCTGGCCGCGCCGCTGGAGCAGCCTTTCTCCTTCTCTCAGGGCTGGGTGCATCAGCGCACGGCAATGCTGGTGGAAATCCATACCGATGACGGCCTGGTGGGCTGGGGCGAATGCATCAATCACGGGTTGCAGCCGCCGCAGGTCGCCCAGGCGATGGTCGAGCACGCGCTCAAGCCGCTGGTGATCGGCCGCTCGATCTTCGACCGCGAGGTGCTGTGGGAGACGATGTACAACCACACCCGGCCCTACGGTCAGAAAGGGGCGGCGCTGTTCGGCATCGCCGCGATCGATATCGCGCTGTGGGATCTCGCCGGCAAGGCGCTGGGGCAGCCGATCCACCGCTTGATGGGCGGGGCGTTTCGTACCGCAATCCGGCCTTACGCCACCGGCTTCTATCGTCGCGAAGGCGGAAAGTATCCCGAAGAGGTGGTCGAGGAGGCGCTGCGTCATCAGGCCAATGGCTACCGGGCGATGAAGCTCAAGACCGGTTTCGGCATCGAGGCGGACATCCGCGACATGCGCGCGGTGCGCGAAGCGGTGGGTGACGACATTGCGCTGATGATGGATGCCAACTGCGCCTACAGCGTGCCGGCGGCGCGACGCATTCTGATGGAGCTCGAAGAGACGCGTGTGCATCTGTTCGAGGAGCCGCTGAGCCCGGAGAACCGTCACGGCTATCGCGAGCTCAAGGGGATCTCTCGCACCTGGATCGCCGCCGGCGAGAACGAGTACACCAAGATCGGCTATCGCGACCTGATCAGTGAAGGCGTGCTCGATGTCATCCAGCCGGATCTCGGCGCCGCCGGTGGTCTCACCGAGTGCCAGAAGATCGCCGCCATGGCCCAGGCCTGGCACGTACCGTTGATTCCCCACGTCTGGGGGACCGGCATCGGGCTGGCGGCGGCGGTGCAGTTCATCGCCACGCTGCCGCCGCAACCGCTGTCGCTGACGCCCGACGAACCCATGCTCGAGTACGACCAGTCCGCCCACCCGTTCCGTCAGGAGTTGATCGGCGGCGAGTTCCAGCTCAATGCCAACGGCTGTGTCGAGGTGCTCGACAAGCCCGGCCTGGGTATCGAGATCGACCGCTCGATCATCGATCACTACACCATCCGCTAAGCCGTGCCCACAGGAGAGCCACATGAGTCAGAACCGTAAAATCCTGCTGTTGGGCGTCGACGGCTTGATCCCCGAGCTCGTCGAGCGCTTCTGCGCCGAGGGCGTGCTGCCCAACATCCAGCGCCTGCGCGATGAAGGCGGCTCGACGCGGCTGCTGCCCTACATCTCGACCTGGGGTGACACCAACTTCGTGACGTTTCTGACCGGTCAGGCGCCGGGCACCAGTTGGGTCGGCCAGCGACTGCCGCCCAGTGGCACGCAACACCTGCTGGAGCTGATGAGCGCCGCGGGGCAACGAGCGGCGCTGGTGCATTTTCCCGAGAGTCTCAAGCCGACCGGCCCTGAGGATCTCTGCTTCGCCCCGTTCTGGAGCGGGAGCGGGCCGGCACCGATGGAGCTCGCTCCGGCGTGCCTGCACAGCACTCGGCTCGATCGCTGGGAGGCTACACCCCAGACCGAAGCCCTGGGGTGGCCGCCCACCGGCACGCTGGCGCACCATCAGAAGCACAATCGCTTTGCCATCGAGCGCAGCGGCGATGATTTCAGGGCGATGATCCCAGCACATCGTGGCGAGCCCGTACCGGTAACGCTGAGCCCGAACGGCGAGCGTCTCCGGCTCATCCTGGCGGGCGGCGAGGCCAGCCTGAGTGTCGGCGAGTGGAGCGAATGGCTGCCGCTCGAACTCGAAGGAAAGCGGACGGCGATACGCTTCAAGCTGCTCGATTTCGACGCCGCCAGCGGCAGGATCGATCTGTTGCAATCCCAGGTGACCGCGCCCGCGTCCACCAGCGGGCAACCCGAAGTTGCCCAGCGGTTGATCGAGCGCCACGGCCCGTTCATCTCCAAATGGGCGGTCTCTGCCGACCCGGATACACGCTACTTCGAGACCAGCTTCGAGGAAGGGCGCTACCAGCTCGAGTGGCTGGTCGACAGCGCTCTGACGCTGCTCAACGAAGAAGGTTTCCAGCTCTTTGCCACGGTCTTCCGGCTCAACGACGAGACCCATCACACCTGTCTGGCGCAATGCGATCCCGAATCGAAGTTCTACGCCGCCGATGATGCCGTGCGTTATCTCGAGGTGATCCGGCGTTCCTACCGGATTCTCGATGACGCCTTGGGTCGGGCGCTGGCCGGTTGCGACGACGATACGGTGGTGGTGCTCGCCTCCGATCACGGCGACGTGCCCAATAGTCATCTTTGTGATATCCACAGGCGGTTGGCCGAATTCGACCTGTGCACGATCGATGGCAATGGGCGACCGGATCCGGCGCGAAGCCAGGCGTTTCTCAAGGACGAGCGCGGCGGACTGGAAATCTTCGTCAACCGGGACCGGGTCGCCGTCGAGGATATCGAGCGTGTGCAGACACGCATTCTCAAGGCGCTGACCACCTGGTATGTCGATACCGAATCGGGCGAGCGCAACGTGGTCGCGCTGGCACTCAAGAAACAGGACGCCAGCCCGCTTGGCTACTGGGGCGAGCTGATGGGCGACGTGCTGTTCGCCTACGCTCCCGGTTTCGTCTGGGGCACCAACGAACGCGGTGACACGGTGGCCGAACTCGTTACCCCCGGCGCCAACCACGGTCCGCAAGTGCCTACCGCCAGCACCGCGTTCGCTTCCAACCACGGCGTGGCGTTTTTCCATGGCGCGGGGATTCGTGGCGGTGTCGAGTTGCCATTCGATACGGCTCGCGGCATTCAACGCATGGACAGCGCCGGGGCCACCTTCGCCAGGCTGCTCGGCCTGCCCACCGACTCGCTGGACGGCAAGCCGTTGACTGCGCTGCTGGACCCGGCTTGATTCATCACTGAACGTAACGGCTGCTCATGGAGGAAGAGGCGTCTCGAGTTGAGCGATGGAAAGACGCCTCGCATTGCGTCCAGTCTGTTTTTACGCGGCGCCAAGGTTAATGGATATCAATAATACTCGCTCATCCTGAACAACCCGGCCGCGTGTGCGCTGCTTTTCGTTAGTCGAGTTTATCGACATTAACTCATGGGAGTTTTTGTCGATAAACACTTCTCTTTTATGACTATACATTGACCTATTGGCTAGCCGGTGACGCCAACGGCTCGCCTCTACATTGGTTACATAGAAAACCTGATACGAGGCTTTGTCGTTTGGCAGGAGCTGCTACCTTTAGGTCGTGCTTGGCGATTGCCAATTGCACAACGAGAAGCATGGAATGCATCAACTAAGCGAGTGAGCCTTTGGCTATCAGTTTCGCAAGCATTGTCGCGAAACCGATCATGGCTATCGCTTGGTCAATCCAATGGAGTTTCGATATGGTCATTAAAAGCGCTAACGATCTTTTTATTCACTTGCTTTCTGACGTCAATAGTGCAGAAAAGCAAATTACTCGCGCACTTCCCAAGCTGGCACGTGCCGCCGATAACGATCAGCTGGTGGAAGCCTTCAAAAAACACCTTGAAGAAACCCGCGGGCAGGTGGAACGGCTCGAGAAAGTGGCGGATACGATTCCTGATATTCGAATCAAGCGCACCAAGTGCTATGTCATGGAGAGTCTGATCGAAGAGTCTCAAGAACTCATCGATAATGCGGAGAAAGGCCCCGTTCTGGACGCAGGCTTGATAGGTGCGGCTCAAAAGGTGGAGCACTATGAAATTGATCATATTGATCATGAGCTATTGCTCAAGGCTCTTGACCACCATTGCTCTGAATCCTGGGTGCTGCTGTATGTGAGGCGCTGGCTAACGGCACCGATGCAGACGAAAGATGGTAAGCAGGAACGACGGAACGTTGGCACACCACAAGGTGGCCCGTTATCGCCAGTTCTGGCAAACCTGTTTCTGCATTATGCATTGGATCGTTGGCTGACCGTTCGTCATCCGGATATCCCATTCTGCCGATATGCAGATGACGGAATACTGCGTTGTCGAAGTGAGCGTGAGGCTCAGTATCTGCATTCCCAGCTAGATATGCGTGAGGTGGACCCAATAGCTATTCACAGAGATGCCCAACAAACGAGTATACTGGCCTGTGTTTGTCCAGGCTGCTCGGATAAATCACCATCAGCTCCTTGCTAAGGCCAGGCTCACTCACGGGAATAGCCACCAGACTTCCATTTTGGACCTCCTCCCGTACAGAACTTTCAAGCACCAACGATGCGCCAAGTCCGACCTTAACCGCTTGCTTGACGGCTTCGGTGCTACCCAGCTGCATAGATACCGTCGGAAATGGCCCATGCTCACCGAAGTAGGTCGCCAAAAGCCGGCCAGTGCCGGTGCCGGGTTCGCCGCCGATCAGAGCCATGTTAGACAGCGTATCGCGGTCGATATCGGTTCGACGGGCTAACGGGTGACCAGGCGGAACGATTAGAACAACGGGCTCGTTACGCCACGCCTGAGCATGGAATCCGGGTAGATCATGCCACCACTCCATAATCGCCACGTCCAGCTCACCGTCCGATAAATGCCGTGCAATAGTCGGATTGGAATCTATTACCACATCCACCTCGGGCCCTACGCCCAGCTCCTTGTAACGACGGATGTAGGGCTGGAGCATATAAATCCCAATATTGGAGCTCGCCCCAACGCGAAGTCGAGCCTCCATAATGGAAGATCTCGCCTGCTCCTCCAGCCGGAGCAGACTTCGGGCAAAAGGCAACAAGGTTAAGGCAGCCCGGGTTGGCTCACAGCCAGAGCGCCCCCTGTGGACCAATAAAACGCCAAGTTGGTTTTCGAGTTTTTGAAGGTGCTGGGACAGTGTGGGTTGTGCGATGTCCAACTGGCGGGCTGCGGCCTGAAACCCGTTGTGGTCCAGCACCGCCACGAAACTCTTCAGCCAGACAAGATTCAGCATGGGCCGCTCTCGCGGCCACTGGGATCATTGATCGCATCACCCGGCCGCTCACCCCGAAGCACTTGCAGAATGTTCCGAGCAGCGCGTTGCTCGATAGCCAGACGCACCTGGCTGACTGCCGATCCGATGTGAGCAGTAAACAGCGTGTTGGGGTGGGCCCTGAGCCCCTGGGCGATCTCCCTCGGACGATCTTCTCTCGCCCAATCTTCCATCTCAAACACATCAGCGGCGTACCCCCCCAACTGACCGGATTGAAGCGCTTGCAGAACACTACCCTCATCCACCACAGATCCACGGCAGGGATTGATAAGGAATGCGCCCGGTTTCATTCCTGTTAGCGTTTCGCGATTAATGGTGTGGAGGGTTTGCTCATTGAGCGCCAGTGCCAGGATCACAATATCTGACTGGGCCAGCAGCATCTTGAGGGGAGTATGGGACAAACCCAGTGCCTGCTCATGCTGCACGGGTAAACGTTCCGGCTGGGAATAGATTAAATCCGCTCCCCATCCGTTCAGGCGCTGCGCCACCGCTTGGCCGATGGCCCCCATACCCACAATACCAATCCGTGAGCCTTCGATCCCCTGCCCATAGAAGCGTGGTGTCCAGCCAGTAAATTCACCGGATCGAACGAAGTGGTCCGCCGCCTTGACTTGTCGGGTGAGACTGATCGTCAGCCCGACCGTTAGCTCTGCAGTAGGCACGGTTAGCAAATCCGGTACAAATGTCAGCCAAACCCCATGACGCGTGCAGGCATCCACATCAAAGTTGTCATAGCCTTTCAGGGCTGCACCAATCACCTTCAAGCGCGGACACCCCTGTAGGAACTCCACTCCAACTCGGTCTGGCATGAACGCCATCATCGCATCAGCGTCTGCAACGCGCGCAGCCACTTCCTCCTGGGGCAACGTGGCGCCGGATTGGTTGGTGACCAGCTCGCAATCTTGGGCAAGTTCATCCAGAACACTGTCATGGATCTTATGGGTTATCACAACCTTGGGTTTCATCGACGTTCCTTATTTGAATTTCTTACGAAGGCGGCCACTGAGACTGTCCACGACGGTGACCATCAACAAGATGACAATGAGAATGGCGCTGACTTCCTGATACTGCATGATTCTCAGCGAGCCCATCAATTCGAAGCCAATACCACCGGCACCCACCATGCCCATTACGGTCGAGGCACGGAAATTGTATTCCCAGCGATAAATGGACACGTCCGCGAATTGAGGAAGTACTTGTGGCAGCACGGCGTGATAGAGCACCTGCAAGCGAGTAGCGCCGGCAGCATCGGCCGCTTCCACTGGCGCCTCATCTACATGCTCAATCGCTTCGGCAAAAAACTTTCCAACCATGCCAATGGAGTGAAGACCGAGCGCCAGTACGCCAGGCAACGCCCCAAAACCAACAGCAGCCACGAAGATGATGCCCATGATCAGTTCCGGGACTGAACGCAAACCGTTTAAAAGGGTTCGAGTTACTTGGAACACCACCGGATGTGGAGAGGTGTTGCGCGCAGCCAGGAATGCCAGTGGCACAGACAAGGTTACTGCAATGGCAGTACCGGCAATGCTCATCGCAAGCGTGTCGATTAACGGCGACACCCAGCTGGCCACATTGGTGAAGTCAGGTGGAAGAGATTCGCCAATGAGTGTGCCTATGGCTGGCACGCCATTGGCAAGTGTATTGAAATTGAGCAGCCCTACGTACCAACTTGCGACAAAAATGATGAGCAGCACTAACAGCGACTGTCCGAGTTTTTTCCGCCAGCCTTTCGCGTGCTCATCCAGCACGGAGGCCGACGGGGCCGGCGACAGAGTCGCCGGTTCCGTCGTTGTATAGTTCATGGGGCACTCCTCACATTTTTGCGAAATCAAGATTGAGCAGGACACCCATAGCGCGGATGACATCGTAATCTTCGTCGGTAATTGCCGCGAATCCCTCAGCCTTCAGGTTGTCGAGAATCTCCGGGTCATCGATCTGCAGAAAGGCTTTCTGAATGTTGCTCTTCAGCTCAGGGGCCAGGTTCGAACGCATGGCCCAGGGGTATTGAGGAAAGTCACCGCTGTAGCCCAGCACTTTGACCTTGCTCCGATCAATCAAACCGCGGTCCATCACATGCTCGAAGATAACTTCGGACAACCCTCCGGCGTCGGCATTGCCATTGGCGACGTTAACCGCAACAGCGTCATGGCTACCGACGAAATGAGCCTCATAGTCCTTTCCGGCTTCGAGCTCTGCCTTCTCAAGGAGTACGGTCTTGGGGATCAGGTGGCTGGAAGTGGATGCGCGGTCACCGTAGGCCATTTTCTTGCCTTTGATATCCGCGAAGGAGCCAACGCCAGAGTCTGCATTGGCAATAATGATGGAGCGATAAGTCGGCTTCCCGTCTACCACCATGGCGGCAAAGGGTTCAATGTCACTCTTACTCTTGGCCATCACATAGGACAACGGACCAAAGTAAGCCAGGTCAATTCGGCCAAAACGCATGGCTTCGATCATGGAGGAGTAATCGGTGGTAACAATCAGTTCTACTTCCTTACCAAGAGTGGTTTCCAGGTAATCCTTCAAAGGTTGGTTTCGCTTGATCAGTTCTGACGCGTTCTCATCCGGCAGCAAGGCAACTTTCAAAAGATCAGGGTCTGTATCTGCGGCATGGGCTGACCAATGGATGCCGAGCATCATTATCAGAGCCAGCAAAGAGTGAATCATTGTCTTCATTGTGCTATCTCTCCAGTACGTCTGTCGTTATCGGGGTGGTCTTAGGTTTATGGATGGCTGGTTTGCCTTCCGCAGCTACCACGCTGGGTGAACGGTGGTAAATCTCGTCCAGGTGTTTCGATTTCAGGTTTTCAGGAGCATCGTCAAAAACGATATGAGCGTTCGAAAGGCCGATGATCCGGTCTGCAAAACGCTGGGCGTATTCCAATTGGTGCAAGGAAATAACCGCGGTGATTCCATCTTCCTGACAAATATCGCGCAGTAGGCCGAGTACCTTTTCAGAAGTGGCCGGATCCAGGCTGGCAACGGGCTCATCGGCAAGAATCATGGATGGTTGCTGCACCAATGCTCTGGCGATTCCAACCCGCTGCTGCTGGCCGCCGGACAACTGATCTACTCGGGAAAGCGCTTTGTCAGCCAGACCTACGCGGTCGAGGCATTGCAGAGCCAACTCCAGGTCCTGCCGGGGCAGGGGAAGCAGGCTTCGCCAAGTACCGTGATACGCAAGTCTGCCTGTCAGCACATTCTGTAACGCGGTGTATCGTTCGATCAGCTGGTGATGCTGGAACACCATGGCGGTGCGGCTGCGGTGCTGTCGCAGGATTCTACGGTTGGTCAGTTCACCAAACTCGCCAGACACAACCTTCCCGGTTGTGGGCTTAACCAGGTGATTCAGTGAACGAAGCAGAGTGGATTTACCCGCGCCTGAAAGTCCCAGTAGCACGGTGAATTCGCCCTTGTGAAAGTGAACGTTGGTGGGTTTGAGCGCGAGGACGTTTCCCGGGTAGGTTACGCCCATACTCTCGACTCGAAGCATCACATTGGTTGATTGAGTTGGCGCCACAGGATCACCTTTTGCAATAAATAAGCTCGCCGTATTGCGAGTTACAATTGAACGGTAAAGCTGAGGGATGACACCGTCGTGTCACTGACGTGACAGGTTGATGAAGTGCTTTTGGTTCGCAAGGATTTTCCGAAGGGCTCTGTGAAATACATGGAGCTCAGCCAAAGTGGAACGAGCCACCCAGGAGCTTAAGCAACAAAAATTGCGTTCCACCGTCAGTCGGCGAATCTCACGGTACAGTTCGTCCGTGCTGAGTTCATCGAATTGCTTACCGACTATACTCTTGCCTTCGAGGAGGTCGGACGCGCTCTCCAATAGGTCGCGCTTCCAGGTGCTGACTATGGTGGGGTGGATCTGGAAACGGGCAGCAATTCAAGGTGTGGCCTTAAGGGTGGGCAAGGAAAAAGAGCATCGACAGTAAAAACCATGGGCGATGTGCAAACCATCAACTCTGATCCTGGCCTGGTGGTCTGGGTGGTTCGCCAGCCCTGCCCATTGTTCTCCACAGTAGCCTGATCGCACTGTCATAATCCCGCGCAGTGGTCGGTGCAAAATCATGTGCCCGATAAAACTCGTGCACCTGCCGCCGGCCAATTTGGTCGGGGGCGCGTCCACACCATCGTAAAAATGTTTCGATGCGCCTGAGTTGCCGCCGACGAGCGGTTTTCCCACCTTTTCGGGCATGTTGGTGCAGTCTGTAGAATAATTCCTGCCTCATGGCCTGGCTCCTATGTACGATGCCACGACATCGATTCTTCCGTGTCCGAGTTCGACAGCGATGATCTCCCGAGCCGATTTGTCGTCCTCTCTGGTTGCCTGGCCGCCATCAATCGGAATCCGGTGGCCTGTTAGCGCCTGTTAGCGCCTGGTATCGCTCACTGGCGTAACCTGCTCGGAGGTCATGCAGGCCAGTCATTCCCCATCTTTGCAGAGTCTCTCGAATTCCCCGCAATCCCTTATCACGGAACTGTGCCCAGGTCTGATCCTCCGGAATCAGCGAACGGGCCTCACCCTGGACCAGAGCTGCGCGTTCCAGCGACGCTATCTGTCGGCCCTGTGTGATAGGCACCTCTCGCCGTTTTCCGCCTTTCGTGCCGTCCGTGATGGTCACTCTGCCAGTTGACCTCGCCTCGTTTAATGCCCCCTTGGCGTTGATCAGGCTCGCTTCTTTTGACCGAAGGCCCAGGTCCCGAGCCAGGTCTGTGATGGCTTGGCCACGGGCTGTCATACGTTCCCTGGCAGCCTCAACTTTGTCTCGCTCGATAGATGCAGCGGGCGTTTTCCGTATATTCGATCTTTTTGCAATACCGCAGGTCCTGGTAGGACTCACACTGTTCCACTCTCCTCGCGTGGCGGCTTTCATAACCGAATTTATCGCCGAGACCAGATTCTGGGCGTATGACGCCGACATCGTGCCGTCTGCAACCTGGTCGGCCAGGGACTGGCCATATTGTGTCACCAGCTCTGCAGTGATCTCCTCCAGTCGTCTGAGGCCCTCGCTCTGAGCGAATGCCGCAAAAAGAGTGAAACGATCTCCTACACTGGCTGCGGTGGAGAAGCTAGCATCGCCATTGGCTGCCTCTTGTTTCATGGCAAAGCGCCCGGCCTGTGCCATATCTCGTGTTCGTAATCCGTAATTGTTGCCTCTCAAACCCGTTTCTCCGTTGGTAAGTGATACGCAGTGTGATGAAGGCACACGCAAGCCTGCGAGAGTGACGCGATTCTGCTGCCGGTGCGTCAGTCCGGCTTCCTGGTGAATGTGTCTTTCCGATGCGGTTTCGAGTGCTGTGGCGAGGGTCAATCGCACGCGGTACCGGCCTCGTCCTGATAGGGCATTGGCGACACCGCCCCGGCGTAGGCATAAGCCCCATGCTCCAGTTGGCACGGCTCGGGCAGCGGAAAGGATGACGAACGAAGTTTCTGGAAATCGCACCTGCAAGGCACGATTTCGTCGTGTTTCGTCCGCCGCTCTTGAAGGCTAATCCCGCGCTACGCGCGGCCTAGCATTAGGGCGGTCTCCGCCGTCTCTGTGTGCGTTAACACTTTCACAGAGACGGCGGATTTTGCCGCCTATGGCACCTTGTGCGCAATGGCTGAGCAGCTCGGTTATACCGAAGCCAAAGATATCCTTGCCGAGACGCTCAAGGAAGAGAAGGCCACCGATGACAAGCTCTCCAAGCTGGCCAAGCAGAACGTGAATCAGAAAGCGGGATAAGTCTCGAGTTCCGGATCGATTAGGCCCTCATGGCGAGGGCCTTTTTTGAGGTTTCAGTAAGCGGTTTCCATCCGAAAGAAATCATCTTTCGATATCCGGCTTGCCGGGCGTAAAGCTGGGTGGATCGCTCGCCGGGAAACTGTCCGCGCTCATGTCGTCCACACGGGCCTGCATTTCCTGCTCGGAAGGAACGGCAGGAAAGTGATCCACCGGATCGTTCAAGACCCAGTGCGTGTCATGGCGAGTCAGCTTTTCCATCGGAATACGGTAAGTGGTGCCTTCCTCGGTTTCCATCAATACGTTTTGCGTACCGTTTTCCTTGATGACATTACCTACCAACCGACTTTCGCCGTCATAGACAGCGCTACGTTCATTTTCCATGTTGGTAACCTATACCGAATCCGTTCGTGGATGAGTTCTCCTCAGACAACTGCTTTCTCAACATAGCCCTTTTTTCGGGTGTCGAGAAGCACTCCTTCGGTACGATGAACCGCGGTTGTTTATCTGCGCTAATCGATACCTGTCAAAGCGTTGACGCTGCCTTGACGTTGCCTCGCGATCGGGATTCTGCGATCGGATTTGATGTGCTTTAACGCCGCCGGGCATCGGTGCGCTCGCGGGATTGGCGATCGGCTAACGTTAAACATTGCCAACAGGCACTATCGTCGACCGTGACCGCGACCTACCGCGATCCGGCTGAAAAGGGAGAAATTCGATGTCTTCCGAAGCGCGACATACGCTTTCGCATACCCGCAAGCAGGATATGGCTCCGGTCACTGGCGTGGAACGCTGGGCTTCGCTGGGCGGTGGTTTGTGGGGGATAGCAGGCGGTTTGAGAAAAGGCGGCCTCATGGGTTGGGGGCAGGCCATCCTGTCAGGAATGCTGGTCTATCGGGCCATCAAGGGAGAGTGTCGGCTCAAGGGCGCACTCTCGGCCTCTCCTTACGAGAAGCACGTGGCCGAAGCGCATCATTGGCAGGCGGCCAGGGTGGTCTCGCACAGCGTGACCGTCAACAAGCCTCGCGATGAGCTCTACCGTTTCTGGCGCGCGCCCGACAAGCTGGCCGAAGTCCTGACGCCCGCCATGCATATCGAGCAGGTCGACGATCGGACGACACGCTGGATCCTGGATAGCGACCCCGCGAAACAGCTTCTCGTGCGTCTCGTCGACGATCGGGAGGGGGAGTTCCTCGAGTGGGTCTCCGACTCGGAAGCTCTGCCGCCGTTTTCCGGCTGGGTGCGTTTTCAGGACGCGCCAGGCAGAGGCGGGACGGAAGTCCAGTGCTACGTGACCTACGAACCCGCCAAAGGCCACTTGGGCTATCTGGCCGACAAGGGATCGGGCGGCACTTCCCATTGGCTGCACCGCAACCTCCGGCGCTTCAAGCAGAAGATGGAAACCGGCGAGATCACGGCATCGCGGCCGTTTACCTGAGATTTGGGAGATTGGAAAATCGGGCTTGTCCAGGAATTCGTGGACCACCAGACGTTGTCAAGGCACGCCCCGCTTTCAGACGAAGCCTGTCGTCGGCTGGCCTTGTCGATCATGAATGTTCCGCGGGACGTGGCACAGGCCGAACAGGAACAAGGAGAGTCTTCATGCGAGCATTGACATGGCAAGGCACCAATCGGCTGAGCGTCGAGACGTTGCCCGATCCGGAATTGATCAACCCCCGTGACGTCATCGTTCGGGTCAAGCTGTCGTCCGTCTGCGGCTCCGACCTGCATCTTCTGGATGGTTACGTACCCACGATGCACGCCGGCGACGTGCTCGGGCACGAGTTTCTGGGAGAAGTGGTCGAGGCAGGAAGCGGGGTGACCCAGTTCAGCCGTGGGGATCGGGTCATCGCGATCTCGATCCTTGGCTGTGGCGACTGTCAGCCTTGCCAGCGTCAGGAATTTTCCTGCTGCGACAACTCCAACCCCAATCCCACGTTCACCCAGGAACTCTACGGACACGCCTGTACGGGCATCTTCGGCTACAGCCATGCATTCGGCGGATACGCCGGCAGCCATGCCACCTACGTCAGGGTGCCGTTCGCCGACGTCAATCTGTTCAAGGTGCCGGAAGGCATCAGCGACGAGAAGGCGCTGTTCGTCTCGGATGCCGTTCCCACGGGCTATTACGGCGCCGACATCGCCGATATCGAACCGGGCGACACGGTCGCCGTCTGGGGCTGCGGGGGTGTCGGGCAGATGGCCATTCGGAGCGCCTATCTGATGGGCGCCGAGCAGGTCATCGCCATCGACCGCTTCGAGGATCGGCTGCACCTCGCTCGCAAGCAGGGCGGGGCGATCGGGCTGAACTACACCCAGCATGACATTCATGATGCGCTGTTGAGCCTGACCGGCGGGCGCGGCCCCGACCGATGCATCGACTGCGTGGGCATGGAAGCGCATTCCGAACACAAGCTCGAAGATGTCTACGACCGTACGAAGCAGATGATGCGGCTGCAGACGGAACGCGGTGCGGCGCTGCGCCAGGCGATCCACTCCTGTCGCAAGGGAGGGACCGTGTCCGTGCTTGGCGTCTACGCGGGCTTCATGGACAAGTTCCCGATCGGCGCGGTCGTCAACAAGGCGCTGACGATGAAATCGGGCCAGCAGCCGGGGCAGCGCTATGTCGAACGGATCTTCGAACACATTCAGGCCGGCGAACTCGACCCTTCCTACCTCATGACCCATACCGCTTCGCTGGAAGAGGGCCCCCAAGGCTACGCCATGTTCAAGCACAAGAGCGACGACTGCCTGCGTGTCGTCTTTGAGCCTTGAGGCCAAGCCTCGAGGTCATAGAGCTCGAGGTCATAAAGCTCGAGGTCATAAAGCTCGAGGTCATAAAGCTCGAGGTCAGAGGCCATAGAGTAAGCCCGGCAAATCAGGAACTCTGGGAAAGGCACCAACGAAAGAGGCTCAACGATGATGTTGAGCCTCGGTTCGACAAGCCAGCAATATCTGTCTTTTCCGTTTACCGTTTACCGTTTACCGCTCAGTTCGTCACTTTCCGACCGGGCGAGGAAGGCACGGGTAACGTCGTCGAGGTTGTCTTCCAGCCACTTCGCCATGGCCAGCTCCTCCTGGAGGATGCTTTCGCAGACTTCCTTGATACGAATCTCACCCAACTGATCGGCGGCAGCGATCAACGCACGGTAGTTGGCGATCTCGAAGTGCTCGAAGGCGTAACTGGCGACGCTACCCTTGACCACTTCGTCGGGCGCCATGGAACCGCCGATCGCCTGGCCCATCGCGGCGAACTTCCCGCCCAGGTCTTTCATCGTCGAGGTGCTGGTATTCATCGACTCCAGACACTCCTCGAGCCGAGCGGCCTGGGACTTGGTTTCATCGATATGCTGGGTAATGCGCGCCTGCAATTTCGGATAATGCTCCAGACGCTTGGCCTGGGCGGTCAGCATCTGCTCGGCCTGCTCTTCCATGGCATGAGCGTCCTTGAGCCATGAATGAAGCTGTTGCATGGGATCGCTACTCATCGTTCATCTCCTTGAAAACTACCGGCCTCGTAGTCGAACGAAGGCCATCGTTGGGTTACGCATCCCTGAATCGAAGCCGTCCGGCTTATTCGGCCTCCCCCACGCCTTTCATGACATCGGCCATGTTTTCGTACTGGCCTTCGGGCAAGGCTTCGACGACTTTCATGACGTCGGATTCCGCACCATTTTTCTTGGCGTGCTCAACGATATCGTTCTTGCCTGCCGGAAAATCGATACCGTGTAGTGGCACAGTGAATCTGGCCACCTGA
>NZ_NHOU01000023.1 GCF_002179555.1 Salinicola salarius | reverse complement strand
CGAGGACCTGGAACAGACGCTGAAACGCTATCCGAGTTTTTGCAACTATGATTAAATAACGTATTTCATTTTGTTGAGGATTTCGAAAGGCAGCGTGCCCGTTCCCCATCGATAGCTAAAAGAGCGCAATGGTTTAGAGAATGATGAGTGTAATCGCTTAGAAATTCTTGAACTGCCTTTATATCGTTACTATCTTTTTCTTTTGTCAGTGTGAAATTCCGTCGCGTTAAGAGTGCTATGCTCTAGTATTTGTATATTGCAGTTGTAACATTAAATTTATTTAAAAATATCTTTTTGTGTGTATTTTGTAAAAAATGATGCAGTATCCAAGATTTTTTAACCCTGCTATTGGAAGTATTAAAATTATGGATATGTGTTCTTGAGGTGGGAAGGGTTTATTAATTCATCTCTAGCTGCACAGTTAGCCGCAGCTAGAGATGAACGTATTTACAGGTCCGGCGAGATTTTGTTTATCAGCGCTATGGTCTCGGCGAATTGCTTGCTGAATTTAGAGCTTCTCTCAATAGTTTCTAATATTCTGCCTTTTTCAATTCTTTTTATTTTTTCGCTAAATTTTGTATTCAAATGGGGTGTTTCATTAAGTTTGATTCCAAGAAAATCTTCTGCTCTCTTTGTGTCTAGACTTTCAATGTTTAAGATTATGCTCTTTTTTTTCTTGATCTTTTCTGAAATCAAATTGTTCCATAAGAAGTAATAGGAAATGGAGTTATACAGTTCATCGTCTGTGTTTATGTCGCTAAAAATTTCTTGAGCGAAGCGTATACTTGGCGATAAAGAATTTTTATGCATAACACCTAAATCATAGAAAGAGCTTATGACCTTAATGGGGTCGCGAACTAAATATATAAACTTTGTTTCATCCGAAAACATGTCAATAAATGGCGCGGCGAGCCATGAGGACTCTCCGTCTAGTTCGAAGGGTACCTTGAGGCTGGCAACATATTCTTTATTGAATGTGTTTGTAATGGAGCCAGGCGCCCATTTGTTCCCCGTGCCTAAGTTCCAGCGAAAATAGTTTTCGTGAACAATGTTTAATCCTGATTTTGTCAATAACTCAGCCATAGATTTGGTTCCACTTCTTCCGCAACCAACTATCATATAGTTGAGATCTAACGCATTTTTGTCTCGCAGCCATACCTGTGCAGGCTTATTATTTCTTTTTTTATGGCTGGTTTTATTGCTTTCCCATTTAACCTTGTCCCATCCAGGGGCAATATGACTGATGAGAAAGGAAGACGCTGCCAAGCGTTGCATCTTGGTTTCAAGGTGAGCGCTGCCATGATAATAATTATGCCTTAGGCATGGCTTCGGATGATATATTTGTCTGCTTTGATCATAGTCAAGCTTGAGTAACCTATAGGCCAGTTCTAACCCTTCGTGACCATACATAATCCGATCTTCCCAGCCGCCTATAGCATAAAACTGAATAGATTTATAAGAAGAGTTTCCCTCTAAATTTACTGGCATAATACAAGGTGTTTTTGATGGATTGTAATGAGGCGGTATTGTACCTTCTTCGAAAGGAAGGCACTTTCCCCTAACAGATAAAATATTATTGTTAGCATGAGCGGCTATGTGCGAACTAATAAAATCTTTTTCTGGCAATCCATCATCGTCAACAAACAGTAGCAATGGTGAATTGGCAAATAATGCACCTACATTACGCCCATGTGAAGCACCAGCATTACCCTTTAGCTGTATGTAGTTATTCACGTAGCTATTCAGAAGCGGAAAGTCATCTTTGCATGGACCATTGCTGACAAAAATGATTTGAGCGATGTTTTTTCCTTGCGAATTTAGCGCTTTCAAGCACTCTAAAACTTTTTTGTTCGGTACTGCGCTTACAACGATGATGCTGATTCTTGGAGATTCTACTTTAGAAATCACTTCATGATAACTGAACCAGTATTGGAAGATAGAGCGTTTGTCGCTCCAGCCAATACTCTTTAATTTTTCATCAAGTGAGTGTTCAATAGCCGGTTTTGCTTTGATTGCTTGGATTAATAAGAAGAATGAGATATTGTCTCTGGGGTCTTGGGTTAGTGCTTTTTCATATTTGGAAACTGTCTCTTCCAGTTGCTCTTTGGATTGAAGGTAAAAGTGTTCGGATTCCTCCAAAACCGATTTGAGATCTTGCGATGAGTTTAGCTGAGATGGGGTTTCAGGTGTGTTGGTGTTTACTGCTAAGTTTTCTTTCGCTAGATACTTTTCTGCTTTTTTACCTCCGGTAAAAGAGGCTAATAGGGCATACGCCATATCCTTCACGCCATAAGCCGTGTGCAGCAAAAACGCGAGCCGCGTGCGCTGATTATCGGAGAGCGTTTCCATTCGGGCGTGGCTGGGCAACAGCAGTGCATCGGCACTTGTCAGCTCGGTAGCCTGACGTTGCGTCTCCGGTATGTCCTCGGGGAGGTGGCTGCGGTGTTGCGGCTCGTGTAGCCGATAAAACCGAAAACCGTTTCGGCTTGCCCAGTGTTGCAGTTCCGCCAGGTTGGGTTGGCGTTCGTGGGTGGGCTGAAACGCGACCTCCACCTGGAGCAGCAGGGTCTCTTTCAGCGCCTGGGTGCCGTTGTCGAGGATCGCAGCGGCGTCGTTCAGCGCATCCAGTACCAGCCAGTCGATGGCGGGCAGGCCCTGGATGCTATCCAACGCGATGGTGTTGAGCGGTAGCCGGGTGAGTACCTGGCTGCCTTTACGGATGGCCTCGGGCTGGTGCTCGTCGCCCAGGGGCGCCAGGCTCGCGCTCAAATTGGGATCGAGACAGGCATACAGTTGGCCTGGCTGGCCGTCTCCCAGTGTCGCATTGGGATAGTAATGCACGCCTTTGTATTGCTTGAGCGAGGTATCCAGTGCCTGGCTGCTGGGGTCGAAGGCGATCAGCTCGAGTACCTCCTTCTGCAACAACTGGCGAACGACGTCGCTTTCAAGCAGTTGTCCGCCGTTGTCCACGGCGATGAGCTTGCCTTCGAATTGCCACTGAAATCTCGAGTTGTCCGCGGGGGCCTCGGCGTAATGGATGTTCACCGGCGCGTCTTCGTCCTCGAACCGGGCTTCGCCTTCCTTGTTGAATGTGAGGGCGGTGGGGGCCTTGTCATCGCAGTAACGCTGCCAGATGGCGCGCATGGCGTCGGTGAAATGTTTGGCGAATCGCGGGCCGTCGCATACCGGGGATTGCAGCAATACATCACGCAGGTGCTGACGAATGGTGCTCAGGCTATCAAGGTCGCTGGCAAGTCCGATCACGCGGGCGCGGTACTCCTCCCAGCTATTGACCACCAGTTCCGGCATGCCGGCGTTCACCAGGTGCGTCGCGCTGTGGCGGCCAGCGAAAGTCGGGCCGGGGAGCGTGACCACGGGCACTCCCATGATGAAGGCTTCGCAGGTCGTCAAACCGCCCGAATAGGGCCAGGGGTCGAGAGCGATATCCGCGCGATTGTAGGCGTCTAGCATCTCATGATTGGTGCCCGGCCCCTCGATGATCAAACGCTCGCGAGCGATGCCTTCGTTTTCCAGCAGGGTGTAAAGGCGCTCGCAGAAGCTCTCGCTGGTATAGGGGCGCCCCTTGAGCAGCAAACGGGAATCAGGCAACTCGTGCATGATGCTCGCCCACTGCTTGAGCGTGACATCATTGAGCTTGGTGGGGTTATTGAAGCATGCCAGGGTGACGTAGCCGTTTCGCTTTGCCGGCAGTTCGCCCAATGCGGGCAAATCCTCGGGCGGCTCGAAAACGATGTAATCACCCGGCAGGCGAATGAGTTTCTCGGTGTAGTACTCGTCTTCGCCTTCGGGCGTCTCGACATGATCGCTGATCAGGTAGTCGATGGCTTGCACACCCGTGGTATTGATCAGCCCGCCGACCCATTTGACGATCAATGGCGCCGGTTGCATGGCAATCGCACGCATACGCGTACCGGCATTATGGCCTGAAAGATCGATGAGAATATCGATTTCATCATCGCGAATCAGCTGGATGAGGTCGTCATCGCTCAGGTGTTGGATGGAGCGCCATTTTTGCATCAGCGGCTTGATACGGCGTGTCAGCGAATCGTTGACTTCGCTACTGGTATAGGCAACTAGTTCCAATTGGTTTGGCGGTAGGTTTTCCAGGCAACGCACGATCATCTTGCCTACGGGATGCTTGCGGAAGCCATCCGAGAGCAGGCCGACGTTTAACGGGCGTTGGTAGGATTTGACGGCATCTGTTGGCCGAGATGGGAGTGCATCCGCTTTGGGTGCAAAGCGCTTTTCCCAGGATTTGGCAAAGGCGGCAATTTCGGCGCGGCTGGCGCGAGGATCGTAGTGCAGTGCCGTCAGATGATTGGAATAGGCTATGGCGTTGTGCGGCGCCAGCTCGCTGGCTTTTTGATAGCAGCGATATGCCTCGTCCAGCAGGCCCAGTTCTCGACGCATGTTGCCTGCATTGTTCCAATGTACGAATTGGTCTGGCGCCAAGTCAGTCAGATGGTCGAATATCTGTATGGCTTCGTCATAGCGATAAAGCGCACTCAGGCTGCTGGCAAGCACGTCCATGACCCGCATATTCTTAGGCTCGGCTTGCCAGGCTTGTTGGGCGTATTCGAGAGCCTGTTGTGGCCCACCGAGTTCGAGGTAGAGAGAAGCAAGTGTTACCAGGCCGAATGTGGAGCCCGGCTCCAGCGCCTGTGCCTCCCGGAGATGTTGAAGCGCGTCTTGCAGGCGATGCTGCTTGTGGGCGACATGGCCGAGCCACTCTTCTTGTTCATGATGACTAGGGCGCAATTTCCGCGCTTGCTCCAATGAGGCTCTGGCGTCATCGAACTCTTTCTGGCCAGCCTGCAGCCTAGCTAATGCAAGCCATGCGTCGGGGTCCGTAGGGTGGCGGTGGGTCTGCTTGCGGGCTTGAGATAACGTGAGTCTGTCGTTGGCACTTGCTGGGCGGCGTTGGCGTTTCTTGGGCATAGGGATCGCACGATGACAATGGTCGATACCGCCACTATAAAGCGATGCCATCATGCTAAAGAGAGGAAAAGCCATTCGAAGGGGAGGCTTTTGCGTCTTTTGCGGAAAAAACGAGAAGTATCACTAAAAAAGCGAGCCCGAATGGGCCCGCTTCATTAGTACGACAAAGACTACCTGGGGGGCATTACTGCAGCAGGGAGAGCACAGACTGCGGCGTCTGGTTTGCCTGGGCCAGTACGGATGTACCAGCCTGCTGCAGAATCTGGGCGCGAGTCATGTTGGAGACCTCATCCGCATAATCGGCATCTTCGATGCGTGAACGTGCAGAAGTCAGGTTGGTCTCGGTCGTGTTCAGGTTGGTGATGGCACTATCGAATCGGTTCTGGATGGCACCGAGATCAGAACGTAGACTGTCCACATCGCTCAGCGCTTTATCCAGAGAAGCCAGCGGGCTGTCAGAACGACTACCCACCATCGTGTCACCCGTGGTAACCGACAGGCCGGTCACCTCTCCAGTAGTCTCATCAACATCTACAGTGACTTCAGCGGCGACATAGGCAGTAACACCATCTGCATCGGTGCCTTCAATGAAGAAGTTACCAGCTTCATCCATCTGTAGAGAACCGGCTGCAGTACTTGCAGTGAAGCCTTCAACATCGATGGCCTTAGCTGCAGTCGTTTCAGCGGCACCAACAACATCTGCAAAGCTAGAAGAGCCTGCTGCTGTACCGAAGTCGCTTCCATCCAGGCCAAGCTGAGTTGCCATGGTACCTGTATCGCCAGTTGACTGCGCAACGGTACCCACAGCGCCATTGACGTTGAAATCGTCGAGGCCGAGGGTTTTGGCATTGATTTCTTTGAGGCTGATTTCGATGGTCTCGCCGTCGTTGGCGCCGACCTGGATTTTCAGATCTTCGTTCTTGGCGAGGACATCGACACCGTTGAAGCTGGTCTCGTCGGAGATGCGGTTGATCTCGGTGAGACGCTGACCGATCTCGTTCTGGATGGAGTTCAGGTCATCCTGAGAGTTGGTGCCGTTCTGGGCTTGTACGGTCAGCTCACGAATGCGCTGCAGGTTGTCGTTGACCTGGTTCAGGGCGCCTTCAGTGGTCTGGGCAACGGAGATACCGTCGTTGGCGTTACGCTGTGCCTGAGACAGACCAGTGATCTGGCTGCTCATGCGGTTGGCGATGGCCTGGCCAGCGGCATCATCAGCGGCGCTGTTGATGCGCAGGCCGGAAGAGAGACGCTCCATGGCGGTGGACAGCGAGCTCTGGGACTTGTTCAGGTTCTGCTGACCGATCAGCGAGGTGATGTTGGTATTGATAACTGCCATTGTCGTATTCCTTTCTCACATGAGAGGGCAATTTGGGCCTGATCCGCTGCGCGAAGGCAGGTAATGCCGGATCCTGCTGCAACGGCCCCGTGGCCGTTACCCCTGTTATCGGCGCTACCCAATTTTGCTTTAGGCCCATTTGAGAAATTTTTAATGTGCGTGCGCGCAACGCGGGTCTGATCTTGGGGAGAGGCCTGGCTACCTCATGTGGGGCGGGGCGTGGCGGCTAGCATGGCGCGCCTCGTGCCGGAAATTGGAATCACAAAATCATTCTTTTTGTGACGTTGAATCGGCTGATAGGCATTACTATCGTTACACACTGCTACAAAGAGCCGAGATGCATCGGCCAGACAGCGATAGAAAAAGAAATCGACGCAGGAATACCATGTGACGCTTCCCCAGGATGTTGCAACGCTGCTGGCGGCTACCGGTGTCGCCGAAACGGCGTATCGCGACTTCACCGCCGACGACTTCTCCCAGACACAAGCTGCTTCTCATTGGCGGTTGTTGAGACAGCTCGCGCCACGGGATGTCTCTCCGGTAGTGCCGGCTTCGGCCACGCCTCGTGCGGCAGCCACGATACCGACGCCGAACAATGGCGATACGCCGCGCCGTTCTGCCGTCTTCTCTCCGGCGGCGTTCGATAGTCAGGCGCCTGCCGGCTTCCGTGATGATGCTTTCATGGTTTCCTCGTCGGATTCTGAGCCTTCCCAGCCCGGGAATCGCGAGCGATCGCTATTGGCCATGGCTGCTTCTGCCAGTGGGCCGGCCATGGTTTCGGGCGACAGTGAGTCGGTCAGCGAACGGAAAGGCATGGGTCCGAGCCGCGATCAGGCTGGGCCGACTGCGGAACGTCGCCGGGAGGGCGCTTTTTTGCATTTGTCGCTGAGGGGGCAGGCAAGCGAGCCACCCCGGCAGGAAGCCTCGTTGGCCAGTGTGTTGCAAAGGGTCTCTTCATGACGCTGATCAATCTGCTTTCCCCCAAGGGCGGCGTGGGGTGTACCACGCTATGCGCCAACCTGGGTGTGGCGCTGCAGCAGCTTGGCTATCGGGTGGTGCTGGTGGACCTCGATCCGCAGAACGCGCTGCACCTGCATTTTCATTTTCCCGCCACCGACGGGCGGGGCCTGGTCGATCGTTTCGATTCGGTGAGCGATTGGCAGGATCTGCTGATGGACCCGGCGGAAGGGCTGGAGCTTCTGCCTTTCGGCTCTGCCTCCGATGCGCAGCGGGATCGCTTCATGGCGATGCAGCATTTCCCAGGCGAGTTGTCGCGTCGCTTGCGCGCGCTGGCGCGGGAGCCCAACACCCTGATCCTGGTGGATGTCAATGTCACGCCGTTGCGAACGGCATCGCCGCTGATCGACGAGGCCGATCTCAACCTGCTGGTATTGATGGCGGATGCCGGTTCCGTGGCCATGCTGCCGCGTCTGGAAGCCCAGGAAGGAAGCCTTCGCCGGGCGGGCGGAGAGGGGCGCCTCGGCTACCTGATCAACCAGATCGATACGCGGTCGCGACTGAAGCACGAGATCGCCGAGCTGATGCTGGCGCGGCTGTCGCCATTGCTGGTGGGGTCGGTGCATCGCGATGAGGCCATCGCCGAGGCGCTGGCGGAGCAGCGCAGTCTGTTCGAACAGGCGCCGTTCAGTGCCGCCGCCAAGGACATCGGGGAAGCGGCGCGTGCGCTGGCACAGCGATTCCCGCTTCGTTTCAGCGGCCTGCCGCCGACAGGCTCGCGCCGGGCCGGGTCGATACCGAATGCATCGGGGCAGCCCTGACATGTCAAACGGTTCTTCTCGTCGTCGCGAGACGGCTGGTCAATCGTGGCTATCCCGATCGATGGCGGTGGTGGCCCTGCTGGTTACCTTGCCGATCGTCCTGCTGACCGTGACCACACCGATGTCGGTTACGCATCAGGGGATGTTCGGCCTGATCACGATCGTGGCGATGCTGGTGCTGCTTCGGCTCCGGGCGCGTTCCAAGCCTATCGCTGTCTTCCTGATCCTGCTCTCGGCGGCGATCTCGACCCGCTACCTCTATTGGCGCGCCACAGAAACGCTGGTGTTCCAGAGCTGGCTGGAGACGGTACTGGGCTATGGCCTGTTCGCGGCGGAGCTCTATGCCTGGCTCATCCTGATCTTCGGCTATATCCAGAATATCTGGCCGCTGGAGCGCAAGGTGGTGCCATTGCCGGCGGATACGTCGACATGGCCGAGCGTGGATGTCTATATCCCGACCTACAACGAGAGCCTGGAGATCGTCCAGGACACGGTGCTGGCGGCGCAGAACCTGGATTACCCGCGTGACAAGCTGCGAGTCTATCTGCTGGACGACGGTCGGCGGGATGCGTTTGCCGCGTTCGCCGCTGCCGCCGGGGTGGGCTACATCACCCGGGAAGACAATCATCACGCCAAGGCCGGCAATCTCAACCACGCCATGACGCTGACCCAGGGCGAGCTGATCTGCATCTTCGACTGCGATCATGTCGCGACTCGCGGCTTTCTGCAGATGACGACAGGCAGCTTCCTCGTCGACGACGACCTGGCTCTGATCCAGACGCCGCACCATTTCTATTCCCCGGATCCGTTCGAGCGCAATCTGAGCGTGGGCCATCAGATGCCCAGCGAGGATGAGCTGTTCTACGGTCTGATCCAGAAGGGCAACGACTACTGGAACGCCACTTTCTTCTGCGGCTCCTGTGCGGTGATCCGCCGCTCGGCGCTGGAAGAAATCGGCGGATTTGCGGTCGAGACCGTCACCGAAGATGCACACACGGCGCTCAAGCTGCAGCGACGCGGGTGGAAAACCGCCTATCTGGGCGTGCCGCTGGCGGCGGGTCTGGCGACCGAACGTCTGTCGCTGCACGTGGGGCAGCGAATGCGCTGGGCACGGGGGATGACGCAGATCCTGCGGCTCGACAACCCGTTGTTCGGACGCGGGCTGTCGATGATGCAACGGCTCTGTTATCTCAACGCCATTCTGCACTTTCAGTTCGCCTTGCCGCGTATCGTCTTTCTCACGGCGCCGCTGGCCTATCTGCTGATCGGCCAGAACATCATCGCCGCATCGGCGGGGATGATCTTAGTCTACGCGCTGCCGCACCTGGCCCATACCCTGGTGCTCAACTCGCTGCTGCAGGGGCGCTATCGATTCAGCTTCTGGGCCGAGATCTACGAGACCGTGCTGTCGTTTCATCTGGTCAAGACCACGTGGGTGACGCTGTTCAACCCGCGGCGCGGCAAGTTCAACGTCACCGACAAGGGCGGGCTGTTGCCGGAGGGGTTCTTCGATTTCAAGATCGTGCGTCCGCATCTGATCGTCGCCGGCTTGCTCGTCGTGGCGATCGCCTGGGGCGTGGTGAGGCTGGTCTGGAACGATTCGTTCGGTATCGAGCGCAACGTCATGCTGCTCAACCTGTTCTGGGCCGGTTTCAGTCTGCTGATGCTGCTGGCGGCCATTGCGGTGGCGCGGGAGTCGCGGCAGGTTCGGACCACCGTGCGGGTGGATGTCCAGTTGCCGACGGTTGCCTATCGCACGGATGGACACGCCGAGACCGCGGTCACCCGGAACCTGTCGATGGGTGGCGCGCTGGTGGAGCTAGCCGGCCAGATGGACGGCGAACCGGTGGAGTGGATCGAGCTGCGTCAGGGGAGGCGGCTTACGAGTTTCCCGGTCACCGAGGTGCGCCGCGAGGGGCGTCAGGTTCGCTTGAGCTTTGGCCGTCTGGATGTCGGGCAGCGGCGCCATCTGGTGCGGGCGGTCATGGGGCGGGCGGATGCCTGGCTGCCACGGGAGGATCATGTCGATCATCCGCTCCGGTCCTTGTGGTGGGTCGTCAAGGCCGTGTTCGGGCTGTTCTTCACCTCGTGGCAGCAGCGTCGTCATGCCGACGCCGGAGAAGCGCGAGCCGCCGGTTCCTACTGGGCGGCGGGCCGCTGGTTGGCGTTGGCCGGCCTGACAGCCTTGCTGCTGCTGACGGCGCGTTCGGCGCTGAGCGACGAGCCAACCTCGGGATCCGGCCTGCCGATGCCGGTCATGAGCGACGAGGGCGGGCTTACCTTTGCGCCGGCATCGTCGCAGGCTTCGGTTTCGTCTTCGGCGTCGGGGGAACTGGGCGGCGAGCGCTGGGAAAGCGTCACGCTGGGGCAGTTGACGGGAGGAGAGGATATTTTGCTGACCGGCGCCCAGGGCCGCGCCGGGGTGGCGTTTTCCCTGCGTGCCGACGAGCTGGCGACCCAGGCGTCGCTGATGCTGAACATGCAGATGCCCGCTGGCGAGATGAGCGAGCGTCGACGATTGAGTGTCTCCCTCAACGGGCAGCCGCTGCGTAGCCAGATGCTGGAGTATCAGCCGGGAGAGCGGTTCACGCTGGAACTGCCGATAACGCCGGCGCTGCTGGTTTCCCATAACCGTCTCGATTTCGCGCTCTCCGGGCAGAATGACGATCAATGCGTGGTCCCATCGGGCTCGGGGCAGGCGGCGTTGACGATCGAGCGAAGCTCGCTGCTGCAGCTGGCACTTCGCCGCCTGCCGTTGCAGCGTGATCTCGCCAATTTCCCGCTGCCGTTCTACAGCGATGTCGCGGTATCTCCGGCGATGGCCCAGGTCGTGCTGCCGGCATCTTCCAACGAGACGACATTGCAGGCGGCGACACTGCTGGCGTCTTACCTGGGCAGCCGGACCGAGTCCCGGGAGCTGACGTTTCGTGTTTCGCGGGGCCGGCTGCCGGATGCCGATGCCATCGTGCTGGCGACGGGCAATGATTCGATTGCCGGGCTGGATGCCTCGCAGTTGACCGGCAACGGGATCAGCCTGATTCCCCATCCGTTGAACCCGGCGCATAGCCTGATGATCCTGCATGGAGACTCTCCCGACGAATTGCTGGGCGCCGTGCGGGATTTCGTCATCAATCGACCACGGTTATCCGGCGTGGAGCGCAAGGTGCAACCGGTCGAAACACCAGTGTATGCCGATGGCGCGCCCAACTGGATTTCGTTGAGACAGCCGGTGGCGCTGTCTTCGCTGGCAGAGCCGGAGGAGCTGCAGAGCGAGGGCATCGCGCATCCGCCGATCAATGTCAGATTCCGTGCGGCGCCGGATCTTTTCCTGTGGCCGGGCCAGAATCTGCCGCTGGCGCTCGAGTACACCTTCCCCAGTGCCGATTGGCTGGATGAGTCGGGGTCGCGGCTCGATGTCATCCTCAACGGGACCTATCTGGGGTCGCTCGGAGTCAATCAGACCGGTGTGATCGAACGTTTGTGGGGGGAGCTGGGCGGTGACACCCGCCGCGAAGGCGGCGTCATTCGCATTCCGCCTTATCTGATTTACGGCGAGAATACCCTGAGCCTCTACTTCAACCTGAAGGCGAAGGAGGACATGGGCTGTCTGGCGTTGAACGGCAGTACCGGCCGCGCTCCCGGCAGTGGTCAGTCTGCCGCCCGTGGCGTAAATGACCGGAAAGCCGGTCAGTCAGACGAGGGACAGCCGCTCGAAGGGCTGCGGGTTGGAGAACAGTCCGTCGCAGGGCAATCGGCTGGAGAGGCGCCGTTCGAAGAGAATGCCATCGGCGACGATGCGCTGAGCCGGATTTCACCGGACTCGACGCTGGATCTCAGCCAGGCGCGTCACTTCGCGACGCTGCCCAATCTCTCCTATTTCGTGGGCGCCGGCTTTCCGTTCACGCGACGCCCTGACCTCGCGGATACCGCGATCCTGTTACCGGCAGAACCGGATGCCAGCGAGCTGGAGACTGCCCTGAACCTGGCGGCGCGTCTTGGCGAGTCGACCGGCGTGGCGATGCATCGCGTCGCGGTCGGGTTGGGAAATCCGGGCCTGGCTCGCTATGCCGATCGGGATCTGCTGGTCATCTCGCAGACTCGGGCACCGCTGGTCGCGACCCTGCTGGATGAGGGAGCAGTAGGGCTTGAGGACGGCAGGCTGAGCGTCAGAAATCCGGATTGGATACAGCGCGCGACGGGCTGGCTGGAAGGGCAGTGGCGTACCGATCATGACCAGCTGCGCCGGGCGCTGGTGAGCCGTCGTCATGTCGATGCGCTGGTGGGCTTCGAGTCGCCGTGGCAGGTCGGGCGCAGTGTCGTGCTCATCACCGCCGACGAATCCGAGGCGCTGCCGGGGCTGGTGGACGCGCTGGACGATCGGCGGGTCAGCCAGGCGGTGCGCGGTGACGTCGCCCTGGTCGATGGCGACGGCAGCGTCGCGGCCTTCAGCGTCGCCGAGCGCTATCAGGTCGGCAACCTGCCGTGGCCTCAACGCTGGTACTGGGTTTTCGGCGAGCGCCCGTGGTGGCTGATGTGGCTGCTGATCGCGTCTCTCGTCCTCTGCACTGCCGTGCTGTATCCGCTGCTCAAGCGTAGGGCGATTCAGCGTCAGGCGACGATCTCCCCTCGGGATTCGGGAACATCTTCAGTCGAGGCCGGTTCATGAAACGCAGTGGATGGTATGGATTGGTATTGCTCGGCGTACTGGGAGGGAGCGCGCCGCTGTTGGCCCAGCCGGTGGATGACAGCTTGCAGCCGCTGTTCGACCAGGCGGCCTTCTGGCAGTCGCGCCAACGCGCCGATCTCGCGCAGGAGTCGCTGGAACGCGTTCTGACAGTGGACCCGCAGAACCGCGAGGCTCTGTTCCGTCTGGGGCTGCTGGCGATCGACAACGACGACATGTCGTCGGCGGATGAGTGGCTGGCGCGGCTTCAGGAGATGGCACCGGACGATCCCCGTGTCGAGCGTCTGCGCCAGGCGAAGACGCGGCGCGATATCGACCCCGCCGGGCTGGCTCGGGCAAGGGCGCTGGCCAAGGCCGGCAACGTGCAAGGGGCGCTGCGGGACTACGACCGGTTGTTTGGTGACGACGGCCCGCCGTGGGATCTGGCTCCCGAATACTACGAGACGCTGGCCGGTACCGATGGCGGTTGGTCACGTGCCAGCGCAGCGCTTGCCGCGCTGCATCAGCGCGATCCGGAAGACGCGCAGCTGTCGTTGGCATTGGCGCGGGTGCTGAGCTATCGCGCCGAATCCCGGCGTCAGTCGATCGAGCAACTGAGCCAGATGGCGCCGAGCTCCGCGACACGGGCCGCCTGGCGCCAGGCTTTGCTGTGGCTGGACGCGGACACGACCGATCAGAAACTGTACGAACGCTATCTCCAGCGTTACCCCGACGATCAGGCCGTTCGCGAGTACTTCCTGGCAACGACGGCCGAGCCGGAAGCCGACCCCGTGGCAGAGGCCCGTGGCGAGGGATACGAGGCGCTCGACGATGGCGAACTGGCTCAGGCCGAAAAGAGCTTCGAGACGGCGCTGAATACCGACGCCGAAGACGCCGAGGCGTTGGCGGGGCTCGGGCTGGTGGCGCTGCGCCGACAGCAGTTCGCTCAGGCCCGGGATCAGCTGGGGCGCGCCATCCAGATGGCGCCTTCTCGTGCCGAACAGTGGCAGGACGCGTTTCGCAGCGCCAGCTTCTATGCGGAGATGGCCGAGGTGCGTCGCCTGGCGGCGAATGCCGATATCGAGGCAGCCCTGGATCGCGTTGCGCCGCTGACGCGAGAAAGCGGCGCCGACGGACGCGCGGCGCGGCTGCTCGAAGCCGATCTCCTGCATCGGCAGGGTAACGACGAGGCGGCGGAGCAGCGTTACCGGCAGGTGCTGGCGCAAAATGTCGGTAACGTCGAGGCCATCCAGGGGCTCGTCGGCGTGCTGCGCGATCAGCAACGCTGGCAGGAAGCGGAGACGCTGGCCGGGCAGTTGCCCGAGAAGGTGCGTGCCGCGCTGGGTGATCCGCGTCGCGACCGGGCGCTGGCGCTACGCGAGCAGGCCAATCAGCTCGTGGCCGCAGGCGACAACGATCAGGCACATCAGCTGTTCAGTCAGGCGATTCAGCTGGCACCGGAGGAGCCGTGGATCCGGCTCGATCTGGCGCGGCTGTACCAGGCCGAAGGCAAGCCCTATCAGGCCAGTTTCGTGATGTCCCAGTTGCTGGGCGACGAAGCGACGCCTGAAGCGTTGCACGCGGGGGCGGTGCTGGCCGCCGAGCAGCAGCGCTGGGACGATGCCGATGCGCTGTTGCGGCGAATACCGGCCCGGAGCGAGGCGGCGCAAGCGGTGGCGGATCTTCAGGAGCAGGTGGCGTTCCAGCGCCAGCTGGCGAAGGTGAAGCAGCGTGTCGCTTCCCGTGATCCGGAGGCGCGCCAGAGACTGTACCAGTGGTATCGCAATCCGCCGTCTTCGCCTGACGCCCTGGGTAGCGTGGCGCTGGCGTTGGCGGATGCCGGCCAGCCGGGCATGGCGCTGGAAATGGTACGGCGCAGCCTGGCCCAGGATGACGTCTCGAAGACCCCCATGGCATATCTGAACCATGCTCTGGTGCTGGCCAGGGCGGGCCATTTCGAAGAGGCCCGCACGCTGCTGTCGCGGCTGGATGCTGCGGCTTCTTCCCCGGAGCAGCGAGCGATGGTGAGCCGTACCGCCGGCGGCGTGGCCATTACCCAGGCGGACCAGCTTCGCCTGCAGCAGCGCTATGCCGAGGCCTACGACGTCCTGCAACCGGCGCTGCAGGCATCGCCTGACGACCCGCAACTCTTGCTGGCGCTGGGGCGGCTCTACAGCAGCGGTGCCATGCCTGACGCTGCCGCGACCGTCTATGATCATTTGCTGAAGTCCGAGCCTGACAACGAGGAGGCGCTGGCGGGTGCCGTCAACGCGGCGCTGGAGCAGGGGGACGATCAGCGAGCTGAGGCATTGCTGGTCGATCATGCGCCGATCTCCTCGCCATCGCTGGTGATCCTGGCCGCACGGACGGCGCGCGCCCAGGGGGATCGCCAGCAGGCCATCCGCCTTCTGGAACAGGCACGCGACCGCCAGGTGGTACTCACCGGCGGGGAGACGCTATTGCCGGGAACGGCGATGGCGTCGGATCGGCTCGTCATGGCGGGAAATCCGTTCCGTCAGACCCGCCAGGCGGTGCGAGCAACCGGTAGCCGTTGGGATGTCATTACCGGGACGGACCCGGCCAGCGACGGCGTGGCCGAAGAGACGGCGAGCGGGGCACTCGAAGCCGACCCGACCCTGTCGGAAATCGATCGGCTGCTTACGGAGCTGCACGGCGAAACCGCGCCCCGATTGGTCTCCGACACGACCTTGACGCTTCGGGATGGCGAGTCCGGCCTGAGTGAATTGACCGCGTTGGCCAGCACGATGACGTTCAAGGCGGCGCCGTTCAAGCGTGGGCGTCTCGAGGTTTCGGTATCGCCGGAGTTCGTGTCGGCGGGAGAGGCCGGCGCCAGCGCCAATGGGCGTTACGGCAGCAATGCCTTCGTCACGGCGGCGGAAACGCTGCAGGGCCGCTTGACCGATGTCTCTTCGATTCTGGATGGCATCCAGGAAACGGCGAACAGCTATCAGGCGTTGTCGATTCAGAACCAGCAGAATCCCGACGACCCGTTGACCGAACTGCAACTGGCGCAGGCTGCGGAGGCTTTCCAGCAGGCGCTCTCGAGCGATCCGTTTTTGCAAGCCGGTATCGATACGACATCGTTGACAGAAGCGCAATTAACGCAGTTCCGCACCGCGATCACCGGCTTCGTCGTCAGTGACGATCTCTCCGAGTCGGAGCGTGCCCAGTTGCTGGGTGATATCGATAGCGTATTCGCCGCTGATTTCTCCAATCTCGATGCCGAAGAATTCACCGCGGCGCGAGAAGCCCTGCAGGAGAGCCTGACGCGGATTCAACAGGGTATCGGCCGCCGGTTGGCGGCGGTGCCAGGTGCCGCGCGCGATCCGGGTTCGATCACTGATGCCGGGGCGGGATTGAACGTGGCCTATCGAGCGGACGAGTTCGAGGCCGATATCGGCACCACGCCGATCGGGTTCGAGAAATCCAACATCGTGGGGGGCGTCACCTGGCGCCCTCAGGTGAGCGAGAATACCCGTCTCAGCGTCACTGCCGAGCGGCGCGCCGTGAAGGACAGCGTGCTTTCCTATGCCGGCGTCAAGGATCCGCTGACCGGTGAAACCTGGGGGGCGGTGACGCGAACCGGCGGCAAGGTCGGGATCGAGTACGACAACGGCAAGAGCGGCGCTTACGCCAGCGCTGGCGCCTACGTCTACCAGGGCGAGAACGTCGCCGACAACCATTCTCTCGATCTCAACACCGGGGCCTATGTACGGCCGATCAACGAGCCCGACCGCCAGTTGCAGATTGGGGTCAACCTCGGATACATGAGCTTCGACAAGAACCTGCGCTACTTCACCTATGGTCATGGCGGGTATTTCAGCCCCCAGGACTACGTGAGCATCGCGTTTCCGATCAGCTATCAGCAACGCCGGGATCAGTGGACCTATCGGGTCAGTGCCGCTCCCGGTTTCCAGCGTTACGAGGAAGACGACGCGGACGTGTTCCCGGAAGACGGCGACGCGCAAGCGTTGCTGGATACGCTGGCGACAGTCGGCCTGGTGGGGCAGTCGCGTTACGACGGCGAAGACGAGTCTGGATTCGGCATGACCCTGGATGGGGATGTCAGCTACCAGCTGGCTCCGGATCTCAGCGTCGGGGGCAGGGTGGGTTACGACACCTTTGGTGATTACTCCGAAACCTCGGCATCGGTTTACCTCAACTATCAAATGGGAGCGTCGCCATGAACCAGCGCGTACCTGATCCCTCTTTCGACATCACCGGTTTGCTGCATGCGCGGAGCGGCGGCAAGGTCGAGGCGCCATCCGTTGCCGATAGTCCGAGTACTACGGCTGCGTGGCGGCCCGGTCACATGCCGCACTGGCCGAAGATTCTCGATGTACTGATCGATGAGCTGATCCAGGCGGCCGGCGAGGCGGAGGCGCAACCGTTCCTGCTACATGTCGGGCAGCGGCTCGCCGACGAGCTGCCACTGGGTCGGCCGCAGACGCTGACGGCGCTGGAGTCGGAGATCGACCAGCAGTTGGGCGAGCTTGGCTGGGGCGGGTGCTCGATTCGTGATGCCGGCCGGCATCTGGTCATCGAGCACGCTGATCATCCATTGATGGGGGCCGGCGCCGAGAGCGAAGTGGCGCTCCTGCGTCTGCTGGGGCTGTCCTGGGTGCTGGGCGGTCTCTACAAGGGGTGGCTCGACGCCCAGGGCGGCCATGCGGAGATCGTCTGCGAGCGTTGCCAGTCTCATCGGCCATTGGTCTTTTATTACGGAAACGCATGAACGGAAACTGCGTGAGCGGAGAGCACATGAACGGGAAGTCCGTGAAAGCGGCGGTAATCTATCTGTTGGGCGGACTATTGGTGCTGCTCGGTCTGGCGTCGATGCCGGCTTCGGCCAACGCGAATTTCGCTGTCGGCGATCCTGGCTGGGAGGCCTACAAGAAGCGATTTCTGTTGCCGGAGGGTCGTATCGTCGATACTGCCAACAACAACATCAGCCACACCGAGGGGCAGGGATGGGGGATGTTCCTGGCGGTGCAGTTCAATGATCGCCAAGCATTCGATCGTATCTGGCAGTGGACCGAAGCCCACCTGGCGAGGCAGGACATCGCGCTGTACGCCTGGCGCTACGACCCGAATGCCCAGCCGCCTGTCGCCGACAACAATAACGCGACGGACGGGGATCTGTTCGCGGCCTGGTCGTTGCAACTGGCAGCAGATCGCTGGGGCGACGAAAGATATGCTCAGCGCTCCGAGGCGATTCGTGGCGCCATACGGGATCATCTGATTGCCGATGTCGGCGGTTATCAGGTGCTGCTTCCCGGCCTGGATGGCTTCCGGCACAAGACGTTCACCGATATCAACCTCTCTTACTGGGTGATCCCGGCGCTACGTGATTTTGCCGCGCGTCACCCGGACGAACCGTGGCTTGCCGTCATCGACAGTGGCCGGCAGCTGCTCGAGCGAGCGCAATTCGGCTCGAGCCAGCTACCTGCCGACTGGCTGCGGCTGCAGACCTCGGGCGAATTGCGCCCCGCCGAAGGGTGGCCGCCGCGCTTCGGGTTCGAAAATATCCGCACGCCGCTTTACTTCACGTGGGGTGGACTGCGGGACATCGATACGCTGGAAGACATCGCCCGCTTTTGGGACCAGTCGGCGCCTCCCGCCTGGGTTGACGTCGAATCGGGAGACACGGCCGAATATCCGATATCCCAGGGTGGGAAAGCGATCAGTGCGCTGCTCAGCGGCCGTCCCTGGGCGATCGATATAACGCCAGCGGCGGGCGAGAACTATTATTCGGCGACATTGTTATTGTTGACTCGGGTTGCTGCCGCCCAGATAAGCCTGAGCGCCGGATAGGCGCTCGATTAAAGCCTTTTCTCTCTGAATGGGGGTGAGAAATGGGGGCGAGAGCCGCCATTGCGCCCCTGTTTTACCCCTCGCCAGGAGGCTGCCGGCTGGGGTTGATCTTGCCCGTAGCACCTTGGGCGGGCTGGAGGGGGCGAGCGTTGGATGCGCCAACGGCTTCCCCTTCAGCCCGGCTGGACTTGATAGCCGAGGCGGAATGAGATTCACTGGCCTGCCTGAACGGGTGACGGCTTTGGTGATTTCCGAAGCGAGTTTGGCTAGACTAGGCGAAATTTCGGATAGCTAACGACTCTATTTTTACCGCCAGCCAATCATTCACCCGCTTTACGTTGGTAGCGCCCATTACTTATCAGATTTGTATCGGCCCATGTTCGGGTCATTTTTCAGGATATCCAATTAATTATTATGCCTCGCACGATGGATGAACGTGAAAAACTTCGTAAGTTTCGTGAACTCGATGATGCTTTTGCCCAGGCGCTCCGTGATCTCGACGGTGGGTCTCGATCCGGTCGATCGGTAGAAGCGGAGCCGGAAAATACGCTTCCGGCGTTCGAGGAACGCCTGCACAGCCTGATGGCCGAGTACGCGTTGAGCCAGGGCTGCGTGCATGAAATGCTGAGCACGTTACTGGAGTACAAGAGAATTCGATGAGTATCATTATCCGGATGAGATGGCTTGCTTCGATGACAGCAGGTTGGTTTTAAACTGGTATTTTCATTAACTCTTTATGAGACTGCCGAGGCGCTCAGTGTGTTCACTGGTGCATGTCATGTTATCGATATGGTCATCAAGCCGGATTTTCTGCCGTCAGGGTATTAACGGAAAATAAGATATAACGTTGTTACTGTAAGACCGGTGCAGCGTCAGGCGGCTCTCTGTTTTATCCGTTCTGTTCTACCCGTTCTACTGAACTCGCGGTGAAGAAGCCATCGTGAATCCGCTTTGCTGCCATTCGCCGAGGATGCGGTGATGCCAAGGCAGCGGCTATGGTGGCTCCAGGCGCTGTGGTAGCTCCAGGCAGGGGATGAATCCTGCTGCTCATTCGGACATCTGGAGTCCAGCGAACCATCGAAAGCCGCCTCTCCGGTGAGATCCCGGCATTATTCTGCTGACAATTTATCGAGGGTTCATTAACCTCGCTGCCTACCGGAAACGCGTGAGCCCGGTGGGCGCGCGGTTTGTGGTGATCTGGTGGTGAACGGTCAACGACGCCGCATTTGCGGCGTTTTCAATTTGTGAGGTAACGGCATGGGTTGGGATTGCCCCAAGAGTCTCTGGCGGCTGGGGTTTGCATTGGTGTTGGTGTACGCCGCGCTGGGTATCGCGGCACATCCGCTGAAAGACGTCATCGAGCCTTACATGGCGTTTCTAGGGCTGGTTTCCCTGCTGATTTTTGGGGGTTGGCGCCGAAGGAGCGCTGCCCTGGGATTGCTGGTTGCGATCTGCCTGGTGCAGCTCCTCAGTTGGTGGCTTGCCATCGCTGATCATCCGCAGTGGGCCAGGCCCAACCCGGATACCGAGCGGATGGCGAAGCTTTTCATCTTCATTGCCATTGCCTGGTGGCTGCGTGGGAGTCTCCGCCATGTTTTCTGGGTCTGGGGGCTGGCGCTGCTGGCCTTCCTGCTGACGACGGTGATCTTCCCGGAAGGGCGTGACTCATGGATCACCGGCCTGCAGGGTGAGCGTGTCGGCTTTGGCATCCAGAACAATCAGCATGCTTCGATGTTGTTTGGGGTCTCGCTGCTCGGGCTCATGGCCTTCGCCAAGCGTTTCTGCTGGTCCGGCGGGCTTCGGTGGGGGCGTGCATGCCTCTGGCTGGGGCTGACGCTGATGACGCTGGTGGGAATCCTGTTCGGCCAGACTCGAGCCGTCTGGCTGGCGCTGCTGGTGTCCTCGGTCGTTGCGTTGGCAGTGCTCGGGTGGTACGCCAGGAAGCGTTACCAGATCCGTCTGTGGAATCGAACGACAATCTCCATCGGTGTTGTCCTCGTGGTGGCTGGCGGGGTGGTCGCCGTTTCGTTCGGGCATGTGCTGACTGACCGCGTGTTCACCGAAGATCAGGTCATCGCGCAGTTGCTCTCCGGGAAGCTCGATACGCTCCCCTATACCAGTATCGGTATTCGGATTCATTCCTGGGTCGCGGCCACGCACTGGATCGCTGAAAGACCGTGGCTGGGGTGGGGTAGCAATGGGCGCGAGCTGGTCATCGAGCATACGCCGTGGCTTCCCGAGTTCGTGAAGGCCCACTTCGGTCATTTGCATAATTTCCTGCTGGAAACGCTGGTCAATTATGGCGTGCTTGGCTTGGCCGTGATGGGCGCGCTGGTCGCGTGGGTTGCTGTCATCAGCTGGAAAGCCTGGAAACGGGGCGACATGCCCAACGACGTGGCGTTGTTTGCGCTGGCTTTCTTCTTTTATTGGCTGGTGGTCAATCAGTTCGAGTCCTATCTCTCCTTCTGGACGGGCATCTACGTGCACAACCTGATCGTGGCAGGACTCCTCACGCTGTACTGGCGTTCGCCGGGCGATTCGGGCCTCTTCCGCAAAAACCGATTACCATGAGGCCTGAAATGGGCACCAAGCGCGGTCAGCCGCGCTTTTTACACGCTGATTGCATACGACGGTTGAAGGGATAGCAATGCGAATCACGATTTTCGGTACCGGATATGTAGGCCTGGTGACCGGCGCCTGCCTGGCTGATGCCGGCCATGAAGTCATGTGCATGGATATCGACGAAGGAAAGGTCGCGCGCCTCAAGCAGGGCGAGATTCCGATCTATGAACCCGGGTTGGAAACGTTGGTCACCGAGAATGTCGGCCAGCAGCGTCTATCGTTCACGACCGATGCGGCGGAGGCGGTGGCGTTCGGCACGTTGCAGTTCATCGCGGTGGGCACGCCGCCCGATGAAGATGGCAGTGCCGATCTGCAGTATGTGTTGGCGGTCGCCAGAACCATCGGCCAGCACATGGATGATTATAAGGTCGTGGTCGACAAGTCCACGGTGCCGGTCGGTACGGCGGACCGCGTTCATGAAGCCATCGCCAGCACCCTGGCCGAGCGTGGCATGGCGCTTGATTTCGATGTCTGCTCGAATCCGGAGTTTCTCAAGGAAGGTGCCGCCATCGAGGACTTCACCCATGGCGCGCGTATCGTCGTGGGCACCGAGTCGGATCGGGTCAAGTCGTTGATGCGGGAGTGTTATGCCCCGTACAACCGCCGCGTCGAGAAGCTGATGTTCATGGACGTGCGTAGCGCGGAGCTGACCAAGTACGCCGCCAACGCCATGCTGGCGACCAAGATCAGTTTCATGAACGAGATCGCCAACCTGGCCGAGCGCTTGGGAGCGGATATCGAACAGGTTCGGCGTGGCATCGGCAGTGATCCGCGAATCGGCTACCACTTCATCTATCCCGGCTGCGGGTACGGCGGCTCCTGCTTCCCGAAGGACGTTCAGGCGCTGGCGCGGACGGCCAGCCAGATCGGTTACGACCCGCAACTGCTCAATGCCGTCGAAGCCGTCAACGACCGCCAGAAGGCGACCCTGTTCAGCAAGCTGAGCCAGGCATTCGATGGGCAACTGGAAGGCAAGACGGTGGCGGTCTGGGGGCTGGCGTTCAAACCCAACACCGATGACATGCGCGAAGCTCCCAGCCGCCATCTGATGGAGGCGCTCTGGGCGGCCGGCGCCAAGGTTAAGGCGTACGACCCGGAGGCAATGGAAGAGTGTCGTCGCATCTATGGTGAACGGGACGACCTGATGCTGGTCGATGGGCGCGACGCGGCATTGAACGGGGCCGATGCCCTGGTGATCTGCACGGAGTGGAAATCCTTCCGGACGGTGGATTTTGCCCATCTGCAGCGCACGCTGAAGACGCCGGTCATCGTGGACGGGCGCAACCTGTTCGAGCCGGCACAAGTCCGCGCGGCGGGGCTGCTCTACTTCGCGGTGGGGCGTGGCGATTCGCTGCAGGTCGGTCAGCGCAAGGCCCACTGAAGCCAGGCAGTTTCATGTCATCGCCTCAAGCCCGATACCGTTTGGTGTCGGGCTTTTTTGTCGCTAGGCTCGATAGCGTCGAACGCTCTTCCATCACAGCAAAGCCAAGGATGTGCCCATGCTGATTCCCGTTGTTCTGGCCGGCGGTTCCGGCTCTCGCCTGTGGCCGATGTCACGGGCGAGTCATCCCAAGCAGTTCCTTCGGATCACGGGGGCGCGCAGCATGCTGGTGGAAACGCTGGCGCGCTTCGAGCCCCTGGATGTCGCGGAGCCGATCGTCGTCTGTCAGGAGGCGCACCGCTTTCTGGTGGCCGAGCAGTTGCGTGAAGCGGGCTGGTCGGCGGATATCCTGCTCGAGCCGGCGATGCGCAACACCGCACCGGCCATCGCGCTGGCCGCGTTGCAGGCCATGAGCCGTGATCCGGATGCGCTGATGCTGGTATTGCCGGCCGATCATGCGATCGCCAGCCCCGATGCGCTGATCCGAGCGCTGGTGCCGGCGCAGGCAGCGGCCAGGCAGGGCAAGCTGGTGACGTTCGGCGTGACGCCGACCCGTGCGGAGACCGGCTACGGTTATATCGAAATAGGCATCGAGACCGGTATCGACGTCGAGTCAGGCGAAGCGTCCGGCACCGAGGCGATGCCGATCCGGCGCTTCGTCGAAAAGCCCGATGCGGAGACCGCACAGGCGTATGTCGCCAGTGGCCGCTACCTGTGGAACAGCGGCATGTTTCTGATGCGAGCGGACCGCTACCTGCAGGAACTCGAGCAGCAGCGTCCGGCGATGCTGGAGGCGGTCACGAAAGCCTGGGAAGGGCGCCAGGCCGATCTCGATTTCCTGAGGGTCGCGGCAGAGCCCTTCGTCGCCTGTGACGCCGAGTCGATCGACTGCGCGGTGATGGAGAATACCGCGGACGCCAGCGTGGTTGCGCTCGACGCCGGCTGGTCCGATGTCGGCTCCTGGCAGTCGTTGTGGGAGATCTCCCCGAAGGATGGTAACGACAACGTGCTTCGCGGTGATGTAATCGCCGATGACGTGAACGGCTGCCTGCTTCACAGCGACAGCCGTCTGGTGGCGGCGGTTGGCATACGCGATCTGTTGGTGATCGAGACGCCGGACGCGGTGATGGTCGCGCATCGGGACGCCGCGCAGGCGGTCAAGGTCATCGCGGAAACGCTCAAGCGCCAGAATCGCCCCGAGTGGGACCAGCATCGCCGTGTTCATCGCCCCTGGGGCAGCTATGACGGCGTGCATGCCGCCGAGCGGTATCAGGTCAAGCATATCCGGGTGACTCCCGGCGGCCGGCTGTCACTCCAGAAGCACCTCCATCGTGCCGAGCACTGGATCGTGGTACGCGGCACCGCTCGGGTGACGCGCGGCGGGGAGATATTCCTGCTGGAAGAGAACCAGTCCACCTATATTCCCCTTGGCGTGGTTCACCGTCTCGAAAACCCCGGCAAGATCGAGCTGGAATTGATCGAAGTGCAGAGCGGCAGCTATCTCGGCGAAGACGATATCGAGCGCTTCGACGACGCCTATCATCGCGATTGAGCGCGGCTTGAGTGCGACTTGAACGTCAGAACGTCAGAACGTCAGAACGTCAGAATGTCAGAACGTTACTTGAACGTCAGGGTCGAGACTCAGGAACCCGGCTGGCCGTCGGCGTCATTGGGTAGCGCGTTCTCGCCCATGGCTTCCGTCAACGGCGGCTGAGGTTCGTTGCTGCCGTTGCGCAATGGCATCTCCAGTCGCACGGTGGGGAGGTACTCCGGGTAGTGCCGGCAGATGAAATCGATCAGCCCTTCACGGATCGCGCAGCGCAGGTCGAAAGTGTTGGGCCCGCCGGTGGCGCTGACCAGCACGCGCAGCTGCTTGTTGCGCTCGGTCATTTCCAGTGTCTGCACGACGCAGACGCGACGGTTCCACAACGGCGACGCTTCCGCCAGCCGTTGCGCTTCCTCTCGCAGCGGCTCCATGGGCAAGTGGTAGTCGGCGTACAGGATGACCGTTCCGATCAGGTCCTTGTCGCGGCGTGTCCAGTTCTCGAACGAGTGGTCCACGAAATAGGTGATCGGCAGGACCAGCCGCCGCCAGTCCCACAATCTCACGACGACATAGGTGAGCGTCAGTTCCTCGACCCAGCCCCATTCGTCTTCGACGATTACCGCGTCGTTCAGTTGTACCGGCTGCGTCAGTGCGATCTGGATGCCGGCGATCAGGTTGCCCAGCACCTTCTGCGCGGCGAAGCCCAGTACCACACCGAGAATACCTGCCGAGGCCAGAATGCTGGCGCCGAGCTGGCGGACTTTTTCGAACACCATCATCATCGAGGCGACCGCCAGGATGATGATGATGAAGTTGATCAACTTGCGCAGCACGGTGATCTGGGTATGCACCTTGCGTGCGATGGCGTCTTCCTCGTCACCGAAGCGGTAGCGTTCGCTCAGCGCTCGCTCGCTGATGTTGACGCCGTGGATCAGTATGCCCGCGATGCTGGCGATGAGGATCAGGCTGGCGAGGTTGTGCAGCGCCGCGTCGAGGCGTACCGAGGTGACGAAAATCGGGAACAGCGAAAAGAGCACGAAGACGGGTATCAGCGCTGCCAGGCACCTCACCATGAACGGCACCAGGAAGCGTTCCAGCATCGACTTGCGTCGATCGGCCCAGCGATCCATGACCCTGACGAGACGTCTCGCCACCCTCACGAGCAGCCAGACACCCAGCAGCGCCGCGCAGAAGTGCGCCGCTGTCATGATCAGCGAGTGACCCTGCACGGCTGGCGGGATCAGAAAATACGCCGCGCCAAACAATCCGTATGTCCACAGGACGCCAACCAGCGGTGGATGGATGGCGATCGCCGTCGTGCTCATCAGGTGCAGACGACTGTCGTTGAGCCTTCGCAGGCGGAAGTGAATGTACTTGAGCAGCACATGGGCGACGAGGGTCGCGCCGATGATGACCGCTGCCATGATCCAGAACGGCAGCGCAGCGAGCCACTGCGCGATCAGGGTATTGATAAACGCCGCGTTGGTAACCGATGCATTCATGAATGAGCCCGTTGATGACGAGGATCGATTCATTCAAGCGTAGGCGCTTTGGCTACAACTTTCGTCGCGGCAGGCAGTTTTGTGGCCGAGAGCCTTCGCGGCTCGCAGGCAAACGCGCCCGCCCGGGAACCCGAGCGAGCGCGTGGGGCCAGCCTCCGGTTACTGTGAAAGGCCGATCTGGCGGGAGATATCCTCGATCTGGGTAATCTGCTCGTTGACGAACGTCGTGAAGGCTTCGCCGTGCATCTCGAATGGCATCAGGCCGTTCTGCGTCATGACGCCTTTCCACTCGTCGCTCGAGTAGAGCGTGTCGATGGTGTCGACCCACCACTCATAGGCGTCTTCGGAGACGTCCGCCGGCATGTAGAACCCGCGCCAGTTGGGGGCGATCGTATCGATGCCCTGTTCGCGTGCCGTCGGCCACTGGTGCAGTTTGCCGGGCAGGCGCTCTTCGGAGAGGATCGCCAGGGGGCGCAGGTCGCCGGACTCGATGAAGCTGACCACCTCCGAAATGTCGCCGGTGAAGGCGTCCACATGGCCGCCCAGGGTCTGGGTCACCGCCTCGCCGCCGCCGTTGTAGCCCAGGTAGGCGATGCGGGCCAGATCGTCGACGCCAGCCTCGTTGGCGGTCATCAGCAGCTTCAGGTGATCCCAGCCGCCGGAAGCGGTGCCGCCGGTGAAGGTCAGGGCGCGCGGGTCTTTCTTGAGCGCTTCCATGATCTCGTTGAGCGACTGATAGGGAGAGTCGGCCGCGACCGCAATCACGCCGTAGTCCGCTCCCAGCGTGCCGATCCAGTTGACCATGCCGGCATTCATTCCCGGGAACTGGCCACGTGCCAGGCCGGTCGTGGTCACGGTGCTGGCGGCGACGATCAGGTTCTCCTGTCCGGCGCGCTTCTGGACCACGTGGGAGAAGCCGACGCCGCCGCTGGCACCCGGCATGTTGGTGGTCTGCACGTTGCCGTCGACCAGGCCGAGATCGCCGAGCACCCGACCGACGGAGCGGCAGGTGAAGTCCCAGCCGCCGCCGGGATTGGCCGGGGCGATGCAGTCCACCTTGCCGCTCTGCTCGAAGGCCTGGGAGGTGCTGGCGGCGCTCAAGAGCAGGCCACCGGCGATCAGCGTTTTCAGGCTACGTGGGGTCATGGCGTGTTCCTCTTCGTGTTGTTATCGAGCTGCGCTTTCGTTCGCTGCTCGTTGCTCGTTGCCTTCTGGCCGCTGCCACGATCGATCGACGGCGAACGTGGCGCAGCGGTGTGTCTCGAGAGGACTCTAGCGAGCGGCGTCGGCGGGAAAAATTGGCATTTGGACAAGCGAGCCTTCGCGCTTTCCGAAGGGTTTACACCTTCGTCGTAACGCCAGCGGAAGCCGAGTTGCCTGTGGTGTCTTCGACCTCGGCATCGAAATCGGAGCCGGCATCGCGCGAACTGGCACCTGCGAGATGCTCGACCATCTGGCGGGCGATCAACGGCAGGGCATCCAGGTCGCGGACGCCGATGACCAGCTCTCGTTCCGCCCACTCGTCGATCAGCGGAATCGTCGCCAGCGACAGGCTTTCCCGATAGGCGGCGACGGCGCGGGCCGGGAGAATGCCGATGCCCATGCCGCGATCGATCATCCGGCAGATGCCTTCGAAGCTGCGCACCTGGATGCGCATCCGCAGCGGCTGCGCCAATCGCTGGGAATCCTGGTGCAACAGGGCGTGGAGCGAGGAGTCCTGCTCCAGACCGATGAAGTCGTAGTCCAGCGTCTCGGCGAAGGAGAGGCTTTGGCGAGTGGCCAGCGGGTGATCCCGGGCCGTGACCAGGACCAGGCGATCCCGGCGATAGGGGTGGATCGACAATCCTTCGGCGGGAATATGGGCGGAGAAGATGCCGATATCGGTAAGGCCGTCGCGCACCGCCGCGATGATCTCGTGACTCAAGCGCTCCTGCATGTCGATACGAATCTGCGGATAGCGCGCAGTGAAATCGCTCAGGTCATCGGGAAGGAATTCGATCACCGCCGAGGTGTTGGCATGCAGGCGCACGTGGCCGCGGATCCCCACGCTGTACTCGCTCAAATCGGCATTGAGATGATCGAGGCTGTCGAGCATGTGGCGCGCGTGATGGAGCAGGGCGTGACCGGCGGGCGTCAGCTCGACGCCGCGCGGGCGCCGGTAGAGCAGTGTCGTCGAAAGCTGTGTCTCCAGATCGCTGATCCGCTTGCTGACCGCCGCCAGCGCCAGATGTTCGCGCTCGGCCGCGCGGGTCAGGCTGCGCGAATCGGCAATCGCAACGAATAGCTTGAGGGTGACGAAGTCGAGTCGTTTCATGACGATAGGTATCGGAGCGGAGCGTTTGACGCCCCCACTGTAGCGTTCGCCGCTGACGAAGCCTAGCTTGACGATCGCCTAATTGTTGCCGCGCGCCGGCTGGGTCAACCTCTGATCATCGATAGAAGACACATCATTAGCGATGCCCCGACATCGTTGGACATTCACGGAGGAGAGCGACATGGCGACCAGCGACGACAAGGCGACCGGTGACGGCATGGCGGTCAGCGACAATGCGCAGGCGCTGGCAGGACTCAAGGTGGTGGAGCTGGGCCAGCTGATCGCGGGGCCTTTCGCCAGCAAGTTGCTGGGGGAATTCGGCGCGGACGTGGTCAAGATCGAGCCGCCGGGAACGGGCGATCCGCTGCGCAAGTGGCGCGTGCTCAAGGACGACACCTCGCTGTGGTGGCACGTCCAGACCCGCAATAAGCGCTCGCTGGCACTCGATCTGCGCTCCGAGGAGGGCCAGGAGATCGTGCGGCGTCTGGTCGACGAGGCGGACATCGTGATCGAGAACTTTCGCCCCGGCACGCTCGAGAAGTGGGGCCTGGGTTGGGAGACGCTGAGCGAACGCAACCCCGGCCTGATCATGGTGCGTATCTCCGGCTACGGCCAGACCGGCCCCTATCGCGACCGCCCGGGGTTCGGCGTCATCGGCGAGGCGATGGGCGGCCTGCGCTATCTTTCCGGCCACCCGGACCAGCCCTCCGTGCGGGTGGGAATCAGCATCGGCGATTCGCTGTCCGCGCTGTACGGCGTGATCGGCGCCTTGCTGGCGCTGCAGGAGCGCCATCGCAGCGGGCAGGGGCAGTACATCGATGTCGCGCTCTACGAATCGGTGTTCGCGATGATGGAGAGCCTGATTCCCGAATACGACGGCGCAGACGTGATCCGCGAGCCCAGCGGCAGTGCCTTGCCGGGCATCACGCCCTCCAATGCCTATCCCTGCGCCTCGGGTGATGGAGAGGGCGAGGAATACGTACTGATCGCCGGCAACGGCGACAGTATCTTCAAGCGCCTGATGGCGGCGATCGGCCGCCAGGATCTCGCCGACGACCCGCGCTTCGCCCACAACGATGGCCGCAGCCGCCACGCCGAACTGATCGACGGGGCGATCGCGGACTGGACCCGGCAGCACGAGCGCGACTACGTGCTCGACGTGCTGGAGAGCGCCCACGTGCCGGTGGGCTATCCCTATACGGCCAAGGACATCGTCGCCGATCCGCACTACTTGGCGCGGGAGATGATCGAGACCATCCGGCTGGGCGATGGCGAATCGCTCAAGGTGCCTGGCGTGCTGCCCAAGCTGAGCCGCACGCCGGGACGGATCGACGGTGGTGGTCCGGCGCTGGGGCAGCATACCCAGGATGTGCTAGACGAGCTGGGAATTGACCGCGAAACCCAGGCCAAAATGCGCGAAAGAGGAGTGATCTGATGACCGATTCGATGATTGATTCGATGACCGGGACGAACACCCAGGCCCGCGTCGCCATCAATGATGTGGCGCCGCGAGACGGCCTTCAGATCGAATCGCGCTTCGTGCCGACGGAAGAGAAGATTCGGCTGATCGATGCGTTGTCCCGTACCGGGCTGGCCAAGATCGAAGCGACCTCGTTCACCTCGCCCAAGGCGATTCCCAACCTGCGTGACGCCGAAGAGGTCATGCGCAGTATCGAGCGCGTGCCGGGGGTCGACTATGTCGTGCTGGTGCCCAACGAGAAGGGCGCCGAACGCGCGCTGGCCTGCGGCGTCGACGAGATCAATCTGGTGCTGTCGGCCAGCGACAGCCATGGTCGCGCCAATCTGCGCATGACGGCGGAACAGTCGCTCGAACGCTTCGCCAATATTCTCGAGATCACCAAGGGTAGCGAGGTGTTCGTCAACGCCTCGATCTCGACGGCCTTTGGCTGCCCGTTCGATGGCGATGTGCCGTTCAAGCGAGTGCTCTCGATCACCGAAAAGCTGCTGGCGCTGGGCGTGCAGGGAATCTCTCTCTGCGACACCACCGGCATGGCCAATCCGCGCCAGGTCGCCGATCTCTGCCGCGAGACGCTGAGCCGCTGGCCGTGGCTGCCGGTGACGCTTCACGTCCACAACACGCGCGGCATGGGGCTGGCCAATGCGCTGGTGGCGTGGCAGAACGGCATCACCCGGTTCGATGCTTCGCTGGGCGGCCTGGGAGGCTGCCCGTACGCGCCCGGCGCCACCGGCAACGTCTGCACCGAAGATCTGGTTCACATGTTCGCGCAAATGGGCGTCGATACCGGCGTGGATCTCGAACGGCTGATCGCCGCCGCCGAGCTGCTGCCGGCGATGATCGGCCACGACGTGCCGGGCCAGGTGGTCAAGGCCGGCACCTCGGACCGGCGCTACCCGCTACCGTATTCCGCTCGAGCGTAGTCTCGACTGGTGCGTAGTCTTTCAACAATAGCCTCGACGGGCGATTACGCCGCTGCCGCATCGCGGTCGTGAACCAGGCGCCCGTTGGCCCAGGTTGCCGCGACCGTGCGGTCGTCGCCCAGCATCATCATCGCGAACAGGCGCTCCGACAGGGTGGTGGTCTGCGACAGGCGGCGCGCCATCAACGGGGTGGATTCGGGATCGAGAACGACGATATCCGCCTCGAACCCCGCCTGCAGGCTGCCGATCCTGTCATCCAGATGCAGCGCCCGCGCGTTGCCGAGGGTGAGACGGTAGAACCCTTGCCAGCCGGTCAGCGCCTGGCCGAGCAGCGCCCCTACCTGATAGGCGCCCTGCAGGGTGCCGAGCCCGGACAAGGTGGTTCCCGCGCCGACATCGCTGGCGAGCGATGTCGCGAGCCCCGCGTCCCGACACGCCAGGCGATCCATCAATCCGCTGCCCAGAAACAGGTTCGAGGTCGGGCAGAAGGCGACGTTGGCGCCACGCTGGGCCAGCCGCCGACGTTGCTCGTCATTCAGGTGAATGCCGTGGGCGAAGGTGCTGCGCGGCCCGACCAGATCGTACCGCTCGTAGACGTCGAGATAGTCCCGGCTTTCCGGGAACAGCTCCGCCACCCAGGCGACTTCGCCGCGATTCTCCGACAGATGCGTCTGCAGATAGAGATCCGAAGCGTTGCGCAGCACGCCGCCGACGGCGTCGAGCTGCTCGCGGGTGGAGGTCGGCGCGAAACGTGGAGTCAGGGTGTAGCTGAGCCGATCGCGGCCGTGCCAGTCGGCAATCAGGCGTTCGCTGTCGCGTACGCCGCCGTAGGTATCGTCGGTCAGTGCCTCCGGCGCGTGGCGGTCCATCAGTACCTTGCCGGCGATCATGCGTAGCTGGCGACGCTGGGCGGCGCTGAAGAAGCTGTCGACCGACACCGGGTGCGAAGAGCAGAACACCTGAGCGGTCGTGGTGCCGACGCGCAGCATCTCGTCGAGGAAGCGCTCGGCGCCGGCCTGGGCATAAGCGGCGTCGGCAAACCGGCATTCGGCGGGGAAGGTGTAGTCGTTGAGCCAGTCGAGCAGCTGGCGGCCGTAGGACGCCATGATGTCGAGCTGTACGTAATGCACGTGGCTATCGATGAAGCCCGGCATCATCAGCTTGTCGCGGTAATCGACGATCTCGATGCCTGCCGGCAGCCGGTCGACCAGCGCCTCGAAAGCGTCGACGGCCTGAATATGGCCGTCGACGATCCAGATCGCGCCATCCTCGAGATAACGCGTGGTATCGGGCAGCGGCGTCGCCTCCTCGCCGGGATCGCCGAGGCAGGTGAACAGAGGGCCGCGAAGCAGGCGTTGGTGCGTGTTCATGATCTCTCTACCTATGATTTTCGACCGCAAGGCTCACGGTCGCGTTGCTCGGTGTCGAGCGGCTGAAAAGGTGTGACGCAGGGTTTCCGGTGCGATGCCGCGCTGCGCCGGCCTGTTCGATGGTCGGGACTGGGCCAGCAGTTCGGCGGCAACGCTGATCGCGATCTCCCGGGGGCGCTTGGTTTCGGTCGCGCCGAGGCCGATCGGACAGCGAACCCGAGCCAGCGCGGCGTCGTCGAACCCGGCAGCAATCAATCGCGAGCGGAAGCTGGCCCATTTGCTCTTCGAGCCGATCATGCCGATGGAGTTCAACGCCTCGCGACCCGGGTTCTCCGGCGATAGCAACGCCGCGATCAGGTCGCGGTCCTGCGCGTGGTCGTGGGTCATTATCAGCACATGGCTGGCGGGTGGAATGGCCGCCACGGCCCGTGCCACGCCTTCGGCATCCGGTGATAGCCGCATGGGCCGCACGCGGGCGGGATAGCCTTCATGGTCATGGTCATGGCCGTTCTCCTGCTCGTTCTGAAACGGAAAGGCTTCGGCCCGGCTGTCGTACCAGTCGATGCGCCAGGGCAACGGCGCGAGCAGTTCCACCAGCGCCTGGCCGACATGCCCCGCGCCGAACAGTGTCAGGTGGCTTTCGGCGCCGACGAAGACTTCGATCAGCACATGCACGAACCCGCCGCAGCACTGGCCGGAGCGCCCGCCCAGCGGAAACGCTTCCAGGTAGGTGCCGGACGAGACGGGCGTCGTCGCCAGATGCTGGCGGGCGATCTCGATCACCTGCTGTTCGAAGTGGCCGCCGCCCAGGGTGTCGATCACGTCTGTCGGCGTGATGATCAGCTTGGCGCCGGGTTCCCGCGGGGTCGAACCGGCGGCGCTGACCACGCTGGCCAGCGCATGGGGCGTCCCGCTTTCCTGCAGCCGATGCAGCGCGGCGTGCCAGCTTTCGCGCCGATCTCGGGTTTCGAGAGAGCCGCCAGCGCTCATCGCGACGCTCCGGCGTTCGGATCCTTGGTTCGCAGTGCTTCGGCTCGCAACGCTTCGGCCGCCATCAGCACGCGTTCCGGTGTGGCGGGGGTGTCCAGTGGCGGGCTGACGCGATAGTCGGCAAGGCTCGACAGGGCGTCGCGCAGCGCCGACCACACCGAGATGCCGAGCATGAACGGTGGCTCACCCACGGCCTTGGAGCGATAGAGGCTGGCCTGGGAGTTGGGATGGCCCTCGAGCAGTTCGACATTGAAGATCGGCGGCAGGTCACCGAAGGTCGGGATCTTGTAGGTGGCGGGGCCGTCGGTCAGCAGACGGCCCGCGTCGTTCCACTTCAGCTCCTCGCTGGTCAGCCAGCCCATGCCCTGGATGAAACCGCCCTCGACCTGGCCCAGATCGATCGCCGGATTGAGCGAGTCGCCGACGTCATGAAGAATGTCGACGCGCTCGACCCGATATTCGCCGCTCAGCGTATCGACGCTGACTTCGCTGACCGAGGCGCCGTAGGCGAAGTAGTAGAACGGCCGGCCCTGGCCGCTATCGCGATCGTAGTGAATCAGCGGGGTGGAATAGAAACCGGTCGCCGACAGCGAGACCCGGCCGAGATAGGCGGCCTGGATCAGTTCTCCCCAAGATACCGCGGGCGTCACCGCGCCGATGTCGGAGACGAGTTCCCCATTCTCGAGGCGCAGTCCTTCGCGATCCAGCCGATAGTGCTCGGCGGCGAAGTCGAGCAGGCGCTGGCGGATCTGCGTGGCGGCATCGCGCGCGGCCATGCCGTTGAGGTCCGCGCCGCTGGAGGCCGCCGTGGGCGAGGTGTTGGGCACCTTGTCGGTGCGCGTGGCACTGATTCGCACCGATTCGAAGTCGATGCCGAGTTCCCGGGCGACGACCTGGCACACCTTGGTGTGAAGCCCCTGGCCCATCTCGGTGCCACCGTGATTGATCATCACGCTGCCGTCGGTATAGACGTGGAGCAGGGCGCCGGCCTGGTTGAGATGCTTGGCGGTGAACGAAATGCCGAACTTGACCGGCGTCAGCGCCAGCCCGCGCTTGATCACGGCGCTCTGACGATTGAACGCACGAATCTCCTCCCGTCGCTGCCAGTAGTCGCTGCTGCGTTCCAGCCGCTCGATGATCTCCACCATCAGCGAATGCTGATCGACCTGCTGGCCGTAGTGGGTGGTGTCGCGACCGCTGCGATAGAGGTTGCGCTTGCGCACGGTCAATGGATCTTCGCCGACATGGTGGGCGATATCGTCCATCGCCCGCTCGACGATCATCATGCCTTGCGGGCCACCGAAGCCGCGAAACGCGGTGTTCGAGGCCGTATGGGTGCGGGCGCGATGGCCGGTCACCCGCGCGGCACCCAGCGAGTAGGCGTTGTCGGCATGGAACATGGCGCGGTCGACCACCGCTTCGGAGAGATCCGGCGAGTGGCCGCAATCGCCGATCAGCGTCATGTCGCCGCCGATGATCACGCCGTCGTCGTCGAATCCCAGCCGATAGCGGTTGTGAAACGGGTGGCGCTTGCCGGTGGCGCGAGTGTCGTCGGCGCGCGGCAGGCGCAGGCGGATCGCCCGACCGGTGCGGCGTGCCAGCAGTGCCGCCATGCAGGCCCACGGTGCGGCCTGGGTCTCCTTGCCGCCGAAACCGCCACCCATGCGCCGGTTCTCCACCGTCACGGCATGAAACGGAATATCGAGCACCTCGGCGACCAGCTTCTGGGTCTCGCTGGGATGCTGGTTGGAGGTGTAGACCGTGACGCCTTCGTCCTCGCCGGGCACGATCAGACAGGCCTGGCCTTCGAGGTAGAAATGCTCCTGGCCGCCGACGAACTGCTCCGCCTCGAGCACATGGGGCGCGCGCTCCAGCGCCTGCTGCCAGTCGCCGCTCATCTGCACGTGCGTCGGGCGCACGAACTCGCCGGCATCGGCGGCGGCAACCGGATCGAACCGGGGCGGCAGCGGCTCGATCTCCACGACCGCGGCCTTCACGGCGCGGCGCGCCTCGAGATAGCTGGTGGCGGCAACGGCGAACAGCGGCTGGCCGACGTAGCTCACCTCCTCGTCGGCGAACATGGAGTCGCCGGGGAAGACCGGGCCGATATCGCGATGCCCAGGGATATGCTGCGCGGTGATGACGTCGATGACGCCGGGCATTTCCCGCACCGCGCCGAGATCGAGCCGCGTCACCCGGCCGTGGGCCACGTCGCTGAGGCCCACCATGGCGTGCAGTGTGCCGTGCGGCGCCGGCAGGTCGTCGATGTATCGGGCGCGTCCGGTGACGTGCTTGATGCCGCTTTCGTGGGCCTGGGCGTGGTTGACATCACGTCGCTTCGGGCGCGGTGAGACGGTATCGCGCGCTACCGGTTCGTCGCCTTCGAGGCGGCCGATCTCTCCGTCAGTGCCCGTCGATTCGGATTCGATCCGAGGCGCCAGCGAGGGTTCGGTCATGGGCGCTTGCTGCGGCTGGTCCGCTCCGGCCGTGGCGGTTTCGGAGGTGGCTTGTGAATCCGTAGCACGCGAAGCATTGAAGACCCGCTTAGTGAGCGTACGCATCGAGAGTGACCTCCTGCGTGGGCGTGGTCGAATCGGTATTGGCGAGCGTCAGCCGCCAGCGTTCCAGCAGATTGGTGGCCGCAGTCAGGCGATAGTCGCGGGAGCCGCGGGCGTCGCTCATCGGCGCAAGCGACTCGCGCAGTGCCTGCTTGGCGGCATCGAAGGTCTCTGCGTCGGGTTTCCGGCCTTCCAGCGCGGCCTCGACGGCAGTCACTCGCAGCGGTATCGCTGCCATGCCGCCGTAGGCGACACGCACGTCGGTCAGAACGCCGTCTTCCCGTCGCCAGCGAAACGCCCCCAGCAAGGTCGAGATATCGTCTTCACGTCGCTTGGAAAGCTTCCAGACGCGCTGTTCGAAACCGGGCGGGGGTTTGGGCAGATGAACGGCGGTGACGCATTCGCCCGGTTCGAGCGCGGTCTTCTTGTAATCCAGGAAGAACGATGAGAGCGGCAATTCGCGCACGCCCTCGGGGCCGGCCAGCCGCAGCCTGGCATCCAGCGTCAGCAGCACGGGCGGGGTATCGCCGATGGGCGAGGCGTTGGCGATATTGCCGCCCACGGTGCCTCGGTTACGGATCTGGGCCGAGCCCAGCCGGGTCAGCAGATGCGCGAACGCCGGATAGTGTTCGGCCAGCAGCGGCTCCCATTCGCGGTAGGTGACCGCCGCGCCGATCCACCAGCCGTCGGCGGTTTCCTCGATCTGGCGCAGTTCCCGGACCTGACGCAGATCGATCAGCGTCTCGAAATGCTCGAGCCGCTGAGTGACCTCGAGCCAGAGATCGGTGGCGCCAGCCACCAGCCGGGCGTCAGGGTGGCGCTGCATCGTGTCTATCAGGTCGGCCAGCGTTGACGGGGTGAGATAACGTTCCTGGCTCTCGCTGTTCTGATTCTTGCTGCCCACTAACGGCGCCAGATTGCGGATCTCGCGTTCGAGCTCGGGATCATCGGCCCAGGGCGGGCGAGTGTCGGCGCGCTCGCCCATGCTCAGGGCGGCGTCCCGAATGGGCCGGTAGCCGGTGCAGCGGCACAGGTTGCCGCCCAGGGCCGCTTCCAGACGATGGTCGTCCAGCGGTTTCCGTGGTGCCGGTGTGGCGCGCTGCTGTTCGTGCAGCGTGAACAGCGACATGACGATACCGGGGGTACAGAATCCGCATTGGCTGCCATGACAAGCCACCATCGACGCCTGCGAGGGATGCAGGGCGTCACCGCGAGCGAGCCCTTCGACGGTGACCAGGTGCGCGCCCTGAAGCTGGTGCGCAGGCGTGATGCAGGCGTTGACGGTGCGGTAAGCGAGCGGCTGCCGGTCATCTTCCGGGGAGGCGATGGCGACGGTGCAGGCGCCGCAGTCGCCGGAAGCGCAACCTTCCTTGGTGCCGCAGTGAGAAAGCGGTCCGCGCAGCAGTTCGAGCACGCTCGTGTCGGGCGCGGCGGCCACGCGTTGGCGTTGGCCATTGAGAAAGAATTCGATCATCGGAGATCTGCCGTTGTCATTGTACGGGTCGCCATTCGACGCCGGGACGAAGGCCGGCGACCTTGCAGGGGAATCCTGACCGATCGGTCAGCTTTTGTCAGCCTCTTTGATTATGCCGCTCATGGCAAGCTCTCTTTTTACGGCCAGTTACGGCCAGTTACGGCCAGGCGAGTGCGCCATCGGCAGACAATCGTCTGGATTCAGCATAGCATCGGCGTCGGTTATCTTGTGGCGAGGAAATGACCCGGAGGCCGTGGGTCTCAAGCGCCTGGAGCGTTGTCCGGGTTCAATCTGGTTGAAGTGCTTAAGGAGTCCAGGTGGGCAATCACAATCTTCCCGAAGCCACGGTTCGGGAGCGCAACGAGCAGCGCATTTTCGATGCTGCGGAGAGCGTATTCGCCCGGCATGGCTACCGTGGTGCGAGCATTCAGGCGATTGCGGCGGCGGCCGGTATTCCGAAGTCGAACGTTCTGTATTACGTCGGCAGCAAGCGGCGGCTCTACATCACGCTGCTGGAGCGCACGATGTGGCGCTGGAACGAGATGCTGAGCGATATCAGCGCCGACGATGATCCGGCGGAGGTGCTGGAGGCTTTCATTCGCAGCAAGATGCGCCTGAGCCAGACTCACCCGCAGAGCTCGCGACTGTTCGCCAGCGAGATACTTCAAGGGGCGCCGTTTCTGAAGGAATCGCACTTCGGTGACATGCGGGAATGGGTGGAATCCCGCACCCAGGTTTTCCGCGAGTGGGCGGAGCGAGGGTTGATGGACCCGGTGGACCCGGTGTGGCTGATTTTTCTGATCTGGTCGGCGACGCAGCACTACGCCGACTTCGAAACGCAGATCGTCGGCATCACTCAACGCAAAGCGCTCGATGCCGAGGATTTCCGCTCGGCCAGCGACTTCCTGTGTCAGGTCATCTTGAAAGGCTGCGGCGTGCGCCAGCGTGATGCATCGACCCCGTGATCGGTGCGGGAATCAGGAAGAGCGGGAAAGCAAGAGAGAGCCAGAGCGAAGCCGATGAAAGCGAAACAGGTGAAAACCAAGGGGAATGGGTAGATCACCATTCGACCCGAAATCGGAAGCGAGTCCATTCGCGCTCAACTTCCTGTCGAGTCTCAACCTTGAGGGCCGGCAACGTCCTGTTGCACTGCGGTCGATCCCTGGATGCTGTCCCTAATCGCACTCCGTGCGAATTCACATCGTCCTTGAAGGTGCTTCCTTGCTGCAGCGGCATCCTGCCATCGGCAGTTTATACGAGGTTCTATTCATAAAGCGAATAGGAAATTATAAGTAAAACATTAAGTTACAAAGAAATACGTTCGATTTCCGATCCGCTCGCCAGTCTTTTTCGAGTTTTCTACAAGCCCTTGTTTCCAGACTGGAATCGCGAATCGAACGCGACGCTCCGGATGAGCCCGATGACGATCATTCCCGCTTTTAGTTGCATTTCGTCACAAGCCTGGCGGGTGAGCCGGGCACGCAGCCGCTGCCGACCCACACGCAGCCGCACTTCGCTGGCACTTGGCGCCTGGGGCGATGGCTCGATCGCCTCGATCACGGCACTGAGGCCGTTGCGGTAACTCGTCCCCTCGGGCATGACATGGGCAAGCGCCACGTCGCGCACGCCGACGCGCAGGCGTATCGGCGTGCCGGGCGGCTGTTCGATCGCCGGAATGCGCAGCGTCTGGCCATCGTCGAGAGCAACCCGCGTCAGCGAATAGCGGCTGTCATGGTCGACCACCTTGGCGCTGAGGCGTGTGGCGGCGTCGAAGCCGCCCAGCCGGTCGGTCAGGTCCAGCCGCATCATCAGCTCGTCCAACTGACCATGAGCCGTCAGGCGCCCCTGCTCGATGAGCGCCAGGTGATCGGCTATCGCCGAAATCTCCGCGGTATCGTGACTGACGTAGACCACCGGGATGTCGATTTCCCGGGTCAGGCGGACGAGATAGCGCAATAGCTCCTGCTTGCGCTCGCCATCCAGCCCGGTCAGCGGCTCGTCCATCAATAGCAGGCGAGGCTGGGTCAGCAGCGCTCTGCCGATAGCGACGCGCCGCGCTTCGCCACCGGAAAGCGTGCCCGGCAGGCGTCCCAGGAGAGGCTCGATGCCCAGCAGCGACACCAGGTCATCGAAACACGGACGAGCGCTCGGCGGCATGCCATAGGTGAGATTGCCGCGAACCCGATAGTGCGGAAACAGCCGCGCCTCCTGAAACACGACGCCCAGCTGACGCTTGTGGATCGGCACGTGAGTGCGGTTCGCGATGTCTGTCAGGGTACGCTCGCCGAGCCGGACGCGACCGGCATCGGGGCGATCGAGACCGGCAATCAGCCTCAGCAGGCTGGTCTTGCCGCTGCCCGACTGGCCGAACAGGGCCGTCACGCCGCTGGCAGGCACCGAAAGCGAGATATCGAGGCTGAAGTCGCCCAGACGCTTCTGTACGTGGCATTCCAGGGCATCGGCGCCGCCTCGGGCCGGCGCCGCCTGCAGATGCGCGAGAGGGGGTGAATGGCGGGAAGCGTCGCTCATCGGTCACGCTCCTCGAGACGCAGCCTGGCACGGCGGGCCAACCATTCCGACGCGATGAGCGAGAGCATGGCGATCGCGATCGACAGTACGCAGAGTCTGGCGGCGGCGGCTTCCTTGCCCGGCGTCTGGATCAGGGTATAGAGCGCCAACGGCAGGGTGCGGGTTTCGCCGGGGATGTTCGACGCAAAGGTGATGGTGGCGCCGAATTCCGAGAGCGCGCGGGCGAACGCCAGTACCGTACCGGTCAGCAACCCCGGTATTGCCAACGGCAGCGTGATCGTGAACAGCACCCGCCATCGATTGGCGCCCAGCGTGCCCGCGGCGGCTTCCAGCTTGGGATCGACGGCCTCGAGCGAGAGCCTGACGGCGCGAACCAGCAGTGGAAACGCCATCACGCCACCGGCGACGGCGGCGCCTTGCCAGGTGAAGGGGAGCGAGAAGCCGAATCCCTGATTCAGCCACTGGCCCAGCCAGCCGTTGCGTCCCAGCGAGAGCAGCAGCAGATAGCCCACGACCACCGGCGGCAGAACCAGCGGCAGATGCAGCAGACCGTCGAGCAGTGCCTTGCCGCGAAATTCGTGACGCGCCAGCAGCCAGGCGACGGCGATGCCGGGGATCAGGATCCAGCCGACAGCGCTGCCGGCGATCTTCAGGCTGAGCACGATCGCCTGCCATTCGGCATCGGAGAGCGCCATCGCCTCAACTAGCATCCAGGCCTCGGGTCTCAGTTGGCGTCGACGGGCGTAAAGCCGTAGCGGGAGAAGATCGCCAGCGCGTCATCGCCGGCCAGCCATTGACGGAACGCGTCGGTCGCATCGCTCGGTGCCGGATTCACCATGGCGAGCGGATAGGTGATGGGGTCGTGACTGTCGTCAGTGAAGACACCGATTTCCCTGACCCGGTCGCTCGCCCTGGCATCGGTTTCGTAGACGATCCCGAGCGGCGCTTCGTCGCGTTCGACCAGGGCCATTGCAGCGCGCACGTTGTCGCCGTTGGCCAGGCGGGATTGCAGCCCATCCCATTCGCCAATCGCCTGCAATGCCTGCCTGGCATAGATGCCGGCCGGTACGTGGCTGGTTTCGCCCACCGAAAGCCGCTCGCCATCGCCGAGGCGTGAGGCGATGGTGATCTCACCGCCCGGCGTGAAATCCGCGATGTCGCTGGTGGCGGGGGCGATCAGTACCAGCCGGTTGCGCAGCAGATCCACGCGTTCGCCGACCGGCACGTTCTGCTTCGCGAGCCAGTCCATCCATTGTTCGTTGGCGGAGATGTAGATATCGGCGGGCGCGCCGTTGGCAATCTGGCGCGCGAGCGTCGAAGACGAGGCGTAGATCGGGACGATGTCGACGTCGTGATCGGATTCATAGGATCGGATCGCCTCGTCCATGGCATCGGTCATCGACGCGGCGGCGTAGACCTGAACCTGCTCGTCGGCGGCATGAGCGGCAAGCGGCATGGAGAGCGCCAGCGCCAGAAAACAGAAAGGAGTCTTGCGTACCGGTGAAGTCACGATGTTCTCGTTATGTCTGAATGGAAATAACGGGAAATCACTATAGCGGTCGGTACCGCGACGGTCGAGGAAAAATCGGGCAGCGCGGCGCTCAATCGGGTTCGTTTTCCGAATCCGGCCTCGCATCGGCGAGCGGGGGCGGCTCGGCCTGGTGGCGGGTAGAGAGGCTGTCCAGCAGGGCTCGGCCGCTGGCATGTTCCGTCAGGTCCGCGGTCAACTGGCGGTAATGCCGGATGATGTCTCGGCCTAGATCGGTCAGCGTGGCGCCACCGCGCTGGGTGCCGCCGGTGGCGGTATTGACCACCGGCGCCGCCAGGTGGCGGTTCATGGTATCGAGCAGTTGCCAGGCCTTCTTGTAGCTCAGGCGCATCTCGCGGCACGCCGCCGCGATCGAGCCGTGTCGCTCGATCGCTTCCAGCAGGTCGATCTTGCCGGGGCCGATCACGATCTCCTTGTCGGCGACCAGGCGAATCTGAAAGCGTGGCGTGGGGTGGTGCGTACGGGTCATGGCGATATACCTGGCATGCGAAACGGCCTTTCTGGCGTGAGCCGAAGGTTTTAGCACAGGTTGGCCTCGCTCTCAGCCAACGTGATCACATCCGGCCGTCAGATCGACGTCACGACCGTGGCGGGGCGGGCGAGCCGCCAGCGTAGCCAGTCGACCACCACGAACACGGCAAGGCTGGCCCCCATGACCGGCAGCGAGTACCCCAGCGCGACGGCGATAGCGGCAACCGCCAGCTTCGCTCGCGTGCCAAGATCTCGGTAGATCGCCGTGAAAGCTTGCGGCGCGTTGGCGCTGGTGGAAGCGGCACCGGCAAGAGACGGGCGGCGGCGCCACCACATTGCGTAGCCCCAGCACACCAATGTCGCGAGGCCCGTGGCGAAGGCGATCAGTACCAGCTGGTTGGGCAGCCCGAACAGTATGCCCATGTGCAGATCGATGCCCCAACGAGTCAGCTTGGCCGCCAGCGGGAAGGTGGCGAAATCGGCCCGATCGGTGACGGCAAACGTTTGCGGATCGAGCGCCACCTGATCGACCTGGGTCGGCCATTCCCTGGCCACTTCACGAATGGTCCAGGCCTGTCGCGGTGAGGGCGGCGGCACGATTTCGACGCTGTCGGCGTCGATGCCGGCGGCTCTTGCCGCGTTCAAGGCGTGATCGAAGTCGCCAGGCGACAGCGGCGAGGGCTGTGCCATGTTCATCCCGGCGTGTCCGGCAGTGGCATGATGCGCCGCATGCGGATCGGCGTCCCGCTCCGAGCCGGAATGCGAGGCTGCAAGATCGGTGGAGACAGCGGGTGTCCCCCAGTCCCAGGCATGACGCAGCTGAGCGATGTTGCCGCCGGCCCACTGCGACCAGGTCAGCCCCGTTGCCGAGAAGAACAGCAGACCGATCAGCGCCACGATGCCCAGCGTGGCATGACGCCGGCGCAATCGTTGCCGGCCTGCTGCCCGCCGTGTGATTCGGCGCTGGCGCCACCACAGGAAGGCGCCGCTGAGTGCGGCGATCCATAGCCAGGACGCCGCCAGTTCACTGTAGAGTCGGCCGATATCCCCCAGCAGCAGGCTGCGGTGGAACTGATCGATGGCGGTGCGTAGCGGTAGTATGCCGCTGGTGCCGTAGACCGGCATGTCGCCGCGAATCTCCAGTGTGACCGGGTCGACGAACAGCGCCCGGTGTTCGGAGGGGCCGAATGCTTCGCCACCGAACAACACTCGAGTGGTCGTTCCCGGCTCTGGCGCAGGACGAACGGCGGCGGGTGCGGCAGCGATGCCAGCGACATGCTGGGCCGCTTCGATCTGGCGTGACAGCGGTTGGGATTCGCCGCGACTCTGCGTGGTCAGGGCGTCTTGATAGAGCCAGTTTTCGAGCTGCGGCGTCAGCGCATAGGCAATGCCGGAAAGCGCAGCCACGAGCAGGAAAGGGCCGACGAACAGGCCGACGTAAAAATGAAGGCGAGTGATCAATGCCACCCACGAGGGAGGCAGGCGGCGGCCGGTCGCCGACGAGACGGTATCCATGGATGAACTCCGAACCTGAATGATTTTCAGCGTGAGTCCCGGCCGAAGGCCAGGAGCACGTACGACGCCGGCAATGCAGCCCCGGGAGGCGGCAGTGGCGGCGACAGGAGACGGAAAGGACTTCAGGCGCGGGGTGGCGCGCGGGAGGCGTAGCGGGGATAGACCGGTGTGGTGGAGGGCAAGACCACGACGACGGGCGGATGGAAGGTTGCTGGCGGTGGCGTCGACGGCGGCAGCACTTGCGGAAGCGCGAGCCCCGGCACGTGCAGGAAGAGTTCGCAGTAGCCACACGCGGCCATGTCGAAATGGTGGAGGAGATGGGCATCGTCCACCGCCCGCGGCTGGCCGTGGGCGTGAGGTTCGGCGTCGCCATGACGGGGCATTTCCGCCATGGTGCCGACCGGCATTTCCATCAGCCGCTGCATCTGGCTGATCAGCGGCCCCGTGAACGCCAGCAGCATGGCGAACAGCGCGAGCACGGTCAGCGGGCGATACCAGCGGTGCCAGAAAGAGGTCATATCCGTTCCAGGACGACGTCGTCAGGCCGCGACTCTACCCGTTGAGGGTTTGGCCGCCAATTGTCGCTGGCGGGGTGTGTGATTATGTCGCACCGAGGGTGAGCTGCTCCGGCTGCTGGTCTTCGTCGATGAGGACCCGCTCGTGCTGCAGAAGCCAGCGCTTGCGATCGAGCCCGCCAGCGTAGCCGGTCAGCTTGCCGTTGGCGCCGATGACACGGTGGCAGGGCACGACAAGACATAGCGGGTTGCGCCCGTTCGCCGCGCCGACGGCCCTCACCGCGCGTGGCGCGCCGATGGCGACGGCGATTTCCCGATAGCTGCACGTCTGGCCGTAGGGAACGCTCTGCAGGGCTTGCCACACGCTCAGCTGGAAATCGGTACCGCGTGGTGCCAGAGGCAGGTCGAACGTCGTCAGCTCGCCCAGGAAATAACGCTCCAGCTGGCTGGCGCAGCGCGCCGTGAGGGCATTGCCGCGCTCGACCACGTTCGGGCTGCTCGAAAAGGCGAGCCAGGTGAGGCCGTGATCGGTCGCCCGTATCTCGATGGGGCCGAGCGGGACTGTCTCGGGCGGCCGATAGATCTGGACGTAGTCGTCGTGACGCAGCGGCAGGCGCGAATCACTCAATGGCGAGAAGGTGTTCATATCACTCGATTCCACAGTTGTAGCGTGAGATAGCTGCGCCAGGGCGAGGCGGCGGCGAGATCCAGCGGTGTCGTCAGGGCCGCGAGCGCACGGCGCACGCCGACATCGCCATCCAGCCAGATATCCGGGTTTCCGTTGCCGCGAAAGTCGGCGACGTTGGCTGTCCAGGGGCCGATTCCCTTGAGCGAGCACCACTGCTGGGGATCGTCGCCGATCTCGCCGCTGGCGTAGGCGGCAGCCAGACGGCGCACGGTGTCCCGGCGGTTGCCGGGGAGCTTCAGAAAATCCAGATCGCTGGCGGCGATGGCCTCGGCGGTGGGGAAGCGTCGACGACCTTCTTCATCGCTTTCACCGAGCCGGTCGACGAGCTGCTGGATCAACCGGTTGGCGGCGGCCATCGACACCTGCTGGCCGAGTACCGCGCGGATACCTGCCTCGAAGACATCCCATGATCCCGGCAAGCGCAATCCTTCGGCCAGCGGAAGCGCTGGAACGGATTGGTGCAGATGGGCTTCGATGGTCTGTGTGTCGGCGTCCAGATCCAGCATTCTCCGGATTCGACGAACGATCGCATGGAGATCGCCCAGTTCGCTCAACACCAGAGTGACCTCGAACTGATGCCGCCTGGCGTCGTGGCGGGCTTCGAAGTGTCCCGTCGTCGTGCCATGGCGGATCGTGCGGCCCAGCGTATCCTCGCTCACCCATTCGAGGCCCGCGATGGCATGCAGCGCATGAAAATGACGTAGCCGTTGCCACTGGTAGGGCGGGCGGTAGGCCAGCTTGAGCGTCAAGGCGGCGCTTTTTCGGCTTCGGCGGCGGCGGATCTCGGTGGGCGTCAGCGCCATCTGGCGTTTGAAGGCGTCGTTGAAGCGGCGCAGGCTCGAAAATCCGCTGGCATGGGCGACATCGACCACCGGCAGCGTGGTTTCGTGAAGCAGCTTCTTGGCGAACAGGCACTGGCGGTAGAGCGCGTAGGCCTTGGGGGATACGCCGAAGCGGCGCTGAAACAGCTGGCGCAGGTAGCGCTCGCCGATGCCCAGTCTCTCGCAAAGCCGTGCGACGTTGCCATCCTGGAGGGCGCCGCTGTCGATCAGGCTGATCGCCCGGGTCAGCGTGGTCCGGGCACCCATCCAGGCGGGTGAATCCGGCGCGCTGTCCGGCCGGCAGCGCAGGCAGGGGCGAAAGCCGGCGTTGGCGGCGGCGACCGCCGATTCGAAGTAGCGCACGTGGCGTTCCTGCGGAAGCGTCGCCGGGCAGACGGGGCGGCAGAAGATACCGGTGGTGCTGACGGCGATGAAGAAGCGGCCGTCGAAACGCGCATCGCGCGCTAGCCGCGCGCTTCGGCATTGCTGAGGGTCGAGCATGGCATGCGTCCTGGTCGTCGTCGCGAGCTCATTCGTCTCGAGTTCATTATAGTGCGCGGCGATGGGGCGACTGGCCGGATCCGGCACTGAATGCCCGTGTCGGATAGAGCGGCGAATCGTCGGCACGAAGATCGGCCATAGGTCGGTGCATCAATAGGACGGAGCATCAATAGAGCGTGCATCAGCATCAATAGGGCGGTGCATCAGCGAAAGGTAAAGATTACCGTCAGGATACTCCCTCCCGCGAGGCGAATTTCGCTAAGCTGTCGGCTCGTGCAGGATCGCATTTCATGGATAGTGAGGAGGCTTGATGAAATCCGTATCGGTCGGCGGGCTGGCAGTCACCAACGACGCGCCCTTTACCCTGTTTGGCGGCGTCAACGTGCTGGAGGATCTGGACAGTACGCTCGAGGCGTGCGAGGCCTATGTCGAGGTGACGCAGAAGCTCGGCATTCCCTTCGTGTTCAAGGCTTCCTTCGACAAGGCCAATCGTTCGTCGATCCACTCCTTCCGTGGGGTCGGGCTCGACGAGGGATTGAAGATCTTCGAAGCGGTCAAGCACAAGTTCGGCGTGCCGGTCATCACTGACATGCATGAAGTCCACCAGGCGCAAGCCGTGGCCGAAGTGGCGGATGTGATCCAGTTGCCGGCGTTCCTGGCCCGTCAGACCGATCTGGTCGTCGCCATGGCGAAGACGGGCAAGCCGATCAACATCAAGAAGCCGCAGTTCCTGAGCCCGGGCCAGGTCAAGAACATCGTCGACAAATGTGCCGAAGCGGGTAACGAGCAGGTCATCCTGTGCGAGCGCGGCAGTTGCTTCGGCTACGACAACCTCGTCGTCGACATGCTGGGCTTCCGTGAAATGATGGACGTCAGCGGCAACGCGCCGGTGATCTTCGATGTCACGCACAGCCTGCAGCGTCGTGATCCGACCAGCGCGGCCTCCGGCGGTCGCCGCCGCCAGGTGCTGGAGCTGGCGCGTTCGGGGATGGCGGTCGGCCTTGCCGGGCTCTTTCTCGAGGCGCATCCCGATCCCGACAACGCGCGTTGCGATGGCCCCAGCGCGCTGCCGCTGGACAAGCTCGAACCCTTCCTGGCCCAGATCAAGGCGGTCGACGACCTGGTCAAGAGCCTGCCCCGGCTCGAGATCGACTGATGGCATCTCGGGATCAAACGATGGCGCGCCCGGATCGTCGCGCCCAGATCGAGCTGGTGCTGTTCGATGTCGATGGCGTGCTGACCGACGGCACGCTGTTGATCGGCCCGGAAGGAGAAGCGCTGAAACCGTTCAACGTTCGCGACGGCGTCGCGGTTGGCCTGTTGCGCCAGCATGGGATCAGGAGCGGCGTGCTCTCGGCCAAATCGAGCCAGCCCTTGATCACGCGAGCCACGCAGCTCGGCATGGACGTGATCAAGATCGGCTTCAGCCACAAGCTCGAGGCCATCCGCCAGATTGCCGAGGAGGAGGGCATCGCCGCGGATCGCATCGCCTTTGCGGGAGACGATATCATCGATATCCCGGTGATGCGGGAAGTCGCCACGGCCTACGCGCCGGCCGACGCACACTCGCTGGTCATCGAGGCGGCCGATCATGTGACGAAGGCGCAAGGCGGGCGTGGTGTCGCACGCGAAATTGCCGAAGATCTGCTCTCGGCACGTGGTCTCGATCTGCACCAGATGTACGCCCACCTGCTGGGAGACGACGACGCGCTGCGCCGGATGGTTCAGTAGGCATGTCGGCTCGTTGGCGTTTTTCAAAGCGCCAGCGGTTGTTTGAGGCTTCTGGAATCTGCAGCAAGATATCGGCTCGACGGCCCGGTCACCGCTCGCTTCGGGGCGGTGACCGGCAATTTCACAGCCCGAAGAGATGGACGATGGGAGGCAGCACGAATGCCGTGACCAGCCCCGAAAGCCCCATCGCCAGCCCGGAAAAGGCGCCGGCCACTGCCCCGACGGAAGCAAAGCAGTAGGCAGTGCCGAAGCCATGTGCCGCCAACCCCATCGAGTATCCCTGAACGGTCGGGTCGGTAATCCGGGTCAACCGGAATATCCAGGGGCCGACGATGCAGCCCACGACACCGGTCAACAGCACCAGGCCCGCGGTCAGCGAAGGGATGCCGCCGAGCTTTTCGGCGATGCCCATGGCGATGGGCGAAGTCACCGATTTCGGTGCCAGCGAGAGCACCGTCTCGGTGTCGGCGCCGAGGATCATGGCGATGCCGACGGCGGAAACGACCGCGGTGGCGATACCGGCCATCGTGCCGATGGCGATGGGCCACAACATGCGGCGCACGCGTTCGCGGTGATCGTAGAGCGGAATGGCCAGCGCGACCGTGGCTGGCCCCAGCAGAAAGTGCAGGAACTGGGCGCCGGCGAAATAGGTGGGGTAGTCCGTGCCGGTCACCAGCAAAAAGCCGATCAGCAGCGCAATGGCGACGATGACGGGATGAAGAAGTGGCGTTCCGCCCGCCCAGCGGTTGATTCTGGTGGCGACGATGAAGGCCAGCAAGGTCGCCAGCAGATGCAGAAGCGGGCTGGCGGAAAGGTAGACCCATACCTGCTCGAGACCAAGGCCGTTCATGCGTCATGCTCCTTGGCAGGTGTCCTTTTTCGAGCGAGGCGCTGCAAGGTCTGGCTGGTCACCAGAATCGTTACCGACGTCGATACGATCAGCGTGACGACCAGGATCCAGATTTCTCGACTGATCAGGCCGAAATGCTGGATGAGCCCTACGCCGGCGGGTACGAACAGCAGCGTCAGGTATTTGAGCAGGCCTTCGCCCATGGTCCGGAGGCTTCCCGGCACACTGCCGCGGATCATCAAGCCAATCAGCAGAATCAGCATGCCCAGGACCGGCCCGGGAACGGGAAGGGTGAAGGCACGGCTGATGACTTCTCCCAGAAACTGACAGCCGAGCAGAATGCTCATTCCGATAATCAATGACATCTCGTCACCTTAGACTTTGGTCTAGATTTCGAGGCATTGTACCACTGACCTTCTCCCCAGAAACCGGTCCACCAATGATGTGAGTTTTTCGCTACGTTTACCTTGATGGCATGTGGTCTTGCGATGAAGCGTAACCGACATACCGAAGAGCAGATCATCACCATCCTCAAGGCCAACGAGCGCGGGGTCTCGATCGCCGAGCTGGCTCGTCAGAATGGCGTGACCGAGCAGACCCTTTATCGCTGGAAGGCCAAGTACAGTGGCATGGAGGTCTCCGAGGCCAAGCGCCTGCGCGAGCTGGAGGCCGAGAATGCCCGACTGAAGAAAGTGTTGGCAGAAAGCGCCCTCGACGATGCCGCGCTCAAGGAGATCGTCTCGGGAAAGTGGTGACGCCCGAAGCGAAGCGGCGTGCGGTACATTATCTGGTGGCAGGCGGCTGGCTCAGCCAGCGCGGCGCCTGCCGATTGCTGGGCCTGGCAAGGTCGGTAGCCCGGTACCAGGTGATGCCGCGTGACGATGCGCCGCTTCGGGCACGCCTGCAAGCCTTGAAGACCTGCTACCCCCGCTACGGCTAATTGCTGCTGCACGCACTGTTGCGTCAGGAAGGCCTGGTGATCAACCGCAAGCGTACCTACCGGCTGTACTGCGAGCATGGCCTCCAGATCCGGACCCGACGGCGCAAGCGGCTGATCCGGCCGAGGACACCGATGCCACTGCCGGGCCGCCCCAACCAGCGCTGGTCGATGGACTTCGTGTCGGACCAGTTGGCCTCGGGACGCCGCTTTCGTGTGCTGAACATCGTGGACGATTTCAGCCGCGAGTGTGTCGGCCAGTTGGTGGATACGTCTATCTCAGGACGTCGGCTGGCCCGGTTCCTGGACGAGATCGCGCAGCAGCGCTCACTGCCAGCCTCGATTGTTTGCGATAACGGGCCGGAGCTGACCAGCAAGGCAATGTTCTTCTGGGCGCGTGAGCGGAAGGTGACGCTGGCCTTCATCCAGCCGGGCAAGCCGACGCAGAATGCGTTCATTGAAAGCTTCAACGGCAAGTTCCGGGACGGCTGCCTCAACCAGCACTGGTTCCTGAGCCTGGCGGATGCACGACACGAAATCACGCAATGGAGGGCCCACTACAACCATGTCAGACCGCACAGCTCACTGGGTTATTTACCACCGATAGCGTATGCCGAGCAGTGCGCATGAGGAGCGGTTTCTTACATTGATAGCGGACCTAAACCAGGGGGAAGGTCAAAACCTCCAATATTCTTTGGCTACTTCCTCCATTGCAATATGGGGCGGCTCGGGTATTCAAGTATGTCAGAGTTGCCATCATCCTAGCTTTTATGTCGGCCCTTCAAGGTATGCGTGCGTGTAGGCCGTAATAAAGAGGGTGAGGCGTTTATGGTGCGCCATCTGCTCGACTAAACTCGCACGGGAGTATCGGTATAGCATGTATCATACCAAGCCACGATCCGTTAACACTTGTTTTATGACCGGCACCGGTGTCATTAAATGATCCAACATCATCTCACGGGCCTTTGAAGCGTCGCGATCCAAAATCACTTCGGTGAGGGCGGCATGCTCTTGTCGCTTGGTCTCCAATGCATCTTCTGAAAACACTGTCTGGCATAGCCACAGGTGGCGATACCGCTCGGCTTGATCAAATAGAGCCCTACGCGCTTGTAAAAGATGTGGGGAACAGCAGCCTGCAGCAATTGCGCTATGAAATGCCTTATGGCGCGCATCCCAAACATCCAGCATGTCATCAGCGCTATTGATCTCCATTACCTTGGCCAGCGTATGGGCCTTGGCAAGTATTTCTGCTTCCCAGTCGTCGTCTCCACGGGAGATGGCTAGTTCCAGCACAAGCCCCTCTAAGTGGGCGCGAGCATCATAGATCGCTTCAAGCTCTTGTACCGACATCCCTGCCACTCGATAGCCGCGTTGGCTTGCCGCTGTAACTAGATGCTCGCTGACCAACTGAGATAGCGCTTCACGCATAGGGCCAATGCCAAGGCCATAACGGACTTTCAGGCGGCTCATCAGTAGCTTTTCACCAGGTGCATAGACGCCACGGATGATATCGCTCTTAAGTTGCTGGTATGCACTTATGGCGAGATTGGGTCGTGGGCTAGCGTTGGTCATGTCGCGATTCCATGAGGGTGTATGCCAATCATAACGGAATCTCACTGAGCCAGGAACAAAGGCAAAACATTCAAATAGAGAAATAACCTAGATGTCGGGTCCCGCGTGATTGACAACCCGTTT
>NZ_NHOU01000022.1 GCF_002179555.1 Salinicola salarius | reverse complement strand
GCAACAGGCTCTGCATCTTGTTGAACCCCTGGGTGCGGTCCCAGTTGGCGACGTCCTCGCCTACCTTCTTGAGATCCGGGTACTGGCTCAACACCGTCTCGTAGCCGTTGGAGCGGGTCGCGGCATTGTTGTCCGACGGCGCGCCCTTCAGCTCGACGTAGTTGGCCGAGTCGCCGACCGTCTGTACCCACTGCTGCGCGCCGAGGGCGGCACCCTGGGCGTTGTTGGAAACCAGCTGCGCCTTGGCCAGCCCCTGCTCGTTGATTTCGGCGTTGACCAGAAAGACCGGAATGCCGGCTTCGACGGCCTTGCGTACCGCCCCGACAGAGCCATCGGCGTTGGCGGGATCGAGAATGATCGCCTTGGCCTGATTGGTGATCGCGGTGTCGATCTGGCGGCTTTCGGCGTTGGTATCCCCTTTATGGGCGCTGACGTTGGCTTCATACCCCAGCTCCTCGGCGGTCTCGCGGGCAATCTTGCCCTCGGTGAACCAGTAGGGGTTGGAGGTATCGTTGACGATGATCGAGATCAGCCCCTTGTCCTGCGCCATGGCGCTTCCGGCGAGCAACGGCGCACTGACGGCGAGGGCTGCGATCAGCAGGCGTTTTCCTGTCTTGAACATGATGGATCACCCTTCTTTTGCGGTTGTGTTTCTAACCCGTGTCGATCGACACGTACGGGTTAATGCTGCGTTGCCGGCTTGCCGGCGCTACTTTCCGCCCCGGGCGTCGCGCGGGATGCGTCGTCGCTCGAGGATGGAGAAGTGGGCGAAGCGGGCGCCTTGGGTTCAGGCGTTTCGGGCTCGGACGACTGGGTCGCGCGCTTTTTGCGCCCGCTGTACTGAATGCTGTTGAGCAGAACCGCCAGCACGATCACCGCGCCGGTGAAGACGGTCTGCCAGTAGGAGGAGACGCCAATGATGACGAGGCCGTCGGACAAAAACCCGATCACGAACGCCCCGAGCAGGGTGCCGCGCACGTTGCCGCGGCCGCCGGTCAACGCGGCGCCACCGATGACCACGCCAGCGATGGCGGTCAGTTCGTAGGTGGTACCGGCAGTGGGGCCGGCGGAGGTCAGCTGGGAAGAGAGCACCAGTCCCGCGATCGCCGCGCAGATGCCGGAGAGCACGTAGACCGAAACCTGCACCCGCTTGACCGGCACGCCGGAGAGCTCGGCCGCCCGCGCGTTGCCCCCGGTCGAATAGACCCAGCGACCGAACGGTGTGCGCGCCAGCGCCAGAATGGTGACGACCGCAACCGCCGCCAGAATCAGTACGCCCACCGGCACGCCAAACAGCCGGTTGAAGCCGAGCCAGTCGAAGCCGGTGTTGCCCAGCTCCGGGCTGCCGCCGAGATTGTTGTAGGTCAGACCGTCGGTCATCAGCAGCGCCACGCCGCGAGCGACATAGAGTAGCCCCAGGGTGGCGACGAAGGCCGGCACCTTGAAGTAGGCGATCAGCACGCCGTTGATGGCACCGACGAACGCGCCCAGCGCGCAGGTGAGAATGACCACGACCCACACCGGCGGATAGAGCGTCACGCCGAACATGTCGAAGGTCACGCCCTGCATCAGGAAGCCGGCCACGACTCCCGCCAGGCCCAGGGTCGAGCCCACGGACAGGTCGATGCCGCCGGTCAGGATCACCAGCAGCATGCCGATGGACAGCAGCCCGAAGATCGCCACGTGGGACGACATCGTCAGGAAGTTGTTGGTCGAGAAATAGACCGGCGATAGCGCCGAAAAGATGATGATGATCGCGATCAGGGCGAAGAAGGCGCGCCCTTCCAGCAGCAATCGACCCAGGTCGAAGCCACCGCGTTGGCGCTCTGCCGCTTGGCTGTGCTTGGACATGTCAAAACTCCATTCGAGGAAAAGTGCCGACGTGCTAGGCGACCACGGCTTCGCCGGAGGCAGCCATGATCTGTTCCTTGGAAGCGTCGGCACCGAACTCGGCCGCGATGCGCCCGCGGCTCATCACCACGATACGGTGAGCGATACTCAGGCATTCGCCGACTTCGGAGGTGGAAAAGATCACCGCGAGGCCTTGCTTCGACGCGCCTTCCGCCAGCAGCTTGAACACCTCGGCCTTGGCGCCGATGTCGATGCCGCGGCTCGGCTCGTCCAGCACCACCACGCGGGGATGGGTCGCCAGCATCTTGCCGATCACCACCTTCTGCTGGTTGCCGCCGGAGAGCGAACCGATCTCGGCTCGGGGACCATCGGTCTTGATATGGACGTTGGCGATCGACTCGTCGACCACGCCGCGCTCGCGGCTTCCCGAGGTCAACAGCCAGCGGGTGAACGCCTTGATGCTGGCCAGCGACAGGTTCTCGCCCACCGACATGGTCTGCACCAGGCCGTCCCGCTGGCGATCTTCGGGCACCAGCACCAGGCCCTTGGCAATGCGTTCGGCGATGCTCAGGTGCGAGGCGTCCTCGCCCTCGAGCACCACTCGCCCGCCGCTCAGCGGCACGCGCCCGGCCACGCACTCGAGCAGCTCGGTCCGCCCAGCGCCCATCAGCCCGTAGATGCAGACGATCTCGCCGGCGCGAACGTCCAGCGACAGGCGATCGACCACCGACCGCTCCGGCACGGCCGTGTCGGCGACGCTGACATTCTCGAGCGACAGCGCCACCTCGCCCATGGTGTGTCCGGTCGGCGGCGAGCCGAGATCGAAGTTCTCGCCGACCATGTTGCGCACGATCCACTCCAGATCGATGTCCGCGCGCCTGGCGTAGGCGGTCATCACGCCGTCCCGCAGCACCACCGCGTGATCGGTGATGAGCAGCGCCTCTTCCAGATGGTGGGAGATATAGACGATCGACACACCGCGACTCTTGAGATCGCGAATGACCCGAAACAGGACCTCGACTTCGGTCGCCGACAGCGCCGAGGTCGGTTCGTCCATGATCAGGATGCGCGAGTTCACCGACAGCGCGCGGGCGATCTCGACGATCTGCTGCTGCCCCAGGCGGAGATCCTCCACCGGCGTCAGCGGGTCGATCGGTTCGTCGAGCTCCTCCATCAGGGCGCGGGTCTGACGCGCCTCTTCGGCATAGTCGATGCCCATCGGCCCTTTCAGCTCGCGGCCCATGAAGATGTTGTCGCGAACGCTGAGATTGGGCGCCAGGCTGAGTTCCTGGTGGATGATCGAGATGCCCAGGCGCTGGGCATCGGTGGTCGAGGCGAAGCGTACCGGCTCGCCCTCCAGTAGGATCTCGCCAGACGTGGGCTGGATCACGCCGGAAAGGATCTTCATCAGCGTCGACTTGCCGGCACCGTTCTCGCCGAACAGCGTGGTCACCTGGCCGCGATAGACGTCGAAGTTGACCGTCTTGAGCGCATGCACGCTGCCGAAGGACTTGGCGACGTCCCGCGCCGAGAGCACGATGTCCTCGCCCGGCTCGCTCGCGGCCGACGGTCGGATCGAAGCGGAAGCCATCACTGCACCTCCATGCTGACGGGGGTCACCAGCCAGTTCTTGGGATTGATCAGCTTGAACACGCCGGTCACCCTGACGGTCTTGCCGCCCAGGTCAGCGGTATCGATGTCCGCCAGCACCGCCGCCTTCATCGCCTCGTTGATCGAGGCGCCCGCGTTCTGGTATTCGATCTGATTGGTGAACTCGCCGAACGAGATCTCCCCGGTGGCATCGCGCAGATCGGTGCCGTTGATCGCCGGGCCAGTCTGCACACGGATCGTGATCTCGTCGGGCACACCGTCGGCCTCGACCGTATAGATGCCCGAGCGGGCTTCACCGAACGTCCCGGTGAAGGTCACCGGCACCACTGGCCCGAAACTGTCGCCAACGCCATATTTCTGCCCTGCCGCGGACGAGTCCTCGAGAACGGCGGACGCCAGCTCGCCGGCCTCGACGGCACGCGCCTCGACGCTGTCCCGAATGGCCGGAAAGTGCTCTCCGCCATAGGTTTCGGCGGAAAACCCGCCGGCCAGCTCGGCCTCGGTGCCAATCTCGACGACCTTGGTATCCCAGGCCATCGCCGCCAGCACCACGACCACACAGGCGCCGATGATCAGACGTCCTTTCAGCTTCTTCGGCGCCGCGGGCCGACTGGCAACTGTTGCACTCATCACTGCGAGCCCTCTTCTGCGAATCTCTGCCACGAAACTTCTGCTGCCGCTCGTCTGCGCCGGGCGACGAAACCGATCGTCGCCCGGCACGAATCACAACTCAGGGAATCAGCACGATCTTGAGTGACTTCGAACCGTTCTTCATGAGCTCGAAACCTTCCTCGTATTTCTCCAGCGGCAGCTTGTGGGTGACGACGCCTTCGGTGGGGAAGTCGCCTTTACGGATGCCCTCGATGACCAGCGGATAGCAGTAAGGGCCGAGATGCGAGCCGAGCACATCGAGCTCCTTGCGGTCGGAGATGATGCTCCAGTCGACGCTGACCGGATCCTTGAACACGCTGAACTCGACGAAGCGGCCCAGCTTGCGGATCATCGATAGCCCCTGCTCCACCGACTTGGGATGCCCGGTCGCCTCGATGTAGACGTCGCAGCCGTAGCCTTCGGTCATCTCCTTGATGATCGAAACCACATCGTCGCGTTTGGGATTGAGCGTCAGATCGGCACCGAACTTCTTGGCCAGCTCCAGACGGTCGTCGAACAGATCGAGCACGATCAGTTTTTCGGCCCCCGCCTTCTTGGCCGCGCCGACCATGCCGAGCCCCAGCGTGCCGGCGCCAGAAAGCACCACCACGTCGCCCAGCTCGATCTTCGCGCGCTGCACCGCATGTAGCGAACACGCGTAAGGCTCGATCAGGATCGCCTTCTCCAGCGGCAGCTCCTCGGGGACGTGGTAGTTGATCGCCTCCTTGGTGAACTTCATGTACTCGGCCATGCCGCCGTTGACGTTGTTCTGGAAGCCGTAAAGGTCATGCTTCTCGCACATCCAGTACTGGCCTCGGCCGCAGAAACGACAGTTCCAGCAGGGCACAATCTGCTCGGAGATCACGCGGTCGCCGACCGCATATCCCTCGACCTCGGCACCGACCTTCACCACCCGGCCGATGAACTCATGACCAGGGATCATCGGCGCCTTGATATAGGCCGGCTGCGTTTCGTCGCCCCAGAAGCTGGGGGCGCCATCGTAGGACTTGATGTCACCGGCGCAGATACCGCACCCCTCGACCTTGATCAGGATCTCCTTGGCATCGATCTCGGGAACCGGCACTTCCTCGTAGCGATAGTCTCCGGGCGCATAGGCGACCACCGCCTTCATCGTCTTGGGGATATCGCCAGTGGAAGCCGTTTGCGTGGACGTGGCGGTGGACTCGCTCATGGAAGATCTCCCGTGGATAAACACATGTTCAAACTTCGGTCATATGTTTTTAGCGCAATACACAAAGGGACATCAATGCAAGTGCGATAAATCAGGCCTAAGACTTTAGGCAAATAAAATATAAATTATTGATTTATATTGATTTTTAAAACCTTGATTCAAAGAGCTACGACCAAAGTTTTTACGTATCTTTCGTGACGAAACGGCCACGTTGAAAGTATTAAAATGGGGTTAAAATGAGCAAATTGTGAACATATGAACAATCAAGCATCGTTCACGAGCGTCTTCTCGATCAAAAAATAACGGCGCGGCTTTTGGCCGCGCCGTCGATACAGCGAAAGAGTTTTACGATTTCACTGAAAATCACCCAAATTATCGCGGGTAATCAGATCGACTCCGGTATCCATATAATCCGGCGCAGCGACATCCAATACCTGTTGCCATAATGCCTGAACGGTCCAGTAGCCCTGCGCCTCCGGACGATTGGCCACAGTAGAATCGGCCACACCTTCATCAACGAGCTGCAACATTTCCGGTAATCGTTCAAGGCCGACAAGCTGCACCTCACCCACTTTGCCTCCCTCTTTCAATGCTTGACCGATACCAATAGGACCGGACGCTTCGGAGACAACCCAACCATCGAGATCGGGATGTGCCTGCATGATTGTCGCCGCCTGGTTCTGGGCCTGCACGATACTGTCATTGTTGATACCCGTAGCGACGACCTCAATATCAGGATATTCGGAAAATACGGCTTGGTGGCAACGCACACGGATAGCGTGATTGGGCGCGGTTGGCGTTCCCATCATGATCGCGACCTGCCCCTCTTCTCCCAACAGTTCAACCAGTCGTTGCGACGCGATCTGAGCCTGCTCGCAAAAATCGTTGCCAACGCTGCTGACCTCGAGCCCCTCCGGCGCCGGCGAGTCGAAGATCACTACCTTGATTCCCTGGTCGAGTGCTTCCTGCAGAATGGCACGATTGGCGTTGGCATCCAGAGGATCGACAGCAATGCCATCCGGCCGAGTGGCGATGGCCTGTTCGAGTATCTGATTCTGGATAGCCACCTGCGACTCCTGGGGCGCGCTATAGACGATTTCCACCTCGGCGCCGCTCTGCGCCTCGATCATCCGCGCCGCCTGTTCTGCGCCAGCGTTCACGCTATCAAACCAAGGCGCCACGGCTTTGGGTACGATCACGAAGCGGTAATGATCCTTGCCGTCAAAATTCTGGTCTAGCGTCTGTGCTTCTACCTGCACCGTTGCAAGCGCCATGGCGCCAGCGACTATCCCCAGCAACGCTTTTTGATAGCGCTTCGTGCTCAACCACTCATTTCTTCTTTGCATTTTCAATTGCCTCGCCTGTCATCGCTCCGATGAATCAATCCTTTTCACTTGTCACGCCTCTTTCAATCCCGCTTGAAATAGCGCCGCGAGATGGAGTCGAGCGCGATGGCTACCACCACGATCGCGCCACTGACCATCGACTGCCAGTAAGGCGAGATGCCGAGCAATACGATGATGTTCTCGATGACGCCGATGATCGCGGCACCGAAGATGGCACCCAGAGGCGTGCCGATCCCGCCGGTGGTGGGCACCCCGCCAATGACCGAGGCAGCGATCGGCCCCAGCACCCAGGAGTCGCCGATGGAGGGTTGCGCCGACCCCAATCGGGCGACCATCAGCATCCCCGCCAGGGCAGCGAGAAAGCCGGCGAAGGCGAACACGCCCACGCGCACGCGGTCGGTGCGGATACCGAGCATCTTGGCAGCCGACAGGTTGCTGCCCACCGCATACATGTAACGCCCGAATGGCGTCTTCAGCGTGATGAAGCAAGCCAGGGCGAGAAATACCAGCATGACCCAGAAAGGGATCGGCAGGCCGAGCCATTTTCCGCTGCCAAGGAAACCGATATCGGCTGGTATGCCGGTAATCGCGACGCCCTTGGTGATGACCAGGTTGAGACCGCCGTAGACTCCGGCCATCCCGATCGTCAGCACCAGAGATGGCAGGCGAAGCAGCGTCACCAGCAAGCCGTTGATCAGTCCGAACACGGCACCGATGACCAGACACAGCGCAAATGCCAGCCAGGGATCGAGCCCCATTTTCACCATCAGAATGCCGCCGATGACTCCGCAGAAGCCGCCGATGGCACCGAGCGACAGATCCAGCTCGCCGAGGATCATCAACATCGACTGGGCGATGGTAATGATGCCGATGAACGCCAGCGCCCGGGAGATGATCACCAGGTTGTAGCTATTGAGAAAGTTCTCCGACAGCAACGAGGCGGCGACCACGATGATCGCCAGCACGCTGACGACGCCGCTGAGCGGATTGCTGACCATGAATCCCATTGCCTTACGCAGCATGCCCGTCTCCTTCATGGCCATGGATGGCACCGACGAGGGCGTTGCCGCTGGCCTGGTCGATGTGAAATTCACCACTGACTCGTCCTTCGTACATGGTGATGATGCGATTGGCGCAGCGTCGGAGTTCATCCATCTCCGACGACACCAGGATGATCCCGACGCCGCGCTCGGCCAGTTCTTTCATCAGCCGATAGATCTCCATCTTGGTGCGGATGTCGATCCCCTTGGTGGGCTCGTCGAAGATCAATACCCGAGGATCGCAGGCCATGGCACGGCCGATGATGGCTTTCTGCTGGTTTCCTCCCGAGAGGAACGCGATGTTCTTGTTCATGGTAGGTGTCTTGATGTCGTAATCCTTCACGATCGACGCCACCCGCTCTCGCTCGCGTCGCGCATCGATCATGCCGCCACGCGCGGTGCCGCCAAACAGCGCCATGCCGATATTGCGACGCACGCTCTGCCCCGGAAAGATCCCGTGATACTTGCGCTCCTCGGAAAGATAAAAGAGCCCATTTCGGATGGAGTAATGCGTATCTCCCAGCCGCCACTCCTGCCCCTGAATCTGCACCTTTCCGGCACGCGCCGGAAGGTAGCCAAACAGCGTCTGCATCACCTCGGAACGGCCGGCACCGACCAACCCGGCAAACCCCAGGATTTCGCCCCGGCGCAGCGAGAAGGAGACATTCTCGAACCCTTTGCCACTCAACCCTTCGGCCTGAAGGATGACCTCTCCGCTGCCTCCTTCCGGCTGCAGGCGGGTATCGGTCTTGACCTCCTGGCCGGACATCAACGACACCAGTTGCCGATCGTCCAGCGCCGAGGCGGGCTGCGTATCGATCTTGCGCCCGTTACGCAGCACGCTGATGGTGTCGCTGATGGCAAACATTTCGTCGAACTTGTGCGAGATGAACACCACCCCGCATCCCGACGCCACCACGTCGCGTACGACGCGAAAGACACGCTCCACTTCGGTTTCCGTCAACGACGAGGTCGGCTCGTCGAGAATCAGAATCTTCATCGACTCGTTGGTGCAGGCGCGCGCGATCTGCAACAGCTGCTGATCGGAGATCGAGATATGTCGAACCTTGTCTCCCGGCTGTGCCGCAATTTTGAAACGCTCGATCCACGGTCTGGCGGCCTGCTCGAGCGCTCGCCGCCGAAACAGCAAGCCGCCGTGGTGGGAGCGCGAAAAGGGCATGAACAGATTCTCGGCAACGGTCAGGTTGCCGAACAGATTGATCTCCTGGGGCACGTACGCAATGGTCTTGTAGAGAGAGGCGTGGTGCGCGGCATCCTGATCATCGATCATGACCCGCCCCTGAGTCGGTCTCTCGGTACCGGTCAGCATCTTGACCAGAGTCGACTTGCCAGCGCCATTTTCACCCGCCAGCGTGTGGACCTTGCCCATCTCGATTTCGAGCACGATGTCGTCCAGCGCCTTGACCCCGGGGTACATCTTGCTGACATGGTCGACGTGAAGATACGCCATTGCCGCCCTCCTGCTGATACATCCACCTGATACCGATACATCTACCGGACACTGATACATTCACCCGGCCGCTTCCGTACGCGGCACCTCGCCGCAACCAGAAGCGGCTCGCGATATCACTCCATGAATGAATCGACGTTATCGGGCGTGATCATGACGTTGCCGGTATCGATGTGATTAGGCGTGATCGCCCCCGTGGCCAACTGCCACATGTTGATCACCGACCAGTAGCCCTGCATGGTGGGCCGTGAAGCGGACGACGAATCCGCCACCCCTTCCTTGATCAGTACCAGCATCTGGCTGAGATCATCGAGGCCCACCAACTGGACCTTGCCGACCTTGTCGGCCTCCTTGATCGCTTGACCAATCCCCACCGGCCCCGCCGCGTCGGAGGCGACCCAGCCGTCCAGGTCGGGATTGGCCTGCATGATGGCGGAGGCCTGCTGCTGCGCCGTGTTGATGTCATCGTTGTCGACACCGGTCGCAACGACCTCGATACCGTCGTGCGAATCGAAGACCGCCTGTGCGCAACGGGCGCGCTCGGCGTGGTTGGGGGCCGTGGGCACGCCCATCATGATCGCCACCTGACCTTCACCATCCAGCAACTCGACCAGGCGATTGGCCGCCATTTCCGCCTGCTCGCAGAAGTCGCTGCCGATCGTCGTCAGATTCATTCCTTCAGGATTGATCGAATCGAACAGCGTGACCGGGATTCCCTGCTCCTGCGCTTCCTGCAGCACCGTGCGGTTACCGCTGGGATCGAGCAGGTCGACGATGATGCCGTCAGGGCGGGTCGAGATGGCGCGTTCGATGATTTCGTTCTGCTGGGCGACGTTGGCGCTCTGTGGCGCCGAGTACTGAATGTCGACCTCGGAGCCGGTCTGTGCCTCGATGGCCGCCGCGGCCTGCTGGGCGCCCTGGTTGACCTTGTCGAACCAGGGATGCACCACCTTGGGCACCAGGACAAATCGATAGCTATCGGCTTTTCCTGTGCCCGGCCCCTCGGCCTGGGCCGCGGATACCATCATGGCGGATGACAGTACGCTGAATGCCAGCACGACGCCGGCTCTGACGATTTTCATGGAGACGCCTCCTCGAGTGATGATCCCTTTGCTTATGCAGCACATGAATCCATGAAGATCATATGCTCAATGCATTTCAGCGATCATTTACGGTCTTTAGCGCCGACCAAGCAATCTAGACTTTGGGAGGATAAGGCAAAAACTTACTGTTTTTTCTATTGAAAATGACAATCAACGCAACATGAATTTATCCATAACCGCAAACGCACGCGATGATCAAAAGACCTGCAATGTCATCAAATGAACATTCCCCGTAACGAACAGCGAGCGCCACTCCTCCCACCTAACCCCATTTCTCGATGACCACCCATGCCGACACGCCACCACGAGCGAGGCGACACCGGGCAACCACGCAAAAAAATGCACGGCATGCCCGGCTGCGGCATGTCGTGCAATCACTTCTTAAGGATAGACTTTCGAGGTCCGGCCGATCAGCGATGGTCGCGTTCGTAAGCCTCGATCCGATCCACCTTTGGCTGTGACCGCCCGCCCGGGTCGAACTCGCTGCTCAGGAACGTCTCGGCGATCGTCTTGGCCAGCTCGATGCCGATCACGCGCGCGCCCATGGTGACGATCTGCGCATCGTTACTCTTGCGCGCCCGCTCCGCCGAGTAGGTGTCGTGCGCCTGGGCCGCTCGGATGCCCGGCACCTTGTTGGCCGAGATCGCCACGCCGATGCCCGTCCCGCACATCAGGATGCCGCGATCGAAACGCCCGTCGGCAATGGCTTGCGCCACTTCGAAGGCGATATCTGGATAGAGAACCGGCTGCGCGTCGTGGGTCCCGAAGTCCTCGACTTCGTGCCCCAGCGACCTGACATGCTCGATCATCGCCTGTTTCATCTCGTAGGCCGCTTCATCACATCCCAGCGCTACCCGCCATTTCTGAGCCATTGCTCGCCTCCTGTTCAGTCGACGACGCCATCATAGACCCACTACGCTCATATGAACAAATTTTATTCATATGCTCACATAAACGCCCTGATCAACGCGATAACGAGAGATGTCGTCGCCTCTTGAACGCATCGATACTCGCCACAATGACGCCCACTCACCCCCACCAAAGTCGCATATCGTCGCCTTCTGGCGTCGCTATGATGGTCGACATACAGCACAAAACCAAATGTGCAACACAAGATCAAATACTCAACAGCTGAGAAGTCGAAGCACAGCGGGACTTTCCAGCGCGGCATTTACCCAACCTGTGGGAGCGTCGGTCATGACACGCCTTTACAACGACCCAGTGAATTTCGTCGACGAAGCGACCGAAGGCTTCGTCGCGGCGCATGCGCAGCGCGTCTGCCAGGTTCCTGGCGGCGTCATTCGCAGTACACGCAGCAAGCCGGGCACCGTGGCAGTCGTGATCGGTGGCGGATCGGGACACTATCCCGCCTTCGCCGGGCTGGTCGGCCAGGGCCTGGCCCACGGCGCGGTGATGGGCAACCTGTTCGCCTCGCCGTCGGCGCAGCAGGTCTACAATGTCTGCAAGGCGGCCAATAACGGCGCCGGGGTACTGCTCAGTTTCGGCAACTATGCCGGTGACGTTCTGCACTTCGGCCAGGCGCGGGAACGCCTGATTCGTGAAGGCATCCCCTGCGAGATCGTTGCCGTCATCGACGATGTTTCCAGCGCAGACCAGGAAGAGATTCACAAACGCCGCGGAATCGCCGGTGACCTGACCGTGTTCAAGATCGCGGCGGCAGCGGCCGAGGCCGGTTATTCCCTCGAAGAAGTCGTTCGTGTCTCGCGCGCGGCCAATTTCCGCACGCGCTCGATGGGAGTGGCCTTCGATGGCTGTACGCTGCCGGGGGCGAAGGATGCACTGTTCCACGTGCCAGCGGGCAAGATGGCGGTCGGGCTGGGCATCCACGGCGAGCCGGGCATCAGCGAACAGGATGTGCCCACCGCCGATGCGCTGGCGGAACTGCTCGTTGCTCACCTGATGGAAGAGATTCCCGATGGCATCGACAGCGTCAAAGGCGCCAGAGCTTCGGTACTGCTCAACGGCCTGGGGTCGATCAAGTACGAAGAGCTGTTCGTGGTCTATCGTCGGGTCAATCAATTGCTGACGGAAGCCGGCCTGGAGATCGTCGAGCCGGAAGTGGGCGAGCTGGTGACCAGTCTCGACATGGCCGGCGCCTCGCTGACCCTGTTCTGGCTCGACGAGGAGCTGGAACGGCTGTGGAAAGCGCCGGCGGATGCCCCAGCCTATCGCAAGGGCAGTCTCGAAGCTGCGCCACCGATCGATGCTTCCGAGCTGGACATCCCCGATGCCGATGCCATCCCGCCGGCGAGCGAGGAATCGATCGCCGCCGCCCGCTGCCTTTACCAAGCCTTGAGCGCCACGCGCAAGCTCATCGACCAGAAGGCCGAGGAGCTGGGCCGACTCGATGCCATCGCCGGAGATGGCGATCACGGCATCGGCATGCAGCGCGGCGCCGTCGCGGCCGAACTGGCCGCAGAAGATGCCGTCAGCCGCAACGCTGGCGCCGGCACTCTGCTACGCTTGGCGGCAGAAGCCTGGGCGGATCGCGCGGGCGGCACTTCCGGCGCCATCTGGGGCGTCATGCTCAACGCCCTGAGCGTGACGCTCGGCGACGAAGACGAGCCGACCCCGGAGCGTTATGCGCTGGGAATCACCAAGGCCAGGGAAGATGTCATGACGTTCGGCAAGGCCAGGCTCGGCGACAAGACGCTGGTCGATGCGCTGGTACCGTTCAGCGAGACGCTCGAACGGGCCGTCGCAGCCGGCGACGATTTTTCTCAGGCGTGGCGCAAGGCGGTCGATGCCTCGGCCTCCGCAGCCCAGGCCACGGCCGACATGAAGCCGAAGATGGGCCGCGCTCGGCCGCTGGCCGAGAAGAGTCTCGGCACGCCCGATCCAGGGGCGATCTCGCTGTCCCTGATCGTCGGCGCCATTCAGCCCGTCGTCGATCGGCGATGAACGAGACGCCGGCGCACCGGGCGGCGACGAACAGGGACGAATCAAGGAGCGACTCGAGAACCTCATGGAAAAGCCTCCGATCACGCTGGGCATCAGCTTCAAGATGTATTTCGGCTACGCCCAGACGGTGACCTGGTGCCACCAGGTCGCCGATAACCTTTCCCGCCACCCGGCCGTTCAGGACGGCCGGGTGGCGCTGTTCGTGCTGCCCAGCTTTCCCGCCCTGCCCCCGGTCCTCGAGTGTTTTGCCGGTACGCCCGTCGGCGTCGGCGGTCAAAACCTGTATCAGTCGCCGCACGGTGCTTATACTGGCGAGGTGAGCGGGGCCATGCTGGCCGAAATGGGATGCCGCTACGTCGAGATCGGCCACGCCGAACGGCGACGCCTGTTCGGGGAAGATGCCGATATCGTCGCCGCCAAGACCCAGGTGGCCCTGGCGCATGACTTGATACCGGTGCTCTGCATCGGCGAGTCTGAGCGTGGCGATCCGCTGGATGCCATTGCCGACTGCCGTGAACAGATCGATTCGGCACTGTCATTGGCGACGCCCGCACAGCGGTCACAGCCACTGGTGATCGCCTATGAGCCTCACTGGGCCATCGGTGCCGCGGAACCGGCATCGCTTGCGCATATTGCGGCAGTCTGCCAGGGGTTGCGCGAGCATTTGGGCGCGCATCCTTCAGCCAGCGTGATCTATGGCGGCAGTGCCGGCCCCGACCTGTTGACTCGGCTGGCAGGACAGGTCGATGGGCTGTTTCTGGGGCGATTCGCACATGATCCAGCCGCATTCGAGGCGATCGTGAACGAAGCCTCGCTGCTTGCGTCGAATTGAGCGCCAGATCGCGTCTCGCTCCATTCATCCATTTACGACCATCATTCATTGACAACCCAGGGGATCCGAAAGCCAATGCCATCTCGTCGTCAGCTAGCCAACGCTATCCGCGCGCTTTCCATGGACGCCGTGCAGAAGGCCAATTCCGGCCATCCCGGCATGCCGATGGGCATGGCCGATATCGCGGAAGTCCTGTGGAACGACCATCTCAAGCACAACCCGGCCAACCCGGACTGGGAAGATCGCGACCGTTTCATTCTCTCCAACGGTCACGGCTCGATGCTGCACTATTCGCTGCTTCATCTGACCGGCTACGACCTGCCGATGAAGGAACTCGAAAACTTCCGCCAGCTGGGCTCGAAGACGCCCGGCCACCCAGAGCACGGTTACACCCGCGGCATCGAGACCACCACCGGCCCGCTCGGCCAGGGTCTGGCCAACGGCGTCGGCATGGCCATCGCCGAACGCACGCTGGCCGCGCAGTTCAACCGTGACGGTCACGAAATCGTCGATCACCGCGTGTGGGTCTTCGCCGGCGACGGCTGCCTGATGGAAGGCATCAGCCACGAGGCGTGCTCGCTGGCCGGTACGCTCGGCCTGGGCAACCTGGTCGTGTTCTACGATGACAACGGCATCTCGATCGACGGTGAAGTTGAAGGCTGGTTCACCGACGATACCGGCAAGCGCTTCGAGGCCTACCACTGGCATGTGATCCGCGATGTCGACGGCCACGATGCCGAGCAGATCAACAAGGCGATCGAGGAAGCCAAGCGCGTCACCGACAAGCCCACGCTGATCATCTGCAAGACCGTGATCGGCTTCGGCTCGCCCAACAAGGCCGGCAAGGAAGAGAGCCACGGCGCCGCCCTGGGTGAAGACGAAGTCGCGGCCGCGCGCAAGGAGCTGGGCTGGGAATATCCCGCGTTCCAGATCCCCGACGAGTACTACCAGGCGTGGGACGCCCGCGACAAGGGCCGCAAGCTCGAAGCGGAATACGACGAGAAGCTGGCCGCCTACGAGAAGGCGCACCCGGAACTCGCCAAGGAGCTCAAGCGCCGCTACAACGGTGAACTGCCGGCCGGCTTCGATGGTGATGCCCTGATCAAGGCCGCTCAGGAGAAGTCCGAGACCACCGCTTCCCGCAAGGCCTCGCTGGGCGTGCTCAACGAACTGGGGCCGAATCTGCCCGAGCTGTTCGGCGGCAGCGCCGACCTGGCACCGTCCAACCTGACCCTGTGGAAAGGCGCCAAGGCGATCACCAAGGAAGACTTCAACGGCGGCTACCTGCACTACGGCGTGCGCGAGTTCGGCATGGGCGCGATCGCCAACGGTATCGCGACCCACGGCGGCTTCATTCCCTATGACGCCACCTTCCTGGTCTTCATGGAGTACATGCACAACGCCGTGCGCATGTCCTCGCTGTCGCACACGCGCATCATCCACGTCTTCACCCACGACTCCATCGGTCTGGGCGAAGATGGCCCGACACACCAGCCGGTCGAACAGCTGGCCGACCTGCGCAACCTGCCGGGTCTGGCGACCTGGCGCCCGTGCGATGCCACCGAAACCACCGCCGCCTGGGTCGAGGGCCTGAAGCGCGAGACCGGGCCGACCGCGCTGATCTTCTCGCGTCAGGATCTGCCGGCGCAGTCGCGTGACGAGGCGCAGCTGACGAACATCCGCCGCGGCGGCTACGTACTGAAGGATGCCGAGGGCGGCAAGCCGGAGCTGATCCTGATCGCCACCGGCTCCGAAGTCGGCCTGGCGATGGATGCCGCCAAGGCGCTCGAAGGCAAGGGCAAGAAGGTTCGCGTGGTCTCCATGCCGTGCACCAGCGCCTTCGACGAGCAGGACGAGAGCTATCGCGAGTCCGTGCTGCCGCGCTCGGTACGCGCACGACTGGCGGTGGAAGCCGCGATCCCGTCGACCTGGTACAAGTACGTCGGTCTCGACGGCGACGTCATCGGCATGACGACCTACGGCGAATCAGGCAAGGCCGGCGATCTGTTCAAGCACTTCGGCTTCACCGTCGACAACGTCGTCGCCCGCGCCGAGACGCTGCTGGGTTGATCGCCCACGCGGCATAGCCTCAAATCGAACGCCCGGCCTCTTGGCCTAATGCCAGTCAGTTAGCACTGACTGGCATTTCTTTTAGTCGGGTACTTCCTCAGTCTGGACCTGATCGATCGGGGATACGATCATTCTGGCCGCTCTGGCAGGAGGAAGTTCAAGGTGATCGCCTGAATGACGCTGAGGACGCCCCCCGATGAAACCCAAAGGCAGTACCGTCAACTCCTTGATGATCCAGTGAACGGCTTGATGAAACTGAGCTGGTTCGGGTGCATAGTGCCGAGGCTACAGGCCGTATGTGCCACCTGAAAATGGACTAGGTTATAGGCCCCCTCAGGGCTCCTCTTCTGGCACACCACATGCGTACTTAAGGTAGCTCGCGTTTTTCTGAGCTTTCGGACAGCCAACGAAAAAACCCGACGCGGCGGGAAAGAAAATGTCGTCACGGAGCGCGACGACGAGCAGGACACGTTTACTGCTTGACGATCCAATCGTGGGCAGGATCGTTCTGGAATTTCCACTCCCGCTTCGGCCCGGCCATGACATTGAGGTAGTAGAGTTCGTAGCCATGCGCCGCTCCCACCGGATGATAACCGCATGGCACCATCACGCAGTCACCGTTTTCCACCGCCATGGTTTCGTCTAGCGAACGGTCATCAGTATAGACCCGCTGGAAGGCGAATCCCTGGGATGGATTCAGACGATGGTAATAGGTTTCCTCGAGAATCGACTCGTTGGGCAAGTTGTCTACGTCGTGCTTGTGCGGCGGGTAGCTTGACCAGTTACCAGACGGTGTATAAACCTCGATCACCAGCAGGCTATCGGCCGGTTCTGTCTCAGGTAGAATATCCTGAATATGGCGCGTATTGCTGCCGGCGCCGCGCGTGGCGCGCTTGACGTCGCTGGGGGCGATCAGACGAGCCTCATGGTTGCCATATCCCGGGGCGCTGCACACGGCGATCTCCAGGTCGGTGGTCGCCTCGATACTGTAGCTCACGCCGTCGGGCAGGTAGACGGCATAGGGCGGGATCTTCTCGAAGATGTCCATCCGTTCGCCGATGTCCTCCCAGCGGTGCTCGCCACTGGTCACGGTGGCGCGGCCGGAAAGCAGTACCAGGCAGTGCTCGCGGCCGCCGGTATTGGCTTCGACGCGCTGGTCCTTGGCCAGTTGATGGACGCGGAAGCCGACATGCTCCCAGCCGGCAGATTCAGGGGTAACCTCAAGCACCTTGCCCTGAGTATCGGGTTCGTGGGGACGTACCAGAAGTGATGCCATTATTGCTCTCCTGTCCTGTTCGATGTCATCAGTGAATGTCGTCCAGTGCGATCCGGCGACCTTCATGCAATGAACGCTCGGCGGCCTCGGCGAGGCGCAGCGCCTCGAGCCCATCCTGGGCACCGGCCAGCGGCGCGCTCCGCTCGCGCCAGGCGCGCACGAAATCGTCTATCTCGATGCGGTAGGCCGTCGCGTAACGTTCCAGGAAGAACCAGTGGGGTTTTTCCTCGACCTGGCCGGGCTCTCCGGTAAACCGCAGGCGGGTATCGCTCTCATTTTGTACCTGGAGCATGCCGGCGCTGCCAAAAGCCTCAACACGCTGGTCATAGCCGTAGCAGGCGCGACGTGAATTACTGATGTGGCAGAGCCGGCCACTAGCGGTAGTCAGAGTGACCATCGCCGTATCAATATCGCCGGCTTCGCCGATAGCGGGGTCGATCAGGCAACTGCCAGTCGCCTGTACATAGGTAATGGGCTCGTCGACTAGCCAGCGCACCATATCGAAATCATGAATCATCATGTCGCGGAACAGGCCGCCTGAGGCCAACACATACTCGGCGGGCGGCGGCGCGGGATCGCGGCTGATAATGCTCAGGGTCTCCAAGCTACCAATACGCCCTTCCACGACGGCCTTCTTCAGCGCAGCGAACTGTGGATCGTGGCGGCGATTAAAGCCCAGCGCACAGATTACCGGATGGGATTCCAATACCTGTAGCGCATCGCGAGTCCGGGCAAGATCCAGGGCGATGGGCTTTTCACAGAGAATGGCCTTGCCAGCGCGTGCTGCCTGCTCGAGATAATCAGCGTGGGTGGGCGTACTCGAAGCGATTAGCACGGCATCGATGTTGGCCTCCTCGAAGACGGCGTCGGTGCTCAGTATACGGGCCCCATACTGGGCCGCCAGTGCCTCGGCCGCTGGGGCATGGAAGTCGGCCACACCTACCAGGGTCACCTCGGGGTGGGCATCGATGGTTTGGGCGTGCACCTTGCCGATGCGTCCGGCGCCGATCAGGGCGAGTCTCATAAAGGTGTCCTCTTATTGTCTGTGAACTTCCGTGTATTGCTTGGTCATGCTTGCTGAGCATCGCCGTCTGTGGTAGGGCGATCCCTGGCCTTGTCCTGTCGAACACCCAAAGCAATGGCCAGTGTCTGGGTGAGGCACAGCGAGGCGGTCAGGCCGCGGAAGCTCTTTACTTCAGCCTCATGCACGACCAGCACCACATCGGCCAATCGTGCCAGCGGGCTCAGGGTCGAGTCGGTGATCACTACCAGCGGGATACCGCGCTCGCGGGCCGCGGCTGCCACGTCTCGGGACTCCTGGGCATAGGGCGAGAAGCTCACCACCAGAAGCGCATCCCCGGGGCCGATGGCGCGAACCTGCTCGCCGTACATTCCCCCCAGCCCGTTCACCAGAAAGACACGCTTGTCGATGTGGTGCAGCGCATAGGTCATGTAGCTGGCCACAATGAAGCTGCGGCGGGCTCCCATCACATGGATCGCGTCGGCGCGTTCGAAGATGTCCAACGCACGCTCCAGGCTACGCGGATCGATGCGTCCCGGCAGTTGCTCCAGTACCTCACGGTTAGCCTCGGCGAATTCCCATAGCAATTGGGTGCTGTCGGGGGTTTCACCGGTCGCCGTGCGTACCGCGCGAATTCGTTCGGTATAGTTGGGCAATTCGTCGACCAGCCGCGTACGGAACAGCTGTTGCATCTCGGAGAAACCGGAAAAATCGAAGCTGTTGGCGAAGCGGATCAGGGTCGAGGGCGTCACGTCCGCTTGCTCGGCAAGCCTTGCCACGGTGGCGAAGGCCACCTCCTGGGGATTATCGAGCAGGAAGCGCGCAGTCTGCTGGAGACGCCGGCTCAAGGTGGCGTACTCCTGTGTGATGCGGGTTTCCAGTTCGCTGAAATCTTGAGGCGTTTGATTCATGTTTCGATCTTCCTCGCCCTGGCTGGGCACGTTGAATCGAGCCTGTTGCATGCCTATAGTCTAGGTGAAATGGAATATCCATTTCATTTATACCAAAGTATAGAATGAATGATTTGTAAATCAAAGCAATAGAATCTATATTTCATCTTGGCAACGCGTTGCATATACCACAACCACATAACGACAATCACGAGGATTTTACCCATGGCACGTCTATCCCATTGGCTGCTGGCCTCGACCACCGCCGCAGCACTCATGGCCGGCACGGCACAGGCACAAGAGACACAAGAAGCAAACCGCTTCGTCATGGTGACCCATGGCGTTCCCTCCGATCCCTTCTGGTCCGTGGTAAAGAATGGCGCTGAGGCGGCGGCTGACCTCGTCGGCGCTGAGCTTGAGTACCGCGCGCCTTCCACCTTTGACATGGCCAAAATGCAGCAACTCGTCCAGGCGGCGGTGGCGTCTCAACCAGACGGTTTGATCCTCTCTTTCACCGACGAAAATGCCCTGGGCAGCGTTGTGCAAAATGCGGTTGATAACGGCATTCCAGTCATCACCATCAACTCTGGTGGTGATGTGGCGCGGGATTATGGCGCCCGTTTGCACATTGGGCAGAGTGAGTACGAGGCGGGTAAGCAGGCCGCCGAGCGTATGCAGGAAATGGGCGTTGAGAAAGGCGTTTGCGTCAACCATGAACAGGGTAACCAGGGCCTTGACCAGCGCTGTGATGGTTTTGTCGACGGCTTTGATGGCAATGCAGACCAGCTGGCGACCACTTACGACCCCACCAACATTCGCAATGCCATCGTGGCTTATCTCAACCAGAACAACGACGTTCGCGGTGTGTTAACGCTGGGTCCGTTGGCGGCAGATCCAATGATCCAGGCCATGCGTGAGCAAGGTGCTACCGACACATTCACTCTGGGTACCTTTGATCTCTCGCCAGGCATTCTAGAAGCGCTTGATGCGGGTGACCTAGATTTTGCGATCGACCAACAGCAGTACATGCAGGGTTACTTGCCCGTCATGTTCCTAGATCAGTTCGTCAAGAATGGCCTATTACCCGCAGGGGATGTTGCCACCGGCCCGGGGTTTGTCACTCAAGAAAACGCTGCGCAAGTTATTGAGCTGAGTAGCCAAGGCATCCGTTGATAACTACCTAATCGGAAAAGGCTCGACATCGCCGAGCCTTGGGAGTCGATCGCCATGAGTTCCAATGAAAATAACCAACCTGCTGCACCAGCAGCGGCTGATCAAGATGAGCGGATTCAGAAGGTCTCATTTTGGAAAAAAGCGCTCAATCGCCCTGAGCTGGGCGCACTAGCGGGTGCCGTGTTGGTGCTTGCCTTCTTTATCGCTGCTTCCAGCGGAACCGGGATGTTTACCCCCGCGGGTATTATTAATTTTCTTGAAGTCGCCGCTCAGCTCGGCATTATCGCCACGGCGGCTGCGCTGCTGATGATCGGCGGTGAGTTTGATCTCTCGATTGGCTCGATGATTGGCTTGGCGGGCATTCTGATTGCTATTCCTGCGGTGGAGTATGGCTGGCCGCTATGGGCCGCTATTTTATTAGCGTTCGCCTGTGCGGGCCTGGTGGGCTGGATTAACGGTAATCTGGTCAATAAAACGGGGTTGCCGTCGTTTATCGTTACCCTGGGTTTTCTTTTTATTCTGCGTGGCCTAGCGATTGGTGTCAGCCGGTTATTGACCGGACGTACTCAGGTGGGGGGCGTACAAGAGCATATCCCTGGTGACTGGTTCGCGGCGCTATTCTCCGGCGAGGTGGCCACGGGCCTGTTCAGTTGGATGGCGGCAAATGGCTGGATGGCGACCAATTTTGCGGGCAACCCCGTCGTCTCGGGCATTCCAGTCTCTATCGTCTGGTGGTTGGGCTTAACCGCCGTGGCAACCTGGGTGTTGCTATGTACGCCTTACGGTAACTGGATCTTCGCCAGCGGCGGCGACGCTAACGCTGCGCGCAATTCGGGCGTACCTGTCCATCGCGTCAAGATTTCACTATTCATGTTTACCGCTTTCTCCGCCACCATCTTTGCCTGCATTCAGGTCATGGACACCGGCTCGGCAGATACCATTCGCGGGTTACTCAAGGAACTCGAGGCAATCATTGCCGTGGTCATCGGTGGTGCCCTGCTCACCGGGGGCTATGGCTCAGCCATCGGAGCGGCGCTGGGCGCGCTCATCTTCGGCATGGTTCAAATGGGTATCTTCTACACCGGCGTCAACACCGACTGGTTCCAAGTTTTTATGGGAGTAATGCTGCTGGTCGCCGTGCTGTTCAACAACTTTATGCGCAAGAAGGCGATGGAGGCCAAGTGACATGAGCGAACGTACTCCCATGATCGAGATGCGCAACGTCAGCAAGCACTTCGGCAGCGTCATCGCCCTGAGCGACATCTCGATGCAAGTGTATTCCGGCGAAGTCATGTGCCTGCTGGGCGACAACGGCGCCGGCAAATCCACGTTGATCAAGACACTCTCGGGCGTGCACAAGCCGACCCACGGCCAGATGTTCGTCGACGGCCAGGAGATCCGCTTCAAGTCGCCCGCCTTCGCGCTAGATGCTGGGATCGCCACCGTCTTTCAAGACCTGGCGATGATTCCACTGATGTCCATTACCCGTAACTTCTTCATGGGCCGCGAGCCAACGGTCGGCTGGGGACCACTTAAGCGTGTTGACTGGAAATACGCAGACCGTATCGCGATGGAGGAAATGGCCAAGATCGGCATCGACGTGCGCGACCCAAGCCAGCCGGTGGGCACACTTTCCGGCGGTGAGCGTCAGTGTGTGGCCATCGCCCGGGCGGTCTACTTTGGCGCCAAGGTGCTGATTCTGGACGAGCCGACCTCGGCGCTGGGGGTCAAGCAGGCCTCGGTGGTGCTGCGCTATATCGCCAAAGCGCGGGCTGATGGCTTGTCGGTGATCTTCATCACCCACAACGTCCATCACGCTTTTCCGGTAGCCAATGCCTTCACTCTGCTGTCGCGCGGCGGCAGCTTGGGTACCTTCCGCAAGGAAGACGTCACGCGTGAGGAGGTACTCAACATGATGGCCGGTGGCGCCGAGCTGGAGAACCTTGATGCCGAACTGGCCGAGTTCCAGCGCAGCGACCAACAGAAGAAAAGTCAGGTTGCCTGAAACGATCCGTCCCCCTAACGTCTCTTGGAGCCAACGCCATGACCTCCTTCCATTTTGGACTGATAGGCACCGGCTACATGGGCAAGGCGCATGCCATTGCCCTGCACGCAGCGCCCCGGGTGTTTGACCTGTCCGCGACACCGATCTGTGAGCTGCTCGCCGAGGTCGACGAGACTCTGGCGACCCGCAAGGCCCGGGAGCTGGGATTCGCCCGCGCTACCGGCGACTGGCGAGTACTGGTAGCCGACCCTCGGGTCGACGTGGTGGACATCTGCGCGCCGAATTTCCTGCACAAGGAGATGGCGCTAGCGGCCATCGCCCAGGGCAAGCATGTGTACCTGGAGAAGCCCATGGCGCTGAATGATGCCGACGCCGTCGAGATGGTCGCGGCGGCTGAGCGCGCCGGCGTCAAGACACTGGTCGGCTTCAACTATGTGCGCAACCCAGCCAGCCAGCTGGCTCGGGAGATCATTGCCAGCGGCGAAATCGGCGAGGTGATCCACTTTCGTGGCCGCCACAACGAGGATTACCTGGCCGACCCGACCAAGCACCACGACTGGCATACCTTTCGTGAAACCGCGGGCGCCGGCGCCCTGGGTGACCTGGGTTCCCACATTCTCAACATGGCCGAGTACCTGACCGGACAGTCCATCACCCAGGTCTGCGGCCAGCTCCAGACCGTGATCACGGAACGCCCGATGGCGGATGGCAGCGGCATGCACCCGGTCGAGAACGATGACCATGCCCAGGCACTGCTGCGCTTCGACAGCGGCCTTATCGGCAGCATCGAGACCTCGCGCATCGCCTCAGGGCGCAAGTTGGGTCTCGCCTACACCGTCACCGGCACCAAGGGTGCCATCACCTTCGACCAGGAGCGCATGAGCGAGCTCAAGCTCTACCAGCAGGAGGGGCCACGCGGCCGGCGCGGGTTTCGCACTCTGCTGATCGGCCCGGAGCACCCGGACTACGCCGACTTCTGCCCGGCTCCGGGGCATGGGCTTGGCTACAACGACCAGAAGATTATCGAGATCCGTGACCTGATCGAGGGACTGGCCGGCCGCCAGCCGCTCTCTCCCGACTTCCGCCAGGCCAGGCGGGTCAATGCCCTGATCGATGCCATCGAGCGCTCGCATCACGATGGCGGCTGGATAGCGCTGGATGGCGCCTAACCCCTACGAGGAAATTCTGATGACACAGCACACCTCTCTCAGCGGCCAGGTCGCTGTCGTTACCGGCTCCACCCAAGGCCTCGGCGAGGCCGTCGCCCGGCGCCTCAGCGAGCTTGGCCTCGCCGGGCTGATCCTCTGCGGACGCTCTCGTGACAAGGGCGAGGCCTTGGCGGATTCGCTCTCGTCGTCCACTTGTCGGGCCGTCTTCGTGACTGCCGATCTGGGCCAGGTCGCCGATTGTCGTCGCATCATTCAGACCGCCGACGAGCGCTTCGGGCGCCTCGACATCCTGGTCAACTGCGCCGGCAATACCGAGCGCGGCACCCTCTTCGATACCGATGAAGCCGCCTTCGACCGGTTATTCGACGTCAATACCAAGGCGCCGTTCTTCCTTATGCAGGACGCCGCCAAACTGATGATCCGCGATGGCATCGAGGGCCGCATCGTCAATATCCTCAGCATGTCCGGCCACGGCGGCCAACCCTTCATCAGCGCCTACTGCGGCAGCAAGGGCGCCCTGGCCACGTTGACCCGCAACGCCGCCTTCTCGCTGATGCGCAACCGCATCCGGGTCAACGGGCTCAACATCGGCTGGATGAATACCCCCGGCGAGGACAACATCCAGAAGACCTTTCACGCTGCCGACGACGACTGGCTGGCCAGGGCCGCCGCCGCGCAGCCGGCCGGCCGACTGCTCGACCCTCAGGAAGTCGCCGGCGGCGTGGCGTTTCTGGTCAGTGGCGACTCGGGAATGATGACCGGGACGATCATCGACTTCGACCAGAGCGTGCTGGGCTGCTACGAGGACACGCCGCAACCCCGCGCCGCCATGACGTTGCCGACCCATTGAGCACATTACCGGGACCGCGAGTCCCGTGCGACAAAGCCGGCAGCGGCTACCCCCTAAATGGCCGGTCGTCCTCGACGATGGCCCTACTTCAGAGGAAGGCACTCATGAGCGAGACCTTGTTCGCATCGCGTCACTTCGCCACGCCCGGCAGCCTGGACGTGGAGGCTTTCGCGGCGCTATGCGAGCAGCAGACGCCGGCAGCGGGCTATCCCGAGGCGACTCAGATCCAGTCCAAGGTGCCCATCTATGCGGCCGCGACCGTGCTTGACGTGAGCCAGCACGCGTCGGGGGCCCGCCGGCTCTGCGACGAGTGGCACCATTGCCTGCTCGAGGGCCCGGGCGTACTGGTCATTCAGGGCATGTATGGCGATGATCCTGCCGTCGATGCCGCCAGCGACAGCTTCGTCGCGATCATAGAAGCGGAGAAGTCCAGTGGCGCTCACGGTGATCACTTCGCGCCGCCGGGTAGCAATGACCGCATCTGGAACGCCTTCCAGAAGCATGGCCTGGAGGACCCGAGCGGCTTCGTCGACTACTACGCCAACCCGTTGCTGGCGCTGGTCTGCGAGGCCTGGCTGGGCCCCGGCTATCAGGTCACCTCGCAGGTCAACGTGGTCAATCCCGGCGGTCAGGCGCAGAGCCCCCACCGTGACTATCACCTCGGTTTCCAGCCCAGCGAGAGCGTTGAACGGTTCCCGCTGACGATGCAGGTGGCCTCTCAGCTGCTGACGCTGCAGGGCGCCATCGCTCACAGCGACATGCCCGTGGAAAGCGGACCGACCCAACTGCTCCCCTACTCCCAGACCTATCGGCAGGGCTACCTGGCCTGGCGCGACCCGGCCTTTCAGGCAGTGTTCGCCGAACAACATGTCCAGCTACCGCTCGCCAAGGGCGATGGCGTGTTCTTCAACCCGGCGCTCTTCCATGCAGCCGGCGCCAACCGCAGCCAGGACCGACGCCGCATGGCCAATCTGCTACAGGTTTCTTCGGCATTCGGTCGCGCCATGGAGTCGGTCGATCGCCAGAGGCTGATCCAGGCCAGCTACCCCGCTCTTCGTGAGCGCTTCGCCCGCGAAGGCTTGTCGGTGTGCGTTCGCGCGTTCATCGCCGCCGTCGCCGAGGGCTACGCCTTCCCGGCCAACCTCGACAATAGCCCACCACGCGGTGGCATGGCGCCGGACACACAGCAACAGCTGCTAGAGCGGGCGCTCCGCGAAAACTGGCCCACTCGGCAGCTATCCGATCACCTGCAACAACAAACTATAGCGTGTCTGCCCTGACCGACACGGGCGTCAGACCAACGACAAGCGACGTAAGGAATCACCATGCTCGAACCATCCAAGGATCCGCGCTCTCTGGATCTGATCTGCCTCGGCCGTGTCGCGGTGGACCTTTACTCGGAACAACTCGGTAGCCGCCTGGAGGATGTCTCGAGCTTCGCCAAGTACCTGGGCGGCAGTTCCGGCAACATGGCTTACGGCACCGCGCGGCTGGGGCTCAAGTCCGCCATGCTATCCAGGGTCGGCAGCGAACAGATGGGCAACTTCGTGCGCGAGGAACTCGAACGCGCCGGGGTCGACACCAGCGCCCTGCAGACCGATCCCGAACGGCATACCGGTCTGGCACTGCTGGCGCTAAAGGATCGCGACAGCTTCCCGCTACTGTTCTACCGCCGTGATTGCGCCGACATGGCCATCGATGCCGATGCCATCGACCCGGCCTTCTTCGCCCGCGCTCAGGCGCTGGCCATTACCGGCACCCACCTGTCCACCGATACCACCCGTCGTGCCTGTCGCAAGGCGCTCGACGCCGCCGCCACGCACGGCGTCAAGCGTGTGCTTGATATCGACTACCGGCCAGTGCTGTGGGGGCTGACCACCCCCGGCGATGGCGAGACCCGCTTCGTCGCCGACGCCAAGGTGACCACCGACCTGCAAGCCTGGCTGGGCGATTTCGACCTGATCGTCGGCACCGAGGAGGAGTTCCACATCGCCGGCGGCAGCACCGATACGCTGGCCGCGCTGCGCGCCGTGCGCGAGGTCAGCGCGGCGACCCTGGTCTGCAAGCTCGGCGCGCTGGGCTGCGTGATCTTCGAAGGTGACATTCCCGGACGTATCAAGGACGGCATCCTGGTCGAAGGCGTCAAGGTCGAAGTCCTCAACGTGCTGGGTGCCGGCGACGCCTTCATGAGCGGCCTGATGCGCGGCTGGCTGCGCGGTGCGGACTGGGTCACCAGCGCCAGCTACGCCAACGCCTGCGGCGCGCTGGTGGTCTCGCGTCACGGCTGCGCCCCGGCGATGCCCACCGAGGAGGAACTGTTCAATTACCTGGGCCGCCGCAAGTCGGTAAAACGACCCGACCGCGACGCGCACCTCAACCATCTGCACCGAGTTACCACCCGCTCACCCGCCGAATGGCCGCAGGTCTGTGGCCTGGCCTTCGATCATCGCCGCCAGCTCACCGTCATGGCCCGCGAGGTCAAGGCCGCCCCGGCGCGGATTCACGCCCTCAAGCAGTTGTTGGTCAGGGCCGCCGAGGAGGGAGCCCGGCGCACGGGGCTGGAGACGCCGGCGATTCTGGTCGACGACGTGTTCGGCCAGGATGCCCTCAACGACGCCACCGGCAAGCAGTGGTGGATCGGCCGGCCGGTGGAGCTGCCCGGCTCGCGGCCGCTGCGCTTCCAGCATGGCGACGACTTGGGCAGCCAGCTGCGCCACTGGCCACGCGAGCACATCATCAAGTGCCTGGTGTTCTATCACCCGGACGATGCGCTGGCGCTGCGCCTCGAGCAGGAAGCCCGCCTGCGTCAGCTCTACCAGGCGGCCTGCGCCAACGATCTTGAGTTGCTGATCGAGGTGATCCCCCCCGAGGCGTCGGAGGTCGACGACCGGACGCTGGCCCGCGCCCTCGCGCGGCTCTACAACCTGGGCATCCGCCCCGACTGGTGGAAGCTGCCCACCCTCACCGATGCAGGCTGGCAAGCGGTCAGCCAAATCATCGACGCCCAGGACCCGCACTGCCGCGGCGTGGTGCTGCTGGGCCTGGACGCGCCCATGGAGGAGATGAAGCGCGGATTTGCCGCCGCCGCACGCCACCGCCAGTGCAAGGGCTTCACCGTGGGCCGCACGCTGTTCGCCGGCCCCAGCCGCGAGTGGCTGGCCGGCGACCTCGACGATGCCCAGCTGGTCGACAAGGTGGCTAGCAACTACGCCGAGCTGATCGAGGAGTGGCAGCGCCTACGCGCCAGCCAGTCCAATGCCGAGGAAGTCCTGTCATGAATACCACTCGCCTGACCATGGCCCAGGCGCTGGTCCGCTATCTTGCCGCCCAGCGCATCGAGATCGAGGGGCAGGAGCTCCCGCTCTTCGAGGGCGTGTTCGCGATCTTCGGCCACGGCAACGTCGCCGGCCTCGGCGAGGCGCTCTACCATGCCCGCCAGGAACTGCCGACGCTGCGCGCGCACAACGAACAGACCATGGCGCATGCCGCGATCGCCTTCGCCAAGGCCAATGGCCGGCGCCGCCTGATGGCCGCGACGTCGTCGATCGGCCCCGGCGCCGCCAATATGGTCACCGCCGCCGCACTGGCCCATGCCAATCGCCTGCCGGTCCTGCTGCTGCCCGGCGACACCTTCGCCTCGCGCGCTCCCGACCCGGTGCTGCAGCAGCTCGAGAACTTCGGCGACCCCACCGTCACCGTCAATGACTGCTTCCGCCCGGTATCGCGCTATTTCGATCGCATCATGCGCCCCGAGCAGCTGCTGGCCAGCCTGCCCCAGGCCATCGCCACCCTGCTCGATCCGGTGGACTGCGGCCCGGTGACGCTGTCGCTGCCGCAGGACGTGCAGACCTTCGGCTACGACTATCCTGCGTCGTTCTTCGCCCCGCACGTGCATCGCATCCGCCGGCCGCAGCCGGATCTCCATGAGCTGGACACGGCGCTGAGCGCCCTGCAACACGCACGCAAGCCACTGATAATCGCCGGCGGTGGCGTGCATTACGCCGACGCCTGCGACACGCTGGGGCGCTTCGCCAGCCAGTACGGCATCCCGGTCGCCGAGACCCAGGCCGGCAAGGGCGCGCTGTCCGACCGCCACCCCTGCAATGTTGGCGCCATCGGCGTTACCGGCAGCCATGCCGCCAACCGCCTGGCCGAGGAGGCTGACCTGATCCTCGCCGTCGGCACCCGCTTGCAGGATTTCACCAGCGGCTCAAGGGCCCTGTTCGAGCGCGATGGGCTTGTCCTGGTCGCGCTCAATGTAGGTCGCTTCGACAGCCACAAGCACGACGCACTGCCGCTGACCTGCGATGCCCGGATCGGCCTCGAGCGCCTCGACGAAGGGCTCGCTCAGTGGCAAGTCGCCGGGGACTGGCGTGAGCTCGCCGACGGTCTCAAGCGCGACTGGCAGCAGATCGTCGAAGCGGTGACGGCCGACCGCGGCGAGCGACTGCCCAGCGACGCCGAGGTGATCGGCGCGGTCAATCGCCAGGCCGGCGCCGACAGTACCGTGGTGTGTGCCGCCGGCGGCCTGCCCGGCGAATTGCACAAGCTGTGGCAATGCTCGGGGCCCGGCAGTTACCACGTCGAGTACGGCTTCTCGTGCATGGGTTACGAGATCGCCGGTGGGCTGGGCGTGAAAATGGCCCGCCCTGAGCGCGAGGTGCTCGTGATGGTCGGCGACGGCAGCTACCTGATGCACAACTCGGAACTCGCCACCTCGGTGATGCTCGGTCACAAGCTGATCGTGGTAGTGCTCGACAACCGCGGTTTCGGCTGCATCAACCGCCTGCAGCACGCCACCGGCGGCGCCGGCTTCAACAACCTGCTCGAGGATTGCCGCACGGTACCCGACGGGGCGCCCAAGATCGATTTCGCCGCGCATGCCCGTTCGCTGGGCTGCCAGGCCGAATCGGTCGCCGGCATTGCCGAACTGGAGGCGGCCCTGGAGCGTGCTCGCGCGGCTGACTCGACCTATGTCATCGCCCTCGACACCGACCCGCTGCCGAGCACCGAACAGGGCGGCGCCTGGTGGGACGTGGCAGTGCCGGAGGTTTCCCAGCGGCCCCAGGTGCAGCAAGCCTACCGACACTACCTGGAAGCCAAGAGCCGTCAGCATCGCTAACGGCCTGGCAATGAACAAATCCAAGCCATTCACTTCGACGCCATGCCGCTACGACAACGGCATGCAAGGGGGCACGATCATGAGCGTACGTCTCGGCATCAATCCACTGACCTGGACCAACGACGACATGCCCAGTCTGGGCGCCGACACTCCTCTGGACGTCTGTCTTACCGAGGGTCGGGAAGCCGGCTTTACCGGCTTCGAGCTGGGCAACAAGTTTCCCCGTACACCGGATGCCCTCTCCAAAGTTCTCGGTGAGCATGACCTTTCGCTGGTATCGGGCTGGTACTCCAGCCAACTACTGGAACGCAGCCCCGAGGAGGAGATCGAGGCCGTCAAGGATCACCTGGATCTGCTCAAGCAGTGCGGCGCCCAGGTCATGGTGTTCTGCGAGGTCACGCATTGTGTGCACGGCGATCAGTCCTACCCGTTATCACAGCGCCCCCATCTCAGCGAGGCCGAGTGGCAGCGCCTCACCGAAGGCCTCAACATCGTCGGCGATTACCTCAGGGAACAGGGCGTGCACATGGCCTACCATCACCACCTCGGCACGGTGGTGGAAAGCCAGGCCGACGTGGAAAGGCTGATGGACAGCACCCGCGACTCGGTGGGCCTGCTGCTCGACCTGGGTCACCTGGTGGGCGCCGGTGGCGATCCGCTGGTCATTGCCCAGCACTACGCCTCGCGCATCAAGCACGTGCACTGCAAGGATATCCGCTTCCCGGTGCTCGAGGACGTCCGCAATCGCGACAAGAGCTTCCTCGACGGCGTGCTCGACGGCCTGTTCACCGTTCCCGGCGACGGCAACGTCGAGTTTCTGCCCACGCTCAAGCACCTCAGCGAAGCCGGCTATCAGGGCTGGCTGGTGGTCGAGGCCGAGCAGGACCCGGAAGTCGCCCATCCGCTGACCTACGCGCGCATGGGTTACCGCAACCTGCGTTTGCTGGCCGAGCAGGCGGGCTTCACCGTCGTAGAGTAATCGAGAATGTCAATCTCTCTCCCTTCGCTCACACACGAATCAGAAGGCACACGCATGAACCAGATTGATCACTATCTTAACGGCACGATCGTGACCGGTCGCAGCGAGCGCTTCGCCCCGGTCTACAACCCCGCCACCGGAGAACAGAGCGCGCAGGTCGCCCTGGCCTCCGCCGACGAAACCCGCAAGGCAGTCGCTGTCGCAGACAATGCGTTCGCCGGCTGGTCGAAAGTGTCGCCGCTCAAGCGAGCGCGCATCCTGTTCAAATTCAAGGCGCTGGTCGAGGAGCATACGGATGAGCTGGCGCGGCTGATCACCCGCGAGCACGGCAAGGTGTTCTCCGACGCCAAGGGCGAGGTGACCCGCGGCCTGGAGGTGGTGGAGTTTGCCTGCGGCATCCCGCACCTGCAGAAGGGCGAGCATTCGATGAACGTCGGCACCGGCGTCGACAGCTATTCCATGATGCAGCCGTTGGGCGTGTGCGCCGGCATCTCGCCGTTCAACTTCCCGGCGATGGTGCCGATGTGGATGTTCCCCATCGCTCTGGCCTGTGGCAACACCTTCGTCATGAAACCCTCGGAGAAGGACCCGTCCACACCGATGCGCCTGGCCGAACTGCTCAGCGAGGCCGGCCTGCCCGATGGCGTGTTCAACGTGGTCAACGGGGATAAAGAAGCCGTCGACGTGCTGCTCACCGACCAGCGCGTCCAGGCGGTAAGTTTCGTCGGTTCCACACCGATCGCTGAATACATCTATGCCACTGCCTCGAGCCATGGCAAGCGTGTCCAGGCCCTGGGCGGCGCCAAGAATCACATGGTGATCATGCCCGATGCCGACCTCGACCAGGCCGTGGACGCCCTGATGGGCGCGGCCTACGGTTCAGCGGGTGAACGCTGCATGGCGATTTCAGTGGCCGTGCCGGTCGGCGAGGAAACCGCCAGCCGCCTACGCGAAAAACTGATCGCCAAACTCGACACCCTGCGCGTCGGCCCCGGGCTGGTCGATGGACCGGACAACGACATGGGCCCGCTGGTTACCTGCCAGCATCGGGAAAAGGTCAAGGACTATATCGCCACCGGTGTCGAGGAAGGCGCCGAGCTGGTCGTCGACGGCCGCGAGACGGTCGTCAAGGAGGCCGGCAACGGCTATTTCATCGGCGGCACGCTGTTCGATCACGTCAAGCCGGACATGCGCATCCATGCCGAGGAAATCTTCGGGCCGGTACTGGCCATCGCCCGCGCAGGCAGCTTCGACGAAGCCGTGTCGATGATCAACGCTCACGAGTTCGGCAACGGTACGGCGATATTCACCCGTGATGGCGATGCCGCACGCCAGTACTGCGAGCAGATCCAGGTGGGCATGGTCGGCGTCAACGTGCCGATCCCGGTACCCATGGCCTTCCATAGCTTCGGCGGCTGGAAGCGTTCGCTGTTCGGTCCGCTGCACATGCATGGCAGCGACGGGGTGCGCTTCTATACGCGCATGAAGACCATCACCCAGCGCTGGCCCAGCGGTATTCGCGAAGAGACCAGCCACTTCACGATGCCGACGCATTGACATCCCAGCTTATCAACGGCTCGACAGCCTCTTCCTATACTAGCTGTCACCGACACCGCCGTAACGCGGTGTCGGCTCTCCCATGCTCTTCGCGCCAATAATGAGCTGCTGTAGCTGTCTACTGATGCCGGACACCTATTAGGCTTCGGGCAGGTATTTCTTGGCAATCAGAGATGACCGGAGTCGAGCCACAGTAATGACTCTTTATCCACTCGGCTTGCTGCGCAAGGCGATCGCACGTAGCGATCCATTCTCATTCAATCCCGAGTAGGTGGGCGCGGTAGTCATCCGATGTCGCCGCAATGATCCGCTGGGTCTTGAAGCTGCCCTTGCGCTTCACCGCATCCAGCCGAATCAGGTTAAGCATCAGGCGCTTGAAGTTGGCCAAGTTATGCGCCGCGTGGGCCATCCGTGCTCGCATCTAGTCATCGGCAAAGGCCACATCCAGGCACCAGTGCATCCGGTTCTCGATGCCCTAGAGCTGACGCACCGCCCTGGCCAACCGCTCTGCATCGGGAGCCAGGCTACGGATATAGGTCTGGCCAGCGAGTCGGGCATTCCCGCGCCTCAAAGACATGGCAGCGCCGCCGCCCGTGATCTTTGTTGACGATTTCACTGACCTGATGAGACGTTCTCTCGGGTGGCTCCGACAGGAAGGTGTCGAAGAAGTCTTCCATGGCCTCCCTGAGTTGTGGCTGGTTGTCCTTCACAGGCCTTGGCCGATCGCCGGCTGGTCTTGTCGTCCAGCGCCACCACCTGCGGCGAGACGCCAGGCAGTACGCTTTCGACCCAGTGTCGGAAGGCAGCTTCGAACTCTGCTGGGCTCATCAGCCCTAAGAGGCGCGCAAAGGTATCGTGCGAGGGAATCCCATTGGGCAAGGTAAGGTACTGCCGCAGCCAGGACAGCTTCCCCCTGGCCCAGAGTTCGATCTCCTCGAACGTGTCAGCGCCAACCAGGATGCCGCAGGCCGCCATGGTCAGCACGTCCGACAAGGAATGATGAACCTTGCTGGACTGGCGGGGATCGGTGACGGCAACGAAAACACCCATGATGGGGTGTGAGGACTGGGGCATGAGGGAACTCTGACCAAATGCCCAGCTATACCGGCTCACACGCAATCCTTCAAATGCGATCGATTACCGACGTGCGATCGCCCTGGCTTGCTGCGACTTGTTAGGGACTGGCGACGTTAATTAGGCTCGTCATCGACCCGTGTCGCTTCATCCAGGCGCAGAATCGTGTGCGCATTGGTGACGCTGGTCGCCAGCGTATCGATCACGCCGGTACGCAGCGCCCCGAGAATGCCGGCCGCCTTGGTGTTCTCGGCGGCGATGGCGATGACATCGGGGATCCGCGCCAGATCGGTGATCGTCAGGCCGATCACGCGGCCCTGCATCGGCGTCAGCGACGGGCGGCCGTAGATATCGATGAAGTCGTAACCCATCATGTCGCCGACGGTACCGGAAAGCCGCGCCTCGGCGGTCTCCTGCGGCGTGAACCAGCCCATCCGAACCATGTTGCTGTTCTCGCTGAGATCGCCGATGCCGATCAGGGCGAGATCGGCGCGCCGGGCGCGGTCCAGCGTCTGGCGAATGGTCGGATTTTCGTACATCGCATCGCGCAGCTCGAGATTCTGCACCAGGGCCGGGGCATAGAGCGTCTCGCTGTCACCGCCGAACTTGATCGCCAGGCGCCGACAGATATGGTCCGGGTTCATGTACTCCCCGGCCCGCACAGATCCCCCGATGGCGCAGACGAAGGAACACTGGCGTTGGCCCTGCTCGAACACGTTGTCCGCCACCGCGCCGACGTTGCGACCCATGCCGACGGCGACGATCGCCCCGTCGCTCAACTGCCGCGAGAGATGGTCGGCCACCAGGCTAGCCACGTTGGCCCGCTGGACGTCGGCATCGGCGTGATCGAGGGCAATCAAGGCGCGCTTGATGCCGAAACGCCGCTTGAGCGCCTGCTCGATTTCCGCGCTGACCGCCGGGTGCTGGCGCACCCGAACGTCGACGATCCCCTCGGCCTGCGCGCGCTTGAGCAACCGCCCTGCCTTGACGCGAGAGATCCCCAGCCGATTGGCGATGACCTCCTGCGTTTCCCCCTCGGTGTAATAGAGGGTGGCAATTTCCGTCATCAGGGCAATATCGGCGTTTTCGTTGCGCTCGTTCATGCACGCTTCCATGTTTTGAGAAAATCGAATTCTGAAAGGTCGAATCCGGCTCGGCTTGGCCGCCTCACGATACCACAAGCGCCCTCGACTCCGGCTTTCTCGCGGGCCAGGAACGGCGTAGACTATCGGCGGATTGCGGTTCGCCGCAATCGGTTCTCAGGGCGGGGTGAAAGTCCCCACCGGCGGTAATGATGCAGCGTGAAAAGACACGCCAGCCTCTCAGCCCGCGAGCGCCTGCCTAATTTTCCGGAGGCGCTGGATAAATCGACGAGCAGATCGAAGCGCAAGGCGCCCGGCGCGCAGAAGACGAGGCATAACGAGTTGTTAGCCGAGTTTTCGAGCACCGCGTAACGTAGCGATTCGATCGCGCAGACATTTAGCCAGCGTCTACGGCGGCGGGGTCAGCAGATTCGGTGCAATTCCGAAGCCGACGGTCATAGTCCGGATGAAAGAGAACGGTTCCCCTTGCTAGGATTTGAAAACCTAATGACGATCCGGCCGGTTCACCCGTCGCTATCGATGTTTCACCATTGATCGACGCTGTTACCCGCCAGCTCCGACCCCAAGCGGATCCGCAGCCCTGATTCTGGTTAACGTGACCTCGGTCATCTGAATAGGAAAAGACCATGAATCAGCCCTATCCGCCGCAGCTCTCCTCCCAGACGCTGTCGCAACGCATCGCCTTCATCCGCGCCGACTGGCACGGCGATATCGTCGGCAACTGTCACAGCGCTTTCCTGGATGCCGTCGCCGAGCGCGGTTTCTCCGTGGAACAGGTCGATACCTTCACCGTTCCCGGCGTGTTCGAGATCCCGCTGCATGCCAAGCTACTGGCCAAGAGTGGCCGTTACGCCGCCATCGTCGCCTCCGGGTTCGTCGTCGACGGCGGCATCTATCGCCACGACTTCGTCTCCACCGCGGTGATCGACGCGCTGATGTCGCTGCAGCTCGAGCAGGAAGTGCCGGTGCTCTCCGCCGTGCTCACGCCGCATCACTTCCACGAGCACGAGGCGCATGCAACCTTCTTCCGGCAGCACTTCCTGACCAAGGGGCGCGAAGCGGCCGAGGCGTGTCTGACGACGATGGAAAACCTCAATCAGGTGCGCAAGCTAAGCGCTGATTGATCGTTCGCTATCCCGACGTAAAGAGCCCACACCATCCTCGATGGCGTGGGCTTTTTGACAGAGCGGGCTCGGGCTTATCTGAAGGCGGGCTCGAGCTCAGCTTGCGACGGTCGCCTGCCGACGGTTGCGTACCCGCAGATAGATCGCGAAGGCCAGCGAGACCGCGATCAGCACCCACAGGGACATGGCGATCGGGCTCTTGGTGAAGAAGATCGACAGGTTGCCGTAGGACTCGATGCTTTTCACGAAGTAGACCTCCGCCGACTTGCCCAGGATGAAGCCGATGATCAGCGGCACCGTTTCCAGGCCGATCTTATGGGCGACCCAGCCGAAGATCCCGAAGATCAGCAGGGTCCAGACGTCGAACATGATGCCGTAATTGATCGCGTAGGCACCGACCACGCACATCATGATGATCAGCGGGTACAGAATGTACTTCGGCACCTCGATCACCTTGGCGATGTGGCGAATCGCGAAGTACATGATGCCGAACATCAACACGTTGGCCGCCAGCAAGGCGATGATCATCAGATACCAGGTATCGATGTTGTTGCCGATGAACAGCGGGCCGACCTGAATGCCCTGCAGCGTGAAGGCACCGATCAGAATCGCGGTGGTGGAATCCCCGGGAATGCCCAGCGAAAGCAGCGGCACCAGCGCGCCACCGGTCAGCGCGTTGTTGGACGACTCCGAAGAGACGATCCCCTGCGGCGCGCCCTTGCCCATCTGGGAGGAGTCCCGCGAGAAGTTCTTCTCTTGGCTGTAGGCCAGCACCGAGGCCGCACTGCCGCCGACGCCCGGCAGAATCCCGACGAAGGTGCCGATGCTCGACGAGCGCACCAGGTTGAGCAGTTGCCCCTTGAACACCTTGAACTTGAACTTGGCGCCACCCTTGAGCGAAATCGGCCCCTGACCCGTCTCGTCCTTGAAACCCTTCTCGGCGTCCAGCAGCACGGTCGTCAGCCCGAAGATACCGATCAGCACCGGCAGCAGCGAAAAGCCATCGATCAGGTAATACTCCATGAAATCGAACATCAGACGGGTTTCACCGTTGCCCCCCTCCGTGATCGAGTAGGTACCGATCAGGCTGAGCCAGACGCCCAGTACACCGCTGAAGATACCCATCAACATGTTGGAGCAAAGCGAGGCGATCACGGTCAATGCCAACAGGATGATCAGGAACTTCTCGACGTAGGAGAACTTGATCGCGAAATCCGCCAGCACCGGCGCGAAGAAGAACAGTACCGCGGCGCTGAACAGGCCACCGAAGACCGAGGCGACGATGCCGATCTTGAGCGCGCGCTCGCCCTCGCCCCGCTTGGCCATCGGATAGCCGTCGAAGGTGGTGGTGATCGACGAGGGCGTGCCGGGAATGTTGATCAGCACGGCGGGAACCATCCCGCCCGAAATACCGCCGACGTAAAGCCCCAGCAGCAGCGCGATGCCATTCTCGAGCCCGAAGGCATAGGTCAGCGGCAGACAGACAGCCACCGCCATGGTGGCGGTCATGCCGGGAATCGCGCCGAAGATGATACCGATCAGGGTTCCCGCGGCGATCAGCCCGAAGAACATCGGCGTGAGGTGAGACAGGATATCCATGAGACGAGTCTCCGATGGTCAGGCCAAAAAGATCAGGGCAAGGTGATGCGGAACAGCTGTGCCAGCACATACCAGGCCAGCGTCGGGGCAATCAGCGCGTTCAGCACCAGAATGATGAACAGCCGCCGCGTCAGATGATCGACGTACAGAAGCGACAGCAGGAACACGAACAGCACCGACATGATCAGGAAGCTGTAGCCGGTGTTGGGAAACACGTCGCTCAGCACGCTCATCAAGTAGAAGTAGGCCGTCGTCAACGCCAGCGTGCCGAAGAAGCGCTTGTGGTCGAACTCGCCCTCGCGCCCTGCCAGCACACGGCCGGCACGCTTCAGGCCGGGCACCAGCAGTCGATAGCGGGTGATCACGATCATCGCCAGCAGGATGACCAGGATCCAGGTGACGATGCGGGGAAAGAAGAGATGCGATTGGTCGAAGTCGATGCTGACATCGAGCAGCGACAGCCATTGGCTTTCCATGGAAAGCGGCTCCTGCGCCGGGCGTCACCGGCGGCATCAGTGGTGGAAAAGAATCGTGCCGGCCGACGTTCGCCGGCCGGCACGCGGCAGGATCAGCCCTTCAGGTCGCTGATGATGGTCTTGTAGTCGTCGTTCTTCTCTTCCAGATAGCTGGCCGCTTCCTGGGTAGGCTTGTAGTCGGGCACGAAGAACGAGCGCTTCAGCTGCTCCTGGAGCTCATCCCCCTCGTACACGTCGGCCAGGGCATTGTCGATGCAGTCGATCGCGGCAGAATCCATGTCCTTGTTGTACAGCAGGAAGAATTCCTTATCGAAGGTGAAGTCCTGGTCCTCGCCCATCGGCACGCTGGCGTTCGGCGTCACGTACTGCAGCAACTGCTCGCGCGTGGTATCACCCATGCCTTCTTCGTTGGTCTGGGCAATGGTCTTCTCGCGAGCCGTGATCCAGACGAAGCGCATCGCCTTCTGGTCGTCGGCGGGCAGCTGGGTGTACTGCTCGTTGGCCTGGACCGAACCGTTGATCACATCCACCGCCCCGTCGAACAGCAGCTGGTTCTTGTCCGCCTGGGAGCCGGTGTTGACGGCAACGATGTTGCTCTCCTTGCCCGGATACTGCATCCGCACGGCGTTCTTCAGCGCGGTAAAGCCGATCTCGGAAACACCGCCCGGCTGGATGGCGACCTTCACCTGCTTGCCGTTGCCGGCCGCGTCGATGATGTCGCTCATCGACTGGTACGGCGAGCTTTTCGGTACCAGGTAAGCGTTGCCCGGGTTGATGGCGATGGTCGGCCCGACGACGAACTTGCTGAAGATGTCGGGATAGCCGTTCACGCCGTAGAGATGACCCAGATAGGAGCCATCATGGAAGATCATGATCGTGTTGCCGTGCCGGCTACGCTCCAGCGCCTGGAAGCCGGGCATGACACCGACGGCGTCGACCTTGGCGTTGATGTCGAGCTGCTCGGCCAACTGGTCGACCACCATGCTGGACACCTGATAGGTATCGCCGCCGGTCGACGTCGAACCGATCACGACGCGCAGGTTGCCCGGCAGCGGACAGTCGTCGGCGGCCTGGGCGGAAGCCGATACGCCAATGGCGGCACTGGCCAGCACGGCCAGACAGGTCTTACCCAAAATCGCTTTCATGATGCGTCTCCCTCATACCGTTGTCCCACATGCGAAGCGCAACCCGATGCGCCGCCCCCGGTGGAACCAAATGATAGCGTTATCATCGAACACGCCTTGCACGGTAGAGAAAGCGACTTTGTCAGACAATTCAACTTAAGTCGCCCGACCAAAGTCGCAACCGCTCGGCTTGGGCAACTTGCTGATAACGGGACGAAAAAAGCCCGGCCATGGCCGGGCTTCTGCAACGGTTGGCGAACGTCTAACGTTCGACGAGTCTGTCAGGCGATTGTCACGTCCTTGGAGAGGTAGACATCCTGGACGGCGTTGAGCAGCTCGATACCTTCCTTCAGCGGCTTCTGGAACGCCTTGCGACCGGAGATCAGGCCCATGCCGCCGGCACGTTTGTTGATGACTGCGGTACGCACGGCTTCGCCCATGTCGGAATGGCCCTTGGAGCCACCGCCGGAGTTGATCAGCCCGGCGCGTCCCATGAACGAATTAGCGACCTGATAGCGGGCCAGATCGACCGGATGATCGCTGGTCAGTTCGCTGTAGACCTTGTCGTGGGTATGGCCGAAACCGATCGCCTTGTAGCCGCCATTGTTCTCCGGCAGCTTCTGCTTGACGATATCCGCCTTGATGGTCGCCGCCAGATGCACCGCCTGGCTGGTGAGGTCGGAAGAGACGTGGTAATCGGTGCCGTCTTTCTTGAACTCGGGGTTGCGCAGATACGACCACAGCACGGTGACCATGCCCAGCTCGTGCGCGCGCTCGAACGCCTCGCTGACTTCCTGGATCTGGCGACGACTATCCTCGGAGCCGAAGTAGATCGTGGCGCCGACCGCGATGCAGCCCATGTCGTGGGCCTGTTCGATCTGCGCGAACATGGTCTGCTCGTACATCGCCGGCAGCGTCAGGCTCTCGTTGTGGTTGAGCTTGAGCATCATCGGGATCTTGTGCGCGTAGCGCCGCGCGACGGACGAGAGCACGCCCAGGGTAGAACAGACGCAGTTGCAGCCGCCCTGCAGCGCCAGTTCGACGATGTTCTTGGGATCGAAATACATCGGGTTGGGCGCGAAGGAGGCACCAGCCGAATGCTCGATACCCTGATCGACCGGCAGGATGCTGAGATAGCCCGTGCCACCCAGACGACCAGTATTGAACAGCGTCTGCAGGTTACGCATCACGTGCGGGCTGCGGTCGGTATCGGAGAATACGCGGTCGACGAAATCGGGCCCCGGGAGATACAGGTCTTCTTTCTTGAAACCCGTACAGGTATAGCTGAGAAGGCTGTCGGCTTCCTTGCCCAGTAACTTGGCAATATCGGTCATGTTGCTTTTCCTCTGTCCTCAAGATGGGTCATCCGGGGAATCTCGACCTGGGCCGTTTCCCTCTCTACCAAAGATGGCTACCCGATAATGGCTGCTCTAGGGCCTGTGGCCGTTTCAGCGCGAACCGCGTTGCTGCGCCGCGTACCGTCCGGAAAGACTGGCGCCAGCCGATGACGTCGCACGACCGGTCCCACGGAACCCGATCAGGTGCGCATTCACCGCCCCCACGCGCAACCGTTTCACGCCGCGCTGCCCATACTGCAGCCCTCTCTCCAGCCGCGGCGATCATCGATTAGCCGTAGAACGTCGCCAAGAATAAGCGACAATGCGTCGCAGTTCACGTCCATGCACCGTTTCTGCATCGCCTGTCTCTTCTGTCGGACGCCTGACGGGGCCTCCCAGATTGTCACATTTCGTATCCCGGCGATGGCTGAAAATCGTCATGGGAAAGTCTTGAGCCATCGCCGCGGATCGCGTCTTTCGCATCAACCTGCAGAGGGAACGTTGCGCCTTTGGTATGATGCTAATCTTTCAGCGATCCGGGGTTTCAGCGATGTCCGTTCTGCGCGGCTTTCTGTGGCTGCTCGCCTTTCTGTTGCTGGGGCAGACCTTCGTGCGGCTATTTCACATTCCGATGCCCAGCGGCGTGATCGGCATGTTGCTGTTGACACTATGGTTCGGCTATCGCGGTCGCATGAATCCGGATGTCGTGCATGTCAGCCAACCGCTGATCGCCATGCTGGCACTGCTGATCATGCCCGGTGTCGTCGAGATATTCTTTGTCGCCGATCAATTTGCAGACCAATGGGCCGCGATTCTGACCGCCCTGATCGTCGGCACGCTGCTCAGCGTATTGTCGAGCCTGCTGCTGATGCGCCGTTATCTCCCCGAAAACGACGAGGCCGCCAACCCTCTCGGAAGCGTCGACCATGAATGATTGGCTCGCGCGTCTTTCGCAGTTGCCGCAACAATGGTTCGAGTCGCCGATCGCGGCGATCGCGCTCACCCTCGGCGCCTATTTCTTCGGCATTCGCCTGTTCAAGCTGATGCGCCGGCCCATCTGGTGTCCACCGATGCTGATCGCGGCGATCGTGATTGCCGCGGTCGTCGCCTCGTTGCCCATCGGCATCGACGACTACAACCGGGGCGCCAGCTGGCTGATGCTGCTGCTGGGCCCGGCCACCGTCGCGCTGGCCGTCCCGCTCTACCAGCAACTGCCGCAGATACGCGCATTGTGGAAGCCGATACTGATGACTCTCCCGCTGTCGGCGACGCTGGCCGCCTGCTACGCAGTGATCATCGCCGCCATCATGGGCGCACCCAAGGACGTGCTCGCCTCGCTGGCGCCCAAGTCGGTGACCTCGCCCATCGCGCTCGGGCTGGCCGAAGAACTCGGCGGCTCGCGGGCGCTGCTGATGGGAGCGCTGCTGACGACGGGCATTACCGCCATCTTCGGGGTGGAGTGGCTGAGCCGGATCCTGCGTATTCGTGACCCACGGCTGATCGGCCTGGCGCTGGGCATCAACGGGCACGCCCTGGGCACCGTACGCGCGTTCGAGCTCGGCACGGTCGCCGGTGCCTTCGCCTCGCTGGGCATGAGCCTGACCGGCGCCTTTACCGCCATCGTGCTGCCGCTCGTCTGGCATTTTTTCTACTAGAAGACGTTTTCTGTCTGTCTATTGAAGACGTTTCTGTCTATGGAAGCCGTTTTCTGCAGGCGTTTCTGCCGAATGGCTTCTCCATCGAACGGCGTGCCGTACCGCGCTCGCCCCTGACAGCGGCGCAGATCGCGCTACGCTGGTAGCAGTTCGTCGAACATTTCGATGACCTCGACAGGAGAGCCCCGATGACGATAGCCAGTGACAGCGGTCAGGGAAGCCCCACGCTGGTGCTCATGCACTTTTTCGGCAGTTCCCATCACGAGTGGGAGGCGGCACTGCCGCTTCTCGACGACCGATGCCGGGTCGTCACTCTGGACATGCCCGGTTTCGGTCGCGCCACCGAAATAGCGGGTTTCGACGTCGCCTCGATGACCCGTCACGTCGAGCGATGCGTCGAAGCCGCCGAACTCGACGACGTCATTCTCGTCGGTCACTCGTTTTCCGGACGGATCGCGATGACCGTCGCCGCCAACCAGCCCACCTGACTGCGTGCGTTGGTTCTGATCGCCCCCTCCCCGCCGGGGCCGCAGTCGATCAGCGAGGAGGAACATCGACTCCAGCTCGACTTCGATTTCAGCGAGGCCCAGGCGCGCCAGTTCATCGACGGTGCCAGCGAGGTCCCGCTGGCGCCGGTGCGCTATCAGCAGGCGCTGGAAGATGCGATCAACGCCAACCCGACGGCATGGCGCGCCTGGCCGAGGACGACCTACGCCGAGGATTGGCGCGAGACAGTCGCCGAGCTGCCCTACCCGGCGTGGGTACTGGTCGGCGACAAGGATCCTTCACTGCCGCCCGAGACACAGCGCGACGAAGCCATGCCGCACCTGCCGCAAGGCAAGCTCGAGGTCTTTTCCGGTTACGGTCACCTGCTTCCCATGGAGATGCCGGAGACACTGGCCGAGCAGCTCAATGCGATGGCCGCACAGGTATCGAAAAGCCGCTGACGAACCGCCGATGAGCCGATCATGACCGGCGTTCGTCGTCATCGTGCGATCAGCGGCGCAGCCAAGCTGGCATTTCGATGGATATCTGGCCGTCGATAACCGCATCGATACAGACACGCAGCCCCGCGAATCGAACCTGACGCCCCACCAGCCCCGGCGCATAGTGCGCATACTTGGCGGAATTGGTCAGAATCGTGCGAGCCGTCAGGGCCACGACGGGCTCCTGCAGCATGCACCAGCAGGTATCGGTCATGATTCGGCTACCGAAGGCTTCCAGCGTCGCCAGATGGCCGGCGCGCCGGGCCTGCCCTGCCACGTGCCGGCTGGTCGTGACGATCAGCTCGACGTCATCGTGCTTGCGCCGACCACGGCACAGCGAAGCCAGCGTCGCGAACTCGTCCAGCGAAAAGTGCGGATTCCCCAGCGCGATCAGATCGACGCGTTCGCCCCGCTCGCCATTGAGCTCCAGCCAGCCACGGCGCAGATCGGCCATCGTCGGCGCCCAGCTCGCCTCGGGTGGCACGCCTCCCAGCGCTGTCTGGCTATCCACGGCCTCCGGGGTGACACCCGCGACATGAAACAGGCCCGCCGACGCCGTGGTGGCGAAGGCCGCCCCGAACGCCTTGAGCGCCGACGGCGCCTCGCCACTCGAGATGTCCAGCCCACAGATGACCGGCACCCGATCGCCGGCATAGGCGCCGATCACGTAGCCCAGCAGCGGATACAGCGACTCATCCGCTGCCGGCAAGGGCGGCAGATCCACGCGGAGTCGAGCCCACCGATTCGTCTCCAGATAGTAGCCTGAAGAGGGCGCGCGGCCGGTCAGCGCAATGCAGATATCCAGCAGATCCGGTGTCTTGTTGGTCCGGGCGCCCAGCACGCTGTTGGCATAGACCACCGCGTTGGACTCCGCCCAGGCGATCGGTTCGTCCAGCTGCGGCGGGCCGTCGAGCAGATAGGGCGCGCAGGTGTAGGTCGGTTGCGCCCCCAGCGCCACGTAGGCATCGGCCAGGCGGCTGGCGGGAACGCCGAGGGCATCGGGAACGCCGTCCGCCTCCCAGCGGCGGCGATCCACCGAGATCGCGTTGAGCGTGGTGGGTACGCGTACCCGGCCGCCCCACGCGGCCAGTCGTTCCGCGAAGGCCAGTCCCGCGGGGCCGGTGTAGATGCAGCCATCGACATGTACCCGAGTCACGTCGAGCAGTCCGAGCGCGCCCTGCAGACGCGCCATGCGCAACACGATGCGCATGGCGGCCTGGGCCGCCGGGCCGTCCTCGCCGTCGAGACAGCGCCGATCCGCCGGCGTGAGCGCGAACCCGTCGTTGGCGGCAATCGCCGGGGCCGGCTCGTGCCCGAGCTCCCCGCCGGCCGTCACGCTGGCCAGGCCCGCCAGTCGCGGGCCGCTCAGTACCAGCCGCCTGCCCCGATGGAGCGTGACGAGATGCGCCGCCTGCGCCATGGCGAAACGCGCGTCGTCCAGCACCACGATCGGCACCGACAGCGACAAGACTTCCTCGGCGACGATGGCGCCCAGGGCGATGATGTCATCGACCCGGTTGAGCACGATCACCGCCGGCGCCTGCCCGGCGTGGATGGCCTCCAGCAGCACCACGCTGCCGGTACACGACCCCCGCCCGTGGGGAATGACCAGCGCCCGCCCGGCGATGCCTTCGCCGCACAACGGGTGGTGGCGATCGATGATTTCGCCTCGGTCCGGGTCCACGCCGCCCCACAGGCTGAGCGGCGTCGAACTGGCCAGCACCACCCCGCTGCCCTCGCCCTCGACCAGGCATTCAGTGGCGGAAAGATAGAACGACAACGACTCGAGATGGCGCCTCATGACGAACGGGCCCGAGAATGCGACGCCGAACCCGACAATCTCGGCAGCGCCTTCGCAACGATAGACATCGGAGATATCACCCAGCAACGCGGAACATCACCTCAAACTATGGGGCAGCCCTGGCGTCGTCCAGCGGTTTACCCGATTCGATCGAGATTTTCCCGTCCAGCGTGCCTCAGGCTCGAATTCTGCCCACCAGGACCGAATGCGCTAAGATGCTCCCATTCGCTCTTCCCAGGGTTATCAGGATTCACGATTCGCCCATGACCTACCGCGTCGCCATCAACGGCTACGGCCGCATCGGCCAGAGCGTGCTGCGCGCGCTGATCGAACGCCCCGACCTGCCGCTGGAAATCGTTGCCATCAATGAGCTTTCCGACCTCGAGACGATCGCCTACCTGACTCGCTACGACACGACTCATGGACGCTTTCCCGGTCAGGTAGAAGCACGGGATGGCTGCCTGGTCATCAACGGCCGCACCATTCGGGTGCTCAACGCTGCCGAACCGGAAGCGCTGCCGTGGGGCGAACTCGGGATCGACCTGCTGCTGGAGTGCTCCGGCAGCTTCAAGGATCGCGCCACGGCCGAGCGCCATCTCCAGGCCGGTGCGGCGCGGCTGCTGTTTTCCCAGCCGGCGGAGACCGACGTCGACACCACGGTCGTCTATGGCGTCAACCACGCAGCGATCGCCCGCGACATGCGCATCGTCTCGGCGGCCTCGTGTACCACCAACTGCCTGATACCGATCCTCGACGTGCTGGAAGCCAGCTTCGGCGTCTCCCACGGCGTCACCACCACCATCCATTCGGCGATGAACGACCAGCCGGTGATCGACGCCTACCACAACAGCGACCTGCGCCTGACACGATCGGCCATGCACTCGATCATCCCGGTGGACTCCGGCCTGGCGCGCGGCATCGGTCGGTTGATGCCGCATCTGGCGGATCGTTTCGAATGTCTTCACGTACGCGTGCCGACCATCAACGTCTCGGCCATGGACATGGCGATCTCGCTCGAGCGCGAGACCGACGCCGCTGCCGTCAATGCCTGTCTGGCCGCCGCCAGTCGCGAACGCTACCTGGGGCTGCTCGGCATGACCTACGAGCCGATGGCCTCGGTCGACTTCAACCACGATCCGCGCTCGGGTATCGTGGATGCCACCCAGACCCGCGTGGCCGGAGGCCGCCTGCTCAAGCTATTGTGCTGGTTCGACAACGAGTGGGGCTTCGCCAACCGGATGCTCGACGTCGCCCGCCACTGGCTCGAACTGCCATCTTCCATTGCCGAACCCGTCACCTCCTCAGGAGAGGATATTTAAGAAACAGGCGAACGAAGACGAGCCAAGGCGAAACCGGATGAAACAGCGGAGTTTACGAGCAGTAAATGAGCATGTTGAAGAGAGTTTCAACGCCGTATCGGCGAGTGTAGCCCTTTATTAAATACCCTCTAAGGAAAGGATCTCATGACCGTACTCAAGATGACCGACCTGGATCTCTCCGGCAAACGCGTACTGATCCGCGAAGATCTCAACGTGCCCGTCAAGGACGGCAAGGTCACCAGCGATGCACGCATCCGCGCCAGCCTGCCGACCATTCAGGCCGCACTCGACGCCGGCGCCAGCGTCATGCTGATGAGCCACCTGGGGCGGCCCACCGAAGGCGAGCCGTCCGACGAATTTTCGCTGGCGCCGGTGGCCGAGCATCTCGCCGACCTGCTCGGCAAACCGGTACGTCTGGAAAAGGACTACCTCGACGGCAACGTCGAGATCGCCGCCGGTGAAGTCGTGCTGCTCGAGAACGTGCGCTACAACCCGGGCGAGAAGAAGGACGACGAAGCGCTGGCCAAGGCGTATGCCGCGCTTTGCGATGTCTACGTGATGGACGCCTTCGGCACCGCCCACCGCGCCCAGGCCTCCACCCATGGCGTGATCCGGTTCGCGCCGCAGTCCTGCGCCGGCCCGCTGCTGGCCAACGAGCTCGACGCGCTAGAAAAGGCGCTCAGCGCGCCCAAGCGTCCGATGGCCGCCATCGTCGGCGGCTCCAAGGTCTCGACCAAGCTCGACGTGCTCTATTCGCTGTCGGAGAAATGCGATCAGTTGATCGTTGGTGGCGGCATTGCCAACACCTTCATCGCCGCGGCCGGTTACGGCGTGGGCAAATCGCTCTATGAAGCCGACTTGGTCGACAAGGCCAAGGAGCTGATGGCCAAGGTCGAGATTCCGCTGCCTACCGACGTCGTCGTGGCTACCGAGTTCTCGGAATCCGCGGAGGCGACGGTCAAGCCGGTCGATCAGGTCAGCGATGACGAGATGATCCTGGATATCGGCCCGGAGACCGCCAAGCATCTCGCCAGCCTGCTGGAAAACGCCGGCACCATCCTCTGGAACGGGCCGGTCGGCGTGTTCGAGATCGACCAGTTCGGCAAGGGCACCGAAGTCTTGTCGAAGGCGATTGCCGCAAGCCCGGGATTCTCCATCGCCGGCGGCGGCGACACCCTTGCCGCGATCGACAAGTACGGCATCGCCGATCAGGTCTCCTACATCTCCACCGGCGGCGGGGCCTTCCTGGAGTACGTCGAAGGCAAGACCCTGCCCGCCGTGGCCGCGCTGGAGAAAGCCGCGCAGGAAAAGGCCTCGAGCTGATTCCCGATTCGCTTCAGACAAGGAGTTAGCGTGCCAAGGAAGGCGACGCCATTCCCTCTCGACCTCGCCAGCCGTGTCTCTCCGGCACGGCTGGCAGCGCTGGGCATTCTGCTGGCCGGCGCGCTCTGGGGGGTCTACTGGTATCCCGTTCGCCGCATCGAGGCGCTCCAGCTCGGCGGCGTCTGGGGATCGCTGATCATCGCCGCCACGGCATGCGTGGTGCTCTCCCCCTGGGCGCTGGTCCAGCGTCGTCGGCTTGCCCGTTCGTCCGCACTGGGGCTTGCCTCGGTCACGTTGGGCGGGGCGGCGTTCATGCTCTACTCCATCGGCCTGGTTCATGGCCAGGTCGCCGTGGTCATTCTGCTGTTCTACCTGACCCCGGTCTGGAGCACCCTGATCGAACGGCTATGGTGGCGCTGGCCGCTCACCGGGCGACGCGTAGCCGTCATCCTCGTGGGGCTGGTCGGTCTGGGACTGGTGCTTGGCGCTAACGGCTCCCCGCTACCCCACGGCATCGGTGACTGGCTGGGGCTGGCCTCGGGATTGATGTGGGCGGTCGCTTCCAGCGGCATGCGCTCCCACAACACCCTCGGCCCCGGAGAAGGCAGCTTCCTGTTCGCGATCGGCGCCCTGGTCACTGCCGTGCTGCTGGCCCCCTTTCTCTCTCTCTGGCCCGGCTTGCCGCCAATGGAAACCGGATGGCGCGCAGCGGGCTGGATCCTCGCCGCTGCAATTCTGTGGTGGTCGGCATCGCTGGCCCTCGTCGTCTGGGCAGCCGGTCATCTTCCTCCGGCCCGACTGGGCATCCTGATGATGAGCGAAGTGCTCGTCGGCGTCTTCTCGGCGGCACTGTTCGCCAACGAGTCGCTGACCTGGTTACAAGGGCTGGGCGCAGCGCTGGTGATTACCGCCGCGGTGCTGGAAGTGATGCCGGCGAGAGCAGGCGCCTGAACGCCTGCACTGCGAGGAGTCCAAAAACGAAAAAGCCGGCTACATGAGCCGGCTTTCATCATTCATGGCGGAGAGGGAGGGATTTGAACCCTCGATACCCGCGAAGGTATGCCGCATTTCGAGTGCGGTGCATTCGACCACTCTGCCACCTCTCCTTGGCGAGACTCGCGCCAAGCCCGGTCACCCACGCTCATGGCGTCGGCTATCGGCTCACGATCATCCCGCGGCGGAAAAATAACAGAAAAGAATCGAAACGTTAACGTCGCGACCTGAATATTTCCGTTTTTCGACGACTGCCGGCTCAGTCTGCCGCCTGCGTCTCGTCCTGACCGCTTTCCGACAGTGCACGCCTCACCAGGCCCTCCTGCTTCATGCGGGCAAGGAATTCCTCGACATAACGCGTGACCACGGACGACGCCTGCACCTTGGGTATCGCCATGCACTGCTCGATTGCCGTGAAGCGACCGGGAAGGACACGATAGCCGGGGTTCGACCTGGCATAGGCCGCGAGCGGCTGACGAACGCCGGCGGCCGCCTCCAGTTGCCGCTCGACGAACAGCTCGATGGCCGCCGCCGACGTGGCAGCGCGCACCAGGCTTGCCTGCTGCAGCGCGCGGGTCAAGTAGAGATCGTAGGCCGCGCCCTTGCCCACCGCGATGCGAACATCGCTGCGATCCAGCTCGTCGACATCGCGAAACGGCGAGGTTTTCGGCACCAGATAGGTGCCTTCGATGACCACGTAGGGCGCAGTGAACTGGATCTTCTCGGCGCGCACCGGATCGCGGGCGAGAAAGCCGATTCGCCAGGCATCGTCGTCGATCGCCGAGAACACGTCTCCGGCACCGTCGAAGGTGGCGAATTCGGCTTCCACGCCAAGCTCGGCTGCCAGCGCCCGTGCCAGTACCGCCGAGACACCAGCCGGCTCGCCATCCTCGCCGCGCTGCGCAAGCACGATATTGCCGTAGTTGATGGCGACGCGCAGTCGCCCTGCCGGCGCCAGCGCCTCGATTACCGCTGATTTGTCATCGTTCATGAATCACGCTCCTTGATCAGCACCACGCCAGGCATCTTCACGCACTATAGCCGGAGATCGACAGACACTCGCCGAAGACGGCGCCCTTAAAATAGCGATACCTGTGAACCGCGATCTTTCGTAAAGACCATTCCAATGACGACGGCCCCGCCTGAGCGGGGCCGTCGAATTCATGAGCGATATCTTCGAGCCGGTAACGATATCGCGTCAGGAAGCCTTGGCCGCCGGCAGGAACTTCGCCTTCAGCTTGCCCGCGAACATCGGCACCAGTACCACCAACGCCGCGGCGATCCACAGCCCGATCGACAGGTTCGACTGGAACAGAATGCCCGTGTCTCCACCGCTGATCGACAGCGCGCGCCGCAGGTTCTCTTCCATCAGTCCGCCGAGCACGAAGCCGAGCACCACCGGCGCCAGCGAGAAGCCGAACTTGCGAAGCAGGTAGCCGAAAACACCGATGATCAGCATCAGGTAGATCGCCATCAGATCGGAATGCAACTGATAGACCCCGACGAAGGCGAGAATCGCTACGCTCGGCACCAGCAGCCAGCGCGGGACCTGCAGCACGCGGGCGAATACGCCGGCCAGCGGCAGGTTCAACAGCAGCAGCATGACGTTGCCGATATAAAGCGACGCGATCAGACCGCCCACCACTACCGGCTGCTCGCGGAACATCATCGGGCCGGGGTTGATGTTGTAGAGCATCAGCGCGCCGAGCAGGATCGCCGTGGTGCCGGAACCGGGGATACCCAGCGTCAGCATGGGAACGAACGAGCCGGCGGCAGAGGCGTTGTTGGCCGCTTCCGGCGCGGCCAGGCCGCGCATGTTGCCGGTGCCAAAGCTGTTGTCGTGATCGCTGATGCGCTTTTCGGTGGTGTAGGCCACGGCGCTGGCGACCGAAGCGCCGGTGCCCGGCAGCACGCCGATGACGAAGCCGATCACGCTGGAGCGCAGGATCGCCCACTTGCAGTACAGCACTTCGCTCATCTTGACCATGACACGGCCGATCGGCGCCATCTCGCCTTCCTGGTCGTGACGGAAGGCGTGCTCGAGCATCAGCAGGATCTCGCTGACCGCGAACAGGCCGATGATCATCACCACGAAGTCGATGCCGTCGTAGAGCTCGGGCATGTCGAAGGTGAAACGCAGCACGCCGGTACCGGAGTCGACGCCGACGGTAGAGATCAACACGCCCAGCACGGCGCCGATCAGCGTCTTGATCGGATCCTTGCCCATCATTGCGGACATGGAGGCGAAGGCGAAGATCATCAGCGCGAAGAATTCGGCGGGGCCGAACTTGACGGCGATGATCGCCAGCAGCGGGGCGAACAGGGTCAAGCCGATGATCGCCACGGTGGCGCCGATGAATGAACTGACCGCCGACAGACCCAGGGCCGGCCCGGCGAGGCCCTTTTTGGCCAGCGGGTGGCCGTCCAGCGTGGTCATGACAGCGCCGGCGTCACCGGGCACGTTGAGCAGGATGCTCGACATGCGGCCGCCGTATTCGGACCCCGTGTAGATGCCGGCCAGAAGAATCAGCGCGGACTCCGCCGGCAGCCCCAGCGTGTACGCCAGCGGCATCAGGATGGCAATACCGTTGATCGGCCCGATGCCCGGCAAGGCGCCGAACAGCGTACCGAGCAGCGCGCCCAGGAAAGCCAGCCCCAGATTGAGCGGCGTCAGGGCGACACCGAAGCCCTGGATCAGAAAATCGAACATTCAGTTGCTCCCCAGCAGCGGCTCGATCCAGCTACCGGTCGGCAGCGAGATCCCCAGTCCGTAGGTGAATAGCAGATAGCTGCCCACCGCCAGCAGCAGACCGCCGACGACCGCTTTCACCGGTACGGCGCCGAACAGCCAGGCGATGACGATGCTGACCAGTGCGGTCGTCACCAGGTAACCCAGATTGATGAACAGCGCCGCATAGACGCCGAGCACGACCATGGTGAAGACCAGACGCAGCAGCAGCGCGCCGGTCGGCCATTGACCGCTGGCGCCGGGACGGATGAACAGCACGATCGCCAGAACCGCCAGAAGACCCGACAGCAGCAGCGGAAATGCTTTCGGTCCGACCGGGTCATAGCTGAACGGCACCTGCAGCTGCCAGGCCTGGACGGCGACGAACGCCGCCAGACCGAGTAACAGCAGACTCAGGATTCGGTCGGCGGCGAGTTTCATTGCGTCAGACCCACTTCTTTGGCCAGTTGCTGGAAGTCGGCGACCTGCTGCTTCACATACTGATGGAAGTCGTCACCGAACTTGGACATCGGGAACAGGCCGCGGCCTTCGCGCAGCGCCTTGAAGCTCTCGGTGTCGTTCAGCTCGCGCAGGCGGTCGGCCCACTGCTGATAGGCTTCGTCGCTGACGTTCGGCCCCATGTAGTAGCCGCGCCAGATCGGCCATTCGACGTCATAGCCCTGCTCCTTGGCGGTGGGAATGTCCGCGTAGGGCCCGCCCATGCGCTCTTCGGAGAGTGCGGCCAGAATGCGGATCTCGCCGCTGTCGAGCTGCGGCTTCAGCTCGGCCAGATCGCCGGTAAAGACCTGGATATGCTCGCCCAGCAGGGCCGCCAGCGCTTCGCCACCGCCCTCGAAGGAGACGTAACGCAGCTTGCGCGGATCGACATCGGCGGCCTTGGCCATCAACGCCGCTTTCATCCAGTCCTGGCTGCCGACCGTGCCGCCGGCACCGATCACCACGCCGGACGGGTCCTGCTTCAGCGCTTTCATCAGCTCGTCGAGGTTGTTCCACGGCGCATCCTTGCGGACCACGATCGCGCCGTAGTCGACACCCAGCGCACCCAGCCAGCGAACGTCATCGACCTTGTGCTTGAGCCCGAACTTGCCCAGCGCCAGGTTGAGCGCAGCGCCGGTGCTTGCGGCCACGATCAGGTTGGGATCGTCGTCGCGCACGCCAGTGACATGGTTATAAGCCACGGCGCCGATACCGCCCGGCATGTAGCTGACCATCATCGGCTCGTCGATCAGCTTGGCGTCCTGCAGGCCATTGGCTGCCAGACGACAGGTCAGGTCGTAACCGCCACCCGGCTTGGCTGGTGCGATACACTCGGGCGGCTTGGCCTGGGCCTGAACGGCGCCGGCCAGCAGCGCGCCGCCGGTCACGGCGGCAACCAGCCAGCGAGAGAGGAATCGAGAGTTGGGCATGCTGTGCGTCTCCTACCTGGGTTGTTATGCTCGCAAAATCTCGTGGCGGGCACCGGACTCGGGCCGGTTTTGCCTACCGACGGCGCGATGCTAGAGCGCTAACCTTTCATCAACCTGTCATCTAAGCCTTTGTCGTATAGGACATTAGTCGCATAGGACATTAGTCGTACAAGACATGGCTAGCAGATGATCTCGAGAAACCGCCATGCACCTGCTCGTGATCGAAGACGATCCGCTGCTGTCACGCTCGCTGAGCCAGGCGATGACTCGCCACGGTTACACCGTCGATGCGCTATCACGCGTCGACGACGCCATCCAGGCGCTACGCCAGGGCCGCTTCGATCTGGTCCTGCTCGATCTCGGTTTGCCCGATGGCAGCGGTCTCGGCGTGCTCGAATGGTTACGCGCCCACGCCGACCCCACGCCGGTAATGATCCTGACCGCGCGGGATGCGCTGGAGGATCGCGTGCGCGGGCTGGATCTCGGTGCCGACGACTATCTCGCCAAGCCGTTCTCGATCAGCGAGCTGGAAGCGCGGGTTCGCGCCCTGCTGCGGCGTAGTCAGCAGCGGCTCGACAACAGCGTGCGCTTCGGCGGTTTGAAACTGGACACCCGCTCTGCCAGTGCCTGGCTGAACGAGACCTCGCTGGATCTGCCACGACGGGAATTCAGCCTGCTGGAGGCGCTGATGCTCAACGCCGGGCGAATCGTGCAGCGCGAGGCGCTGGAGAACCGGCTGTTCGGCTTCGAGGCGGTGGGCGCCAACGCGCTCGATGTCTACAGCCGGCTGCGCAAGCGCCTGGCGGGCTCCGGCCTGTCGATTCGTACGCTGCGCGGTCTGGGCTATCGGCTGGAAGAGACAGCGGACAAACATGAGCCTGGCGCACCGCAGGAAGATCCCGAGTGATACCGCCGCAGACATCGCTCAAGCGACGCCTGGCGCTATGGCTCATCGCCATCGTCGCCGGGCTGGGGACGCTTTTACTGATCGAGGCCTACACCAGCGCACGCAAGGCCGCCGATCGAGCGATGGACGGTCAACTGGAAGCTGCCAGCCTGACCATCGCCGAATCGCTGCAATGGCCGGAGGGCAACCCCACCGTGGAAATGCCCGCCTCGGCACTGCAGATCCTCGCCACCCGCTGGCAGGAGCGGGTGTTCTACTGGCTGCAGGCGGACAACGGTCGCATCATCACCCAGAATGCCGACCTGCCGATCACCGACGCGATGCAGGCAGAGGCCAGGCTACAGCCGGTCTATCTCGACGCCGTCTACGACGGCCAGCCGATTCGCCTCAGCGGCCGCGAAGTGGATTCCGCCGGCTGGGACACCCAGGAGCCGGTGCAGCTGTGGGTCGGACACACACGCCATGGCCGCGACCTGCTGGCGCAGGAGCTGTTCCGAAAGAGCGCCACCCGCTTCGCCGCCATGGTGCTGATCACTGCCGCGCTGGTGGCGATCGCCATGCGCACCATGCTGGCGCCACTGCGTCGCCTTCGCCAGACGCTACGCGACCGAAGCGCCGACGACATCAGCCCGCTCAGGCTCGGCGTGCCGAAGGAGATGCTCGAACTGGTCGAGACCCTCAACCGGCTGTTCGCCGACCAGCGTCATCACCGCGACGCGCTGCTGCGTTTCATCGCCGACGCCTCGCATCAGCTCAAGACCCCGCTGGCCGGGCTGCAGAGCACCAGCGAACTGGCGCTGACCAGCCGCGAGCCGGCCATCTGGCGTCAGGCGCTCGAGACCGTTCACGACAGCGCCGGACGCACCAGCCGTCTCGCCGGCCAGATGTTGAGCCTGACCCGGCTGCAGCACCTGGGGCCGGGACACGAACGTCAGCCGCTGGCGCTGGATCGGCTGATGCGCGAGGTCGCCACCGACTGGGCCGATCGTCAGGACAGCCGCGATCACGATCTCGGCCTGGTCATCGACATGCCCACGCCGGTATGGGTCGAAGGGGAACGCTGGGCACTGCACGAACTACTCAACAACCTGATCGACAACGCCTGTCGCTACACGCCGCCCGGCAGCGAAATCACGCTGACCCTCGAGGGCGACGACGAGCGGGTCACGCTCTCCATCGAGGACGACGGCCCCGGCGTCGATGCCGAATCGCTCGGCCGCCTGACCCAGCCGTTCGAACGCGGCCGGCGCCAGGATACGCGCGGCTCCGGGCTGGGGCTCGCCATCGCCGAATCCATCGCCGTGCGCCACGGCGGCCAGCTATCGGTCACCAACCGGCAGCCGCGAGGACTCCAGGTCAGCTTGACGCTAACCCGCTGTCGGCCACCCGAGGAGAACAGGACATGAAACGACGCCTGCAGGTGATGCTCGGCTTTTCTCTGTGGCTGATTCTTGTCGGCACTGGCACCGCCCGAGCCGGCGAAAGGCTGATCATCGAAGCCGCGCTGGACCGCCAGATCGTCGATCCGGTGCTCGACGCCTTTGCCGCCGAGAACCCGCAGATCGATCTCGACTATCGCGATCGCTCGACACTAGAGGTAGACCAGCGCGCCCGGGATCGCGACTCGCCGCCTGACGTGGTCATCAGCTCGGCCATGCCGTGGCAACTGGCGCTCAGCAACGAAGGCATGGCCCAGCCCCTCGACGCGCCGGAGGTCGACCAGTGGCCGGCATGGGCGAAATGGCGCAACGAAGTGTTCGGCTTCACCTTCGAGCCGGTGGTGATGGCCTATCGCCTCGAGCTCGCTTCGCACATGCCGCCACCGGAAACCCATCGCGACCTGCTCGATCTGCTGACCCATTATCGTTACTGGCTCGATGGTCGCGTGGTGAGCTACTCGCCTCGAGAAAGCGGCGTCGGCTACACCCTGTCCCAGCAGGATGCCCGCTATACGCCCCGCGCCTGGGATCTGATCGCCGCCATGGGCGCGGCCAACATCAATCTCGAAACCACCACCCAGCGCATGCTGGCCGGGCTCAGCGAGGGCCGCTACTGGCTCGGCTACAATCTGCTGGGTTCCTATGCGATGCTCTGGGCGCAGACCCATCCCGACATCATCGTCCAGGTCCCCAACGACTACTCGCTGGTGCTGATGCGGATGGCATTCGTCCATCGCGATGCACCACACCCGGCTGCCGCCAGACGCTTCGTCCGCTTCCTGCTGAGCCGGCGCGGCCAGCACATCCTGGCCGGCCAGACGCCGCTGTTCAGCGTGCGCGACGACGTCATCGGCCCTTACACGGCCCAGCGGCTACGCGATCAGGTCGGCGATCATCTCTACCCGATTCCGATCAATGCCACACTGCTGGCGTTCGTCGACCCGCTGCGTCGCGATGCGTTCCTGCGCCGCTGGGACCGCGAGATCCAGATCCTTTCAGAATGAGTATGTCGGAGTGAGCGATATCGGCACGAACCCTGCCGGTGTGGCGACGACCCCGGGATTGTTCCTGTATCCGTCGTCACAATCCCGTAAGATACGTCGCCGCCACATCGATGCAGCGCCCGCAGCAGGCGCCTCGATGCCAAGACACCGATGACCGAGAGTTCCGGATGAGCGCAACCGCAACGACCACCGCCCCCGCCCAGTCGACAAACCAGGCCAAACGCGCCGCCATCGGCAGCTTCGTGGGCGCCGTCGTCGACTGGTATGACTTTCTGCTCTACGGCATCGTTGCCGCGCTGGTCTTCAATTCGCAGTTCTTCCCCAACGTCAGCCCCGCCGCCGGCACGCTGGCCGCGCTGGCCACCTTTGGTGTCGGCTTTCTGTTTCGCCCGTTGGGCGGCCTGGTCTTCGGCCACTTCGGCGATCGCCTGGGGCGCAAGCGCATGCTGATCCTGACCGTGATCCTCATGGGTGGCGCGACGGCACTGATCGGGCTGCTGCCGACCTACGCCCAGATCGGCGTCTGGGCACCGATTCTGCTGGTTACGCTGCGTGCGATCCAGGGTTTCGCGGTGGGCGGCGAATGGGGCGGTGCGGCGCTGATGGCGGTGGAGAGCGCACCGCCTGGCCGTCGCGCGTTCTACTCCAGCGGCGTGCAGGTGGGCTACGGCGTGGGCCTGATCCTGGCCACCGGTAGCGTCTCGCTGCTCAGCTACGGATTGAGCGACGCCGATTTCACGGCCTGGGGCTGGCGCCTGCCGTTTCTGTTCAGCGTGGTGCTGGTACTGGTTGCGCTGAAGATCCGCTCGAGCCTCGAAGAGTCGCCGGAATTCGTCGAAGCGGTCGAGCGAAACGACCAGAAGCCTGCCAGACCGCCGATCCTCGAAGCGCTCAAACGCCACCCCGGCGCCTTCGTGACGATCATCGCCATGCGCCTGGCCGAGCTGTTCACGATGTATATCGTGACCACCTTCGCGCTGAGCTACTCCACCGGCTATCTCGATCTATCGCGGGACCTGTTTCTGCACATCGGCCTGCTGGTCGGCGCGATCAGCTGCGTCACCATCCCGCTGTTCGCCTGGCTGGCCGACACGCTGGTGCGTCGGCGCGTCTATATCACCGGCGCCATCGTCGGCGTGCTGGCCGCCTTCCCGTTCTTCATAGCGCTGCAGGCCGGCTCGATCCTGTGGATCGTGATCTTCGCCGTAGCACTGGCCAATCTCGCCCACGACATGGTGGTCAGCGTGCAGCAGCCAATCTTCGCCGAGCTGTTCGGCGCCGCCTACCGTTACAGCGGCGCCGGGGTCGGCTATCAGGTCGCCAGCGTGATCGGCGGCGGCTTTACCCCGTTCATCGCCGCCGCCCTGGTCGACCTCTACGACGGCAGCTGGGTCCCGGTTGCCGTCTATCTGGCCGCCGGCTGTCTGGTTTCTGCCGTAGCTGTTGTTGGAATTGACGACCGTCAATCAGGTCCAGGCGCTCAAGGCGGGGAGAATCGATATCGGTTTCGGCCGTATACGTCTGGACGATCCCGATATCGCGCAGAAGGTACTGTTCGATGAGCCAACCGTCGCTGCATTGCCGGCACATCATCCCTTGGTGGGTACCATCCCGACACTGGCTCAGTTAGCCGAGTATCCTAATGATCATCTATCCGGCATCGCCTCGTCCAAGCTATGCCGATGCCGTGTTCAGCCTGTTCAGACTCAGAGGTTTGAAAGTCAAGGTCATTCAGGAAACCAACGAACTACAGACCGCGATCGGTCTGGTCGCCTCGGATCTTGGTTTCAGTCTGGTGCCGGAGCAGGTCATGCGCATGCAGCGTGACGAAGTTACCTATGTACGGCTGGCGGAGCGCAACATCACCTCACCGATCATCTGCAGCCGTCGTCGTGAACCTGTGACACCGGCGATGCAAATGACCAACGATATATTGCGGGAGCTGGTAGAAAATCGAGTGAAGGGGCGTTATCCATGACGTGAGACACGCCGTAATGTTTAAAACATCCTCGTATTGACATCCGTCCAGATTAGCTGGCGATACCGACACTGCAGGACATTCTTATCCCCGCCCGGGCTGATCACAGCCACGATATCGGCTCCTGAGCGGCATCACGCGCTCGCCGCTCGAGCCACCGCTGATAGCGCAGAACGGGCCATTTCATCAGGCGACACATCGACTCAGCCTTTGTAATCCATGCGCTACGACAAGGTTTCACAGGGCAGCCTCGCCTATCCATAAAATGTCTCAGGCCAGCCGCGTGCCGTCTGCTAGTAAGGGCGGCCGAACAATAAAGGGATGACAGTGGCACATTCCAAGTGCGCCACCATATCCAATATCCGCTTTCAGAATTTCGAAACCGGACGTGCGATCGATACCCTATTCGCTGACGTCCTGATCTTCGACATCATCACGCCCTGCCCAGTGCCTCAAGAGTGCCGCGACGAAGCGTGCCGGGGCTTCGATAGAGGGCACATGCGCCACGCCTTCGAAGATCTCGAGCGGCGCCTGATCGCACTCCTGCGCCAATGCTTCGAGCGTGGCCGGCGGCGTGGCCGCATCCTCGAGACCACCGAGCAAGAGGATCGATACACGCTTGCCATGCAGGCGTCCTGTGAACGTGTCTCGCCCCAGCATCTCGCACAGCCGGGCGTAGGACTCGGCATCGCCGCGTCCCATCTGAACGCACCATCCGTCCTGCAGCGCCGGTTCGGCTTCGATCCGGGCTGGCGCAAACCAGCGAGGCACGATCTCCCCCGTCATGGCTGCGAGCCCTTCGGTACGCACGCGGCCGGCTCGGGTATTCCACAATTCGGCGTTCCCGATCACCGCCCCGGTGTTGGTCAACGTGGCGGTCAGCAGACGTTCGCCATGCGCGGCGATCAGCTGCTGGCCTATCACCCCACCGATCGAGGTGCCGACGAAGTGGAAGCGTTCGGCACCGGCGATATCGGCCAGCGCCAGCGCTTCAGCGGCCAGATCGGCCGGCGTTATCGCGCCGCCCTCCGGCGGCCAGGCCTGACTAGCCCCGTGTCCCGGCAGATCCCAGGTGAGCACACGATAATGCGGCAGCAGTTGCGATAATATCTCGTCCCACACTGCCTGTGTCATTCCGAGCGGGTGAGCGAGAACGACCAGCGGGTTGGCCTCGGCACCCAGCAATCGGTAGGCAACGGTACGCTTTTCAATGTTGGCAAAAGGCATTGTCACGTTCCTCGAGAAGTCAGTGTGTGCGGTCAGGCAAAAGGGCTCTACATTTGCCGAAGGCAAACACAATAGCGGTTAGCATTACAGCCAGCACGAATGCGCTGGGCAGATAGCGTTGGACAATGCGTACGGAAAATTGGGTGACCGCTTCCATCGTAAATACCTTATTCGTGCAGTCTTTCGACGTCGATCACACCCGTTCGATGACAGTGGCGATCCCTTGTCCAACGCCAATACACATGGTGCAAAGCGCGAAGCGTTGATTATTACGGACCAGCTCATTGGCCGCAGAAGCGACGATACGCGCCCCGGACATGCCCAACGGGTGCCCCAGCGCGATGGCGCCACCGTTGGGGTTGAGCCTCGGGTCATCATCGGCAATACCGAGTTCGCGGGCGCAGGCGAGCACCTGAGCGGCGAATGCCTCGTTGAGTTCGATCACGTCCATCTGCTCGAGCGTCATGCCGAGCTTGCCGAGCAACTTGCGCGTTGCCGGCACAGGACCGATTCCCATGATCCGGGGCTCGACACCGGCCGTGGCCATACCGTGAATGCGCGCGACAGGTTCCAGACCGAACCGCTCGACGGCTGCCTGGCTGGCGACGAACATCGCCGCTGCGCCGTCGTTGACGCCGGAAGCGTTGCCGGCTGTCACGGTGCCGTTTTCGCGGAACGGCGCCGGCAACCTGGCCAGTTTCTCCAGCGTGGTGTCCGGGCGCGGATGCTCATCGGTATCGAAGATCAGCGGTTCCTGCTTACGCCGAGGTATCTCGATCGGCACGATGCCATCGCTGAGCCTTCCGCTCTCCTGGGCAACCTTGGTCAGTTGCTGCGAACGGTAGGCGTAGCGGTCCTGATCCTCGCGCGAAATGCCGAACTGCTCGGCGACGTTCTCGGCGGTTTCCGGCATCGAGTGGGTGCCGTAGCGCTTCTCCATCAGAGGATTGACGAAACGCCAGCCGATCGTGGTGTCCTCCATCTTCTGACTGCGCGAATAGGGTGACTGCGCCTTGCCGATGACATAGGGCGCCCGCGACATCGACTCGACGCCGCCGGTCAGGATCAGGTCGGCTTCGCCAGCCCGGATCGCCCGCGCCGCCGTGCCGATGGCATCCATGCTCGAGCCGCACAACCGATTGATGGTCGAGCCGGGCACGGAAGTCGGCAGGCCCGCCAGCAACGCCGCCATACGGGCCACACTGCGGTTGTCTTCTCCGGCCTGGTTGGCACAGCCCAGAATCACGTCATCGATCGCCTCTGGATCCACCTGCGGATGCTGGGCCAGGACGGCCTCGAACAGGCGCGCGGCGAGGTCATCGGGACGCACACTGGCGAGCGCGCCACCAAAGCGGCCCACCGGCGAACGCAACGGCCGACATAGAAAGACGTCGTTCATGCCTTGCTCCCTCTGTCAGATTGATCGGCGGCCTGACCACCCGTGTGATGGCGATCGGTCCGCGCCTTGAGCTCGCGCAGAATCGTCAATTCGTTATCATCCGGCTCCGGGGTCGACTCGAGAGACTCGGCGAACCGGATTTCCCAGCCGGTCGCCTCCTGCACCTGCTCGCGGGTGACGCCGGGATGCAGCGAGACCACCACCAGTTCCTTGGTCTCGGCATCCGGCTTCATCACACATAGATCGGTAATGACACGAGTCGGACCGCGGCCAATGTTGGGCACGCCGTCACGCGCCGTCCCGTCACGCCCGAACCCGACCGTGGTGACAAAATCCACCGCCTCGACGAAGGTGCGCGTCGAGTGTTTTACGGTGATGAATACCTCGCGGGCGTTGGTCGCGATCTCCGGCGCTCCGCCACCGCCCGGCAAGCGCACCTTGGGCTCGCGGTAATCGCCGATCAGGGTAGTGTTGAGATTGCAGTAACGGTCGATCTGCGCCGTGCCGAGAAAGCCGACATCGACATGGCCGCCCTGCAGCCAGTAGCGGAACATCTCCGGCACCGAGACCGTAGTCAGTGCGGTCTCGCACAGCTCGCCATCACCGATTGAAAGCGGCAATACATCCGGCTTGGTCTGCAAGGTGCCGGATTCGTAGATCAGCACGACTTCCGGTGCGTGTGTCAGGCGGGCGAGATTGGCCGCCTCGCTGGGCAGGCCGATGCCCACGAAACAGGTAGAGCCGTTGCTCAGCGCTCGGGACGCGGTCACGGTCATCATTTCGGCAGCGGTATAACGGTCACTCATGCGTCGTCTCCCTGAGTGAAGACATGATCTTGAAGCCACGCATCGAAAGCATCGCGGTCACGGGCGATGGCATCCCAAGCCTTGTAGAAGGCGTTGTCGCGGGGGTAGTAACCATGGGCATAGGACGGGTAGGCCCCGTGCTGGGTCACCGAGATGGCATCGATTGCCCAGGCCGGAATCACGCAGGCGTTGGGACCCGCGGCGAGATCATCGACGACCTCCTCGACCGTGACGATGCTACGGCCGGCCGCCAGCACGACTTCCTTCTGCACACCGACAATTCCTTCGACCAGCACGTTGCCCTGTCGATCTGCGCGCTGAGCGTGGACGATGCCTACGTCGGGTCGTATCGACGGCACCGCCGCCAGACGCTCACTGCTGAACGGACATTCGATGAACTTGATCTGTGAATTGACCTTGGGCAGATCGCTGCCGATATAACCACGCAGCACCGCCAGGGGTAGCCCGGCAGCGCCGGCCTCGAAGGCGCAGGCCATGGCAGCGTGGCTATGCTCGAAGATTTCGACTGGATGGGGATAGCCCTTCTCGACCGCATCGCGCAGCCGATGCAACGAACCGACACCAGGATTCCCACCCCAGGAAAAGATCAGGCGCTTGGCGCAACCGGCACCGATCATCTGGTCATAGAGCAGATCCGGCGTCATGCGGATCAGAGTGAGATCGCGCTTCCGCTGACGAATCACCTCATGGCCGGCGGCAAAGGGAATCAGATGGGTAAACCCTTCCATGGCAAGGGTCGCGCCATCTTCGACATAACGCGCGACGGCGTCGTGCAGAGAAAGAAATTCAGCCATATGTCCGACTCTCAAATAGCGTTCGCATAACGAACATAGGTTTGTGATACGAACAACGCTATCGCTTTGGTATTGACCGGTCAAACGGAGGTTTAGATTGATACTTTCTCTTCAAGAACGCAGAAAAACTCGATAATTGCTTGAAATTCATTTACTTAAATAATTTGTAGGGTCCCGGATGATCGGATCGCCTATA
>NZ_NHOU01000021.1 GCF_002179555.1 Salinicola salarius | reverse complement strand
AAACGGGTTGTCAATCACGCGGGACCCGACACGTAGGCTGAAAAATCAGTCTTCAGAGATGTGCTTTCGCCTGATGAAATCAGCGAAAAGCGGAACTGTAAAATCAAGGTAGCCATGGTCGGTGCTATAAATCATTCCTTTATAAATTATGCTCGCGCGCGCCGGGCCGATTGATTTCTGCGTGCGATTCATTGCTCTAGCGATATCGGCAACTTGATACGGACCGTCGCCAAGAGCCGCCATCGCCTTGACGAATCCCACCTCCGCTTTGGTTAAACGGTCCAAGCGGACTCTGAAGAAACCGTTGTCTAGAGAACTGATCGTTTCTGCATAGGATTTAAGAACATCGCTTTCGTTGATTTCGGGTCCCGGTGCGTTGTCCCAAGAAAAGGAGGCAAGCTCCTGCAAGAAGAATGGATAGCCCTTCGTTACATCGAAAATTGTCGATAGCGCTTCGTGAGAGATGGATGCGTCTTCGTCAATGATCGGCTTTTCTATAGCTTTCGCAGCGGCTTCCTGATCAAGTGCGCCAACGACAGGATAATTGAATAATCTTTCTGCATAGGATTTAGCTTCGCCCGCGAGTCGGGCTACTTGAGGCAGTCCGGCACCTATGAAAACGATAGGCCTCCCATCTTGAGATATACGGTGAAGGGCAACGATCAGAGCAGAGAGATCTTGCTGAGAGAGATATTGAACCTCATCAATTAGAAGAACCCAGCCTTTATTCGCAGCTTGGGCAGCGCGACCGATTTGGTCAAAGAGGTCGGGTAGATCATGTTGCATATCACCGCTCTCGGCCAAGCCTGGCTCTGGAGGTGGTTCGACGCCAATGTTCACGCCTGAAACTTCGATGTTGAACACGGAGGCGAAATTGCGTAGCCCGCCTAGAGCACGTGAAGCATGGTGTTTGGCTGTTTCGACTCCTGATAGGGAGCGAGACACCTTACGCATCTCGGGGTAGAGAAGGCTTGCCAGATTGGTTTCTTCGGGAGCTTCAACTCTGGAAACAAGGAATCCCTCAGCATCAGCGATGCGACCGATCTCGCTTAGTAGAACCGTTTTACCGGTACCGCGGAGGCCTAGCAGCATAATCGAACGAGCAGACCGTCCTTTGATTGCGCGCCCACACGATATCTTGGCAGCCTGCAGAATCGCATCGCGGCCAGCAAGCTCGGGCGGACGGCTACCGGCGCCAGGTGCGAATGGATTTCCATATGGGTCCATTTAAGGTTCCTAAAGAGACTCTAGCGATGGATAGTGAAAACTAAGGAAAAATACTAGTCTTCTTTAGTTTTTGCTAGGGAGTCTGGTTAGAGCAGATTTTCGCTGGCGAGAGGGAGACCCAAAACTGGCCTATGAACAAGCCGGAGATATTCGGGCTCATCATTTTGATTCAGACAAGAAACGGCTAGTCGCCGAGCCCCAGCTCCTGACTCGTCGCATGCCAAATTTCTGTACCTTGCCGCTGACGGTTATCGGAAACGCGTCAACGAATCTGACGTAGTGTGGAATCTTGTGGTGGGCGATGCGATCGCGGCAAGAGGTGCGCGGGCCTTACTCGTTCATAGCTCTATCTCAACCTCTCGATCCCCACAGCCGTGGCCTCTCCACCGCCGATGCAGATCGCCGCCACGCCGCGTGTCATGCCGTGATGCGTCAGCGCGTTGAGCAGCGTGACCACGATCCGCGCACCAGAGGCGCCGATGGGATGGCCCAGCGCGCAGGCGCCGCCGTGAACGTTGACTCGCGCGTGATCGAGGCCGAGTTCACGCATCGCCGCCATGGCCACCACCGCGAAGGCTTCGTTGATCTCGTAGAGATCGACGTTCTCCCGCGACCAGCCGAGCCGTTCGTGCAGCTTGCGGATGGCGTGGATCGGGGCCACCGGGAAGTCGCCGGGGCGCATGGCGTGGCTGACATGGCCGTGGATCCGGGCCAGCGGCGTCAGCCCCAGCCGCTCGGCCTCGCGCTGGCGCATCAGCACCAGCGCCGCGGCGCCGTCGGAGATCGAGCTCGAGTTGGCGGCGGTGACCGTGCCGCCGTCGCGAAAGGCCGGTTTCAATTGCGCGATGCGGTCGATATTGGCCTTGTACGGCGCCTCGTCGTGCTCGACGCGATCCGTACCGCGCCCGGCCGGCGCCTCCAGCGCCACGATCTCGCTGGCGAACACGCCGGATTCGATCGCCCGTCTGGCCCGGGTCAGCGAGGCGATGGCGTAGTCGTCCTGGGCTTCGCGGGTGAAGCCGAACGCTTCGGCGCACGCTTCGGCGTAGGTGCCCATCAGCCGGCCCGGCTCGTAGGCGTCCTCGAGCCCATCGAGAAACATGTGATCGAGCACCTGGGCATGCCCCATACGTAGCCCGGCACGCGCCTTGGGCAGCAGGTAGGGGGCGTTGCTCATGCTCTCCATGCCGCCGGCGAGGGCGTGCGTGGCGCTCTCCAGGCGCAGCGCATCGAACGCCTGCATGATCGCCTTCATGCCGGAGCCACACATCTTGTTGACGGTGGTGCAGGGCGTCGATTCGGCGAGCCCTGCGCCGAGTGCCGCCTGGCGGGCCGGCGCCTGGCCGAGGCCCGCCGGCAGCACGCAGCCCATGAGCACTTCATTGATGACTAGCTCGTCGACGGCGTCCGGCGGCAGTCCGGATTGCTCGAGCGCGCCGCGGATCGCCGCCGCGCCCAGTTGCGGGCAGCTCAGTCCGCCGAGCGCGCCCTGAAAAGCGCCCATCGGCGTGCGTTTGGCGCCGACGATGACAATCGGGTCTTCGATATTCATGACAATGACTCCTGATAGCGTACCGGCTGCCGCTTATTCAACTTCAGACCCTGATGACGATGGGGTTTAACGCTCACCCCCTCGCCGCTCCCCCTCTAATGCCGCCACAAAACGACGAAGCCCCGTTCGTTCGATCGGCGAATGATCGGGTCGGTGCACACGGACATCCTTGTCCTGGTGCGCCTCTTGCGACATCCCTGTCGCAAGACCCTATTCGCCGCTCTCCGCACGGCGTCGTTTCGACAGGCGGTCCCGATTGCCCCGGCGGTGTTTTGCCTGGATCGGTTTCACGCACCGCCCGCTCTCGCAGCCCTGTTCTACGTAGCCGACATGCGAATGCCGCCGTCGAGCCTGATCACCTCCCCGTTGAGGTAGCGGTTCTCGAGGATCTGGCGCACCAGCGAGGCGTATTCCTCGGCGTGACCCATGCGCCTGGGAAACGGTACCTTGGCGTTGAGGCCGTCGCGCACCTCGGCGGGCATGCCTTGCATCATCGCGGTGTCGAAGATGCCGGGAGCGATCGCCATGACACGGATGCCGGATGAGGCCAGTTCGCGGGCGGCGGGCAGCGTCATCCCGACCACGCCGGCCTTGGAGGCCGCATAGGCGGCCTGGCCGATCTGGCCCTCGAACGCGGCCACCGAGGCGGTGTTGATCACCACGCCGCGCTCGCCGTCGTCGTCTTCCGCCGGATGTTCGAGCATTGCCGCGACCGCCAGGCGCAGCATGTTGAAGGTGCCGATCAGGTTGATGTCGATCGCGCGGCGGAAGCTGTCGAGGCCATGCACGCCGCGCTTGCCGTGGATCTTCTCCGCCGGCGCGACACCGGCGCAGTTGATCAAACCGTGAATGGCGCCGAAGCGCTCTCGCGTAGCGGTGATCGCCCGTTCGCCGTCCGCTTCGCGGGTGACGTCCGCGTCTATCGCCAGCGCGTGGTCACCCAGTGTCCGGGTCATCGCCGTGGCTGCTGCGGCATCGTGATCGACCAGCGCCACGTTGCCACCGGCCTCGACCAGCATCCGCGCCGTGGCGGCGCCCAGCCCGGAGCCGCCGCCGGTGACGATGAAGGTGCGCTCAGCCAGTTGCATGGGGATCTCCCGAGTGGAATCTTGACCTGTTCTAGCGATGGCAACGCGACCGGGAAATAGGACCTAGTGCTGAAAGACCAAGGTCGGATGGCGACAAGTTGACATTAACGTCAAGGTTATAGATCGAATCGGCCGTTGAAACCGGTCGTTTCCCGACTTGTCGGGCTCACGGGAAAGAGCGGCTCACGAGGCGGCTCGAACCTCGGTCATCGATCTCAGGAAGCATCAGATGAAGACGAACCGATCCACGGCGAAACCGGTGCACAAACCAACCTTCGCCAATGGCGACGACATCCAGATCCCTGTCTTTACCCTGCTCAAGCCCGATGGCACCGTCTACGCGGATGCCGGGTCGACCTCTCTCGACGAAACCACCGCGCGGCGCATCTATCGCGCCATGCTCTACACCCGGGTGCTCGACGAGCGCATGATGGCGGCCCAGCGTCAGGGGCGGCTCAGCTTCTACATGCAGTGTACCGGCGAGGAGGCGGCCGTGATCGGCAGCACGGCGGCGCTGGACGACGCCGACATGATCATGGCCCAGTACCGCGAGCAGGGGGCGCTGGCCTATCGCGGCTTCACCACCGACGAGTTCATGAACCAGCTGTTCGGCAACGAGCGCGACACCGCCCACGGCCGCCAGATGCCGATCCACTACGGCTCGCGGGATCTCCACTACCTGACGATCTCCTCGCCGCTGGCGACCCAGATTCCCCAGGCCACCGGCTACGCCTACGGCCAGAAGCTGGCCGGCAAGGGCCACTGCACGCTGACGATCTTCGGCGAAGGCGCGGCCTCGGAAGGGGACTTCCACGCCGCGCTCAACATGGCATCGGTACACAAGGTGCCGGTGATCTTTCTGTGCCGGAACAACGGCTACGCCATCTCCACGCCGGTCACCGAGCAGTTCGCCGGCGATGGCGTCGCCGCCCGCGCCTTCGGCTATCGCATGCAGTCGATCCGCGTCGATGGCAACGACATCCTGGCGGTATACGAGGCGACCCGCGAGGCGCGGCGACTGGCGGTCGAAGAGAACGAGCCGGTGCTGATCGAGGCGATGACCTATCGCCTGGCCGCCCATTCCTCCTCCGACGATCCGTCCGGCTATCGCAGCAAGAAGGAAGAGGAAGCGTGGCACAAGAAAGACCCGCTGCGGCGGATGCAGCGCTGGCTGCTCGATCGCGGCTGGTGGAACGAGGACGAAGAACGCGAACTGACCGAGTCGCTGCGCCGCGAGGTGCTGGAAACCATGAAGCAGGCCGAAAAGCGCCGCCCGCCGGCACTCGAGACGCTGGTCAGCGATGTCTATGCCGAGACGCCGCCGCTGCTGCGTGAGCAGCTCGAAACGCTGGAAGCGCATATTCGCCGTCATCCCGAGGCTTATCCCAGAAGCGCGCCGTGGCTGGATGGCGGTATCGGGAAGGAGGGCCAGCCATGAGCCGGATGAATCTGCTCCAGGCCGTCAACAACGCGCTGGATACCGCCATGGCTCTGGATGAGCGCGTGCTCTGCTTCGGCGAGGATGTCGGCGTGTTCGGCGGTGTGTTCCGTGCCACCAGTCATCTGCAGGAAAAATACGGTCGCGAGCGCTGCTTCAATACGCCGCTGGTGGAGCAGGGCATCGTCGGCTTCGCCAACGGCCTGGCGGCGCAGGGTTCGGTGCCAGTGGCCGAGATCCAGTTCGCCGATTACATCTATCCGGCGTTCGATCAGCTGGTGAACGAGACCGCCAAGTTCCGCTATCGCTCCGGCAGCCTGTTCGATGTCGGTGGCCTGACCGTGCGGGCGCCCTACGGCGGCGGGATCGCCGGCGGCCATTATCACTCCCAGTCGCCGGAGGGGTATTTCGCTCATACGCCGGGGCTGACGGTGGTGGTGCCGCGCAACCCGTACCAGGCCAAGGGGTTGTTGCTGGCCTCGATCCGCTCGCCGGATCCGGTGATCTTCTTCGAGCCCAAGCGGCTCTATCGCGCCTCGGTGGGCGAGGTGCCGGATGACGACTACGAGTTGCCGCTGCGTCAGGCGGAAGTCGTCAAGGAGGGCAGCGACATCACGCTGCTGGCCTGGGGCGCGCAGATGGAAGTGATCGAACAGGCCGCCGAGATGGCCGAGAAGTCAGGTATCTCCTGCGAACTGATCGACCTGCGAACCATCGTGCCGTGGGATATCGAGACGGTGGCGGCATCGGTATTCAAGACCGGGCGCCTGGTCGTCAGCCACGAGGCGCCGTTGACCGGCGGATTCGCCGCCGAGATCGCCGCTACCATTCAGCAACGCTGCTTTCTCTATCTGGAGTCGCCGATCGAGCGCGTCACCGGGCTCGACACGCCGTTCCCGCTGACGCTCGAGAAGGAGTACATGCCGGGGCCGCTGAAGGTGTTCGATGCCATCCACCGCACGATGGACTTCTGAGGAGCGATGATGAGCGATTTCCTACTACCCGATATCGGTGAAGGCATCGTCGAGTGCGAAGTGGTGAAGTGGCTGGTCAGCGAGGGCGATACCATCGCCGAGGATCAGTCCGTCGCCGAGGTCACCACCGACAAGGCGCTGGTGGAGATTCCCGCCCCCGAGGCCGGGCGCGTCACGCGGCTCTACGTTCGTGAAGGCGAAACGGCCCGGGTTCACGCGCCACTGTTCGCCATCGAAAGCCTCGACGAGAGCGCCCGATCATCCGATTCCGGCGCTCGATCCGACCACGACGCTAGGCCACCCGAGCCGATCGCCGCGACCCCCGAAGACGAATCCCCACAGCCGCCCGGACCGAATGCGGACAAGACAGAATCGGCGGCGTCGAAGGATTTCATTCTGCCCGATCTGGGTGAAGGGATCGTCGAGTGCGAGGTAGTGGCCTGGCGGGTCGAGGAGGGCGACGAGATCGCCGAGGACCAGCCGGTGGTCGAGGTCAGCACCGACAAGGCGGTGATGGAGATCACCGCGCCGGAAGCGGGCCGGCTGGTGCGCCGGTATTGCCAGCTCGACGAGGTCGCCAGAGTCCATGCGCCGCTGTTCGCGTACGTGCCTCGGGCCACCGACGGCGATGGCGACGGTGACGCGGGGCCTGATTCGGGCGATACCGGTGCGGCAGCGGAGAGCAGGGCCGGCGACGGCCAGCGACGCATTCCCGCCAGCCCGGCGGTACGTCGCCGGGTGCGCGAGCTTGGCGTGCGCCTCGAGGAGATTGCCGGCAGCGGCAAGGATGGCCGGGTGCTCAAGGAGGACGTGCTGGCGTTCCAGCAGCAACATGAAAAGCGTCAGGAACAGCACCGCGCGGAACCGCAGGATTCACAGCCGAAAGCCGCAACGCCGGGACGTGGAACGCCAGCGCCGGACCTTGCCTCCGACGAGCGGACCGAGCCGCTGCGCGGCGTGCGTGCCGTCATGGCCAAGCGAATGAGCGAGGCCGCAGCCACGATTCCGCATTTTGCCTACGGCGACGAGTTCGACGTCACCGAGTTGCTGGCGCTGCGGGAACGCCTCAAGGGCGATTTCGAGGCGCGCGGTGAGCGGTTGACGCTGATGCCGCTGTTGATGAAGGCGCTGGCGCTGGCGGTGACGACGTTTCCGCTGCTCAACTGCCGGCTCAGTGCGGCAGCCGACGCCATCCATTATCAGGCCGCCTGCAATATCGGCATGGCGGTGGACAGCGCCAGCGGCCTGCTGGTGCCCAACGTCAAGCACGTCGAGCGACTGAGCCTGCGCGAAGTGGCGAGCGAGGTGGAACGCCTGACCCGGGCGGCCCGCGAGGGGCGAGTCGAACCCGGCGATCTGAAGGGCGGCACCATCAGCATCTCCAACATCGGCGTGCTGGGCGGCACCTACGCCATGCCGATCATCAACGCGCCGGAGGTGGCGATCGTCGCGCTCGGCCGGGTTCAGCGGTTGCCGCGCTTCGATGCCGACGGCAACGTGGTGGCGCGATCGATCATGACCGTGACCTGGTCCGGCGACCATCGAGTGCTGGATGGCGGCACCATGGCGCGTTTCTGCAATCGCTGGAAGGGCTACCTGGAGGCGCCCGAGACGATGCTGGCCGATCTGCGCTGAGTTTTGAGCGAACACCCATGAACGAGCCGACGGAGCTGCAGCAGTTCTACATTCCCGAGGAGCAGTCGGTTTACCTGCTCAGCCAGAGCCAGGCGCGACAGCTGCGGGAGTGGATCGAGCGCTGTCGGCATCAGCTCGCCCAGGTCGGCTACCGGGAGGTCGAGCTGATCGGCAAGGGCGCCTACGGGTTCGTCTTCGCGGGCATCGACGGCGCCGGCGACAGCCATGTGTTCAAGTTCACCCGCCAGAACCTGCCGCAGTCTTTTCACGAGCGCCTCGAGGAGGAGGCGTTCATGCTCGAACAGGTCGATCATCCCCTCGTTCCCAGACTGATCGCCTATCGCACCCTGCGCCATCAGGCGATGCTGGTGATGGCGCGCGCGCCGGGCATCAATCTGGAGGAGTTCTCGCTGCGCGAGGGGCGGCTGGCGCCACGCCTGTTGATCAGGATCGCGGCGCAGCTGGCGGACATCCTGCGCACGCTACGCCGTGAATCCGCCGAGGGGCGCGTGGTCGTGCACGGAGACATCAAACCCTCGAATCTGATGTTCGATGCGCGGACCGAGCAGATCGCGCTGATCGACTGGGGCTCCTCGGTCTTCGCCCAGCTCGATGCCGAAGGCCAGTTCCTGTCGCGTAACGTGATGGAGCTGATGTCCGCCGATCTCCAGCACACCAACGCCCGCATGGGCGACGTCTACTATATCGGCGACGAACAGTTGAACGGTGCGTTGTCGTCGCCACGCTTCGATGAGCAGGGCGCCGCCGCGACCCTCTATGCGCTGGCGACCGCGCAGTCCAGCCGCTTCGGCCACGGGACGATCCCGGCAACCTCGCTGGGCCTGCCGATCGAGTTCGCCCGGATGCTGGATGCCATGCTCAGCGAAGACGCCGCGCTGCGCCGTCGGGCCGGGGACTACTTTCTCGAGCATATGCCGCGCATCGCCCGCACCATCATCCGTGAGCCGCAGGCGGTGCCGGAAATCCCGCTGGTGCCGGTGTGGGTGCGCTCGCTGGAGCAAGAGATCGAGACGGTGGTCTACAGCTCGCGCAAGGCCTTTCTGCGCGAGGACGTGCTGCACGATACGTCACTGCGCGGGCGGGACCGCGACGACACCTTGAGTGCGATCAATGACGTCCAGTTCGATCGCTACTACAAGCATTTCATGCAGGGCATGGGCGATCTCGAAAAGGCCTTTCTGGTCTCGGTCGGGCGGCTGGGGAAGTATCCGGTGGTGGGCGGCCTGGCGGTGCGCTGGAGCGAGGCGGGCGTGGAATTCGATACCACGCTGAGTCTCAACGAACCGTCGCTCCGGACGGCGTTCGTCGCGGCGGTGAACAACATGATCACCCTGGCCCGGGCGATCCGCCGCCGCGATGGCGTGTTCAAGGCGTGCCTGTTCAACGCCCGGCGCACCCTGCACATCGATCGCGATGACGCTTCCCGGCCGTTCGTGCCCGAGCCCGGCTGCGCGATTCCCTACGAGGTCAGCCCGACGCCGGAGCTGGAGGACGCCAGCCGCGAGCACTCCTACTTCGAGGATGGCCCGGATCCCGAGGAGTTCCTGCGCCTGCCGCCGGTGATGATCGAGGCGCTGTCGCGACTCAACGCCATTCATCACACCGGCATGATCATCTTCGAGGCGTTGCCGACCCACCTGAAGATCCACAGCTACTATCGCCTGCTCGATCCGGCCCGGGAGCAAGAATTCCGCGGCTGTCTGGAGACGCTGCTGGCGGCGGTGCCGCAGATCGACGGGCTCGGCGTGTCCGGCTACATGAAGATGCCCTACAAGAACACGCGACATTTCGCGCATCGTTCACGGCCGGCCGATACCGGTGCGTGAGGTTTCCGAAGACTCGCTCGTCGCGGTGCCGCGTGCGCAATCGTTGCGTTATGCGGACGATTCTTACCCTTTTGGTCGATTTCATGGGGCAAACGGGGATGAAACGGACCTGAGTCGTTATAATCCGCGCCGACATGAGAATCCCCTCGCGTGACCGACGCCCGTCATGGAGCGCTGCGGGTTTCCGACAACAGCAATACTCGATGGTGAATTCATGGCCAAGCAATCCCATACCCATGCGCAGTGGTCCTCGCGAACGGCCTTCGTTCTGGCGGCGACCGGTTCTGCCGTGGGTCTCGGCAATATCTGGAAGTTTCCCTACATGGTGGGCGACAGCGGCGGCGCCGTGTTCGTGCTCGTCTACCTGGTGTGTATCGCGCTGATCGGCCTGCCGATCCTGGTGTCCGAGTGGCTGCTGGGCCGGCGCGGGCAGTCCAACCCGATCAATACCATGCAGAAGCTCAGCCGCGATTCGAAGCTCTCGCCGGACTGGGTGCTGGTGGGCATCGCCGGTGTGCTGGGGTCGTTTCTGATCCTCTCGTTCTACAGCGTCGTCGGCGGTTGGTCGCTCAACTACACCTGGAGCACGCTGACCGGCGATCTGGGCCAGTCGAGCGGGGTCGATGTCGGTGACTACTTCACCACGCTGCTGGGCCAGCCGGGCACGCTGCTGTTCTGGCACACGATCTTCATGCTGCTGACGTTCGGCATCGTCGCCGGCGGCGTCAAGGGCGGCCTGGAGCGGGCGGCCAAGTGGCTGATGCCGCTGCTGATCGTGGCGCTGGTCCTGCTGATCGGCTTCGGCGCGACCACTGCCGGCTTCGGCGAGGCGGCCGCGTTCATGTTCTCGCCCGACTGGAGCAAGTTGAACGGCGGCGTCGTGCTCGCCGCGCTGGGGCATGCGTTCTTCACGCTGTCGCTGGGCATGGGGATCATGATGGCCTACGGCTCCTACCTGGGGCAGGAGGTCAACCTGATCAAGACGGCGCGCACCGTGGTGATCCTGGATACGGTGATTGCGCTGGGCGCCGGCATGGCGATCTTCCCGGTGGTGTTCGCCAACGGTCTCGATCCGAGCGCCGGCCCGGGGCTGCTGTTCGTGACGCTGCCGCTGGCTTTCATCGACATGCCCTGGGGGCTGGCGTTCGGCACGATCTTCTTCGCGCTGCTGACGGTAGCCGCGCTGACTTCGGCGATCTCGCTGCTGGAGCCGGTGACGGAGTTCCTGGAAGAGCGCACGCCGCTGTCGCGCCTGGGTTCGGCCTTTGTCGCGGCGCTGGCGACCTGGTCGCTGGGCATCGCCGCGCTGCTGGCGTTCAACGTCTGGTCCGGCTTCCAGCCGTTCGGTTTCAATGTCTTCGATCTGCTCGATGCGCTCACCAGCAAGCTGATGCTGCCGCTGACGGGGCTGGCCGCCATCGTCTTCACGGCGTGGTTCCTGGATAGCGAAGGCGTGAAGCAGGAGCTGGGCCTGGGGCCGAAGGGCCGGGTGCTGTGGCACTACGTGTCGCGCTATGTGGCGCCGATCGGGGTGATCGTGGTGTTCCTCAACAGTCTTTGAGAAAACGCGATAGCCGACTGCGCTAGGCTCAGCGGTGTTGAGATCAACCTTGGAATGCTCATTTACAACCTCGTAAACTGCGCTTCCTCGGTTAATCTCGCCTTGCTGAGCCGTCGCTCGTAACGGCTCTCATCGTCTTCTCTTGGAAGGCATATGTCGCAGAGCATCGCGTGACAGGTATTCACCCGCCGGGATGAATCTGACGGTCAGGCAGCGGCCGCGGTCCTCTTCGAGGGCGCGGCCGCTGGTCGTTGAGGGCCGGCGAACGGCGGGTGGCGGTGGCCGCTCGGGCTATTCAAGCTATTCGAGCTATTCGGGTAATTCGGCGATCTCTTCCGCCAGTTGGCGCTTTTCCTGGCGCTGTTCGATGCCGCGCCGGGCCTTGAGATAGCGAATGGCGGCCTTGCGCTTGCGTTGTTCATGTTCGCTGACTTCCAGCGTCATGAAAATCTCGAGAATGTCGCTCTTGAGGGCATGAAGGTGTTCGACGCTCTTCATGATCGAATCTCCTGGCATCCTAAGACCTGTCGGTTCGCGCCCGACATGCATACTATACTCAACTTTACAAGATGATGACGATTCACTTTTTTCATGCTTTCAACGCGCCTTGGCGGCGTGTTCCCGCCCGCGTGACTGGGGCATACTGGGCGCCTGATTCCTGACCGAGAAGATCCGATGTCGTCAACCGAGGGCCAGCCATGAGCCGTTCGCTGTTCGATGAATTGCGTGTGCACATGGATCGTCTGCGCCGCTCCGAGCAGAAGGTGGCGCGCTTCGTGCTGCGCAATCCGGAAGAGGTGATCCTGATGCGGATCACCGACCTGGCCAGCGAGGCGCAGGTCAGCGAGCCGACGGTGGTGCGCTTCTGCCGCGCCATGGGCATGGCGGGGTTCCAGGAGTTCAAGCTCAAGCTGGCGCAGATGATGGCGCGGGGAAGCCAGTACGCCCAGTTCACCATGAACGACGGCGACAGCGTGGCCGAGTTCTCCCACGGGATCTTCGACAGCACCATCGAGACGCTCGAACAGGTCCGCGATCAGCTGGACAACGAGGCGCTGGGCAAGGCGATCGCGGCGCTGGCGGTGGCCAACCGGGTCGAGTTCTACGGTTACGGCGCCTCGGGGATCGTCGCCGCCGATGCCCAGCACAAGTTCTTCCGCCTGCAGATCCAGACTTCGGCCTACTCCGACCCGCACCTGCAGGCGATGTCCGCCGCGACCCTGAAAGCAGGCGACGTGGTGGTGGCGATCTCCCAGACCGGCCGCACTCGGGCGCTGCTCGCCAGCGCCAAGACGGCGGTCAAGGCCGGCGCGACCGTGATCGGCCTGTGCCCCAGCGATTCTCCGCTGGCCCGCGAGGTGACCCTGACGCTGCCGATCGACGTTCAGGAGGATACCGAGGTCTACATCCCCATGACCTCGCGTATCGTCCATCTGCTGACCATCGACGTGCTCGCGGTGGGCGTGGCCAAGAATCGCGGCCCACAGATCACCGATCAGCTCAAGGCGATCAAGCGCAGCCTGGGGTCGCTGAGGGTTTCCAACAACGTGTCGTGACGGCTTCATGGCCGGGGAAACGCCGACTTCGCTCGACATTTTTTGCATCTCGAATACTGTATATATAGACAGTATTCTTGTTCTGAGTGACACTGGTGGCCACGTTTCACCGTCCCGGCTACCGTCATGTCGCTACTCGCTACTCGCTACTCGCTACTCGCTACTCGCTGTTTCCGATGGATATCGCTGTCGCTCCTCGATACGAGGGGTGGTCAATGAGCAGCCTGGAATCCCTGCTCGATAGCCGTCAGGTCTGGCGCGCCCAGGCCGGTGCCGATAGCCAGGGCGGCGATGCGATCGCCAGCGGGCATGCGGCGCTCGATGCGATCCTGCCGGGGGGCGGCTGGCCGTCGGCCGCGGTCAGTGAGCTGCTGTCGGCGGGCGCCGGCAACGGGGAACTGGCCCTGCTGTGGCCGGTGATCTCGCGGATGACCCGGGAAGGCCGGCCGGTGGTGCTGGTCTCGCCACCGGGCGTGCCGTATCCGGCGGCGTGGCGACAGGCGGGCGTGGCGCTGGAGCAGTGTCACTGGCTCGACGTGCAGGGCCGCGAGGCGCTGTGGGCGACGGAGCAGTGCCTGCGCGCCGGCTGCTGCGCGGCCGTCGTCGCCTGGCTGCCGCAGGCCGATAGCCGCCTCATGCGGCGGTTGCAGGTGGCGGCGGCAAGTGGCAACACGCTGGCTTTCGTCCACCGGCCGCTGGCGAAGGTGTCCGAGGCGTCGCCGGCGCCGCTCCGGTTGCGGCTGCACCGCCATGCCGAACTGGAGATCCTCAAGTGTCGTGGCGGCTTTCCGTCCGCGCGGCGGATCGCCTTCGGCGCCAGGGCGTGACGCCATGCGCTGGGTCTGCCTGCTGTTTCCGCGTCTGGCACTGGAGGGCGCATTACGCCGACGCCCCGATCCCGAGGCGCCCTTCGCGCTGGTCGATGGTCCGGCGCAGCGCCAATGCATACGGGCCGCCAATCGCGCCGCCCGCGAGCAGGGCGTCAGGCCCGGCCAGGCGAGAGGCTTCGCCGAAGCGCTGTGTAACGCGCCGCTTTTTAAGGCGCCCGACGCCGCGCCGCTTTCCAAGGCGCCCAACTCCGCGCCAGATAGGGGTTCTCGATCCGGTTCGAGTCAGCGGCTCGAGACGGCACCGTTCGATGCCGAGGCCGTCGAGCGCTGGCGGCGGCGTCTGGCGAGCTGGGCCTACGGTTTCAGCGCCCAGGTCAGCCTGCACTATCCGCACGCGCTGGTGTTCGAGGTCGCCAGCAGCCTCGATCTGCTGGGCCCCTGGCCTCGGCTGGAGACGCGGCTGCGGGCGGAGCTCGCCGAACTCGGCTTTTCGCATCGGCTGGTGATCGCGCCCAATCCGGCGGCGGCGCGGGTGCTGGTCAATGTCCACGACGGACTGGCGGTGGACGACGCCGGGCTGGAGCCGGCGCTGGCCGCGTTGCGCCTCGACCGTGCCGGGCTGGCGAACATCGATGCCGCTCAGGACATCGTGCAGACCCTCAAACGCAGCGGCTTCCAGCGCCTGGGCGAGCTGTTCGGGCTGCCGCGCAGCGCCCTGGCCCGACGTTTCGGTGGCGGCCTGCTGCGCCATCTGAGCGAGCTGCGCGGGGAGTGGCCGCTGGCGCTGGATTACCATCGGCCTACGCCGCGTTTTTCCCGTACCTTCGAATTCGACCAGCCGGTGCATGCCCTGGCGGGGCTGGCCTTTCCGCTCAAGCGCCTGCTGCAGGAGCTGGCCGCGTTTTTGATGGGCCAGGATGCGGGCGTCGAGCGGTTCCGCCTGACGTTCGAACTGGAGGACGGGCCGGCGCAGGCCGTCGAGATCGGCCTGCTGGCGGTACAGCGCGACCCCGATACCCTGCTCGAACTGACCCGTGCGCATCTGGAGCGTGTTCGTCTTGACGGCCCCGTCGTTGCCCTGGCGCTTTCCGCGCCACGCCTGTCGGCCTACGCGCCGGTCCGGCGGGAGCTGCTGGAAGAGCCAGCCCGCCAGGCCCAGGCCTGGGCGGCGCTGCATCAGCGGCTGGTCGCGCGGCTGGGCGAGCCGGTACTCAAGCCGCTGGTCGAGTACCGCGAGCATCGCCCGGAAATGGCGGTGATCGACGGCGCCGGCCCACGGGCGCGTGACGCCAGCGTCGGCCCGGCGCGTCCCGGTTGGTTGACCCCCACGCCCCAGCGCTGCGATGGCGACGTGGTGCAACTGCTGGCAGGGCCGGAGCGGATCGAAAGCGGCTGGTGGGACGGCGGCGACATCCGGCGCGACTACTATCTGGCCCAGTGGGCCGACGGCCGCCAAGCCTGGGTCTGGTGCGAGCCTGGGCGGCAGGGCTGGTATCTGCACGGGTGGTTCGGATGAGCGATGCGATCGCCTATGCCGAGTTGCACTGCCTCTCCGCCTTCAGCTTTCAGCGCGGCGCGTCGACCGCGGATGAGCTTTTCGAGCGCGCCGCACGGCTCGGCTACCGTGCCCTGGCGATCACCGACGAGGCCACGCTGGCCGGCATCGTACGCGGCTGGCAGGCGGCACGGGAGCATGGCGTCGCGCTAATCGTCGGTGCCGAGTTTCGTACCCAGTGCGGCATCAAGCTGGTGCTGCTGGTGGAGAACCGGCGTGGCTACGAGGCGCTCTGCGGATTGATCACCCGCGTTCGCGGGCGTGCGCCCAAGGGCGAGTATCGGCTGCTCGCCTCGGATCTCGACGAACTCGACGGCGGTGACGGCCTGTTCGCGCTGTGGATTCCGGAGGCAGTGCCGGGCCATGAGATGGATGATCGTGAGGTAAGTGATAATGAGGTGGGCGAGCGGCTGGCACGTGCCTTCCCCGATCGGCTGTGGCTGGCGGTGGAGCTTCACTACGGCTTCGAGAACGGCTGCGATAACGCGGCGCGTCTGGCCCGACTGCAGGCGCTGGCCGCCGAGCTGGGCATTCCTGTACTGGCGGCGGGAGACGTTCACATGCATGCCCGGGGCCGGCGGGCGCTGCAGGACTGCCTCACCGCGATTCGTCACCACCTGAGCGTGTTCGAGGCGGGAGACACGCTGTTCCCCAACGGCGAGCGCCATCTGCGCAGCCGGGATGCGCTATCCGCGATCTATCCCGTTGAGCTGATGGCCGAGAGCGTGGCGTTGGCGGCGCGCTGTGACTTCGATCTCGGCGAGCTGCACTACACCTATCCCCACGAGGTGGTGCCGGAGGGCAAGACGCCGGCCGAGTGGCTGCGCGAGTTGACGGCTCAAGGCTGCGCGCGACGCTGGCTGAATGGTGTGCCCGAGAAGACGGCCGCGCAGATCGACTACGAGCTCGCACTGATCGAGGAGCTCGGCTACGAGCACTATTTCCTCACCGTGCATGACATCGTCGACTTCGCGCGGCGGCAGCACATCCTGTGCCAGGGGCGCGGCTCGGCGGCCAACTCGGCGGTCTGCTACGCGCTGGGAATCACCGAGATCGATCCGTCGCGCACGGCGCTGCTGTTCGAGCGCTTCATCTCCCGCGAACGCGACGAGCCGCCGGATATCGATGTCGATTTCGAGCATGAGCGCCGCGAGGAGGTGATCCAGTACGTCTTCAGCCGCTACGGCCGCCATCGCGCGGCGCTGACCGCCGTGGTCAGCCATTACCACGCCGCTGGAGCGATCCGCGATATCGGCCGGGCACTGGGCTTCGCGCCGGAGCGTATCGACCGGCTCGCCCGCTGTGCCGGGCGCTGGACCGATCATATTCCCGACGAAGCACGGCTCAGAGAGCAGGGTTTCGAGCCGGAAGAGCCCATGCTCCAGCGTCTGCTGGTGCTGGCCGGTACGCTGGTTGGCTTTCCGCGCCATCTCTCCCAGCATCCGGGCGGGTTCGTGATCTCGGATGCGCCGCTGCAGACGCTGGTGCCGGTGGAAAACGCCGCCATGGCGGAGCGCACGGTGATCCAGTGGGACAAGGACGATCTCGATCTGGTCGGGCTGCTCAAGGTCGACGTGCTGTCGCTGGGCATGTTGACGGTGCTGCGACGCAGTCTGGATCTGGTGCGCCTTCACCGCGGTATCGACTACGCGTTGGCGACGATTCCCAAGGAGTGCGCCGAGACCTACGCCATGATCCAGCGCGCCGATACCCTCGGCGTGTTCCAGATCGAATCCCGTGCCCAGATGGCGATGCTGCCCCGGCTCAAGCCGGCCAAGTTCTACGACCTGGTGATCGAAGTGGCGATCGTGCGCCCCGGGCCGATCCAGGGCGACATGGTGCACCCCTATCTCAAGCGGCGTAATGGCGAGGAGCCGATCACCTATCCGTCACAGGCATTCAAAGATGCCTTCGAACGCACTCTCGGCGTGCCGCTTTTCCAGGAACAGGTAATGGCGCTGGCAGTGGAGGCGGCGGGTTACAGCCCCGGCGAGGCGGACCAGCTGCGGCGCTCGATGGCGGCCTGGAAGCGCCACGGCGGGCTCGAGCATCACCGCCAGCGAATCGTCGAGGGCATGCTCGAGCGCGGCTACGAGCTGAGCTTCGCCGAACGCATCTTCGAGCAGATCAAGGGCTTCGGCAGCTACGGCTTTCCCGAATCCCACGCCGCCAGCTTTGCCTTGCTGACCTACGCCAGCTGCTGGCTCAAGTGCCACGAACAGGCGATCTTCGCCTGCGCGCTGATCAACAGCTGGCCGATGGGCTTCTATTCGCCGGATCAGGTACTGCAGGATGCCCGCCGCCACGGCGTCGAGGTGCGGCCGGTCGATATCCGCCAGAGCCAGTGGGAGAGCACGCTGGAGGTTGCCTCTACCAGTACCGGCGAGTTGGCGATTCGGCTCGGGCTGCACATGATCAAGGGGCTCGCCGAGAGCGACGGCCAACGGCTGCTGGCGGCGCGCGACACGCCGGGTTGCGATAGCGTCGAACGCCTGGCGGCACGGTCCGGGGTCAAGCGGGCGGTGCTGTCACGGCTCGCCGATGCCGGGGCGCTGGAGGGGCTGGCCGGAGATCGCCATCGGGCGCGCTGGGCCACGGCCGGTGTCGAGGCTTCGCTGCCGCTGTTTTCCGAGGTCGATAGCGAAGAGGCGTCGCTCGCGCTGCCTGCCATCGAGGTCGGCGAGGCGATCAAGGCGGATTACGCCACGCTCGGTACCACGCTGGGGCCGCATCCGATGTCGCTGCTGCGCCAGCGCTGCCGGGTGGAGGGTATTCGTGGTCTGGGCGGGGTGGTGGATTCCAGGCGTCTCGCCGAGCTGCCGGGGGATATCGGCGTGGCGATCGCCGGGCTGGTGGTCGGGCGCCAGCGCCCCGGCTCCGCCAAGGGGGTGACTTTTCTCACCCTCGAGGATGAATTCGGCATGGTCAATGTCGTGCTCTGGCCGCATCTCGCCGTCCGCTATCGCCGGGTCCTGCTCGAGTCTCGGCTGCTGCGGGTGGTGGGCAAGCTCGAAAGCCAGGCGGGCGTGCGCCACGTGATCGCCAGGCGACTGGTCGATCTCACCGGCCTGCTGGAGGGGCTGAGCACGCGCAGTCGGGATTTTCATTAGTCCGGCTCTCGTCGCACGCGCTGTGGGGCGGTGCGGACGACCGGGAGCGCGATGGCGCGGACTGGCAAAACGGCGTGATCCTGTGATTAGGTAAGGAACCATTGTGCTGCGCTGCCGGTCTTTATTGTGGCGTATTTCGCAGCAATGATTTTCCTTCAAACAACTCAAGAGGCGGCTGATTTATGGAGAGCATTGGCGTAGGGCCCTGGATTGCCATCGCGGTGGCCGTGGGTGCCATCGGGGTACTGGTCGGCTACTGGCTGGGAACCAGGATGGGCGGTCACAACACCGAACCGATGCGCGAGCTCAATCGCGAGCACAATGCCTACAAGGAAGACGTTCGCGAACACTTCGAGCAGGTTTCCGCGACCATGACGCGGATGGTCGAGGACTATCGCGAGATGTATCACCATGTCGCCAAGGGCGCCGAGAAGCTGGCGGACATGCACCATGAAACGGTGATCGAGCCGCCGCCCAAGCCGGAAGCGATCACCCAGGATCTGCGCACCGACGACGAGAAGCGCGACGCGTCGGCTTCCTCGACAGCTTCCAGGGCGGAGCCGTCGGCGACGGCGCCAACGGCTTCCGGTGCGGCGGCGAAGTCTTCCGCATCGCCATCCGCCTCCCCGACGGCCGGCAAGGCATCGCCCGAAACGGCCGCCGGTGGCGAATCCGGCTCGTCGACCGGACGCCCGCAGGATGCGGCGATTCACGCCGCCGCCCAAGATGCCGCCACCGGGCGCGGAAGCGCCCCGGGCAGGGCAACAGGCAGCGCCTGACGCCAGGCGGGGCCGGCCGGCTGTGTTAAGCTGGCGCGCTCTTCTCATTCCCAGCAGCAGGCCCCGCACGGTTTCCAATGGATGATGTCTCGGCACTAATCGACTCCCTCAACGCCAATCAGCGCGAGGCCGTCGCCGCGCCGCCCGGCAATATGCTGGTGCTGGCCGGCGCCGGTTCGGGCAAGACCCGAGTGCTGGTGCACCGCATCGCCTGGCTGATGCAGGTCGAAGGCGTTTCCCCCTATGCCATTCTGGCGGTGACCTTCACCAACAAGGCCGCCCGCGAGATGCGCACGCGTCTCGAGGCGCTGCAGGGGGCGTCGCTGCGCAACATGTGGGTCGGCACCTTCCACTCGATCGCGCATCGCCTGCTGCGCACCCACTGGCACGACGCGCGTCTGCCCCAGCACTTCCAGATCATCGACAGCGACGACCAGCTGCGGCTGGTCAAGCGTCTGCTGCGGGACCACAACGTCGACGACGAGCGCTATCCGCCCAAGCAGGTGCAGTATTTCATCGGCGGCTGCAAGGAGGAGGGGCTGCGTCCGCAGCAGGTGGCGACCCACGGCGACGCCTACATGGCCAGGATGGTCGAACTCTACGAGCTCTATCAGCTGACCTGCGAGCGCGGCGGGCTGGTCGACTTCGGCGAGCTGCTGCTGCGCAGCCTAGAGCTTTTGCGGGATACGCCGGCGCTGCTCAAGCATTACCGCGAGCGCTTCGGGCATATCCTGGTCGACGAATTCCAGGACACCAACACCCTGCAGTACGCCTGGCTGAAATTGCTGGCCGGCGCTGATGGCAATGGGAAGGGTGACGGCGACAGCGCGGCCATGATCGTGGTCGGCGACGACGACCAGTCGATCTACGGCTGGCGCGGCGCCAAGGTCGAGAACATCCGCCGCTTCGAGAGCGAGTTCACCAACACCCGGACCGTGCGCCTGGAGCAGAACTATCGCTCCACCAGCGCCATTCTGGATGCCGCCAACGCGCTGATCAGCCACAACAGCGGGCGCATGGGCAAGGAGCTGTGGACCGACGGCGATGCCGGCGACAAGATCTCCGTCTATGCCGGCTTCAACGATCTCGACGAGGCGCGCTTCATCGTCGATACCATCGGCGAGCAGTCGCGCAACGGCGTCGCCCGGCGCGAGATGGCGATCCTCTACCGCTCCAACGCCCAATCCCGCGTGATCGAGGAGGCGCTGATCCGCAGCGGCGTGCCGTATCGCATCTACGGCGGTCAGCGCTTCTACGAACGCCTGGAGATCAAGAATGCGCTGGCCTACCTGCGCCTGCTGCTCAATCGCGAGGATGACGCCTCGCTGGAACGGGTGATCAATGTGCCGGCCCGCGGGATCGGCACGCGCACGGTGGAGATCCTGCGTGGCCGCGCCCGCGATACCAACGTATCGCTGTGGCAGTCGCTGCACGACAGCCTGAGTGACGGCACGCTCAAGGGCCGCGCGGGCAATGCGGTCAACGCCTTCGCCGAGCTGATCGAACGTCTCGACAACGACACCGCCGGCATGGCGCTCTACGAGATCATCGAGCACGTGATCCAGATCTCCGGCCTGATCGAGCACCACCGCAGCGAGAAGGGCGAAAAAGGTCAGGCGCGGGTCGAGAACCTGGAAGAACTGATCAACGCGGCGCGGGCGTTCTCGCAGAATGCACAGGTCAATCCGATCGACCTGCAGGAGGTCGGCGAAGGCGCTGCCGCGCTGGAGCCGTTTCTGGCGGAGGCGGCGCTCAACGCGGGCGATCACGAGGCCGACGAATTCGAGGACTGCGTACAGATGATGACGCTGCACTCGGCCAAGGGGCTGGAATTTCCGGTGGTGTTCGTGGCCGGCATCGAAGAGGGCCTGTTCCCGCACAAGATGTCGCTGGAAGAGCCGGGACGCCTCGAGGAGGAGCGCCGGCTCTGCTATGTCGGCATGACCCGCGCCATGCGCAAGCTCTATCTCACCTACGCCGAGATCCGCCGCCTGCACGGCCGCGAAACCATGGCGCGCCCCTCGCGCTTCCTGCGGGAAGTCCCCGAGGAACTGCTCGAGGAAGTGCGCCTGCGCGGGCAGATATCGCGACCGGTGACATCCCGCCCCAACGTGGGGCCGGCGCGCCAGCAGGGCATCGAAGGCGGCGACGACCTGCCGTCGCTGTCGCTCGGTCAGCGCGTCAGCCACCCGCTGTTCGGCGAGGGCGTGATTCTCGATGCCGAAGGGGAAGGTGCCCGCGCCCGGGTGCATGTCAGCTTCGAGGGCGAGGGCGACAAGTGGCTGGTGCTGGGCTTCGCCAAGCTGACCCCGCTGTAACGGCGTGTCGGACATGAAAGAGATGTGCGCCGTCGACGCGCGCGTCGGCAGCGTCATCTGTTTGCAATACTCTTGTGCCAAAATGGCGAGATAAGTCGTAAAACGCTTGTTGCGCCCTCGGTTTGTCGTCGCGCCCCCATTTGGAGTCACACATGGATATCACCAGCGATACCCACAGTCAGCACATCTCGCAGCAGTACAACCAGGACCTGGAAACCATCAAGACCCAGCTGATGGCGATGGGTGGACTGGTCGAGAAGCAGCTCCAGGAAGCCTTGGCGGCGCTACTGGATGGCGATAGCCAACTGGCGATTCGCGTGCGCGACAACGACGCCAGCGTCAACGGGATGCAGCTCAAGATCGACGAGGAGTGCGTGCGGATCCTGGCTCGGCGTCAGCCGGCCGCTTCCGACCTGCGCCTGGTCATCGCGGTCATCCGGGCCACCAACGATCTCGAGCGGATGGGCGACGAAGCCAACAAGATCGCGCGCAATGCGCTCGATCTGATCGAAGCCGGTCGGATTCCCCAGGGTAGCGTCGAGATTCGCCACATCAGCGAACACGTCGGCAACATGCTGCGTGATTCGCTGACCGCCTTCGCCCGCTTCGACACCGAGCTGGCGCTGAAAGTGGTAGCGGAAGATGCCTCGGTGGACAGCGAATACACCACTGCCATGCGTTCGCTGGCGACCCTGATGATGGAAGATTCGCGCTCCATCGGCGGCGTGCTGAACGTGATGACGGTGCTGCGCGCGCTGGAGCGGATCGGCGATCACGCCGACAACCTGGCCGAGCACGTCATCTATCTGGTCAAGGGCCGCGACATCCGCCATACATCGGTCAGCGATCTCGATCACGAGCTCCTGGGCAAGGGCCGCTAACGCTGAATCCCTCGGGCGTCGACTCGCTCGGGGCTAGCGCTCCGCCGTTCGGACTGTGTTAGCGTGTCGACCTCGCAACGGTTTGTCTGTTCGGCGGATTTGGCATGATCTACTCCCTGCAAGCGATTCTCAGTGGCACGCGCCTGGTGTTCGAGCCCGGCCTGCGTCGTTTCGTGATTGGCCCCGTGCTGGTCAATCTGCTGCTCTACGGCGGCACGATCTTCTATCTCTTCGAGAACTTCGGCGGCTGGCTCGACTACGGCATGCGCCAGATACCCGGCTGGCTGACCTGGCTGGAGTGGCTGATCTGGCCGCTGCTGGTCATTGCTCTGGCGCTGATCGTCTTTTTCACCTTCACGCTGGTCTCCAACCTGATCGCGGCACCGTTCTACGGCTTTCTGGCCGAGAAGGTGGAAACGCGCGTCACCGGCCGGCCACCGAGCGACAAGCGCGGGCTGATGAAGGCCGGCGTCGATGCGCTGGGGCGGGAACTGGTCAAGCTGGGCTATATCCTGCCGCGCATGGCGGTTCTGTTCCTGATGGGATTCGTGCCCGGCCTCAACCTGATCACGCCCTTCCTGTGGGCGGCGTTCTCCGCCTGGATGATGGCCGTCCAGTATCTCGACTACCCGATGGACAACAACCAGGTCGGGTTTACCGACATGCGTCGTCGCCTGCGTGCCCGCTGGTGGCCGACGCTGACCTACGGCGCCTGCATGTCCATGGCCACCTGGGTGCCGGTGCTCAACCTGATCCTGCTGCCCGGTGGCGTTGCCGGTGGCGTCATGCTGTGGGACCGCTATTACCGCAACATGGTGCCGGCCGTGAGCCGCTGAACGCGGGGGCGTGAGCGCGGGCGGCTGCCCGGCCGGCGAGAAAAACGCCGGCCGGGGTTGAAAGCGGCACCGTTGCACGCCATGTATAAGGATACGGCACTAGGGTTTGTCGAAGTTCCGGAGCCAGGCGCATCGGGGCTTCTACAAATCCTAGTGAAATCAAAGCGATAGTTTTCCCGAGCAGCGCCATATCTGGGTCGGGTTCGCTTGACACTGTCATGCGTTGCTCACTATTTTGATTCACCCGAGAGGCGCCCACGTCGGGCAATGCCTCCTCACGAAAGGGAGTTTTGATCATGGCTCATAGCTTACCGTCGCTACCCTATGCGTATGACGCGCTGGAACCCAAGATCGACGCGATGACGATGGAGATTCACCACACTCGTCACCATCAGACTTACGTCAACAACCTCAATGCCGCGCTGGAAGGTACGGGTCTCGAGGACGTACCGGTCGACAAGCTGATGGCCGATATCGAGAAGGTTCCGCAGGACAAGCGTCAGGCAGTCATCAATAACGGTGGCGGTCACGCCAACCACTCACTGTTCTGGACCGTGATGTCCAAGGACGGCGGCGGCGAGCCGACCGGCAAGGTCGGTGAAGCGATCAGCAGCGAACTCGGCGGCTACGATGCCTTCAAGGAAGAGTTCAAGAAAGCGGCAGCCGGTCGTTTCGGCAGTGGCTGGGCTTGGCTGGTCGTGACCCCGGAGAAGAAGCTCAAGGTCATCAACACCCTGAACCAGGACAGCCCGCTGATGGAAGGCCTGACGCCGATCCTCGGCCTGGATGTCTGGGAGCACGCTTACTACCTGAAGTATCAGAACAAGCGTCCGGATTACATCGCCGCGTTCTTCGACGTCATCAACTGGGACGAAGTCAATCGTCGCTATGCCGAAGCTACCGCCTGATACTTGGCGCTGACTGTCTAGTACTAACTGTCCAGTACTGACTGTCTCGGCATAAGTCAGTTTCGGGATGCCCCCGCTTCGGTTTCATCCCCGGAGCGGGGGCATCTTGCATCGATTCCCACCGCCAGCGCTTTTCTGATAGGCTGACGACATCGGCCTCCCGCCGATTCCAAGCTCCGCACGCCACCGCCCCACTGCTGCAAGACGATCCCACATCATGACTGCACTTCGCTGCGACGCCACATTGACGCTCACTGATGTAAATAATTTTCAATTGCGCCTGAGATCGTTTCTGGACGAGTACGATGTGCCCTATCGAGCCGACGACATCCTAACGGTGATCGAGCTGCCCGGGGGCGAGGCGCATTTCGCCGCCATCCGCGTGGGGTTGCACATGGAAGCCCGAGCCGAGGCGCGGGACGGTCTGGAGACGCTGCGCGGCATCATCGAGCACTACGTGTCGCTCTTCGCGGGCGAGAACGCGCTGCCGTTGCACTGGCACGGCGATGTCGTCGCGGCCCCGACCTTCGCCAATTTCCGCGAGATGCGGGTGACGCGGATCGAGGATCTGAGCCCCAGTATCCGGCGGCTGACGCTGAGTGGCGAGAACCTGGCGCGCTTCGATCATCCGGAAGAGTGGCACGTGCGCCTGCACTTTCCGCCGGCCGGCATCGAACGGCCGCAGTGGCCGCGGCCTACCGCGGAAGGCGGCACCCAGTGGCCGCCGGCAGAGGAGCGCGCCGAGATTCGCTACTACACGATTCGTCGCCTGGATGTCGCTCGCGGCGAGGTCGAGATCGATTTTCTGCTGCACGAGGCGCCGGGGCCGGGAGGCGACTTTGCGCGGCGTGCCAGGCCGGGAGATCTCTGCGGCATGGCCGGGCCTTACGGACGCGGCGTCGCCGAGGCCTCCCACTATCTGCTGGCCGGCGACGAAACCGCCATTCCGGCGATTTCTCGCCTGCTGGAGATACTGCCGGGGCACGCCCGTGTCGAGGCCTGGCTGGAGGTCGAATCGCCAGTCGACGCCCTCGAGCTGCCGGTGCCCGCTCATTGCGACGTGCAGTGGCGCTATCGCTGTCGCGGCTACGGCCCCAGTGAGCAGCTCGCCGCGGCGGTCGCCGAGGCCATCCCTGCGACCCGCGACGACCTGTTCGTCTGGTTCGCCGGCGAGGCGGATGTCAGCCAGCGCCTGCGCAAGCGGCTCAAGCAGGAGTTCGGGCTGCAGAAGGGGCAGCATTTGGTCACTGGCTACTGGAAGCGCTAAGCTTCGTTCGAAAAATGTCTACGCTCGCCCATACGGCGTTAAAAATCGGCTCAAAGTGCTCATTTACACCCACGTAAACTCCGCTTTCTCGCCAATTTTTGCCTTGTCTGGCCATCGCTCGCCAATTTTTCAAACGAAGCTTGGACTCACGGAGCCCTGTCGAGTACCAGCAGCGGGTCGATCCGCGTATCGAACCAGTTCATGCCCCAGTGCAGATGCGGGCCGGTGGCGCGGCCGGTCGCGCCTACCGCGCCGATCACTTCTCCCTGTTCGACGCTGTCGCCGACTTCCACATCGATCCGCGAGAGATGCAGGAAGTTGGAGCTGATGCCGTAGCCGTGGTCGAGCAGTACGGTGCCGCCGGTCAGGTAGAGATCATCGGCAAAGGTGATCACGCCGCTGGCCGGCGCCTTGACCGGCGTGCCCTCGGCGGCGGCGATGTCCATCCCCGAGTGGGCCGAACCCGGCGTGCCGTTGTAGATGCGCTGATTGCCGAAGCGCCCGCTGATTCGCCCTTTCACCGGCCAGACGAAGGTCTGGGCGAAACCTACCCGGTCGTCGTTGCGGGTGCGCTGGGCGCTGACGGCGGCCTGTTCGCGCTGGATGCGCCGGGCGATTTCCGGCGGCGGTGAGACGGTCTTGGGCGGCACGCCATCAATGCGCTCGATCGGCCAGTCCCGGGGCGTGATCGCGACCGCGACGTTCTGCTGGCGGCTGTCCGGCGTGGTGATCGACACCGTCTGACGACCGCTGGCATCGCGCCCCACGCCGAACACCACGGTGCCGTAGCCGGTGACGCGAAGCTCCCGCCCCGCCGTCGTCACCTGGCTGCCGGGCGGCACGCGGCCGATGACCATCGAGCCCTGCTGGACGCTGTCCGGGAAAGTGATGGGCACCGAATCCGCCCGGGCGACACCGACGAGACACGAGAACACAAGGATGACGAGGGCGCCGAGCAGTCGGCGCCATGAGGAAAGGGAGAGAATGATCGGCACCGGGTCGAACTCCGTATCGCTGGATGCCGCCACCATAACCCGATGCGGTGGCGGGAGAAACGCCGCCGACGCCGGATGGCATTCGCGACAGGGTCACGCCCCGTGGTCAGGCCGAGCTATCGGGAAGCGCGGAAGCTGGCCGAGAGGCGCCCGGCGCCAGGCGTGAGGCCGGAAACACGCAGCGGAAACGGGCGCCGAGACCGGGGCGGCTGACGATCTCCAGATTGGCATCATGGCGAAGCAGCACGTGCTTGACGATAGCCAGCCCCAGCCCCGTACCGCCGGTCGCGGCACTGCGCCCCTTGTCGACGCGATAGAAGCGCTCGGTCAGGCGGGGGATATGGATCGGGTCGAAGCCGTCGCCGTTGTCCTCGACCTCGATGGCGGCGCCGTCGTGCCAGGGTTTCCAGCGCAGGGTGATGGTACTGCCCTCGGGCGTGTAGCGGACGGCGTTGAACGCGAGGTTGGAGATGGCGCTGCGGATCTCCTTGGTGTTCGCCAGCAGCCGTCCCGAGGCCTCGGCCTCCACTGCCACCTGATGCCGGCCGGCGCTGAGATCGCGGGCATCGGCGGCAATCTCCTCGAGTAGCGAGGCCACATCGAGCACATCGCGATCGTCGTCGGGGCTGTCGATCTCCAGGCGCGACAGCAGCAGCAGATCCTCCACCAGATTCTGCATGCGGGTGGTCTGGGCCTGCATCTGCGCGAATCCGCGCTGCCAGCGCTCGGGGAGCTGGTCGGCATGGTCGAGATAGGTCTCGAGATAACCGGCCAGCACCGTCAGCGGCGTGCGCAGTTCGTGGGAGACATTGGCCACGAAGTCGCGGCGCATCATCTCCAGCTGATGCAGGCGGCTGACGTCGCGGGCCATCAGCAGGCGCTCGTTGTCGCCGAACAGGGTGAGATGGAACTGCAGGGTGCGGTTGGCCTGGATCGGCGAGGGAATCAGCAGGGGCTCGCTGTAGTCGCCGTTCTCGAAATAGGCAATGAAGCGCGGATCGCGCAGGAAGTTGGTGATCGGCTGGCCGCGATCGTGATCGGGTTGCAGGCCGAGCATGTCGCAGGCGGCACTGTTCCACCACTCGAGATCGCCGTTGGGATCGAGCATCACCACGCTGTCGCGCATCGCCTCGCAGGAGTCCTGGATACGGCGCAGGATGTCGCGCAGGCGCTGCTGCAGCTGCGTCTGGGCCTTCTGATAGTTGTAGAGCCGGTCGAACAGGTCGCCCCAGACGCCGGTACCGGGTGGCGGCGCTTCGCGGGGATTCTTCAGCAGCCAGACGTAGAGCATGCGCACGTGGCACAGATGCAGGAAGACATAGAGCCCGAGGCCGGCCGCCAAGCCCCATCCCAGCCCGGCGAACAGCTCGCCGCCCAGCTCACCGAGCAACAAGCCTATCGCGCCGAGCCCGAACAGCATGTAGCCGAGGCGCCACAGTTCGTTGATCCAGTAGCGCACGTCCTATCTCACTCCCGGGTCGAGAAACGGTAACCGGTGCCGCGCACGGTCTGGACCAGATGCTGGTGCGCCTCGCCCAGGCATTTGCGCAGCCGGCGGATATGGACATCGACGGTACGCTCTTCCACGTACACGTTGCCGCCCCAGACCTGATCCAGCAGCTGGCTGCGGGTGTAGGCGCGCTCCTGGTGGGTCATGAAGAACTGCAGCAGCCGATATTCGGTGGGGCCGATCTCCAGCGCGCCGCCGTGGGAGGTGACGCGGTGGCTGGAAGGGTCCAGACGCAGGCCGGCGACCTCGACGGCTTCCTCGATGCCCGGCGGCGTCGCCCGGCGCAGCACCGCCTTGAGCCTGGCCACCAGCTCACGGGGCGAGAACGGCTTGGTGATGTAGTCGTCGGCACCGGCTTCCAGCCCCTGCACCTTGTTGTCCTCCTCGCCCTTGGCGGTGAGCAGGATGATCGGCAATTCGGCGGTGGCTTCCTCGCGCTTCAGGCGTCGGGCCAGTTCGATGCCGCTGGTGCCGGGCATCATCCAGTCGAGCAGGATCAGATCGGGCTTCTTGTCCAGCGCCATGGCGTGGCCGGTCTGGGCGTTTTCCGCCTCCAGCACGTGATAATCGGCCATCTCCAGCGCCACGGCGATCATTTCGCGAATGGGTGCTTCGTCGTCAACGATGAGTACGGTCTTGGAGCTCATGCGCATGCCTCGGGTGAGCCGCCGGGGAGCTTTCCCTCATGCGCGATTGGCGCACCGGGATCCCTTCCGGCCGTGACAGAACGGTGACGATTACATCGTGAAAATATGACAGCGATATGACAACCGCGCCAGCCGGGTCAGTCTCGTCTTGGTCAGACCAGTGGCCACAGGGCGAGAACCAGCCCCGCGAACAGCAGCAGACCGGACCAGAAATTGTTGAGAAAGGCATGGAAGCAGGCATCACGCTCGCGTTCGCGGATCAGCCACTGCTGGTAGACGAAGGTGCCCGCCATCGCCGCCAGCCCCAGCCAGAAGAATCCGCCCAGCTGGGTCCGGGTGCCGACCCAGGCCAGCAGTGCCAGCGTCAGCAGCTGCAGCAGGCCGATGATCCGCTTGTCCCACCGGCCGAACAGCCGGGCGGTGGACTTGATCCCGATCTTGATGTCGTCGTCGCGATCGACCATCGCGTACTGGGTATCGTAGGCCACGGTCCAGGCGACGTTGGCGACCAGCAGCAGCCAGGCGTCCAGCGGCACCTCGCGACTCACCGCCATGAACGCCATCGGAATGCTCCAGGAGAACGCCATGCCCAGCACCACCTGGGGCAGGTGGGTGTAGCGCTTCATGAAAGGATAGATCGCGGCCAGCGCGACGCCGACGAAGGAGAGCAGCACGGTGGCGAGATTGGTCAGGCAGACCAGCACGAACGACAGCGCCACCAGGCCCGCGAACAGGATCTTGGCCTCCTTCTCGCTGATCCGCCCGGTCGCCAGCGGGCGCTCCCGGGTGCGTTTGACGTGGCCGTCGAGATGGCGATCGGCATAGTCGTTGACGACGCAGCCGGCCGCGCGCATCAGGTAGACCCCGAGCACGAAGATGATTAGCGTGGCGCGATCCGGCAGGCCGTCGGCGGCCAGCCACAGCGCCCACAGCGTCGGCCACATCAGCAGCCAGGTACCGATCGGCTTGTCCAGCCGCGTCAGGCGCAGGAAGTCGGGCAGGCGGGCGAGGCCGCGGGGGAGAGCGGGGGGACCATCGCCGCGGGGTCGGGCGGCTGAATCGTTGGCGCTGGACATACGAATCTCCGAAACGGCAAGGCCTGAAAATCGCCAACGACTTTACTGCAACTGCGGCCTCGCTTCGAGGCTGGATGGGCAATCGGGCCGGATCGTCGTCCGGATCGTGGACCGCCGTTCAGGTCGTGGATCGTCGCTCAGATCGAAGAAAGGCCCAGGTCCTCGGCCATTTCCCGCTGGAAGCACTCCTGGACCAGCAACTGGATGGTGCCGTGGCGAAAGCGCGAGCGGCGCAGCCAGAGGCCAGCGCCAGCGGGCGAGACCCGCGCCATCTCGATCGGATCGCGCTGGAGATCGTGCTGGGCGAACAGCCAGCTGCCCAGCGAGCGCTCCCCCAACGTTCGCAGGCGGCGGCAACCGATGCGATCCAGCGGTGCGATCGAGCGCGCCGCGACCCAGGGCCGTTCGCCGCTCATCAGCAGCACCTCGCGCACCCAGGCCACCTCGGTGGGAGCCAGGCCCAGGGCCTGGGCTTCGTCGCGGCGCGGCCGCTCGACGCCCTGGTGTACCAGCTTGACCCGGAACGGGCGCGCGGACGCCGCGATCAGCCGTGCGGTAAGGGAGTCGGTGGAGGCCACCCACTGCCACCAGGCGGTGCTCATGCGAGGGCGCTGAGCGGCGGCCGGCGTCCAGCGGACCCAGCGCCAGGATCGTTCGGCGGGTGACAAGGCATGGCAGTGACAGGCTGGGGGCACGCGAAACGACTCCATGAGCAGCACCATGATAAGCGCCGTAAAAAATGCCGGGAACCGCAGGGTGACGCGGCTCGAAGGCAGCGTAGTGTACCATGAGGCCTCGAGACGACCGACCGAACGAGCCCCCGTAATGAGTCAATCCGATCATTCCACTGCGCCACTGACGATCATCGGCACCGGCATGGCCGGCCTGGGCCTGGCCCGGGCGGTGCGAAGCCACGATGCCGAGCGGCCGATCACCCTGATCAGCGCAGACAGCGGCGAGGACTATACCAAGCCGCTGCTCTCCAGCGCCTTCACCAAGCGGCAGACGGCGGAAAGGCTGGCGATACGCGATGCGGTGGGCGTGGCCGAATCGTTGCAGGTCCGGGTTCGCATCCATACCACGGTGGACGCCATCGACACCGCCAATCGCCAGCTGCGAATCGGCACCGAAATCCTGCCCTACGGCCAGTTGGTACTGGCCACCGGCGCGGCGCCCCGGCAGCCGTTCGACGTGTCTCCCGCGCTGTACGATCGGGTCTTCCAGATCAACGATCTCGACGACTACCGGCGGCTGCGTGGCGTGCTGGATCGCCACCCCGGGCGACAGGCTCGCATCGCGATCATCGGCGCGGGCCTGGTGGGCTGCGAATTCGCCAGCGACCTGCACGCCGGCGGCCACCGGGTGGCGCTGATCTCTCCCGAGGCGACGCCGCTGGCCCGCCTGCTGCCGCCGCCGCTGGGGCGGGCGCTGGGCGAGGCGTTCGAGGAGACCGGCATCCGCAGCATTTTCGAACGCCGGGTGACGGCGCTCCACGACGACGGCGAAGGCGTGACGCTGGCGCTGGAGGACGGCGAAAGCCTCGAAGCGGACCTGGTGCTGATCGCAACCGGACTGACGCCCCGAACGGCGCTCGCCGAGGCCGCGGGGCTGGCGGTGTCTTCGGCGGGCATCCTCACCGATCGCCGGCTCGCCACCAGCGATCCGAACGTCTTCGCGCTGGGAGACGTGGCCTGTGTCGACGGTCTCGGTACCCCGGGCAACGGCCTGAACGCGATGTACGTCCAGCCGCTGCAGGCCAGTGCCAAGGCGCTGGCGGCGACGCTGACCGGCACGCCGACCGAGGTCAGCTACGGGAGCTGGCCGATCGTGGTCAAAACGCCGCTGTTGCCGGTGGTCGCGCTGCCGCCTCGAAAAGCGCCTCAGCGCTGGCGGATCGAAGGGGAAGGCGGTGATTTCACCGCGCTTGCCGAGGACGACAACGGTGCCCTGCTGGGCTTCGCGCTGACCGGGCGCTGCGTTCGTCGAAAAGTCGAACTGGCGCGAGCGACCCCCCCATTGCTAGGCTAGCCCCGGTGGCTGCGGATCTATAAGCCACGAATCGTCACCTGATGCTGGACAAACCGCGCCCCAAGCGGCCTATTATGCGACCGGAGGGCGTTGTTCCTCATCGAGAACAACAACTCGTCTCAAACGCGAGGCGTTTTAGGTGACGCCATTGCCAAACTAGGAGGGCTCTATGCGTAAGCCAGAACTCGCTGCGGCGATTGCCGAGCGTGCGGATCTGTCGAAGGACAAGGCCAGTCAGGTGTTGAACGTCATCCTCGACGAGATCACCGGTACGGTTTCCAAGGGTAGCGATGTCACTTTGATCGGTTTCGGTTCGTTCACGGTTCGCGAGCGCGCCGCACGGACGGGCAAGAACCCGCAGACTGGCAAGCCGTTGGATATTCCGGCCAGCAAGACCGTGGCCTTCAAGCCCGGCAAGGCTCTCAAGGACGCCGTCAGCAAGTAAGATCGGATCCTGGATTCTTGAGTCGCTCATTTGCCATGAGCGAAACGATAGCCGATCCGCCGAACGAAATAGGGGTGGATCGGCATTCTTCCCCTGCTGTATTCCCGTGATGGACGATTCGTGCGAGGTGGCATGAAGCTCAAGTTGATGCTCTGGTGGCTGGGCGTGATGCTCAAGCGCGCGCGTTCCCGCAAGGCGGCGTTTCGCGACGCCCTGGAAAAGCTCCAGCGATTCGATTGGGGCGTTGCCACCGAAGACCTCACGATCGCCCGTCACTACCGCATGACGCCACAGGCGATCCAGAGCGATGTCGGCCTGCCGATCGACCTGGCGCTGGAACTGCGCTTCCGCGACGCGGAAAGCGCCACGCGATTTCTGCGCAGGCCTTCCCAGCGCGCTTTTCGCGAAGGGCTGTTCAACGGCCAGCTGCGGCTGGTGGGAGACTCCCGCGATCTGGAGCGATTGCAGAGTTTGCTCAAGCACTTGTAACGCTGTCACCCGACGATAAAAGCCGGCAACGTCCCTGTCGCCGGTCGCTGATACCGCATCGATCTCAAGACGGCTGCACGGCCGGCAGATCGAAGACCAGTACTTCCGCATCCTCGCCGCCTTCTAGCGTCACGCCGGGCTCATCCACTAGCATCAGCGCATCGCCGCCTTCAAGCGCCTGGCCGTTGACCGTGATACTGCCCCTGACCACGTGCACGTAGCTCTGGCGATCCGTTGCCAGTGGCAATTCTGCCCATTCGTCGCCGTCCAGCAGCGACGCGTAGATGAAGGCGTCTTGTTGCAGTTCCAGCGAACCGTCGCGACCATCCGGTGACAGGATCAGGCACAGCCGGCCACGCTTGTCGGCTTCATCGAAATCCTTTTCGGCGTAGCGCGGCGTCAGCCCTCGCGCCCGCGGGAACAGCCAGATCTGCAGGAAGTGCACCGGCTCGCTGGCGGAGTGATTGAACTCGCTGTGCTCGACGCCGGTGCCGGTGGTCATGATCTGCACCCGGCCAGGGCCGATCGAGGAGCCGTTGCCCAGCGTGTCACGGTGGGCCAGCTCGCCGCTCAGCACATAGGAGAATATCTCCATGTCCTGATGGCCGTGCTGGCCGAAACCCTGACCCGGGGCGACACGGTCCTCGTTGATCACCCGCAGCACGCTGAAGTGCACATGTTTCGGGTCGTGATAGCCGGCGAACGAGAACGAGTGGTAGCTCTTGAGCCAGCCGTGATCGGCATAACCGCGTTCGTTACCGCGTCGAATCGTCAACATGGTCTGTCTCCTGGTTTCGGGCGCCGAACGTCAGTCACGGCGCAATGGAGACAGTGTATTGCCTAAATAATCGAACAAAAGCGCGTTTTTGCGCACGTACACGTGCGCAAAATCGAACGATCGGGGCGCGCTCAGGCTTCGCTTTTCCGGGCGCCGTGAATCGACTCGGCCAGCTCCCGCGTCAGTGCCAGCGCGCCCTCCACGCCTGTCTCGGCGAGCCGCTCGACCAGCGCGCTACCGACGACGACGGCATCGGCAACCCGGGCAACGGCAGCGGCCGTGTCACCATCACGTACGCCAAAGCCGACGGCGACCGGCAGGGGCGAGCGTCGCTTGAGCTCGCTGAGCGATTCGCCCAGCGACGCCGCGATATCGGTTCGCCGAGTGCCGGTCACGCCATTGAACGCGATGCGGTAGACGAAGCCATCGCCCTGGGCGAGCAGCTTTGGTAACCGCTCCGGCGGCGTGGTCGGTGCCACCAGCGGAATCCGCGCCAGGCCCAGGTCGCGGGCCCGGGCGGTCAGCGCGGCGCCATGTTCCGGCGGCAGGTCGACCAGGATCAGGCCATCGGCGCCGGCCTCGGCAGCCGCCTGCAGAAAGCGATCCTCGCCAAAGCGCTGGATCGGATTGAGATAGCCCATCAGCACGATCGGCGTGTCATCGTCGCGGCGGCGGAAGTCGCGCACCCTTTCCAGCGTGCGAAACAGTGTCTGGCCGTTCGCCAATGCGCGTTGGCCGGCGCGCTGGATTGCCACGCCGTCGGCCATCGGGTCGCTGAACGGCATGCCCAGCTCGATGATGTCGGCGCCCGCTGCCGGCAGGCGCTCGAGCAGGTCGCGGCTGGTCTCGGGGTCGGGGTCGCCGGCCATGACGTAGGTCACCAGCGCGGCGCGATCGGCGGCTTTCAGCGCGGCGAAGCGGCGCGCCAGCCGCGAATCGGCGATCAAGGCCTGGGTATTCGAGGTATTCATATCCAGGGCATCCGTATCCAGGACGTTCGTATCCAGGGCATCCGTATTCAAAGACGAAGCGCTCATGAGTCGGCCTCCTCGGGCATCAGGTGACGGGTGATGGTATCCATGTCCTTGTCGCCGCGGCCGCTCAGGCAGACCACGATGACTTGGTCCGGATCCTGTGTCGCCGCCAGGCGCCCGGCGTGGTACAGCGCGTGTGCCGACTCCAGCGCCGGCAGGATGCCTTCCAGCCGGCAGCAGAGCGCGACGGCCTCCAGCGCCTCGTCGTCGGTCACCGCCACGTAGCTCGCCCGGCCGCTATCGTGCAGATACGCATGCTCGGGACCGACGCCGGGATAGTCGAGCCCGGCGGAGATCGAGTGCGCGTCACGGATCTGGCCGTCGTCGTCCTGCAGCAGGTAGGTGCGGTTGCCGTGCAGGATGCCGGGCGTGCCGCCGTTGATGCTGGCGGCATGGCGGCCGCTCTCCAGCCCTTCGCCGGCCGCTTCGACACCGATCATGGCCACGTCCGCATCGTCGAGAAAGGCGTGGAACAGCCCCATGGCGTTGGAACCGCCGCCGACGCAGGCGACCAGCGAGTCCGGCAGGCGATGCTGCATCGCCAGCAGCTGCTCGCGCGTCTCGCGACCGATCACCGACTGGAAATCCCGCACCATGCGCGGATAGGGCGCCGGTCCCGCCACGGTGCCGATGATGTAGAAGGTGTCGTCGACATTGGCGACCCAGTCGCGCAGGGCCTCGTTCATGGCGTCCTTGAGCGTAGCCGTGCCGGCGTGGACGGGCACGATCTCGGCGCCGAGCAGGCGCATGCGCTGCACGTTGGGCTGCTGGCGCTCGATGTCGGTGGCGCCCATGTAGATCACGCAGGTCATGCCCAGTCGAGCCGCCACCGTGGCGACGGCGACGCCGTGCATGCCGGCGCCGGTTTCGGCGATCAGACGCCGGCGGCCCATGCGGCTCGCCAGCAGCGCCTGCCCCAGCGCGTTGTTGATCTTGTGCGCGCCGGTGTGATTGAGATCCTCGCGCTTCAGGTAGAGCTTCGCGCCGCCGAAGTGTTCGGTCAGGCGCTCGGCGAAGTAGAGCGGCGTGGCGCGACCGATATAGTCACGGCGCAGCTCGTCCAGCCGTGCCTGAAAGGCGGGGTCGGCCCGCGCCTCGTCGTAGGCGGCCTCGATCTCGTCGATCAGCGGCATCAGCGTTTCCGCGACATAGCGCCCGCCGTAGCCTCGTCCTGCCTGGCCCCGGTCGTCCGAGCCGCCGAAAAAGCCATGCTCGTCGGGGAGATCAACCATCTTTGTGCTCATCAGTCGTTCCCGGTCAGTCGATTCGATGGGCTCAGACTAGGCTGGTCGCGCGGCGGAGAAAATCGATAAACTCTCCGCATCCTGTGAGTAAAACTCACCCATCGACGGAGGCGGAATGGCCACGCTACCTTCGCTCAATGCGCTGCGCGCGTTCGAAGCCACGGTTCGTCTGGGCAGCGTCAGCGACGCTGCGCGGGAGCTGAACGTCACGCACGGCGCGGTGAGCCGCCAGTTGCGAACCCTGGAGCACCATTTCGGCACGGCGCTGTTCGACAAGGCGGGGCGCGGGCTCGAACCGACGGCCCACGGCCGGGAGCTGTATCCGGCGGTGCATGAGGCTTTCTCACGCTTGAGCGAGGGCTGCGCCAGACTCGCGCGGCGTCTCGACGAAGCGCCGTTCACGCTGGCCTGCCCGGGCAGCCTGCTGGCGCGCTGGCTGATCCCGCGGCTCGACCGGCTCAACGCCGACCTGCCCGAACTGCGACTGCGGGTGGTTTCCAGCGAGAACGAACTCGACCCGCGCCGGGAGGATGTCGATGCCACGCTGCGCTTCGCCGCGCCGCCGTGGCCCGCCGACATGACGGTGTTCCCGCTGATGCCGGAACGAATCGTCGCCGTGGCGACACCGGCGGTCTGGACGGCGACATCGCAGGCGTCGGCCGGGGCGATGCTGGAACGGCTCACGCTGCTGGACACGGCGTCGCGGCCGCAAGCCTGGCCCGAATGGGCGGCGGCCATGGGCGTGGACGACGAGACGCTGGCAGCGGCGCGGGGCCGGGGGCGCAGCTTCGAACATCTCTACTATCTGCTGGAAGCCGCGCTGGCGGGACTCGGGGTCGCCATTGCCCCGCAGCTGCTGGTGGCCGCCGAACTGCGTCAGGAACGCCTGATGGCACCATGGCCGGCGGTCGAGACCACCGCCTCGCTGGGGCTGTGGCTGGCTCCGGGAGTCGACGCCCGACGCGGCGAGCGCCTCGCCGAATGGCTGCGTCGCGAGCTGCCCGGCGATCAGTTCTGAGCCTGCTCCCGGGCCTGCATCCGCTCCATGGCGCGACGGTAGGAGCCGTTGCGCACCGCCCAGCGCACCACCGGGGCGATGGTGCGAATGCCGCTGCGCACGGCGAGACGTTCGGGTGCCGACATCTCGAGGCTCAATAGCGTCGCCGCCCAGGGCGGCAGCAGGTCGATGCCGGCGCGCATGAACAGCGCGCCGACGGGGCGGATGACCGGGCTCAGCGGCAGCGCGTGCAGCAGCACGTCGATGACGTCGCGAGTGCGGGCGTCGCAGACCAGATAGCGCCGCTGGTGCTCGAGATAGTCATCGATGGCCGCCCGGCTCTTGGGCACGTGGCGCGCGCCCAGCGCTTCGGCCACGCGGGCGGTTTCGGCGAAGTAGCGATCCTGGTCGGCCAGGCTCAGGCCGGGATCGCGATAGCGAATATGGGAGGCGAGAAAGCGGCTCATCTCGGCGACATGGACCCACACCAGCAGGTCCGGATCGCTGGCCGCGTAGGGTGTGCCGTCGGCGGCGTACCCGCTGACGCTGTCGTGGACTCGGCGTACCCGCTCGAGAATGCGCTCGGCGTCGTCGCGGGAGCCGAAGGTGGTGACGGCGATGAACTGGCTGGTGCGGCGAAGCCGGCCGATCATGTCGCGGCGGAAGTTGGAATGGTCCCAGACGCCGGCCAGCGCCAGCGGATGCAGCATCTGCAGCAGCAGCGCGCTGATGCCGCCGCACATCATCGAGGTGAAATCCCCATGCACCCGCCACGCCATGGTCTCCGGCCCGAACAGGCCCGGATCGCCCTTGGGCTGGGTATAGTCGACCCCGCCCAGCGTGCGGCCGGTCAGGTGGCTGATACGGTTTTCGATGGCGTCGCGCAGGGAGGTCATTGGCATGAATGTCGGGTCAGGGCACGTCAGGGCGACGAAGCGTGAAGGATCTCGCCGTCGGCGGCGGGAACCCCGTCGCGAATGGCACGGGAAAAGGCCTCGCTCCCGGCATTGTACGGAATCTGCTGGGCGCGCGGGTTGATATAGCCGCGGCGGCGCAGGAACGCGAGCGGATGGCTCGTATCCAGCCCGCCGATCTCGTAGACGTATTCCGGCAGGTAGCCGGAGAGAATCAGCCGGATGTCCCGGGGCAGCCCGGCGACGATCCTGTCGACCATGTCGAACACGATGGTGGTGCAGTTGCTGGTCAGGGTGTTGTAGAACTCGGGCGTTCGGCGCAGCCGCTCGGCTTCGTCGAGATAGGCGACGAACAGCTCGCGGCGTGCCTGCGGCGAGAGCCCGACCTGGTAGAGATAGACGTCCTCGCCTCTGACGTTGCTGCGCAGGCGCAGGATGTCGTTCTCGTCGGCGGCGATCAGGTTGAGCTCGAACTGCTTGAAGAAGCCGCCGCTGATCGAGAACGCCTCGTCCCGCTCGCGCCGGATCTCCACCGAAAACGTCAGATGCCGGCCGTCGGCAAAGCCGAACGTGACCAGCGTGTGGGCGATGGCCGGGCCCATCCAGTAGGAAACCGCCATGTCCACCGAGTCGAGCTGCGAGAGATCGTACTCGCGGGTCTCCCAGCGCGTCGTCGCGGTGTCCGGCGTCTGCCACTCGAAGTCGCGCACGTTGTGAAGCCGGACCCGGTCGCCCTCGCGTTCGACCGAGAGCTGGCGCGCCACGTCCGGCGCCCAGTCCCGCTCGTTGCTGGGCTCGAGGCTCTGCCACCAGCTCACGACGGCGATCAGCGCCAGCGCGAACAGGACGCGCAGCGCCGACGACGCCCGGCGATGGCGGCGCTTTGCCAAGGGGGCCAGCAGCGCGGCCAGGCCGACCAGCACCCATGCTGCGATCACCAAATCGACGACGAGCGTTGGTCCCGGCAGTTCGAAGTGCAGCGCCAGCACGCCCCAGGCGATCACGGCCAGCAACACCAGCGCCCGCAATGCCTGGCCCATGATGGCGAGTGCTCGCCACACGCCGTTTCGATGCGAATGCCTGGTCGGTCGCACGCTCTGCCTCAATCTTCCGGTAAACCCCGATCATGCCGAACTCCGGGATAGGGATGAAGTGGGGGCGAGGATAAAGCGCAGCGCCGTTGCTGCCGATAGGTGTAAAGACGTTATACTAAAGTCTAAATCCTGGTGGGGTTCTCTATTCGTTCATGGTCGGCGGCGTCTGTTCCCGGTATCGCGGGCGCGCTATCTTGACGGCACGACCACAATCCTGGAGAGACCGAGATTTCCGATTCGTTTTCCCACTCCCTGCGCCAGCTGTGGACGCTGGACAAGTTCGCCTACAGCTTCCGCGTGTTCCTGGCGTTCAGTGGCGCCATTGCGCTGAGCTGGTCCCAGGATCAGATCGCGCTCGCCATTCCGCTGTTCCTCGGCATCATCGCCAGCGCGCTCTCCGAGACCGATGACAACTGGGAAGGCCGCGTTCGGGCGCTGCTGGTCACGCTGATCTGTTTCCTGGTCGCCTCGTGCTCGGTGGAGCTGCTGTTCCCCTGGCCGTGGCTGTTCGCGCCCGGTCTGGCACTGTCGGCGTTTACCTTCATCATGCTCGGGGCCATCGAGCAGCGCTACGCCACCATCGCCTCGGCGACGCTGATCCTGTCGGTCTATTCGATGATCAATATCGAGCAGCACGGCGGCACCACCGACGGCAATTTCTGGCATCAGCCGCTACTGCTGGTCGGCGGTGCGGCCTGGTACGGGGCGATTTCGGTCGTCTGGTGTGCGCTGTTCTCGCGCCAGCCGGTCAAGCAGAGCATGGCGCAGCTCTACCGGGAGCTGGGCGAATATCTGATCATCAAGGCGACACTGTTCGAGCCGCTGCGCGGGGTCGATGTCGAAAGCCGTCGCGTTGCGCTGGCGCGCCAGAACGGCCGCGTGGTGACCGCGCTCAATCAGGCCAAGGAGATGATCTTCCGCCGGCTCGAGGGCCAGCGTGGCAGCCGCAAGCTCAACCGCTACCTGCGGCTCTATTTCATCGCCCAGGACATCCACGAGCGGGTCAGCGCCTCCCATTACCCCTATTCGGCATTGACCGAGACCTTCTTCCATCACGACGTGCTGTTTCGCTGCCAGCGGCTGCTCGACCAGCAGGGCCGGGCGTGCAAGCGGCTGGCCAAGGCGCTGCTGCTGCGCCAGCCCTTCGAGCACGGCCAGAGCGAGCAGGCGCTGGAGGATCTGCGGGCGTCGATCGTCTACCTGCGGGCGCAGCGCAATCCGGAATGGACCCCGCTGCTGCGCTCGCTGCAGGCACTGGGCCGTAACCTGGCGACACTGGAGGACCAGCTCTCCAGCGCCCACAACCCGGATGCGGTGGTCGATCAGAAGGACGCCAGCCTCCTCGACCGCTCGCCGCGCAGCTTCCGCGACGCCTGGGAGCGTATCCGCCTCAACCTGACGCCGGGATCGCCGACCTTTCGTCACGCGCTGCGCCTGTCGACCGCGCTGCTGGTGGGCTATGGCGTGCTGCACCTGGTTCACCCGACCCAAGGCTACTGGATCCTGCTGACCACGCTGTTCGTGTGTCGCCCGAACTTCGGCGCCACGCGCCGTTTCCTGCGCCAGCGCATCGTCGGCACGGTAGTCGGGCTGGTGGTGGGCTGGGCGCTGATCAGCCTGTTTCCGAACCCGCTGCTCCAGTCGCTGATTTCCGTGGTGGCCGGCGTCGTCTTCTTCGCCAATCGCGAGAAGCATTACGTCATCGCCACCGCCGCCATCACCACGCTGGTGCTGAGCAGCTTCAACCAGGTCGGCGACGGCTTCGACCTGATCCTGCCGCGGCTGATCGATACGCTGATCGGCGCGCTGATATCCGGCCTGGCGGTGTTCTTCATCCTGCCGGACTGGCAGGGGCGGCGCCTGCACAAGGTGGCCTCGACGGCGCTGACCAACAGCACGCTCTATTTGCGCGAGATCATCCACCAGTACGAGGCCGGCAAGCAGGACGACCTCGCCTACCGGCTGGCGCGCCGCAACGCCCACAACGCCGATGCCGCGCTCTCCACGGTGCTGGCCAACATGCTGCAGGAGCCCGGCCACTATCGTAAGAAGGACGCCGACGAGGGTTTCCGCTTCCTGGTCGTCTCCCACACGCTGCTCGGCTATCTCTCGGCGCTGGGAGCGCATCGGGGCGCGCTGGCGGCCAACGAGTCGAATGCCGAAAGCGATGCCGAGATCTATGCCGCCGCGCGGCGGATCGCGGATCGCTTCGACGCCATTGCCGCCAACCTGCAGTCGCGCCAGCCCATCGACGACCCCCGGGGCGAGCAGAACGCGCTGGTGGCGATCTTCGAGCAGGAGCCCACCGCCGCTCAGGACGACGCCGACGACGAGCGCCGCGTGATCCAGACTCAACTGCTGCACATCAGCCGCCAGCTGGTGCCGATGAGCGAAGCGGCGGCCCGGCTGATCGCGCGTCCGGTGGAGACGCCGGGCGAGGGCAAAAGTGGCGACGGAAAGGGTGGCGACGGAAAGGGTGACGACGGAAAAGATGACGAAGAGGACAGCGGCGAGAAGATTGGCGGCAAAGCCGCCGAGAATGCTTGAAATTCCTGAGCGCGCGGGCGTTACGGCCAGGCTTCACACCTGCCCGTAGCGCCCGGCTTCGTCGCCCAGCCAGCGCTGGATCAGCGGTGGCGCGGCGTCGGGGGCTTCCTCGAGCAGCGCCTGGGCCAGGGCGGTGACGGTATCCAGTAGGTCGCGGTCGCGCTCGAGATCGGCGATCTTCATCTGCGCCAGCCCGGTCTGGCGGGTGCCGAGCACTTCGCCGGGGCCGCGCAGTTCGAGGTCCTTTTCCGCCACCTTGAAGCCGTCGGTGGTGTCGCGCAGGATACCGAGCCGCTGGCGCGAATGGTTCGACAGCGGCGGGTGGTAGAGCAGCACGCAGTAGCTGTCGACGCTGCCGCGACCGACCCGGCCGCGGAGCTGATGCAGCTGGGAGAGCCCCAGCCGCTCCGGATTCTCGATGATCATCAGGCTGGCGTTGGGCACGTCGACGCCGACCTCGATCACCGTGGTGGCGACCAGCAGGTCCAGCTCGCCGCGCTTGAAGGCATCCATCACGTCGGCCTTTTCCTGCGCCTTCATGCGGCCGTGAACCAGTCCCACGTTGAGCTCCGGCAGCGCTTCCACCAGCGTGTCGCGGGTCACCTCCGCCGCCTGGCAGGTGAGCGCTTCCGACTCCTCGATCAGGGTGCAGACCCAGTAGGCCTGGCGGCCGTCGGCGCAGGCGTTGCGGATACGCTGGATCACTTCCGGGCGACGCTCGTCCGGCACCGCCACGGTATGTACCGGCGTGCGTCCCGGCGGCAACTCGTCGATCACCGACAGGTCGAGATCGGCGTAGGCGCTCATCGCCAGGGTGCGCGGGATCGGCGTGGCAGTCATGATCAGCTGATGCGGCGTCAGGCCGCCGGATTCGCCCTTCTGGCGCAGTGCGAGGCGCTGATGCACGCCGAATCGATGCTGCTCGTCGATCACCGCCAGCCCCAGGCGGTGGAAGACCACGTCGTCCTGAAACAGCGCGTGAGTGCCGACGGCGACCTGCACGCGGCCGTCGGCGATGGCGGCCTTGGTATCCAGGCGTGCCTTGCCCTTGAGCTTGCCGGCCAGCCAGCCCACTTCGATCCCCAGCGGTTCGAGCCAGGCCCGAAACTGGCGAAAGTGCTGCTCGGCGAGAATCTCGGTGGGCGCCATCACCGCCGCCTGACAGCCGCCGGCGATGGCGTTCAGCACCGCCATGGCGGCGACCACGGTCTTGCCCGAACCGACATCGCCCTGCACCAGCCGCAGCATCGGTACTTCCCGCTCCAGGTCCCGTCCGATCTCCTCCAGCACCCGGCGCTGTGCCTGGGTCAGCGAGAACGGCAACTGGGTCAGAAAGCGCGCCTGCAGGTTGCTGCTGGCCGCGAGCCGGGGCGCGCCATCGGTCTGAATGCGCAGGCGGACCTGGCGCAGGCTCAACTGATGGGCCAGCAGCTCTTCCAGCGCCAGGCGCCGCTGTGCGGGATGGCGGCCATCGGCCAGCCGTTCCTGCGGCGCGTCCGGCGGTGGTTCGTGCAGATAGCGCACCGATTCGATCAGCCCCGGCAGCCGAAAACGACCGCGCAGCGGTTCGGGAATCCACTCCGGCAGGCTTTCGGGCGCCTGTTCGAGCCGCTTCAGCGCCTGCTGGATCAAGGCGCGCAGGCGCGGCTGCGCCAGCCCTTCGGTGGCGGGATAGATCGGGGTCAGGTGTTCGTCCACCGGCGTCGCTTCGCTCTGGATGAGACGATATTCCGGGTGATAGATCTCGAGCCCGGTGCTGCCGGCGCGGGCCTCGCCGAAGCAGCGCACCTGCACGCCCTTGGCGAACTGCTGCTGCTGGGCCGGCGAGAAATGGAAAAAGCGCAGGCTGAGGATGCCGGTGCCGTCCTTGAGGCGGACCAGCAGGCTGCGCCGACGGCCGCGGACGACCTCGGCAGCGCTGACCTCGCCTTCGACCACGGCCTCGGTGCCGGCACGCAGGGTGCCGATGGGCGTGATTCGTGTCCGGTCCTGATAGCGCAGCGGCAGATGGAAAAGCAGGTCGACGACGTGCTCGATGCGCAGCCGGGCCAGCTTGCCGGCCAGGGCCTCGCCGACGCCGGAGAGGTCGGTTACCGGCGCATCGAGGCTCATGCGGCCTCGACGTCGCTACCCTGGATTTTATCGATCGCCTGAATCAGTGCGTCGATCGCCTTGGGCCGCGGGAAACTGGCGCGCCATGCCAGCGCGACGCTACGCGTGGGGGCACTGCCCTTGAACGGCCGACTCTCCAGCAGGCCGTTTTCATAATGATTGGTGCCGATCGCCAGCTTCGGCAGCACGGTGATGCCCAGGCCGGAGGCGACCATGTGACGGATGGTCTCCAGCGAGCCGCCTTCGGCGATCAGGGTGTTCGACGGGTTGTTGAGCTGCGCGCTGATCGCCGGGCAGGCCTCCAGAATCTGGTCCCGGAAGCAGTGACCCTCGCCGAGCAACAACAGCCGTTCGGTGAGCAGATCCTCCTTGGCGATCGCCGCCTTCTCCGTCCATGGATGGCCGGCCGGCAGCAGCACCTCGAATGGCTCTTCGTAGAGCGTCTTGGTGACTACGTCGGACTCGTTGAACGGCAGCGCCACGAAGATGGCATCGAGTTCGCCGCTGCGCAGCTTGCGCCGCAGCACGCCGGTGAAGCTCTCCTCGATATAGAGCGGCATCTGCGGTGCGATGCGCGACAGCGCCGGAATCAGATGCGGAAACAGATAGGGGCCGATGGTATAGATGGCACCGATCCGCAGCGGGCTGATCAGCTGGTCCTTGCCTTCGGTGGCCATCTCCCGGATCAGCGTGGCCTGCTCCAGCACGCGGTGTGCCTGCTCGACGATCCGCTCGCCCAGCGGGGTCACCTGAACGGTGGATTTGGAGCGTTCGAACAGGGCGATGCCGAGTTCGTCCTCGAGTTTCTTGACGGCCACCGACAGCGTCGGCTGGGAAACGAAGCAGCGTTCGGCGGCGCGGCCGAAGTGGCGCTCCTGGGCCAAGGTTACGATGTAGCGGAGTTCTGTTAGAGTCATTGGCTGGGACCGGAAGGCTCCCTGTCGCACGAAGTCAGTGTGTGGTTCTCGAGGTCATTCGCGTCCTCAGGGACGAATCATCAAGGACGTTTTACCAAGAGGCTAGGGAAAGGTGAAGAAAACTACGCTAATTCTCGGCTGTGGCGATATCGGCACCCAGCTCGGGAAGCAGTTGATCGATGCCGGTCATCGCGTGATCGGCGCACGCCGCAACGTCGGCGCGCTCGCCGGCACCGGGATCGAAGCGGTGGCGCTGGACGTGACCGACGAAGCCGCGCTGGCGGCACTGCCGGACGCCGACTTCATCGTCTACGCGGTGACGGCGGACCGGTTCGAGGAGTCGGCCTACGAGGCGGCATATCCGATCGGCCTGAAGGCGGTTCTGCAGGCGTTCGGCGCCCGCGAGAAGCCGCCCGAGCGGGTCCTTTTCGTCTCCTCGACCAGCGTCTATGCCCAGCAGGGCGGCGAAGAGGTGGACGAGACCTCGGTGACCGAACCCCACGGTTTCTCGGGGGTACTGATGCGTGAGGCCGAGCAGGCGCTGCTCGCACACGATCTGCCGGGCACGACTATCCGCTTCTCGGGAATCTACGGCCCGGGTCGCGACCGGCTAATCCGCCAGGTGAGCGAAGGCCGTATCGCCGCCTCCAACCCGCCAATGTACTCCAATCGCATTCATCGCGACGACTGCGCGGGCGTGATCGCCCACCTGATCCAGCTGGCGCTGGAAGGCAAGCCGCTGGAGCCGGTCTATCTCGCCAGCGATTGCGATTCGGCACCGCTGCACGAGGTGATGGCCTGGATCGCCGGGCGACTCAAGGTCGAGACGCCGGACGTCATCCAGTCACCGCTGCGTCGCCGTTCCAGCAAGCGCTGCAACAACCGGCTGCTGCTCGATTCCGGCTACACGTTCCGCTATCCCACCTTCCGAGAAGGTTACGAGGACGTGCTCAGACAGGGCGGTTTCCTGCCCGCCACGGAAAGCGCCTGACGCCCGGCCGGCGGCCGACATCGTCTTGTGCTGGATGTGACGATTCGACGACGAATTCGTGTCAGCGCGATGACGGCCGCCGCCAACCTGCTGATACTCCTCATAAAGCGCCCACGGGCGCTTTTTTCGTGGCGTTTTTTGCCCCCGTCCTTGTCACCGTTTCTTAATTGTCTAGATAAATAACCGTCACACGACGTCGCCAGACTGTGTCCAACCTTTTCGGGTTCCAAACACTTTCCGGGACGAATCGTATGACCGCCATCATTAGCGTCGAACGGCTCGACAAATCCTTCGGCAACCACGCCGCGCTGCGCGAGGTGGGTTTCGAGATCGCCAGCGGCGAAATGGTCACCCTGATCGGGCCGTCGGGCTCCGGCAAGTCGACCCTGCTGCGCCATCTCATCGGTCTGACCCGTGCCGACCGCCAGTCGCACGGTCACGTCAGAGTGCTGGATCGCGACGTGCAGCGCCAGGGACGACTGGTCGGCGCGCGTCGCGAACAGCGCCGTCGTGCCGGCTACATCTTCCAGCAGTTCAATCTCGTCGGCCGCCTGAGCGTGCTGACCAACGTGCTGATCGGCCACCTCGGGGCGATGCCGCGATGGCGGGCGCTGACGGGCCGCTTCACCCAGCACGAACGGGATCTGGCGCTGCGCGCACTCGAGCGGGTCGGCATCGTCGGTCTCGCCCACCAGCGCGCCAATACCCTTTCCGGCGGCCAGATGCAGCGCGTCGCCATTGCCCGGGCGCTGGTCCAGGAGGCCGAAGTGATCTTCGCCGACGAGCCGATCGCTTCCCTCGATCCGCGTAGCGCCCGCGAGGTGATGGAGATTCTTCAGCGCATCAATCGCGAGGACGGCCGCACCATCGTCGTCACTCTGCATCAGGTCGATGTCGCGCGCCGCTACTGCCGCCGCGCCATCGCCCTCAAGCAGGGGCGGCTCTACTACGACGGGCCGATCGAAGGCCTCACCGACAGCCGCCTGCAGGCGCTCTACGAGAACGCCGGTCTCGACGAGCTCGAATCCCGTCAGCCCGATCATCGGATGGCGGCGCCACTGCATGCGGTGGGCTGAGCCGAGCGAGCTCTGCAGGAAAACCGACATACCCACGACCGATCCCTGACCATCGATCACCAACCCCGACGCTTCGAGGAAACGACATGATCTCATCCCGTCTACGCCGTGCGGCCCTGCCGCTGATCGCCGGACTCGGCCTGTTCGGCACCACGCTGGCCGTCAGTTCGGCCCAGGCCGCCGACGAGCCGCTGCGCTTCGGCATCATCTCCACCGAATCGAGTTCCAACCAGTCGACCCAGTGGCAGCCGTTTCTGGATGACATGTCCGAGGCGTTGGGCGTCGAGGTCCAGCCGTTCTTCGCCACCGACTACGCCGCGGTGATCCAGGCGATGCGCTTCGACAAGGTCGATCTCGCCTGGTACGGCAACAAGTCGGCAATGGAAGCAGTCGATCGCGCCGGTGGCGAGATCTTCGCCCAGACCGTCGCCGCCAATGGCGCGCCGGGCTACTGGAGCCTGATGATCGTCAACAAGGAGAGCCCCTACGACTCGGTCGACGAAGTGCTGGATCACGCCGGCGAGCTGACCTTCGGCAACGGCGATCCCAACTCCACCTCGGGCTATCTGGTACCGGGCTACTACGTCTTCGCCAAGAACCACGTCGATCCCGCCACCGCGTTCAAGCGCACGCTCAATTCCAATCACGAGACCAATGCGCTGACCGTGGCCAACGGCCAGGTCGATGTCGCGACGTTCAACACCGAAAGCATGGAGCGCCTGGAGATCACCCATCCCGACAAGGCCGACCAGCTCAAGGTGATCTGGAAGTCGCCGCTGATCCCCTCCGACCCGCTGGTCTGGCGCACCAATCTGCCGCAGGAAACCAAGGACGAGCTGCGCCAGTTCTTCCTGAGCTACGGCGATACCGACAAGCAGAAGCAGATTCTCGAGCCGCTGCAGTGGTCCGGTTTTGCCGCTTCCGACAACGACCAGCTGCTGCCGATCCGTCAGCTCGCCCTGTTCAAGCAGCGCGCCCAGCTCGCCGCCGACGATTCGATCGATGCCGAGGAGAAGCAGCAGCAACTCGCGGATATCGACGCTCGCCTCGAATCGCTGAACCAGCGCATGGACGCCCGCGAAGCCGCGCAGGCCAAGCAGGCCGACAACACCACGGCAATGGCCAACTGAGGTTCCGCTCCCGGCCGGCGGCAGATCAGCTCTTCGACCTGCCGCCGGCGATCGAGCCCCGATCCTCATCGATCTCTTCGTCAGGACAACGCACATGCAAAGCGCCTCTTCCCTCGACATGCAAGCTCGCGCCGGCAAGCGCAGTTGGACCACGCTGCTGGGCTGGGCGGTTGCCGCAGGCGTGCTCGGCTGGGCCTGGCAGGGCGCCGAAATGGCCCCGGGCCTGCTGGTCAGCAACGCCGGCAACATGGCCACGCTCGCCGCCGACTTCGTGCCGCCGACCTTCGGCAGCCTCGATCACTACATCGACCAGATGCTGGTGACCATCCAGATCGCGATCTGGGGCACGCTGCTGGCGGTGCTGTTCGCCATTCCGTTCGGCCTGCTCTCCTCGGACAACCTGGCACCGTGGTGGATCAACCAGCCGGTACGACGCCTGATGGATGCGTGCCGCGCGATCAACGAACTGGTCTTCGCGATGCTGTTCGTGGTCGCCGTCGGCCTGGGGCCGTTCGCCGGCACCATGGCGCTGTTCGTCCACACCACCGGCGTGCTCGCCAAGCTGTTCTCGGAAGCGGTGGAAGCCACCGATGCCGGGCCGATGGAAGGCGTTCGCGTCACCGGCGCCGGGCGGCTGGAAGAGATCATCTTCGGCCTGATTCCCCAGGTTCTGCCGCTGTGGATCTCGGTCAGCCTGTACCGTTTCGAGTCCAACATTCGCTCGGCCACGGTGCTCGGCATGGTCGGCGGCGGTGGGATCGGCGTCTCGCTTTGGGAAACCATGCGCGGATTCCAGTACACCGAGACCGCCACGATCATGCTGGTGATCATCGTTGCCGTCACTTTGCTCGATATGGCGTCGCAGCGTGTTCGCAAACGCTTCATCTGATGCCGGGGCTTCCCCCGGTTTTTTGGGTCCGATGATGTCTAGACAAATTTTGACGATGCCGCGCTACCGCGAACTGGCCGAGGAGCTGGTGCGCGAAGTTCGCGCCGACTACGCCCCCGGCGATCTGCTGCCGACCGAGGCCCAGTTGGCCAAGCGCTTCGCGGTCAATCGCCACACGGTACGCCGGGCGCTGGACGAGCTGGTCGCCGCCGGCCTGGTGACGCGCCACCAGGGACGCGGCACTCAGGTGGTGGATCGACGTCTCGACTACGCCGTCAGCGCCGGTAGCAAGGTGACCCAGAATCTGGCCGGCCTCGGTCTGCCTTCGAATACCTGCTGTCTCGAACAGGGGTTCGTGACGCCTCCCGAGGCGATCGCGCTGCGTTTCGGACGGCCCGCCGACGAGCCGCTGCTGCGGGTCGATACCGTGCGCTACGTCGACGATGCCCCGCTGATGCGGCTGCGCCACTGGTTCGATCCCGAGCGCGTGCCGGGCTGGCTGGAGCGCTATCGCGGCGGTTCCACCCGCGCCCTGCTGGGTCAGCACTATGGCCTGCGGCTTCACCGACGCCGGGTGCGCATCGATGCCGCAACCGCCACCCGCGACGACGCCCGCTGGCTGCAGTGTCCGCTCAACGCACCGCTGCTGCTGATGACCAGCGAAAACACCGATGCCGACGGCGCGCTGGTGGAAATCTCGATGGGCCGGGCGCGCGCCGACCGGCTCTCCTATCACGTTGATTTCGACATCGACCCCATGGATTTCGACACCGACGAGGTTGCGTCATGAACGACACATCACGAGGCGCGCGTCAGCGGCTGCTGGCGCTCTCCACCCGCGAGCGAATAGAGGCGTGCTGGACGGCGCTCGATGCAGTGCCCGCACATCGCTGCGTACGCGGCCCGGAAACCGGCATGGCGATGCTCAAGGGCCGCACCGGCGGTACCGGCAACGCCTTCCATCTCGGCGAGATGACCCTGACCCGCGCCAGCGTCGCCCTCGATGACGGCACCCTCGGCCACGGCTGGGTGCGGGGCCGTGACCACCGCCACGCCGAGCTGATCGCACTGGCCGATGCCGTCGCCCAGCACGCCGAATGGCAGCAGAAGCTCGAGACGCACGTACTCGCGCCGCTGGCCGAGGAACTGGCCGAGCGTCAGCGCCGCGATGCCGCCACCGCCGCCGCCACCCGCGTCGACTTCTTCACCCTCGTACGTGGTGAATAGGTACGTGGCGAGTGAGCACGTGGTGAATGAGTACGTGGCGAGTGAGCACGGGCGAATGACGATGGAGGAAGTGACGATGGACAAAGCAATGACGGTAAAGACGGAAACGACGAGGGATCTCGTCTGGCCTGGGCTGGCCGACCCCGCCCACGACAGTCAGCGTCTGTTTCGCCAGATTCTCGGCGCGCTTTCCGAGCCGGGCACGCTGACCACGCTGGCACTGCCGGCACCGCCCCAGGTGGCGCCGAGTGACGCGCTGGGCGCCGCACTGTGGGGCGTGGTGCTGACGCTTTGCGACCTCGAGACACGCGTCTGGATCGCCGCCGACCTCGACTCGCCGGCCCTGCGCGAGGCGCTGACCTTCCACACCGGCGCGCGAATCACCGATGACCCGGCGAGTGCCGATTTCGCGCTGCTGACCCACGAGTCCTTCGATCCGCAGACACCTTTCGCGGTGGGCAGCGACACCTATCCCGATCGCGGTACCACGCTGCTGGTCGCCGTCGAGCGGCTGGAAAACGATTCGAACGGTGCCGACGACGCAGACCACGGCTGGCGGCTCAGCGGCCCCGGCATCGCCGAGTCGCGGGTGCTCGATATCGGTGACGGCGCCGGCTGCCGGGCACTGATGACTCGCCTGGCCGGCAACCGTGCCAGCTTTCCGCAGGGGCTGGACGCCATCTTCGGCTGCGGCGCGCAGCTGGCGGCGATTCCCCGCAGCACCCGAATTGCGAGTGTCGAGGCTCGCGCCGATTCTCAGGAGACGAACTGATGTACGTAGCCGTCAAGGGAGGCGAGCAGGCGATTGCCAACGCCCATCGCTGGCTGGCCGACCGCCGCCGCGGCGATCGCGATCGCCCGGAACTGGAGGTCGCCCAGGTCGGTGACCAGCTGCGGCTGGCCGTCGACCGGGTGATGAGCGAAGCCTCGCTCTACGATCCCGAACTCGCCGCGCTCGCATTCAAGCAGGCCAGCGGCGATCTCACCGAAGCCGTGTTCCTGCTGCGCGCCTATCGCACCACGCTGCCGCGACTGGCGGTCAGCGAGCCGCTCGACACCGCCAGCATGCGCATCGAGCGCCGCATCAGCGCCACCTACAAGGACATCCCCGGCGGCCAGATTCTGGGGCCGACCTACGACTACACCCACCGCCTGCTCGACTTCCTGCAGCTGGCCGGTGCCGAGGTGCCGGCCGCCGAGATTCGCGAAGAGGTTACCGAAGCCGAGGCGTGCCCGCAGATTCTGGAGCTGCTCAACGACGAAGGCCTGGTGGAGCAGGAGATCGACGACGGCAGTGAGCCTGCGGACATCACCCGCGATCCGCCCGATTACCCGATGGACCGTGCCGCCCGGCTGCAGATGCTGGCCCGCGGCGACGAGGGCTACCTGCTGGCGCTGGGGTACTCCACCCAGCGCGGCTACGGCCGCAACCACCCGTTTGCCGGCGAGATTCGCCTGGGTCAGGTGGAGGTCGAGATCCACGTCGACGAGTGGGACGAGACGATCTGCGTCGGCGAGATCGCGTTGAGCGAGTGCCAGATGATCAACCAGTTCGGCGGCTCGCGCGAGGCCGCACCGCAGTTCACGCGCGGTTACGGCCTCGCCTTCGGCCACAACGAGCGCAAGACCATGGCGATGGCGCTGGTCGATCGCGCCCTGCGCGCCGAGGAGCTGGGCGAGCCGATCATCGGCCCCGCCCAGCAGGCGGAGTTCGTGCTGGCCCACGCCGACAGCGTCGACGCCTCCGGCTTCGTCTCGCACCTGAAACTGCCGCACTACGTCGACTTCCAGTCCGAGCTCGATCTGCTGCGCCGTCTGCGACGCGAGCATGCCGCACGCCAGGCTGAACTCGACGGCACCCGCGACACCGCCAGCCCCCAGCAGGAGGAGCGCTAACGTGGACGGTTATAACTTCGCGTATTTGGACGAACAAACCAAAAGGATGATCCGCCGCGCGCTGCTCAAGGGGGTGGCGATTCCCGGCTATCAGGTACCGTTCGGCGGACGCGAGATGCCGATGCCCTACGGCTGGGGCACCGGCGGTGTGCAGCTCACCGCGAGCATTCTCGGTGCCTACGACATTCTCAAGGTGATCGACCAGGGTGCCGACGACACCACCAATGCGGTCAGTATCCGCCACTTCTTCCAGCGCGTGGCCGGCGTCGAGACCACCACCGCCACCACCGCGGCGGACGTCATCCAGACCCGCCACCGGATTCCCGAGACGCCGCTGCGAAGCGGCCAGATCCTGGTGTTCCAGGTGCCGATTCCCGAGCCGCTGCGCTTCATCGAGCCCAGCGAGCAGGAGACGCGGCTGATGCACGCGCTGGAGGAGTACGGCGTGATGCACGTCAAGCTCTACGAGGACATCGCCCGCTACGGCCATATCGCCACCACCTACGCCTACCCGGTCAAGGTGGACGGGCGCTACGTGATGGACCCGTCGCCGATCCCCAAGTTCGACAACCCCAAGCTCGACGGCAACCCGGCGCTGATGCTGTTCGGCGCCGGTCGCGAGAAGCGGCTTTACGCGATCCCGCCCTACACCCGGGTCGAGAGCCTCGACTTCGAGGACCATCCGTTCGAGGTCCAGAGCTGGGAGCACACCTGTGCGCTGTGCGGCAGCGATCACAGCTATCTCGACGAAGTGATCACCGATGACAAGGGCGGGCGGATGTTCGTCTGCTCCGATACCGACTACTGCCAGACGCGACGGGGAGAGGTGGCATGAAGAAGCCGGCACTGGAGCGCCCGGTCCTGCTGGACGTTCAGGACATCACCCGCCTCTACGGTCCCGGCAAGGGCTGCGAGGCGATCGATTTTCAACTGCATGCCGGCGAGGTGCTGGGCATCGTCGGCGAATCCGGCTCCGGCAAGTCGACGCTGTTGCGCGTGCTCGCCGGGATGGAAGCGCCCGATGCGGGACGCGTGGTCTATCGAAGGGCTATTCACGAGTCCGAAGCCGCTCGAGCCGGCGCCGGAGAAGACGTGCTGGATAAGGGAGAGTTGGAGAGGGATGAGGCCGAGCTCGATCTCTACGCCATCGGCGAGGCACGGCGTCGAGCACTGCTGCGTCTCGAATGGGGGCTGGTGCACCAGAACCCCCGCGATGGCCTGCGGATGGGCGTTTCCGCCGGGGCCAATATCGGCGAGCGGCTGATGGCCCAGGGCCAGCGCCACTACGGTCAGTTGCGTGCCACCGGCCAGGAGTGGATGCGCCAGGTCGAGCTCGACCCCGGTCGTATCGACGACGCCCCGCGCACCTTCTCCGGCGGCATGCAGCAGCGCCTGCAGATCGCCCGCACCCTGGTCACCCGGCCGCGTCTTGTGTTCATGGACGAGCCCACCGGCGGGCTCGACGTCTCGGTGCAGGCGCGCCTGCTCGACATGCTGCGCACGCTGGTACGCCAACTGGGCCTTTCGGTGGTGCTGGTCACCCACGACCTCGCCGTGGCGCGCCTGCTCGCTCACCGCCTGATGGTGATGCGCCGCGGCCAGGTGGTCGAGGCCGGCCTTACCGACCAGATCCTCGACGATCCGCAGCACGCGTATACGCAGCTGCTGGTTTCATCCGTGCTGACACCTTGAGGGAGGAATTCCGATGCTTTCCGAGACTAGCGCTTCCCCGAAACGCGCCCGACCTCGCCTCACGGTGGATGGGCTGCACAAACGGTTCCTGCTGCACGGCCAGGGCGGGCTCGAGATCGACGTGATGCGCGATCTCTCGCTGACCCTCGACGCCGGCGAATGCCTGGTGCTTGCCGGTCGCAGCGGTATCGGCAAGAGCACGCTGCTGAAGATGCTTCACGGCGACTATCGCATCGACCGCGGGCACATCCGGCTGCATTTCGAGGATGGCGAACTCGACCTCGAGACGTTGCCGGCCTACGCCTGGCACGGCCTGCGCCGGGACGTGATCGGCTACGTCAGCCAGTTTCTGCGCGTGGTACCGCGGGTCGCCGCCGTCGATGTGGTGATGGAGCCGCTGCTGGCGCGTGGTGCCGACGAAAACGAGGCCCGCCAGCGCGCCGAGACGCTGCTGGCCCGGCTCAACCTGCCCGAGCGACTGTGGCAGCTGCCGCCCGGCACCTTCTCCGGCGGCGAGCAGCAGCGCGTCAACATCGCCCGCGGCTTCATCGGCGAGCATCCGCTGCTGCTGCTCGACGAACCCACCGCGTCGCTGGACGCCACCAATCGCGACGTGGTGATCACCCTGATCGGCGAGGCCAAGGCCCGCGGCGCGGCGATGCTCGGCATTTTCCACGACGAGGACGTGCGCGAGCGCGTCGCCGATCGCCTGCTGCCGCTGGACGATAGTCTCGGCGCCCGCGCTTCCGTTACCCAGAACACTCAGGAGACGCTGTCATGAGCACGCAGGAACAGGTACTGACCAACGCCAGGCTGGTGCTCGACGACGAGGTGATCGACGGCACGCTGGTGATCCGCGACGGCCGGATCGCCGCCATCGACCATGGCGCGAGCCAGACCGGGGGCGCCGTCGATTGCGAAGGCGACACGCTGCTGCCAGGGCTGGTCGAGCTGCACACCGACAACATGGAAAAGTATTTCCAGCCGCGACCCAAGGTCGAATGGCCGGGACGTCAGGCGGCGCTGGCCCACGACGCCCAGATGGCGGCCAGCGGCATCACCACCGTGTTCGATGCGGTCTCGATCGGTGACGTCGACGAGCAGAGCATGCGCCACCGGGCACTGGACGAGATGTGCCATGCCCTGTCGCAGATCGTTCACGACGGTCTGGCGCGGGTCGATCATCGTCTGCACCTGCGCTGTGAGGTGAGTCACCCGAACACGCTGGTGCGCTTCGGCGAGCTGTCGTCGTCACCGCTGCTGGGCCTGGTCTCGCTGATGGATCACGCCCCCGGCCAGCGCCAGTTCGCCAGCCTCGAGGCGTATCGCGTCTACTATCAGGGCAAGTACCAGCTCGATGACGCGGCGATGAACGCCTTCATGGCGACCCAGATCGACAACAGCCAGCGCTACAGCGCCGAGCATCGCCGCGCCATCGCGGCCAGCTGTCGCGAACGGGGCCTGGCGATCGCCAGCCACGACGACGCCACCGTCGAGCACGTCGCCGAAAGCCATGAATATGGCACCCGAGTCGCGGAGTTCCCCACCACCCGCGAAGCGGCGGAGGCCTCCCACCGTGCCGGCATGGCGGTGATGATGGGCGCACCCAACGTCGTCCGCGGCGGCTCCCACTCCGGCAACATCGCCGCTGCCGATCTGGTCGAGCTGGGCGTGCTGGATATCCTGTCATCGGATTACTACCCGGCGGCGCTGCTCGACGCGGTGTTCAAGGTGGCGGCGATGGAGAACGGCTACGCGCTGCCCCGGGCGGTCGCCACCGCGACACGCATACCGGCCGAAGCGGTAGGCCTGACCGATCGTGGGCGCCTGGCGCCGGGGCTCCGTGCCGATCTGTTGCGGGTGCGATTGATCGACGATCATCCGGTGGTGCAGAGAGTTTGGTCTGCGGGTAGACAGGTCCATTGATGGCGTATTTTTCGAGAGGTCCGAGATGTCGCGTCTGATCTACGTCATGGGCGCCAGCGGCGTCGGCAAGGACAGCCTGCTGCGCGAGCTGGCACGACGGCGCCCGGACGCGCTGGTGGCGCATCGCTACATCACGCGCGCCAGCGGCGGGGCGGAGAACTGCATCGAACTCTCCCGCGAGGCATTTCACTGGCGGCGGGAGCAGGGGCTGTTCTGCCTATCTTGGAGCGCGCATGGGCTCGACTACGGCGTCGGGATCGAGATCGAAGCGTGGCTGGCGGCGGGGCACACGGTGGTGCTCAACGGCAGCCGGCGAGCGCTGGAGCGCGCCCGTCGACGCTTCGGCGCGGCCCTGATGCCGGTTCTGGTCGTGGCGGATGTCGAGGTGCTGCGCCGGCGTCTGATCGCTCGCGGGCGCGAGACGCCGGCCGAGATCGAGGCGCGGCTGGCGCGCGGCGGCGGTGAGGATGCGCTGGGCGATATTGCGCGAATCGACAACGGCGGCGAGCTGGCGCATGGCGTGAAGGCGCTCGAAGCCTGGCTCGACGCCACGCCCGTAGCGGACGGTCCGGCGTGAAGCTGCGCTTTTCGGGTACCGGTGACAGCGGACAGGTTCCCTGCTTCGGCTGCGACTGCCTGGCCTGCCAGCGGGCGCGGCTGCTGAGCTGCCACCGCCGCGAGCCCTGTTGCGGCGAGATCGAACTCGATGGCGACCTGATTCTGATCGACGCCGGCCGCATGGATCTGGCCGCCCGCTGCGAGCGTCAGCGCCCGGCCGCCATCCTGTTGACCCACTATCACGCCGATCATGTGCAGGGGCTGTTGCATCTGCGCTGGGGCCGGGGCGAATCGATTCCGGTCTACGGTCCCAAAGATCCTCAAGGCTGTGCCGATTTGCACAAGAACCCCGGCATTCTCGACTTCCAGCCCGGCCTGAAGCCGTTTCGGCCCTTGCAGCTGGGCCGGCTCGAGGTCACGCCGCTGCCGCTGAATCACAGCAAGCCGACGCTGGGCTACGCGCTCTCCGACGGCGTCAATCGGCTGGCCTGGTTGTGCGATACCGTGGGCTTGCCCGGCGCCACCGAAAGCTTCCTGACCGAATGGCGGCCGCATGGCGTGGTGATCGATGCCACCCATCCGGATTCCTACATTGCGCCCCGCAACCACAACAACGTCGCCATGGCGCTGGAGATCATCGAGCGAATCCAGCCGTCTCGCGCCTGGCTGACGCACATCAGTCACGAACTGGACGCCGACTTCCTGGCAACGTCGCGAACCCTGCCGGAAGGCGTGGAGTTGGCTGCCGATGGCAGCGACATTCTTTTCTGAGAGGGATTCATGTCTTCACAGCCCGTTTCCCGGCGCTTGAGCGCCGCCCCCACCAGCGCGCCCACGGCGAAACTCCACGAGAGTCGCCTGGGCGCCTGGACCGAGGTGGGCGACCGCTGCGTCTTCAACCACGTCACGCTCGGCGACTACAGCTATGTCGAGCGCGATTGCGACCTGATGTTCACCGAGATCGGCAGATTCACGTCGATCGCCTCCAGCGTGCGCATCAATCCCAGCAATCACCCCTGGTGGCGGCCGACGCTGCACCATTTCAGCTACCGCCCCGGCAAGTTCGGCTTCGCCGGCAGCGACCAGGGCGTCGACGACCGGATCTTCGACTGGCGCGCCGAGGATCGTGTCGTGATCGGTCACGATGTCTGGATCGGCCACGGTGCCATCGTGCTGCCCGGCGTCACCATCGGCAATGGCGCCATCGTCGGTGCCGGTAGCGTGGTGACCAAGGACGTTGACGCCTACACCATCGTCGTCGGCAACCCCGCTCGCCCGCTGCGCCCACGCTTCGAGGATCCCGAAACCGTGGCACGCCTGGAGGCGCTGGCCTGGTGGGACTGGCCCCACGAGCGGCTGGCCCGCATGCTGCCACTATTTCAGGGCGATACCGGGGCGTTTCTCGAAGCCGTCGAGGGCGAGTCGCGTCCATCATCGCCATGATCTCAGCCGATGTTGTCAGCCAGCGTCCGATAGCGCGAGCCGCCGTTGCCGAGCTGCGACTCCACTAGGGCGAGATGATCGAAGCGCCAGCGGATCGACGTGGGCAGCCGTGACTGGGGTGCCGCACGGTCGGCCTGGCGTACCAGGCTGACGTGCGGGGTGAATTCACGTTGCGGCGCGGTGAAGCCGTGGCGGGACAGCGCCTGCCAGAGCTCGGCATTGAGCGTCATGAGTATGTCATTCGGCGTCTGGCTGCCGGCCCAGACGATGCGGGGCTTGGGGAAATGCCCGAGCCGATCCAGCGTCCACTCGCCCTGCAGCGCCGGCCACGCTCGGGTCAGATCGACGAGTGCCTCCAGCCGCGGGGCGTCGACACTGCCCAGAAACGCCAGCGTGATGTGCATGTTCTCCGCTGGCAGCGGGTAGCCGCCGCAGAGTGGCGCCAGGCGTTCGGCCTCGTCGGCCAGTGCCTGGCGACTGGCGTCGTCGGGCCACAGGGCAAAAAAGAGTCGGCGAGAAACGGTCACGATGTCGGCTCCCGGTGGCGTAGACAGCAGGGTGGCGCATCGTATCCCTCCTTGCCAACGGTTGGCTGGTGTGGCCCTGCCCCTCGATCACGCAGGGTCGTTTTTCGGCCGATGATCTTCGCCTTCCATCGTCGAGCCGTGATCCTGGCTGAGCGGGCCGGCCAGCTTGCGCAGCGCGACGTAGAAGACTGGCGTCAGGAACAGGCCGAACAGGGTCACACCAAGCATCCCGGCGAACACCGCGATCCCCAGCGCCTGACGCACCTCGGCCCCGGCGCCGTGACCCAGCGCCAGCGGTATCACCGCCGCGGTGAAGGTGATCGAGGTCATGATGATCGGGCGCAGTCGCAACCGGCAGGCCTCCAGCGCCGCTTCCACCACGCCGCGCCCCTGGAATTCGAGCTCGCGGGCGAATTCGACGATCAGGATGGCGTTCTTGCAGGCCAGTCCGATCAGGACCACCAGGCCCACCTGGACGAAGACGTTGGTATCGCCGCCGGAGATTCTGACGCCGACGAGTGCCGACAGCAGGCACATCGGCACGATCAGGATCACCGCCAACGGCAGTGTCCAGCTTTCGTAGAGCGCCGCCAGCACCAGGAACACCAGCAGTACCGCCAGCGGGAACACCACCAGCGCGGCATTGCCCTGGGTGGACTGCTGATAGCTGAGGTCGGTCCATTCGAAGTCGATGCCATCCGGCAGTACCCGTGCGCCGATATCGGTCAAGACGCTCATCGCCTGGGGCGAGGAGAGCACCCGCGGGTCGGCTTCGCCGGCCAGGTCCGCCGCCGGGTAGCCGTTGAAGCGCAGCACCGGATCGGGGCCGAAGCTCTGGTGGATATCGATCATCGAGCCGATCGGCACCATCTCGCCCTGGGCGTTGCGGGTACGCAGCCTGGCGATATCCTCGACGCTGTCGCGATAGGGGGCGTCGGCCTGGGCGATCACCTGCCAGGTGCGGCCGAAATTGTTGAAATCGTTGACATAGGTGGAGCCCAGATAGGTCTGCAGGGTATCGAACAGATCGCTCACCGCCACGCCCTGGGTCTTGGCCTTGAGTCGGTCCACCTCGGCATCGAGCTGGGGCACGTTGGCCTGATAGCTGGTGATCGGATAGCTCATGCCTGGCGTCTGCACCACCGCGCCCTGGAAGGCGGTCACTGTCTCCTGCAGCGGGCCGTAGCCGAGCCCGCCGCGGTCCTCGATGAACAGCTGATAGCCGGAGCCATTGCCCAGCCCGAGGATTGGCGGCGGCATGAACGAGAACGCGATGCCGTCCTTGAGACCACTGATCTTGCCGGCGATCTCGGCGTTGATCTCCGCCGCGGTACGGGTGCGCTGATCGAACGGCTTCAGGGTCAGAAACGCCAGCCCGGTATTGGCGGTGTTGGTGAACTGCAGCGCGTTGAGTCCCGGGAACGAGATCGCATGTTCGACGCCGTCGGTCTCCATGGCGATATCCACCACCTGGCGCAGCAGGTCATCGGTACGATCCAGCGAGGCGCCCTCCGGCAGCTTCACGCCGGCGATCAGGTACATCTTGTCCTGCACCGGAATGAACCCCGGCGGCACCAGTTGGAACAGATAACCGGTGGACCCCAGCAGGACCAGGTAGATCACGAACACCGCGCCGCGACGGCGCAGGCTGCTCGATACCACGCCCTGATAGCGCCTGGAGCTGGCGTTGAAGAAACGGTTGAACGGTCGGAACAGCCAGCCGAACAGGAAGTCTATCACCCGGGTCAGGCGGTCCTTGGGCGCGTCGTGGGGCTTGAGCAGCATGGCGGCCAGTGCCGGTGACAGCGTCAGCGAGTTGATGGTGGAGATCACCGTGGAGATGGCGATGGTGACCGCAAACTGACGATAGAACTGGCCGGTCACGCCGGAGAGGAACGCCATCGGCACGAACACCGCGCACAGCACCAGGCCGATGGCGACGATCGGCCCTGACACCTCGCGCATCGCCTGATGCGCGGCGGCACGTGGCGCCAGCCCCTGGCCGATGTTGCGCTCCACGTTCTCTACCACCACGATGGCGTCGTCGACGACGATGCCGATGGCGAGCACCAGCCCGAACAGCGTCAGGGTGTTGATCGAATACCCCAGCAGCAACAGCACCGAGAAGGTACCCACCACCGAGACCGGCACCGCCAGCAGCGGAATGAGCGATGCGCGCCAGGTCTGCAGGAACAGCGTCACCACCAGCACCACCAGCAGTATCGCCTCCAGCAGCGTCTGGATTACCGAGCGGATCGAGTCGCTGACGAACAGCGTGGTGTCGTAGACGGTGCGATACTCCACACCCGGCGGGAACTGGGTGGCCAGTTCGTCCATGGTCCGGACCACCTGGTCGCGGATCTGCAGGGCGTTGGCACCGGGCGACTGGAAGATGCCGATCGCCACCGCGTCCTTGCCATCCAACCTGGAGCGCAGGGTGTAGTCGCCCGCGCCCATCTCGAGCCGAGCGACATCACGGAGTCGCAGGATCTCGCCATCCTCGCCGACCTTGAGCACGATGTTGCCGAATTCCTGCTCGGTGGACAGACGGCCCTTGGCGTTGATCAGGGTGAGGAAGTCGCTTTCCGGCATCGGCTCGGCGCCGATCTGCCCGGCGGAGACCTGGACATTCTGTTCGCGCATGGCGTCGACCACGTCGCCGGCGGTGAGGCCATGGGAGGCGATGCGGTCGGGATCCAGCCAGGCGCGCATGGCGTAATCGCCGCCGCCGAACAGCTGCGCCTCGCCGACACCGGAAATCTTCGCCAGCTGGTCGCGCACGTGCAGGCGCGCGTAGTTGCGCAAGTAGAGGGTGTCGTAGCTGTCATCCGGCGAGACCAGATGCACCACCATCAGAAAGGTGGGGGACTGCTTCTGGGTGGTCACACCCTGCCGCCTCACCGCTTCCGGCAAACGCGCCAGCGCCTGGCTGACCCGGTTCTGGACGCGCACGGTGGCCTGTTCGGGATCGGTCCCGGGCTGGAAGGTGATGGTCATCTGCAAGACGCCATCGGAACCGGCCACGGACTTGAAGTACATCATGTCCTCGACGCCGGTGATCGCCTCCTCCAGCGGCGTCGCCACGGTTTCCGCGATCTCCTTGGGGTTGGCTCCCGGGTAGGTGGTGCGCACCAGCACCGACGGCGGCACCACCTCCGGATATTCGCTGACCGGCAGGTTGGGAATGGAAATCGCCCCCACCGCGAAGATGACGATGGAGAGCACCGCCGCGAAGATCGGCCGGTCCACGAAAAAGCGGGAAAAATTCATGACGACTGGCTCCTGGGCGGCGGGGACGATGCCCGCCGCGTCTTGTCGTTCCGGGGGGAGAGGCGCTTGGGAGAGGCGCTTTCGAGAGTGAAACGCCGGGAAGCGCTGGGGTGTGTACGAAAAGTCGGCGAGCGACGACCAGCCCTAGGCCCGTTCCCTACGGGCCAACGCACTTCCCACCTCCCTGTGGGTCGCAAGGCAAAAAATCAGCGAAAAGACGGAGTTTACGGGTGTAAATGAGTACTTTGAGCTGATTTTTAACGCCGTATGGCCGAGCACAGGCAGTTTTCGTACAAAGCCTAGGGTTGGTTGATGGCGACGTCGTTGCTCATGCTCGCCTCACGCATGGCGATCGGGTTCGGCGCGACGGGCATGCCGGGAGCGAACACCTTCTGGGTGCCGTTGACGATTACCCGCTCGCCGGCCCGGAGGCCTTCGCGAACCACCACCAGATCACCCACTTCACGGCCGAGCTGCACCTGACGGGGCATCACGGTGTCGTCGTCGCCGACCACGTAGACGAAACGCCTATCCTGATTGGCGAGCACCGCCTTGCGATTCACCAGCATCGCCTCGTCGAGCTGAGCCACGGGCATCTCCACGCGCGCGAACTGGCCGGGCCTGAAGGCGCCATCCGGGTTGGATAGAACTGCGCGATAGCGCAGCGTGCCGGTATCCGCGTTGATCTGGTTGTCCACGAAATCCAACTGTCCCTGGTGGGGGAAGCCTGTCTCGCCGGTCAGGCCGATATGCAGCGTGGCGGCCTTGCCCTGGGCCAGGAGCGTCTGCGCGCTCAGCGCCTCGGCTTCGTTGCTGTCGAAGTAGACATACAGGGGATCCACCGACACCAGCGTGGTCAGCACCGACTGGTCGGCACTGGCGAGGTTGCCCTGGGTGATCATGGCGCGGCCGGTGCGCCCGGTCACCGGGGCGGTAATACGCGTATATTGCAGATCCAGTTCGGCACTGCTCAGCGTGGCCTCGGCTTCCGCTGCCTGTGCCCGGGCGTTGAGCGCCGCCGCCTGGCGCTGATCGTGCTGTTCTCGGGAGATCATGTTTTTCTGGATCAGCTGGCGGGATCGGCCGGCCTCGACCTCGGTAAGCCGACGCTGGCTCTGCGCCTGAGCCAACGATGCCTTGGCGGCCTGGACGCGAGCCTCGTAGGGCCGGGGGTCGATACGGAATAGCAGGTCACCCGACTCGACCCGCTCGCCTTCCTCGAAGGCGACCTCGTCGATGTAGCCGCTCACCCGTGGCCGGACCTGTACGGTCTGGGGTGACACTACGCGGCCGGTGAAAGTCTCGCGCAGCGTGACCGGCTCCACCAGTACCGTGGCCACATCGACTTCCGGAGGCGGCGGCGCACTGGCGGTTTCCGCCTCGCCATGGGCATCGCAGCCGGTCAGCAGCGCGATGAAGAGCGCCACGCCCAGACCATGGCACAGGCTCGTCTTCGATACGCGTTTCTTGTCGAGCTTGTTCATTTGTAACTATTCAGGTCACGCTGCCTGATC
>NZ_NHOU01000020.1 GCF_002179555.1 Salinicola salarius | reverse complement strand
CGTTCTCTTCTTCGTCATCATCTGCACCTGACTGTCTCTGTGAGTGATCATACACTCAAAATCAGGTGGCCAGATTCACTATGCCACTACACACCCGATCGCCGCGGCGGCCTCGACGATCTCGGTGGGACGGCCGATGAGCACCGGCTCGGCGATGCCCAGCCTCGCCGCCTCGCGAAGCGTCTCCAGCACGGCGGCCTGGGCCGCGTTGACCACGGCGACGCGGATCGGGTTACCGCCACCGGCTCGCTGAATCAGATCATCGAGCGTCGCAAGGGCCACTGGCGTTGCCGTCTGGGTCATGTCACCTCCTGGGTGTTGGTTAATGTGCGCTGCACGTGCCGGGCGATCATCCGTTCTTCATTAGTGGCTACGACCTCTGCTTAGACGGCCCTGTAGCGTCGACATCTATAGATCCCGAGCCCGGTTGATCTGCTGGGACAGACGCATCGCCTCGTGTTCCTCCAGCTTCAAGAGCTCGCGAACGAGATCCCGAGCCTCGGGGATGTCGGCGCGTCCTTCCAGGTAGCGGTATAGCGCGATGACCTGATCGTGCAGCGAGAAGACTTCCCGGCTGATGTCTTCGAAGCCCATCTCGGCATAGGGCAAATTGCACGCCTGATGGGGTTTGATGGGCGCATGCGACAGATAATCGTAGACCCAGGTGTTTAGGGCCTTGGGGTCGGCCTGCTTCTCGAAGCTGGCCACGGTGTGCTCCAGGACCGCCTCGTGATCGGCGAGATACTCCAGCAGTGATTTGGCCCGTGCCTCCTCCTGCCGGGTGGCACAGTGCCTGAAGCACTCGGCCAACTGGGCATGCAGCTGGCGAGTCCAGTCGATCAGGTCATGAAAGGTCTCGATCTTCATTTATTGCTCTCCATTAGTGGGTTGCTCTATAGGTATTGGCTGTAAACCGGGTCGGCTTCGACTGGGTCACTCGTTCTCGCTCCACCATCCCCCGCCGTAGAGGCTGCGAAACCCCATCTCGTACATGCTGTCGCGGGTCGTGCCGGCAAGCTCCAGCGTCGAGGCGATAGAGTCGCTCAACAGCGTCTCCCATTGCCGATAGGGGGTGTCACTATCGATCGGCGCCGGTGCGGTCTCTACCATCTCGGCCAGCCACTTCACACCGGTCATCCAGGGGGAGAAGCGTTCCGAGTACATCAGCCGGCTGGTCCGCGCCGGATGCAGTTGACGCAGCACCTCGGCTGACCAGGGGGTGGTGTAAAACCGCACCCAGGGCCCGACGAAGGTCTCGTAGAGGGCCACATTGTGCTCGGAGAGCGCTCGCACCCCTTCGAACGCCGGGGCCTGGTCGGGAAAGTTCAGGTCTTCCACGCGGCGCTCCTCGAAGCGCACCTGGAACTGGGGCTTGTGACAGTCGGGGTCGCCGGTGGGGTTGTCGATGCGCATCTCGTAGAGGCCAGGGGCCAGGTCATTCAGATTGCCGACGCTCTCGAGGATCGCTCGGTGCTCGAGGCGCGCCACCTTGGAGGAGACGAAGATGCCCAGATGCCCGACGTGGGGATTGAGCAGGTAGACGATACGCTGGTCGGCGGCCTTGAGTGCCGCGGTATCGGGATAGACCGCGGGGATCCAGTTGAGCGCCTGATGGGGCGGGGTGATGTTGTCGCCGCCGGAGGCGAAGATCACCAGGGGGTTGCGGATGCGCTTGAGGTCGACGCTACAGCCGGGGCAGACCTCGAGCTCGCCACGCTCCAGCTTGTTGCCGACGAAAAGGTTCTCGACGATGGCAACGATCTCCTCTTTGCTCAGGCTATAGAAGCCCGTCCACCAGCGCTCGAACTCGAGGAAGCGTTCGCGCTGGCCGTCGATGTCGGCGAACAGCTGATAGTCCTTCTGCCACAGGGTATTCGCAGGCTTGAGGGCTTCGAAGTTGGTGGCGAGGTTCGCACCGTCGAAGCGCCCGTCTCCCAGGTCGGCCATCAGGTGCGTCAGCCAGGCACCGCCAAGCAGGCCGCCGGCGAGGCGCATGGGATTGACGCCGGATTCGCCGGACCAGTAGGAGAGCGGCGAGCCGTTCAGCACCGCCGGCCCGACCAGACCCTCGCAGTCGGCGGAGAGCAGCGCGATGGCCCAGCCCGCCTGGCAGTTACCGTAGAGCACCGGCGGCTGGCCGGGGTGGCGCTCGGCCAGCGTCTCGACGAAGCGGCGCAGGACGTGCAGCACGTCCTCCAGTGTCTGGCCGGGGACGGGCTCGGGGAAGAAGATCACGAAGTAGACCGGGTGTCCCTCGTGGAGCGCCATGCCCACCTCGGAGTCGCGCTTGAAGCCGCCGATGCCTGGGCCGTGGCCGGCACGCGGGTCGACGATCATCACTGGCGGCCTAGTCTCGTCGAGGCAGTCCTCCAGGCAGTCCTCGCCGACCCGGGTGATGCGCAGCAGGGCATAGTTGGCGGGGCGCGCCAGTCGACGGCCATCCACGAGCATCTCGTAATCGAAGTCGAGCAGTGGCGGCTTGCCCGCCTGCTCATGCTCGAGCATGTTGTCCGCGCGCTCACACAGCGTGTCCAGGTAGCGTACGCCGCGTCGCCACAGGTCGGTCTGATAGGCGAGTAGCTCCGTGGCCGGGTGGCTCGGGAGGGTGCCTTCTTCGGGCTCGGGTGCGGTCATCGGGGCGTCCATCTCTGGTGGGGCGGTGGGTTGGCGCTTGCGCGGGGTTTTATGAGCCGTGGGTGGCTTGGTGGTGGATGTTTTGGCGGTCATAGTGGATACCTCTCAGTGTCAGGATGTCGTGGGCGCCGATCTCGATCCGGGACTCGGACAGGAAGCGGTACGGCGGAACCTTCAGGTTGATCGGCGCCGGCACCGCCTTGAACACGCGTCCGGCGAAGTCGAACTGGGAGCCGTGGCAGGGGCAGAAGAAGCCCCGGGCGAGTCGTCGCTGACGACCACGATCGTGCCGACGAGAAAAACGTCTGCTTTTCATGACTGCACCTCTGGGATTTTGTCCTTACAGGCGCCAGCCACTCGTACTCGCCATCCGCAGGTGCGGAATGAAGCGTGGCGTGCGGGCCGCGTAGGTCTGCCATTTGTCGCCAAACTGGCGCGCTACGTCGCGCTCTTCGTGGATCGCCAGTCGTGAGTACATCCACACCAATACCGGGAACATGACCAGGGTCAGCAGGGTGGGCCACTGCAGCAGGAAGCCGGTCATCACCAGCACGAAGCCGGCGTACTGGGGATGCCGGACATGGGCATAGAGCCCGGTGGTGGCCAGTTCTCCCCGCCGCTGGGCGGTATAGAGTGACCGCCAGCCGGCGGCGATGAGCCAGAAACCCGCGGCGATGAACACCATGCTCAGCAGATGGAACGGCCCGAAATGCGGGTTGGCCTGCCAGCCGAACAGCATCTCCAGCAGGTGGCCCGCATCGTGGCTGAACCAGTCCACCTCCGGGTAGCGCGACTGCAGCCAGCCGGAGAGGAAGTAGAGGGTCAGCGGGAAGCCGTACATCTCCGTGAACAGCGCCACCAGGAAGGCGCTGAAGGCCCCGAACGAGCGCCAGTCGCGGCGCGTCTGCGGCTTGAAGAAGCTGAAGGCGAAGAAGATGAAGATCGCCGAGTTGAGAATGACCAGGCCCCACAGCCCATAGGCGGGTACGTCATCACTCATCGCGTCCTCCCTTGTGATCATCATGCCCGCCATGACCCCCGTGGCCTCCATGTCCGCCGTGCATGAACACATGCATTAGCGGACAGGCGAGCAGGATCAGCCAGGGCAGGGCACCGAGCAGGTGCACCTTGTGCTCCTCCCAGAGCAGGAAGCCCATCACCGCCAGGGCGATCGCCACCATGAGCCAGAAGCTGCCTTTGCTGGGTCCTCGCTCCAGCCACCCCTTTTCGTCATGCATGATCAAATCCTCACCCGGCGCAGGCGCAGCGAATTCATCACCACCGACAGCGAAGACGCGCTCATCGCGAAGGCGGCGAACATCGGCCCGATCAGGATGCCGAGGAACGGATAGAGGATCCCGGCGGCGATCGGTACGCCGGCCCCGTTGTAGACTAGGGCGAAGAACAGGTTCTGCTTGATGTTGCGCATGGTGGCCAGCGACAACTTGCGGGCCCGAACGATGCCGTCGAGGTTGCCCTTGACCAGCGTGAAGCCGGCGCTTTCGATCGCCACGTCGGCGCCGGTGCCCATGGCGATGCCCACATCGGCCTGGGCCAGGGCGGGAGCGTCGTTCACCCCGTCGCCCGCCATGGCCACCTTGCGGCCTTGTTCCTGCAATTCGCGGATGATGCGGGCCTTGTCCTCGGGCAGCACGTCGGCGCGGATCTCATCGATACCCAGTCGCCCGGCCACCGCCTTGGCCGTCCGCTCGTTGTCGCCGGTGGCCATGATGATGCGAAAGCCAAGTTTGTGCAGCGCCTTCAGGGCCTCGGGGGTGGTCTCCTTCACCGGGTCGGCGACGCTGACCAGGCCGGCGATCTGGCCATCGAGCACGACGAACATCACCGTTTCGCCTTCATCGCGGCGGGCGTTCGCGGTCTCGGAGATCCGGCCGCCATCGAGGCCCAGTTCGGCCATCAGCTTGGCGTTGCCGAGGGCCACCGACTGGCCGTCCACGACCCCCTTGACGCCCATGCCGGTCACGGCTTCGAAATCGGTGGCATCGGCGAGGGATACGCCACGTTCTTCGGCGCCGGCGACGATGGCCTCGGCCAGTGGGTGTTCCGAGCCACGTTCGAGGCTGGCCGCCAGGCGCAATACCTCGGCCTCGTCATGCCCTTCCTCGGGCAGCACCGCCACCAGCTTCGGCTTGCCTTCGGTCAGGGTGCCGGTCTTGTCGACCATCAGCGTATCGACCTTGGCGAAGCCTTCCAGCGCCTCGGCATTCTTGATCAGTACGCCGGCCTGCGCGCCGCGTCCGGTGGCCGTCATGATCGACATCGGCGTGGCCAGCCCCAGTGCACAGGGGCAGGCGATGATCAGCACCGCCACCGCCGAGACCAGCGCATAGGACAGCGCCGGCGCCGGCCCCCAGATCGCCCAGGCGATGAAGGAGAGGATGGCGACGCCGATCACCGCGGGCACGAACTTGCCCGCCACCTTGTCGGCGAATTTCTGGATCGGTGCGCGGCTGCGCTGGGCGGCAGCCACCATCTCGACGATCTGGCTGAGCATGGTGTCGGCGCCGATGCGGGTGGCCTCCATGACCAGGCTGCCGGTGCCGTTGATCGTGGCCCCGGTGACCTTGTCGTCTTTGACCTTTTCCACCGGCACCGGCTCGCCCGAGATCATCGACTCGTCGATCGAGGAGCGGCCCTCGACCACCACGCCGTCCACCGGCACCTTGTCGCCGGGGCGCACCCGCAGGTGGTCGCCCACCTGCACGTCTTCCAGCGCGACCTCTTCTTCGCTGCCGTCGGGCCGGATCACCCGCGCGGTCTTGGCGGCCATGTCCATCAGCGCGCGGATCGCCTTGCCGGTGCCTTCACGGGCGCGCAACTCCATCACCTGACCCAGCAGTACCAGGGTGACGATCACCGCCGCGGCCTCGAAATAGACGCCGACGGTGCCGTCTTCCCGGCGAAAGCCGTCGGGGAAGACGCCCGGCACCAGCACCGCCACGATGCTGAACAGATAGGCCGCGCCGACCCCCATGCCGATCAGGCTGAACATGTTGAGGTTCATGGTGCGGAAGGAGTTGTAGCCGCGCACGAAGAACGGCCAGCCCGACCACAGGATCACCGGCGTGCTGAGCACCAGCTCGATCCACATCGCGTTGCGTTCACCGAAGAAGTCGCGAATGGCCCCGAGGCCCAGGTAGGGGCTCATCGTCAGAATCAGGACCGGAAGCGTGAGCACGGCCGCGACCCAGAAGCGTCGGGTAAAATCGACCAGCTCGGGATTCGGCCCTTCATCGCCGACCGCCGCCGATTCCAGCTCCAGACCCATACCGCACAGGGGGCAGGCACCGGGAGTGGTTTGGCGCACCTCGGGGTGCATCGGGCAGGTGTAGACGGCGCCGGCATGCCCGGCCGGCACCTTGTCGTACTTGCCGCCGTGGGCCGGCGCGGAGGCCCCATGACCATGCCCGTCATGCGTCTGCGAGTCGTCGCTTCCCACGGGCACGAGGTGCATGCCGCACTTGGGGCAGTCACCCGGCTGGTCGGAGACGACCTCCGGGTGCATCGGGCAGGTGTATTGGGCGCCACCCTGGCTGCCGGCGGCGTGTTGGTCCGTATCGCCGCTGCCTAGTGTCGGTGCCTCGTGCGAGGCATGCCCGTGACAATGGTCGTGTTGGTGTTGCGTCATGGAATCGTCTCCGTCGCTTCCGCGTCTTGATTCAACCTCGTGGCCCTATCTCGATAGGGTCGAAACTAATAGTGCCGTATCCAATAATCAGGAGGTGCGATCAAAGCAGAAGATCGCGCTTGCGTTGCTCGTACTCCTCGCGGTCGATTTCTCCCCGGGCGTAGCGTTCTTGAAGAAGGTCCAGGGCCGTTGGCCGCCGTTGAGAAAATGGCTCGCCCCGGCCTCGGGTCAGGCCACGCACCAGGAGAACGGCCAAGGCAATGACGATGCCCCAGAACAACACCATCATGAGCCCGCCGAAGAGCATATGCCCCCAGCCGTAACTCCCCATATACGCCATCATGTCGCCCCACATGGTCGGATCTCCTTTTCTTGTTACTTACTTTGCCCTGACGTCAGGCTAAAGCCTGCGGGTAACCCAAGGGTCAAGAGAAGGTAGATGAAAGTAGGCGGCTCTTGATCCCGGACAGTTTCCGACCTCTTCAGTGGAATGGAATCAACGCCGCACGCATGCGTTGAGGCCTTCGGTATTGAGTGATGGATTCGTTCATGGCCTACGCTCCGCTGTGTCGGTTGAGGCGTGTGACAAAGAAGTTGTATAGCGGGCCGAAGACCAGGGCGATGTACCAGCCGTAGCCGAAACTTTCGACCAGCCCCAGGAAGAAGCTTGACCAGCTGAGCCAAGTGAAGCCTGGCAACAAGCGCAGCCAGCTCTTATACATCGCCTGGTCGGGAAACAGCAGATCGAAGCCGACGCAAAGGATGAAGGTTACGGCCAGGAACAGCCCCAGGCTCATCCCGAGTGCGATCATGGGAATCCGCGGCGTTGCCTGAACCGGCAAGCGAGTTCCTGAACGGGGCTTGGCTGTCAACGGAGCATTGGCATCAGGCATCTTTGTTCTCCGGTTGGAGGGGCGAGGCCGTTGCACCAGGGACGAGATACTGTTCGGGCGCGGCCTCGAAGCGCTCCCGGCAGTCACGAGAGCAGAAGTAAAAGACGTGGCCATCGTGGACGCTTGGCTTGGCCCCTTTCGTTCTGACGGTCTTGCCGCAGACGGGGTCGACGTCCTCGGCTGGCGGAATCCACTCCAGCCCTTCAGTTGCACGTTGATTCCCTGGGCTATCGTTGTCGTGTTTGGTCCTGCCATGGCTGTGCCCCATGACGTGGGCGCCACAGCCGAACCGCATCATCAAGAAGAGGATTGCTGCCCAAAGCAGGAAGTAAAACAGTGCGTCCATAAAGTCTTCCTCGTGACGTCCGCTAAGCCGTACCCGATACCGAGCACTCGGGTGTGGTTGCGAATGTGCATGCACTTCTCATGGTGGGAAGAGTCTCTGCACACACAGCGGCCACTCCGGCAGTTGCCTGGATCAATGTGGGGCGGGCACGGGTTTTCTCCCACGCGGCCACGGCTGGAAGCGCGAGATGGAGATACGAGGTCGACTTAGACTCTGTAGCGTTGGGTCAAAAGGTAGACAGGAACCGAGGAGGGTGAGGGAGGGGCACTTGGCGAGCCGCTGGCGGTGACAACCCGGGGCGCTATGGCCGGGGCCGTCATGCTCAAGGGAAGGGGCTCGAGCTCCAAGTCCTGGCGCTCCAGGCGCAACAGGGCGCTGCCGACATTACGAGTGCCATGGCCATGGTGGCATCGCGGTTGAGGATAGTCTGCGTTGATGAACTCGGTGTTCGAGTGCGTATCTGCGTGAGGCTCAACGCCAACCTGGCCAGACTCAGTAGAGGAGGGAGCATCTGCCGAGGAGGGGTCATCTGCCATTGTGGCGGCGCTAGAGAGCAGTAGCACCATGCCCAGCAGGATGACCAGACCAAAGCGATGCCAGGCGGTGGCAGACCGCGAGGATTGCTTAGGAAATGACGTGTGCCTGGCCATGCGGCAGGGCTCCTGCAGAGTGATGTATATCTTAACCTAGCGCAGATTCGAACCTTGTCCATTGACACGGATCAAGACGGAGCTTGCCGTAAGCTGCAGCGGCCTCATTGAAGTGGTGACCTGGGCGAATGGCTGGGCAGCTCAGAAACGGCTGCAGGATGCCCTCGGGAACAGCGATGTGTTCGCTGCCGCCCAGGCAGCTCAGAAATGCTCGGCATCAAGAAAGGCGTCATTGTCGATGTTCGCTGCCGCCCAGGCAGCTCAGAAATAGATTGTCGATAGGCGAAAGGTTGGTTTGCAGTGCGCTGCCGCCCAGGCAGCTCAGAAATTCAAGATGCGCCCATACACACGATGATTGGCGTGCGCTGCCGCCCAGGCAGCTCAGAAAGACAAAGCCGACGCCCGAGCGATGCAGGTTGCGTGCGCTGCCGCCCAGGCAGCTCAGAAATTCAGTTGATCGATGTCAGCGCCATCAGGGTCGTGCGCTGCCGCCCAGGCAGCTCAGAAATCGATAACGCGCACCTCCTGCTCCATGAAGGCGTTCGCTGCCGCCCAGGCAGCTCAGAAACGACGCTGACAAAGACGAGGACGACGACATGGGTTCGCTGCCGCCCAGGCAGCTCAGAAAAGCCCGCCGCCGGCGATCTCGCGGTCGGTCGAGTTCGCTGCCGCCCAGGCAGCTCAGAAAGAGACGCGGATCGACGCCATGCGTCAGGCTTAGTTCGCTGCCGCCCAGGCAGCTCAGAAAAGCTGCGCGTAGTCGTTCCAGTCGGTCGGACCGTTCGCTGCCGCCCAGGCAGCTCAGAAAATTCTTTGCGACGCCGACGCCAACGACTCAGTGTTCGCTGCCGCCCAGGCAGCTCAGAAATGCTGGCCGCGCTCGAGATCCACCGCGAGATTGTTCGCTGCCGCCCAGGCAGCTCAGAAATTGGACGTTGGCGCGGAACGTGTCGCCGTCATGTTCGCTGCCGCCCAGGCAGCTCAGAAAGGCCGGCAAGGGTAGGAGTCGGGCAGTAAAATGTTCGCTGCCGCCCAGGCAGCTCAGAAAAGCGCCTTGGACGCCGCAATGAACTCGCGCATGTTCGCTGCCGCCCAGGCAGCTCAGAAATCGTCGTACACCCGCTCGAAGCCATCGCGAGCGTTCGCTGCCGCCCAGGCAGCTCAGAAAGGAGGCGCGACAGTCCCCGGGAAGCCCTTGACGTTCGCTGCCGCCCAGGCAGCTCAGAAACAGGTGCTCGACGGCGGCGACAACCAGGCGGTGTTCGCTGCCGCCCAGGCAGCTCAGAAATGCTGGCCGCGCTCGAGATCCACCGCGAGATTGTTCGCTGCCGCCCAGGCAGCTCAGAAATCATCGACGCTTCGCGGAAGTCCCGCAAAGCAGGTTCGCTGCCGCCCAGGCAGCTCAGAAATTGGACGTTGGCGCGGAACGTGTCGCCGTCATGTTCGCTGCCGCCCAGGCAGCTCAGAAAGGCCGGCAAGGGTAGGAGTCGGGCAGTAAAATGTTCGCTGCCGCCCAGGCAGCTCAGAAAAGCGCCTTGGACGCCGCAATGAACTCGCGCATGTTCGCTGCCGCCCAGGCAGCTCAGAAATCGTCGTACACCCGCTCGAAGCCATCGCGAGCGTTCGCTGCCGCCCAGGCAGCTCAGAAAGGAGGCGCGACAGTCCCCGGGAAGCCCTTGACGTTCGCTGCCGCCCAGGCAGCTCAGAAACAGGTGCTCGACGGCGGCGACAACCAGGCGATGTTCGCTGCCGCCCAGGCAGCTCAGAAAGAGATGATCGAGAACCAGATGAACCGGGACACGTTCGCTGCCGCCCAGGCAGCTCAGAAAGCAACGAGGACACCCTGCGCGTGCTGCCCCGGGTTCGCTGCCGCCCAGGCAGCTCAGAAATCAAGGGCGAACTCGAAGCCCCGCCCTACAGCATTCGCTGCCGCCCAGGCAGCTCAGAAACAGGTGCTCGACGGCGGCGACAACCAGGCGATGTTCGCTGCCGCCCAGGCAGCTCAGAAAGAGATGATCGAGAACCAGATGAACCGGGACACGTTCGCTGCCGCCCAGGCAGTTCAGAAAGATCGAAGCACCGTGTTCGCTACCCGATCCGCGTTCGCTGCCGCCCAGGCAGCTCAGAAACAGGGTGTGTCGTAGATGACCGAGCGCACGAAGTTCGCTGCCGCCCAGGCAGCTCAGAAATGCCGGCGCGCGATGCACTACTGGATATTGAAGTTCGCTGCCGCCCAGGCAGCTCAGAAACGAACGGTCTGCTCGACGTTGAGCACGGCGCGGTTCGCTGCCGCCCAGGCAGCTCAGAAAATGACAAGCGTGGCCATGGGGGCTCGGTCGGCCCGCCCAGATAGAACCATCGACCATTTTCGTCAGAGAAGCTCCGGCGGAGTCGTGCCTCGCATCCGAACACGAACCTATCAAGGCGCTGGAACCAGTGCTTTGTGAGTGGCTCCACATGATCACGAGTGACTCCTGTGGGGCACCTTGGGGGAAGCAGGAACAAGCCGGATAAACGGTGATCCATACAGCAATATAGCCCGTGTTTTGTCTATCAGTTTTGGGTGTTTCCTGCCCAAGGCTACTCGTCTGGCTCGGTCGCCGGTGGCTACCGGAACCGATCGGCGGCTTGCGCAACGCTATGGAAGAGGGCAGGATCGGGAAAGGCTCCTGTAGCCTTGACTGAATTGGCTCGGGCCCACATATATCGTATGCCTCGACGTGGAGAGATCATGCGAGGCGTGTCTTGAGCGCACGCTGTGCCGGCAGGGCAGCGTGTAAGGATGTGGCTTCTGGCCGGAAGGGAAGGGGAAAGACTAGCGGCAAGGGCGGAGGGCGAAAAGGTGGAGAAGAAGACCGAATTCAATCTCTGGTACTGGGTGCTGGCTTTCGTCGCGGTGATCGTTATCCAGGATATCATCGCCGGTTCACGGGACGTGGTGCCGATCAGTTACAGTCAATTCGAGTCCTACCTCGAAGACGGCAGGATACGGGCGGTCGCCGTGGGTAGCGACACGATCACTGGTACCTTCGACACGCCGGTCGATGGCCACAGCCAGTTCGTTACCACCATCGTGGACCCCGCGATCCTCGACCGGCTCGATGCGGCCGACGTCGAGATCACCGGTGTGCCAAGACACACCTGGGTCGGGACGATCCTGTCGTGGGTCGTGCCGGCCTTTGTCTTCTTTGCGGTGTGGATGCTGCTGTTTCGCAAGTTCGCCGAAAAGCAGGGGTTCGGCGGTTTCATGCAGGTCGGCAAGAGTCGCGCCAAGGTCTACATGGAGAAGGAAACCGGCGTGACCTTCGACGACGTCGCCGGAGTCGACGAGGCCAAGGGCGAACTGGAGGAGGTCGTGGACTTCCTGCGCAACCCCGAGGAGTATGGAAAGCTCGGCGCCCGAGTGCCGAAGGGCGTGCTGCTGGTCGGCCCCCCGGGCACCGGCAAGACTTTGCTCGCCCGCGCCGTGGCCGGGCAGGCGGGCGTCACGTTTCTGTCGATCTCGGGCTCGGAGTTCGTCGAAATGTTCGTGGGCGTCGGTGCGGCGCGCGTTCGCGATCTCTTCGAGCAGGCCCGCAAGAATGCCCCCGCGATCATCTTCATCGACGAGCTCGACGCCTTGGGCCGTGCACGCAATTCGGGCCAGCATGCCGGCGGCAATGACGAGCGGGAACAGACGCTGAACCAGCTCCTGACCGAGCTGGACGGTTTCGACCCGACATCGGGGATTGTGCTGCTGGCCGCGACCAACAGGCCTGAGGTGCTTGATCCTGCGCTGTTGCGGGCGGGTCGCTTCGATCGGCAGGTGCTGGTGGACAAGCCCGACAAGGCGGGGCGGATCGCGATTCTGACCGTGCACATGAAGAAGGTGACGCTTGCGCCTGATGTCGACGCGGAGAAGGTGGCGGCCCTGACCCCCGGCTTCTCGGGGGCGGATCTCGCGAACCTCGTCAACGAGGCCGCCCTGCTCGCCACCCGGCGCCGGGCAGAGGCCGTGACCATGGCCGATTTCAACAACGCGGTCGAGCGCATCGTCGCGGGGCTGGAGAAACGCAACCGTGTCCTCAATCCGCGCGAGCGCGAGATCGTGGCGCATCATGAGATGGGGCATGCGCTGGTCGCGATGGCGGTGCCGGGCGTGGATCCGGTGCACAAGGTCTCCATCATCCCGCGAGGCATCGGTGCGCTCGGCTACACGATCCAGCGCCCGACGGAGGACCGTTTCCTGATGGCCCGCGAGGAACTCGAGAACAAGATCGCGGTGCTGCTGGGTGGACGGGCGGCCGAGAAGATCATCTATGGTCACCTCTCCACCGGTGCGGCCGACGACCTGGTGAAGGCTACCGATATCGCCCGCGCCATGGTGGCCCGCTACGGCATGGATGAGGAGCTCGGCCATGTCAGCTACGACACGGATCGCCCCGGCTTTCTAGGCACGGGCGATCAGACCTCGTGGTTGAACCGCCGTTACAGCGAGGCGACGGCCGAGAGGATGGATGCGGCGGTGAAGGCGATTATCGACAAAGTCTTCGCGCGTACTGTGGCGATTCTCGAAGCCAACCGGGCGCTGCTGGAAGAGACGGCTCGCGAACTGCTCGATCGCGAAACACTCGATGAGCCTGATCTTGCCGCCGTCGCGGAGAAGGTCCGTGTGCCCGAGGTCGCGGCTGCCTGAACGGTTCTGGCCAGTTCCCGGTCAGGATCGAGATAGAGGCGAATAATGGCAACCGGCACCGGTATGGTTGCCACGCCTACCTGTCGGCTTTTGCGTGCAGCTTCCGTCGACGCCGAATACCGGGGCATGAGGTTCGGCGACTCGGTGGCCGCCAGGTAGCGTGCCCTGACTCTGCGTGCTGGAAAGGAATGGCGTTTTCCATGCGGCTATGGCGAGAAACTAAGGATGACCCCCACTCGACGGCATCGCGTATATAACTTCTTGCACTCTGCCCTGTTGATCGGCGGTATGGGGCTGATCGTCTGGGCCGTGGTCGGGATGATGGCGGGGCCCGCGCTGACGTTTTTGATCGTCGCGGGCGCGATGTTGGGTCTCGTCCTGACCCCGGCGCTGCCGAGGCGTCTGCTGTTGTCGTCCTATAAGGCGCGACGGCTCAGCGGCAGGGAGTTTCCCGAAGGCATTGTCATGATGGCGGATCTGGCGCGCAGGGCCGGATTACCGCGAGTGCCGGAACTCTATTACGTGCCCAGCCGCCTGCCCAACGCCTTTGCGGTCGGCGCGCCCGAAGAGAGTGCGGTATGCGTCACCGATGGGCTTCTGCGACTGCTGGACCGGCGGGAGCTGCAGGGGGTTCTGGCCCATGAGGTCGCGCATATTTCACACCGTGACCTGTGGATCATGGGGCTTGCCGATGCCATGTCGCGGATCGTCTCCCTGGCCTCCTGGATCGGTCAGCTGATTCTGTTGCTGAATCTGCCGCTGTTCCTGACCGGAGCCGCTTATCTGCCCTGGCACATACTGCTGTTACTGGCCTTCTCGCCGCTTCTGATGGCGCTTCTGCAGCTGGCCTTGTCGCGTAGCCGGGAGTACGACGCCGACCGGGCGGCGGCGGAGCTGACCGGGGACCCCGCCGGGCTGGCCAGGGCGCTGCTCAAGCTCGAGCGTCGCGTCGGGCGCTTTTGGGAAGAGATGTTTCTGCCCGGACGACGCATTCCCGAACCGTCACTGCTGCGCACGCATCCCCCAACGGAGGACCGGGTGGCACGGTTGCGGTCGCTGCCACAGCGAAGCAGGCCGGCAGATCCCGCGCACGACGTGCTGTCGGTGCCGCCGGCATCGAATCCGGGTGTCCCCCGCTTCCGGGGCTTTGGTCATTACTGGTGATCGACGAAGGGTGTGAAAAGCCGGCACGCGACTGACATCGCTGGGGCCGGGGTGGGGATCAGACAGCCCGCCGGTGGCGGGCCGTGGTGGATGGCTCAGTGCTCCGCGTTTTCGAACCGCTCGGCGGCACGCAGCGCCTCGTCCTGCGTGTCGTGCTCGGAAACGACATTCTCGTTGTCGGGCTGGCTCTCGTCGATCACGATCCAGCCGGTGACCTTCTCGTTCATGGCGCGGGCGGTGAATACCGGTTCCACACGGGCTTGTTTCTGCATGATCGCTCCTTGCCTTGAGGATGCTGGCTCGAGGATTTCCGGTGTCCGGATCAGAGGCCTTCGCGGGGCAACTCGCCGGAAGCGGGACGGTTGAGCTCGGTGCAGGGACACGCTTCGTGGATGCAGGGCATGCCATCGGGATGACCGGCCGCACAGGCCGAGCAACAGAAGGCCTGCCCTTCGCTCATGGCACTTTGCTCGCTGGTGACTTCGTGTTCGCAGCCCACGCAGGCGCAGGTTCCCAGGTCGGCCATCGCTGTCTCCTGTTCGGCGGATTCGTTAGTCAAGGTAGAAAGCGTGGCTCGCTTTGCCAACTCCCCCGGAGCGCCCCTTGCCAGCGTGGCAAGGGGCTCGGCCAGCCGATCAGTCAGGCTTGTGGGCAAGGTCGTCGATGAAGCGCTGACGCCATGCCAGCAGGCTGTTGCGACGCAGCACCTCGAGCATCTGGCGGTGGCGGTGACGGCGTTCGTCGAGCGGCATGTTGAGGGCGCGCTCGATGGCGCTGGTAATGTCATGCACGTCGTAGGGGTTGACCAGCAGCGCACCGCTGAGTTCGCGGGCGGCGCCGGCCAGTTCGCTGAGCACCAGCACGCCGGGGTCGGCCGGGTCCTGGGCGGCGACGAACTCCTTGCAGACCAGGTTCATGCCGTCGCGCAGCGGTGTCACCAGGCCGACCCGTGCGGCACGGAACAGCCCCATCAGGTCGCCGTGGGCGTAGGTCTGATTGAGGTAGTGTACCGGCAGCCAGTCGATGTCGGCATAGGTCCCGTTGATGTGTCCGGCCAGCCCCTCGAGCTGGCGACGGAGCTCGTCGTACTCGGGGATCTCGCTGCGCGAAGGGCTGGCGATCTGCATGAAGATGGTACGCTGGCGGCGATGCTTGAAGTGAGTGAGCAGCGTCTCGATGGCGTTGAAGCGCTGGACAAGGCCCTTGGAGTAGTCGAGCCGGTCGGCGCCGATGATCAGGTCGCGCTTGCCGAGGTCGGCCTGGAACTGGCGGGCCGGATCCTCGGCGATGGCGCTTTCCGCTTCGGCGATCGCTTCATCGACCTCGATGCCCACCGGGTAGACCCCGGTGCGCATACGGCGCCCCTGGCACTCGACGATGTCGCCGTCGATGCGGGCGCCGAAGGTCTCGACCAGGGCGGCGTGGAAGGCGTGGAGGTCGTTTTCGGTCTGGAAACCGACCAGGTCGTAATACAGCAGATCCTCGAGCAGTTCGCGATGGCAGGGCAGCGCGCGCAGCAGGTCGTAGCTGGGAAAGGGGATATGCAGGAAGAAACCCAGTGGCGCCCGGACACCGCGCTGGCGTAACTCCTTGCCCAGCGGTAGCAGATGGTAGTCGTGGACCCAGATCAGTTCGCCACCCTGAAGCAACGGGGTCAGGGCGTCGGCGAAGCGGGCGTTGACTCGCGTGTAGGCCTTCAGGTAGTCGAGCCGGAAGTCCATGGCACCGAGGTTGAAGTGGAAGACCGGCCACAGCACCTCGTTGGCGAAGCCCAGATAGTAGTCATCGTAGTCGTCCTTGGAGAGCGACAGCGTCGCGTAATCGACGTTGTCCCGGGTGACCACGCCGGGATGGTTCGAGGGTACCTGCTTGATGCGGCCGTCCCAGCCGAACCATAGCCCGCCGTGCTCGCTGAGCGCGCCGGTGATGGCCACCGCCAGGCCCCCGGCCTGGGGCTTGCCGGCCTCGGGGATCGATACACGGTTGGAAACCACTACCAGGCGTGTCATACGGCTTCCTCCCAGCTGCGGCTCAGATGCAGCGCCGAGTTGATCAGTCCGACCATGCTGTAGGTCTGCGGGAAGTTGCCCCACAGCTCGTTGCTGGTGGTGTCGAGATCCTCGGACAGCAACCCCTGGGCGTTGCGGCACTCGAGCATGTTCTCGAACAGGCGGCGCGCCTCGTCACGGCGGCCGATCGCCCAGAGCGCGTCGATGTACCAGAAGGTGCAGATGTTGAAGGCATTCTCGGGGTGTCCGAAGTCGTCGGCGGCGGCGTAACGGAACAGGTGATCGCCGCGGCGCAGCTCGGCCTCGATGGCGCCGACCGTGCTGATGAAGCGCGGGTCGTCGGCGGCGAGGAAGTCGAGCTCGTGCATCAGCAGCAGGCTGGCATCCATGGTGTCGCCGCCGAAGCTCTCGGTGAACGCCTGGCGCGACTCGCTCCAAGCCTCCCGGCAGATCACGTCATGCATGCGGTCGGCCTGATGGCGCCAGCGGGTCGCGTCCTCGTCGAGCCCGAGCTGTGCCGCGATGCGGGCGAGCCGGTCGCAGGCGGCCCAGCACATGATCGCCGAGTAGGTGTGCACCCGGGCGCGGCCGCGATATTCCCAGATGCCGGCGTCGGGCTTGTCGAACAGCCGTGCGGCCTGCTCGCCGAGAATCGACAGGCGGCGGAACAGTGCCTCGTCGCCGGGGCGTGCCAGGCGCTCGTCGAAGAATGCCTGGTTGGCGGCCAGCACCACGGCGCCATAGACGTCGTGCTGTACCTGATGGTAGGCGGCGTTGCCGACCCGTACCGGCCCCATGCCGCGGTAGCCGGCGAGTCCGCTGACCTCGTACTCCTCGATGCGTGCCTCGCCGCCGATCCCGTAGAGCGGTTGCAGCTCGTGCTCGGCGGCGCCGACCACCAGGTTGATGATGTAGTTGAGGTAATTCTCCATGGTCGCGGTGGCGCCCAGGCGGTTGAGGGCATGGACCACGAAGTAGGCGTCGCGCAGCCAGCAGTAGCGATAGTCCCAGTTGCGCTGGGTATCGGCGGCCTCGGGGATCGAGGTGGTCATCGCGGCGATCACCGCGCCGGTATCCTCGAAGGTGCTGAGCTTGAGGGTGGTGGCGGCGCGGATCACCGCGCTCTGCCACTCGAAGGGGATGGCCAGGCCGCGCGCCCATTCCTGCCAATAGATGGTGGTCTGGGTCTCGAAGCGCTGGCACATGGCGGTGACGGACTCGGTGACGCTCTCGTCGGGGCCGAGTGCGAAGTTGAGCTCGCCCTCGAGGACGATCGGCGACTCCTGCAGCACGTGGGTGATCGAGGCGTCGGTGGTCAGCCGGGTCACCCGGCCCTGGCCGATGTAACGGATGTGATGGCTGCCGTGGGTGGTCTCGGGGGTGCGTTCGCCGTAGGCGGTGGTCGGACGCAACCGGATGCGAATCACCGGCGTGCCGGCCAGGCACTGCACGCGGCGTATCAGGGCTTCGGGACGGAAGGTCCGGTCGTAGAGGCGAAAGCGCGGGCAGAAGTCGGTAATGCGGATACGGCCGCCGAACTTGTTGGTGAGCTCGGTGCACAGGATGGCGGTGTTGCGCTGGTAGTACTGGCGGCTGGCGACCTGGTCCTGCAGTTCGATGGCGAAGTAGCCGCGGTCGGTGGTGTCCATCAGGCGCGAGAAGAAGGGGTCGCCATCGAAGCGGGGCAGGCAACACCAGACGATCCGGCCATCGGCATCGATCAGGGCGCCGATCTGGCAGTTGCCGATGAGGCCGAGTTCCAGGGAGGGGGATCGCGAGTCGGTCGACGCGCTCAGGTCGAACGGGATGGCAGACTCTCCAACCATGTCAGTACCTCCTGTACCGATTCCAGATAATAGGTTGCGACGGTCTCGCTTCCGCCGCCGACGCGCACGCTGAGCCCGTCACGAGCGTTGACCTCGCGAAAGGCGTCCTCGTCGGTGACGTCGTCGCCGACGAACACCGGGCGGCGGCCACGGAAGACCGGATCGTCGAGCAGCCGCTCGACCGCCGTGCCCTTGTGCACGCCGGCTGGACGCAGTTCGATGACGTACTTGCCGGCGATGGTCTCGAAGGTCTCGCCTAGGGTGTCCCGCCACTCGTCCATGAACCGGCGGCAGGCCTCGGCGCGATCGGGCGCGCCACGGTAGTGAAGGGCCAGCGAGACGCGCTTGTCCTCGTAGTGCAGGCCGGTGTGTTCGGCGACGAAGGTGGCCAGGGCGTCGCGGCAGGCGGCCAATCGTTCGGGGCGCTCGATGGCGCTGTGGTAGGCGCCTTTGGCGTCGCGCCACTCCAGCCCGTGAACGCCGGCCAGGGGCAGGGTGAGCGGGGCGAGCAGGCGCTCGAGCTCGGCGACCGGACGGCCGCTGACGATCGCCACGGCGCCGTCGAGCTCGCGATCGAGCGTGGCGATCAGGTGGCGCAGCGGCGCCGAGACGGTGGTGTCGCGGGGATGGTCGACGAGTGGCACCAGGGTGCCATCGAAGTCGAGGAACAATGCCCAGTCGTGGCGCGGCGGGGGAGGCGGTGGCGTGGAATCGGGCATCGTCTCGTCGCTGGCGTCTCGTTGGTGGCTCGCGGAACGAAGAAGCGGCACCGGCCGGCGCCGCGTCTTTCATCATACCCTTTGGCAGGGGGCTGGCAAGGGGGCTGGCCGGGTTCAGGTATCCCGGTCGGGGGCGGGCGGCTGGAAGGCGCGCTTGTCGTCGGGCAGGCGCACCCGGTCGCCGAGAGATAGGTCGCCGAGGGTCTTCAGTCGCTCGCCGCTGGCCGGGTCGATCAGCGCGACCACCTCGCCGATGCTGGTGGCATCGCGATAGGCCTCGACCCGGATACGCACCGTTGCACCACGATAGCGGCCGGTGAGTATGCTGCCGGGATGGGGTTCACCGTAGTCGTTGGGGTCCTTGGCATAGTGGGCGGAGACGCTGGTGTCGCCCGGTGCGTCCCATTCGATGTGCTTGTGCATCGCGATTCCTTTGCGGGCAGCGGGTTTGCCTTCACAGCGTAGCGCGTGCGGCGGGCGACGCCTACAGGCGGGCTGGCCGTGCCGCCCGCCGGGGCGCTCAGAAGCGATAGCTGAGCCCGCCCATGACCACCACCGGGTCGATCTCGACGTCGGCGTCGTAGTCGGTGCCGGCGACCGTGGCGGTGGCGTCGCTGTCGATATCGAGATACCAGGCGGCGGCGTTGAGCGCCCAGTGGTCATTGATCAGCAGGTCGACACCGACCTGGGCGGCGGCCCCCCAGGAGTCGTCGAGGTCGAGGCTGCCGACGTCGAGCTCCTCGTCGGAGAAGTGGGTGTAGTTGATGCCGGCGCCGACGTAGGGCTGAACGCGGGCATCGCTGCCGCCCAGCGGGTAGTACTGCAGCGTCAGGGTCGGCGGCAGGTGCTTGGTGGAGGCCAGGTTGTCGCCGTTCAGCGCGATATCGTGCTTGAAGGGCTCGGCGGCCAGCAGCTCGATGCCGAGCTTGTCGGTGAAGCGGTAGCCGAGGGTGAAGGCGAAGCCGCTGTCGTCACCGACGTCGACATCCATGTTCAGGTCGTCGAATTCACCGTTGTCGCTCTTGGGCTCGACCTTGGCGACGCCGAAGCGGGTGAACAGGTCGCCCTGGCCATAAGCGAGCGCAGACGCGCTGGACACCAGGCCGGTGGCGAGCAGGGCGGCGGAAAGCAGGATAGAAGAACGCATCTCGAAATCTCCCGGGCTGTGGTGAGTCCTATGCCGCGCGACGAAGCGCATCGGCATGGGAAAGCGTGCTCACGATAGCGTCACGGGCGGGCCGGGAATTTGCTCCAGGACAAGTCCCGGGACGGTCGTCTCGCGGGCAAGGGGGTGGATGCGACCTGGATCAAGAAAAACGAACCCGCCAGGAGTGGCGGGTCCGCGAAAGGGCCTCGACAGCGGTTACTTCTTCTTGGCGCGCTTGCGCTCGTTTTCGGTCAGGTGCTTCTTGCGCAGACGAATATGGCTTGGCGTCACTTCCACCAGTTCATCGGAATCGAGGAATTCGATCGCCTGTTCGAGCGTGAACTTGATCGGTGGCGTCAGCACAATGTTTTCATCGTTACCCGTCGAGCGCATGTTGTCGAGCTTCTTGCCCTTGGTCGGGTTGACCACCATGTCGTTGGCACGGTTGTTGATGCCGATCAGCATGCCTTCGTAGACTTCCGTGGCGTGATCGATGATCAGCTTGCCGCGCTCCTGCAACGCGTAAAGCGCGTAGGCCAGTGCCTTGCCGCCGACCATGGAGACCAGCACACCGTTACGACGCTCGATGGAGGCGTCCGGCTTCAACGGGCCATAATGATCGAAGCGGCTGGTCAGGATGCCGGTGCCCGAGGTCAGCGTCAGGAACTGACCACGGAAGCCGATCAGACCGCGCGCGGGGATGATGAAGTCCAGACGCACACGACCCTTGCCATCCGGGTTCATGTTGGTCATCTCGCCCTTGCGATAGCCGAGCTCTTCCATGACCGCGCCCTGGTGCTGCTCTTCGCAGTCGATGATGACTTCTTCGTACGGCTCCTGCTTGACGCCATCGATCTCGCGGATGATGACCTCGGGGCGGCCGACGGCCAGCTCGAAGCCTTCACGACGCATGGTTTCGATCAGCACCGAAAGGTGCAGTTCGCCGCGGCCGGAAACCTTGAACTTCTCGGCGGACTCGCCCTGTTCGACACGCAGCGCCACGTTGTGGATCAGCTCCTGGTCGAGGCGATCCTTGATGTTGCGGCTGGTGACGTACTTGCCGTCCTTGCCGGCGAACGGCGAGTCGTTGACCTGGAAGGTCATCGACACCGTGGGCTCGTCGACGGTCAGGGGCGGCAGCGCCTCGACGGCATTGGGGTCGCACAGGGTATCGGAGATCGCCAGGTCCTCGATGCCGGTGATGCAGATGATGTCGCCGGCGGTGGCTTCCTCGGTCTGCACGCGCTCGAGGCCCATGTGGGTCATCACCTGGCCGATCTTGCCACGGCGGCTCTTGCCTTCCTTAGTGACAACGGTGACCTGCTGATTGGGCTTGACGCTACCGCGGGTGATGCGGCCCAGGCCGATGACGCCGACGTAGCTGGAGTAGTCGAGCGCCGAGATCTGCATCTGGAAGGGCGCGTCGAGCTCGACCCTGGGCGGCTCGACGATGTCGACGATCGACCGGAACATCGGCGTCATGTCCTCGGCGAGCTCCTCCGGTTCGGGACCGGCGATGCCGTTGAGCGCCGAGCAGTAGATGATCGGGAAGTCGAGCTGCTCGTCGGAGGCACCGAGGTTGTCGAACAGGTCGAAGATCTGGTCGATCACCCAGTCGGGGCGCGCGCCGGGGCGGTCGATCTTGTTGACCACGACGATCGGCTTGAGGCCCTGGTCGAAGGCCTTCTGGGTGACGAAGCGGGTCTGCGGCATCGGGCCGTCGACGGCATCGACCAGCAGCAGGACCGAGTCGACCATCGACATTACGCGCTCCACCTCGCCGCCGAAGTCGGCGTGCCCCGGCGTGTCGACGATGTTGATGTGGTAGACCTCGTCGTCGTCGGGTGCCTGCCAGCGGATCGCCGTGTTCTTGGCCAGGATGGTGATGCCGCGTTCCTTTTCCTGGTCGTTGGAGTCCATGATGCGCTCCTGCCCCTCGGCCTTGCGGTCCAGGGTGCCGGACTGGCTCAGGAGCTTGTCGACCAGTGTCGTCTTGCCATGGTCGACGTGGGCGATAATGGCAATGTTCCTAATGCTCTCGATGCGAGCGTTAGAGGCGTTGTCACTCATGGGGCGGTTTCCATCGTAAAATGTGTGCGCCCATGTCTAGGGGCTGTTGACGTTTCAGCGCGAACCGCGTTGCTGGGTCAAATGGCGCCAGGCCAGGCGCGGGATGCAGAGAAGGGTGTTTCCCTTTTCCAATCCCGCAACGCCGCATGGCGCCATTTGCCGCGCAACCCGAAGGGCCGGGCCAATTTTTGCACGTTGCTGCGTTATTCGTCGTGCATTTGGAATGACCAAACTGCGCTCCTCACGCCTTGCCCCGCACAAAAACTGGCTCCGGCGCGGCCGTGCATGAAACGCCGACAGCCCCTAAGTCGATGATCCACGCTCTGCGCTGGATCGACGAGTCCCCTGGGCACTGAGTAGGAGGGTCGGGCGCGCATTGTACAGGCAAGCGCGCGACACTGGCTACTTTAGTCTATCGGCGTAGCGCAAGATCTTTTTTCACGGCGATCCTGCGGGCGCGAGAGAAGTCGTTTGCCCCGGATCCGGTTCTGGCGCGCCTTTTGTTGTCATCACAACTAGCTGAAAAATAGCGGTTTTTATTCTTGCGAGGATCCCGTGGAAGACGCTGAGCAGATAGGCGAGTGGATTCGTGCCGACGTCTGGCGCATGGAGGCGCTGCGCCAGGCGCGGTCGTTGTGCCTGCCCGACTGGTGGCTGGCCGCCGGCTTCGTGCGCAATCTGGTCTGGGATCGCCTGCACGGCTATTCGTCATCCACGCCGCTGAACGATATCGATCTGGTCTATTTCGATCCGGACTATTTCGATTCGGTCCAGGTCGGCAAGCGTGTCGATCGCGAGCACGAACGGCACCTCGAGCGCGCCTCGGCGCTGCCCTGGTCGGTCAAGAACCAGGCTCGCATGCACGAGCGCCACGGGCATCGTCCCTACCTCTCTATAGAAGAAGCGCTGAGTGTCTGGGTCGAACGGGAAACCGCGGTGGGCGTCACGCTGGGCGACGACGATCGCCTGCGTCTGATCGCGCCGTTCGGCGTGGGTTCGCTATTGGCCGGGCGGGTCACGCACAATCCCCGACATGGCGACCCCGAAGTATTTCGGCGTCGGGTCGCCGCCAAGGGGTGGCTACGACAGTGGCCGAAGCTCGACATTCCCGAGCTGTGAAGCCGGGCTCGGCGGCGATCTCAGGGCGAACTCAGGAATTGAGATTGCCCAGCAGCCAGTCGAACAGCCGCCCGGGGCTGTTGGCGACCGGTTGGGTAATGACGAAGCGTGGCAGAAGTACGGTATCGATCGGTGGCTCCAGCCAGCCCGCACGGCGAGTCAGCACTTGCTGGATGCCCGCGCCGGTCGCGAGCCGTGCCAGGTCGTCGTCCTCGTCGGCACCGGCATAGGTGGCGACGGGCAATGGGTGGCGGCACAGAATGGCCAACTGGTGCTGGCTTTCGCGCAGCCGGGCCAGCGCCCGGGCGTCCCGGATCAGGAATCGTGGCGGCATCAGGCTGCCGAAACGGAAAAGCCCACCTTGTTCGAGCCGGCGGATGCTGAATGCATCCAGCGCCTCGTCGCAGAAAATCGCTTCGGCGCCCAGCGTTGCAGCAACGGCATACAGCGTTGCCGGCTTGTGCGACTGGTCTAGCTCGTCCACGTAGGTCTTGATCGCCTGGCTGTAGCGCTCGTCCCGGCTACCGGCGAAAGCCGGCGGCGGTGGCAGGCCGGCTTCGACCAGCCGCCGGGCGGCAAGCTCGGCCGTGTCTTCATGCCATAGCGCTTCGCCGAACGCTTCATGCCAGGAGCTCCAGGCTCGCTGGGTGACAGGGCAGGGGAGAAAGACGTTGGCCGGCAGTGCCATGCGCTCCAGCATGGGTGAAACCTGCTTGAGCGTGTCGCGCCAGCCACCATCGAACGTGAGTGCGATGCGGGGCAACTGATCGTGATGAAGCTGCAGCACGCTTTCCAGACCGACGATCTGCGCGCTATCGCTGAGGCTTTCCAGCAACTGCTGGAAACTGTCCGGCCCCAGACACCAGTCGGCGCGGTGGGGCAGGCGTGCCTCGGCTCCATCATCCAGTACCCGGCGCAGTGCCAGAATAGCGCTTCGGCCCCATAGCGGCTCGCTGAGATTGAGACGCCAATGACCGCGTAGGCGCTGTACTACATCCTGTGTGCGATCCAGCCTGGGCATGGGTAATTCCATTACTGAGTCATTGATCGCCGTTAATCACGGCGCTGACTCACAGTATCCGTCGCCTATCGGATTTCGGCAAAGTTTCCGGCGATGGCTAGAAGCTTTATTTTGGTGCAAGTGGCTATGTTGTTGCACCAATATGGTGCTTTTGGCGATTCGTCACTTTGCGGGATGAACGTTTTGCGTGCACATCGTGGCTGTGTGGCATGGGGATGAAGATAGAAATTATCTTTATCGTCATGCGGTTATATCAGTCGCTCACTGTTCTGCTTCATTTTGGCACATTCTCTGCATGGCTATGTAAAAACGGTGTGCGCGTGGGCAAGAGCGCTAACTTCGTGCTACAAAACACACATGCCAAAAAACGGTGTTGGATATTCGCCAACGAATCGAGCCATGGCTCACAGTGGAGGACAACATGTCTGAGAAAACCCTCGCCCTTATCGAAGAACACGACGTCAAGTGGGTGGATCTGCGCTTTACCGATACCAAGGGCAAGGAGCAGCACGTCACGATTCCTGCCAGTGCTGTCGATGCGGAATTCTTTGAAGATGGTCAGATGTTCGACGGCTCCTCCATCGAAGGCTGGAAGGGCATCAACGAGTCCGACATGATTCTGCGTCCGGAAGACGGGACTGCCTTCCTCGATCCGTTCACCGAAGACTCCACGCTGATCCTGCGCTGCGACATCATCGAGCCGGCCACCATGCAGGGCTACGAGCGCGATCCGCGCTCCATCGCCAAGCGTGCCGAAGCCTATCTGAACAGCACCGGCCTGGGCGACACCGCTTTCTTCGGTCCGGAGCCCGAGTTCTTCATCTTCGACGAAGTGCATTGGAAGACCGATATCGAAGGCTCCATGTACAAGATCTCTTCCGAAGAGGGTGCCTGGTCCACCGATCGTCAGGTCGAAGGTGGCAACCTGGCCCACCGTCCGCGCGTCAAGGGTGGTTATTTCCCCGTGCCGCCGGTCGACAGCTTCCATGACATCCGCAGCGCGATGTGTAACACGCTGCAGGCGATCGGTCAGAGCGTCGAAGTGCATCACCACGAAGTGGCCAACGCCGGTCAGAACGAAATCGGCGTCAAGTTCAACACCCTGGTGAAGAAGGCCGACGAAGTTCAGGAGATGAAGTACGTCATCCACAACGTGGCACATGCCTACGGCAAGACGGCAACCTTCATGCCCAAGCCGCTGGTCGGTGACAACGGTTCCGGGATGCACGTTCACCAGTCTTTCTGGAAGGACGGTACCAACCAGTTCGCGGGCGAAGAGTACGCCGGTCTGTCCGAAATGGCGCTGTACTACATTGGCGGTATCATCAAGCACGCGCGTGCTCTGAACGCCTTCACCAACGCTTCGACGAACTCCTACAAGCGTCTGGTGCCGGGCTTCGAAGCGCCGGTCATGCTTGCCTACAGTGCGCGTAACCGCTCTGCGTCCATTCGTATTCCGTACACTTCCAACCCGAAGGGCAAGCGCGTCGAGACCCGCTTCCCCGACCCGACTGCCAACCCCTACCTGGCGTTCGCAGCGATGCTGATGGCCGGTATCGACGGCATCAAGAACAAGATTCACCCTGGCGATGCCATGGACAAGAACTTGTACGATCTGCCGCCGGAAGAAGGCAAGAAGGTCCCGACCGTGGCCACCAGCCTCGATCAGGCGCTGGAAGCACTCGACGCCGATCGCGCCTTCCTGACCGAAGGTAACGTGTTCACCGACGACATGATCGATGCCTACATCGAGCTGAAGAGCGAAGACGTCGAGCGTCTGCGTCTGGCGACGCATCCGGTCGAGTTCGACCTCTACTACAGTGTCTAAGGTTCGCACCTTGGCCTGACGAAAAGCCCCACCTCGGTGGGGCTTTTTCGTTCGTGGAGCGTCCTGCTTTTGCCGGCTCTTGGTCTCTTGCCGAAAGATCTGTACGAGGAGTTCGTCGGCCCGGGCTCTGGCGGCACCGGGGGCAAGGCGAGCCGGACACATTCAGGCCCTGGTCGGTGTCGGCCGATAAAGCGGTGTCATGATCGGTGGCAACAAGGAGAGGATAACGATGCAAGCACGACGGGTTAGGTGGATGGTCGGCGGTGTGGCGGCGCTGCTTGTGGCGTTGCCGGCACTGGCGGCCCCGGTCTATCGGCATGTCGATGCCAACGGCAACGTGGTCTACAGCGACGAGCCCGGGCAGGGCAGCCGGATCGATCTCAAGCCCATTACGGTGGTTGATCCCGCAGAGGTCGAAAGCCGCTCGCGCCCGGCCCAGTCGACGACGACATCGCCTTCGGCGGTCGACTATGACCGCTTTGCGATCACCAGCCCGAGCAATGGCGAGACCCTGCCGACCGGGCAGGGCGGCAATGTTCAGGTGCAATTGGCGATCGAGCCCGAACTGCAGCCGGGCGACCGGGTTCAGCTACGGGTCGATGGTGCGGTGAGCCAATCGCCGATGCATACCAGCGTGTTTGCGCTGAGCCAGCTCGAGCGCGGCGAGCACCAGATCCAGGCCGAACTGCTGGACGCCCAGGGCCAGGTGCGGCTGTCGACGCCAGCGGTGACGCTCTACGTCCAGCGGGCCAGCGTCAACCTGCCCGCCAATCCCAATAACCCGAATTCGAATAATCGATAGGCAGCGATTTGAGAATTGCACCATTTTGGTGAATGAAGACTTGGTTGCTATTGAGCGTTTCCCGGTCCTGAGCGAAATCGGGGAGTGGCGCGGTTTTTGCACTGTATAAGCACATACCGGATCACCACGATGGAACGACGCATGTATCAACGTTTGCTGGAGCACTTGACGACCGCCGTCCTGCTACTCGACGAGCATCTGCACGTGCGCTGGCTCAACCCTGCCGCCGAGGCGCTACTGGCCGCGAGCCGGCCCCGGGTGGTCGGTCATTGGCTGGAGTGCTTGAACGGCGAGGACGGCAGCATCCGACAGGTGCTGCTCAAGGCGATGCAGGAGTTTCATCCTTATACGCAGCGGGAAGCGGCAATGGTGCTGACCGCCGGGGAGGTGATCACGGTGGATTTCACCGCGACGCCGATCACCAGCCGCGAACTGCTTCTCGAGATCGAGCCGCGGGATCGACTGCTGAGAATTTCCCGAGAGGAGGCGCTGATCGCGCGCCAGGAGACGGTCAAAGTGCTGATGCGCGGCCTCGCCCACGAGGTCAAGAATCCGCTGGGTGGCATCCGCGGCGCCGCGCAGTTGCTGGAGCGGGATCTGCCTGATCCGCAGTTGACCGAATTCACCCGAATCATCGTCGAGGAGGCGGATCGCCTGCGGGATCTGGTCGATCGCATGCTGGGCCCCAATACGCTGGTGCACCACGAGCCGCTCAATGTGCACAAGGTGCTGGAACGAGTGCGGGCGCTGCTCGAGGCGGAGCATCATCAACTGAGCTTCGAGCGCGATTACGACCCCAGCATGCCGGATCTGGTCGGCGACGAGCCGCAGTTGATTCAGGCCGTCCTCAACATTGCGCGTAATGCGGTTCAAGCCATGGAAGAGTTCGGAACGCCCGAGCCGCGCCTGCTGCTGCGTACCCGGGTTCGCCGTCAGTTCACCCTGGGCGCCGAGCGCCACCGGCTGGTGTGTGAAGTCGCGATCGTCGACAACGGCCCCGGCATTCCTGAGCACATCCGGGAGACGCTGTTCTTCCCCATGGTCTCCGGTCGTGCCGAGGGTAGCGGCCTGGGGCTGTCGATCGCGCAGTCGATCCTGCATCAGCATCAGGGGCTGATCGAATGCGAATCCCAACCGGGCGCCACGGAGTTTCGACTGCTGATCCCGTTCGAGGCGCAGCAGTGAGACCGACCGCATCCCTGCTTCGTACGCGAGCGCCTCGACCGGGTCGTGCGCGCGGGCCGTTGATCCCTGTCGTCGCGAGTACCGAAGTTGTCGCGAGTACCGAAGTTATCGAGAGTACCGAAGTCGCTGAGAGCGCGATTCACCGTTCTGCTGGAGAACTGCCATGACTGAAGTCGCCCGTATCGCGATCGTCGACGACGATCGTGCGATTCGCTGGGTTCTGGAAAGGGCACTGGCACAGCCGGATCTGGAAGTGCAATCCTTCGAGCGGGCCGATGCCGCGCTCGAGTCGATCGAACGCAACCCGCCGGACGTGCTGCTGACCGACATCCGCATGCCGGGGCTCGACGGGCTCGATCTGATGGCGAAGGTCCGCCAGATGCATCCTGACCTTCCCGTGATCGTGATGACGGCGCACTCCGACCTGGACAGCGCCGTGGCGTCCTATCAGGGTGGCGCGTTCGAGTATCTGCCCAAGCCGTTCGATGTCGACGACGCGCTGGCGCTGGTTCGGCGCGGGGTGGCGCACGCCCGCGAGCGGCGTTCTCCCGCGGCGATGCCGGAGGGCTTATCCGCCGAAATCATCGGTGAAGCACCAGCGATGCAGGAGGTATTCCGGGCGATCGGCCGGCTGTCGCAGTCGCACATCACGGTACTGATCAACGGCGAATCGGGCACCGGCAAGGAGCGCGTCGCCCAGGCGCTGCACCAGCACAGCCCGCGCAGCGGACACCCGTTCATCGCGCTCAACATGGCCGCGATCCCCAAGGATCTGATGGAATCCGAGCTTTTCGGCCACGAAAAGGGGGCGTTCACCGGTGCTGCCGCCCAGCGTCGCGGGCGTTTCGAGCAGGCCGATGGCGGCACGCTGTTTCTGGACGAGATCGGCGACATGCCCGCCGATACCCAGACGCGCCTGCTGCGCGTGCTGGCGGACGGCGAGTTCTACCGGGTCGGGGGGCACGTGCCGGTCAAGGTGGATGTGCGGATCATCGCCGCGACGCACCAGAACCTGGAAAAACTGGTGACGGATGGGCGCTTCCGCGAGGATCTGTTCCACCGGCTCAACGTGATTCGCGTCCATCTGCCCCGACTGTCAGAGCGCCGCGAGGATATTCCGCGCCTGGCCCAGCACTTTCTCGCCGAGGCTGCCAAGGAGCTCTCGGCCGAGTCCAAGGTGCTGACCAAGGAGGCCGAGACGCATTTGACACGCCTACCCTGGCCCGGCAACGTTCGACAGCTGGAAAACACCTGTCGCTGGCTTACCGTGATGGCTTCCGGCCGTGAAGTGCTGGTCGACGACCTGCCGCCGGAGCTGCGCGAACTCGAAGGGAGCGAGACGCCGAGCGGCGATTGGCGCAACGCGTTCCGGGAATGGGCCGATCGGGCATTGGCCTCGGGTCACACGCACCTGCTCGAAGAGGCGGTGCCGGATTTCGAGCGGATCCTGATCGAGACCGCCCTGAAGCATACCGGCGGACGCAAGGGCGAGGCTGCCGAACTGCTGGGCTGGGGGCGCAATACGCTGACGCGCAAGGTCAAGGTGCTGTTGCCGGCACTGGCCGACGAATAGCGCCGGGAGCGCTCCGTCATCATTGCCGTGGCTACCGTTCGTCGGCCTGTCAGCCGGCGGAGCCGCAGGCTCGCGGGTCGAGTCTCCGAACGCGTTCGGGCGACGTCCGGTGGATCGCCGGGCATCGTCCTGGCAGGTTGAAGGCCATGATCAATATTCACCAACGTGGGGAGTTCCATGTTCGACTCGACCCAATGGTGGCGTGGCAGCGTCATCTACCAGATCTATCCCCGAAGTTTCATGGATGCGCGCGGCGACGGCATCGGCGATCTTCCCGGGATCACCGCCAAGCTGGACTACGTGGCCGAACTGGGCGTCGATGCGATCTGGATTTCACCGTTCTTTCCCTCGCCGATGAAGGATTTCGGCTACGACGTGACCGATTATCGCGGCGTCGACCCGATGTTCGGCTCGTTTCACGATTTCCAGATGCTGCTCGAGCGCGCCCACGGGCTGGGGCTGAAAGTGATCATCGACCTGGTGCTGAGCCATACCTCCGATCAGCACCACTGGTTCCTGCAGAGCCGAAGCTCCCGCGATAACCAGCGCGCCGACTGGTACGTCTGGGCCGACCCCAAGCCCGACGGCACGGCGCCGAACAACTGGCTGTCGTTCTTCAGCGGCAGCGCCTGGACCTTCGACAGCCGGCGGCGCCAGTACTACCTGCACAACTTCCTGTCCTGCCAGCCGGATCTCAACTTCCACAACCCGGCGGTGCGCAAGGAACAGCTCGATAACGCCCGTTTCTGGCTCGATCTCGGCGTCGATGGCTTCCGCCTGGATACCTCGAACTTCTACTTCCACAGCCTGGGGCTGCAGGACAACCCGGCGCTGGGCAGCGGCGAGCTGAAGACCCCCAGCGTGCCGGCATCGAACCCCTATTCGATGCAGCGGCATCAGTTCGACATCAGCCAACCGGAGAACATCGGGTTTCTGAACGAACTGCGCGCGCTGATGGACGAGTATCCCGGCACCATGACGGTAGGAGAGATCTCCGACGACAGGCCGCTGGAGCGCATGGTCGAGTACACCATCGGCGATGATCGCCTGCACATGGCCTACACCTTCGACCTGTTCGATGCCGAGTTCAGCGCCCAGCGGCTGCGCGACATCATCGAGCATTTCCAGTATTACGCGGGCGACGCCTGGCCCTGCTGGGCGCTCTCCAACCATGACGTCATGCGCGTCGTGTCCCGCTGGACCGAGCACGAGAACCTGGAACAGCACGGGCCGCTGGTGGCCAAGGTCGCCACGGTCATGCTCTGCTCGCTCTATGGCAGCATCTGTCTCTATCAGGGCGAGGAACTGGGATTGCCGGAGGCGGACGTGCCCTATGAGCGGCTGGTCGACCCGTATGGGCTGGCGCTATGGCCGGAGTACAAGGGGCGCGACGGCTGTCGCACGCCGATGCCATGGGCGAGCGGCGAGCACGGCGGCTTCACGTCGGTGGAGCCGTGGTTGCCGGTGGACGGGCATCATCGTCAGCTGTCGGTCGAGAAGCAGCATGCCGATGCGGAAAGCACCCTGAACGTGACGCGGCAGTTCCTGCGCTGGCGCAAGTCTCAATCGGCGATGGTCGACGGGACGCTGATCCTGAGCGACTTCGACGACGAACTGCTGGGCTGGCTGCGGGTCTCTCACGATCAGGCGATCCTGGTGGTCTTCAACCTTACCGAGGAATCGCGTTCCACCAGTCTGCCGGCCGGGGCCGGCGAGATCATCTATCAGGCCGGATTCACGGCGCAGCTGAGCGAAGGCAGGTTGACGTTACCGGCCTTTCAGGCGGCGTTCGTGCATATCGACCGGGAGAGCATCGATCCCAGAGCGCTGATCGAGCAGGAGCCCGATCCCGAGCGGAAAGGCTTTCTCAGCCGTCTGCTGGGGTCGCTCATTCGCCACGACGAAAGCGAGCCCCGCTAGCCGGCGGCCCTGCCGGGGAGACGTTGCATCTCCCCGGCAGGGCCGATCTTCCGGGCGTTCAGCCCTGGCCCCAGTAGGCGTTGGCGATCTCCAGCGTCAGCCGGATCTTGTCCCACTGCGCCTGCTCGGCAAGGTTGTTGCCTTCTTCGGTGGAGGCGAAGCCGCATTGCGGGCTCAGGCAGAGCTGCTGCTTGTCGACGAACTGCGTGGCCTCGTCGAGACGCGCCCGGACGGCCTGCGGATCCTCGAGTTCGCCCACCTTGGTGGTGATCAGGCCGAGCACCGCCTGCTGGTGCCCTTCCGGAATGAAGCGCAGCGGATCGAAGCTGCCGGCACGGTCGCTGTCGTACTCGAGGAACCAGGCATCCACGCCGACCTTGCCGAACAGTGTCTCCGCCACCGGCTCGTAGCCGCCTTCGCTGATCCAGGTCGAGCGGAAGTTGCCGCGGCAGACATGGAGCGAAACATAGAGGTCGTCCGGCTTGTCGGCCAGGGCGTGATTGATCATCTCGGCGTAGATCGCCTGCAGCTGGTCCGGGTCGTCGCCGCGATCCCGCGCGGCCTGCAGCTCCTTCTCGGAGCAGAGGTAAGCCCAGACGGTGTCGTCCAGCTGCAAATAGCGGCAGCCGGCCTCGTAGAATGCGCGGATGGCATCGCGATAGGCGTCGGCGGTATCGGCGAAGAAGGCATCCAGGCTGGGATAGACGCCGCTATCGATCTTTTTGCGACCGCCACGGAAGTGCAGCACGCTGGGGCTGGGGATCGTCATCTTGGGCATGACGTTGGCGACGCCGGCCAGATAGCGGAAATGATCCAGCATCGGATGTTCGGGGTTGAAGCCGACCTTGCCGTCGACGCGGATCTGCTTGGCACTCGTCTGCACGCCCTGGAACTGGATGCCCTGCTCGCCCTGGTATCCCGTGACGCCATCGAGCTCTTCGAGGAAATCGAAGTGCCACCAGGCACGGCGGAATTCGCCGTCGGTCACCACCTGAAGACCGGCGGCTTCCTGCTGTTCGACCACGCGACGAATTTCCTCATCCTCGATCCTTTCAAGTACCGAGGCATCGATGGCGCCGCGCTGAAATTGGACGCGGGCTTCCTTCAGTGCGGCTGGGCGCAGAAAGCTGCCGACGATATCGGCTCGGAATGGGGGATGCGTTTGCGACATGAGGTTTCCTTTCGAGAGGCGCCGACCCGATGGTGGCACGTGGATCAAATAACGATACTGAGGCCGCTAATGATGCGGGTTGGAGGGGATTTCGGCCAATGAAGCGCGCTCACGATCATCATGCATGGCATTCATCGATCGTCAGGCGGCGCCCCGGTACCAGCGTCGTTTCTCAAACTTTAGTGGTAGGATTGTCGGTCCGCGCCGATGCCTTCATCGCGGTTTCATCGGCTATCGGCGGGCGCCCGAGTTGTGCCAAGGGCGAAAGCAGCGCCTTCATGAAAACCATGTTTCCAGGATGAAAGACAGGTCCTCTGGGAAGCAAAGCCCGCAAGGGTGATAGAGACAGGAGTGTTTCGTGACAACCCCCTCGCAACACGATTTACGTAACGCGTTCCGCAAGCTGCTGGCCAGCGACGCGTGCTACTACACGGCGTCGGTCTTCGATCCGATGTCGGCTCGTATCGCCGCCGATCTCGATTTCGAAGTCGGCATTCTCGGGGGCTCGGTCGCCTCGCTGCAGGTACTGGCGGCACCGGACTTCGCCTTGATCACGCTGAGCGAGTTCGTCGAGCAGGCGACCCGCATCGGCCGCGTGGCCCGCCTGCCGGTGATCGCCGACGCCGATCATGGCTATGGCAACGCGCTCAACGTGATGCGCACGATCACCGAACTCGAGCGTGCCGGCGTGGCGGCGTTGACCATCGAAGACACCCTGCTGCCGGCGCAGTACGGCCACAAGTCGACCGATCTGATTCCGGTCGAAGAGGGGGTCGGCAAGATGCGTGCGGCACTCGAGGCGCGTATCGATCCTGCCATGTCGATCATCGCGCGCACCCATGCCGGCCAGCTCGACGACGATGCCGCCATCGCGCGCATTCGTGCCTACCAGGCCGCCGGTGTCGATGCCATCTGCCTGGTCGGCGTGCGGGATTTCGAGCATCTGGAAACGCTTGCCGCCCCGCTGACGGTGCCCTTGATGCTGGTCACCTACGACAACCCGGCGCTGCGCGATCGTGCACGTTTGGCCAAGCTCGGCGTGCGCATCGTCGTCAACGGCCACGCGGCCTACTTCGCGGCGATCAAGGCGACCTACGACTGCCTGCGCGAGCAGCGCAACATCGCCACCAACGATCTGGATGCCTCGCAGCTGTCGACGCGTTATTCGACGCTCGACGAGTATCGGATCTGGGCGCGCGAGTACATGGACGTGAAAGAATAGCGACGAGCTGCGAGCCAAGAGCCAAGAGCCAAGAGCCAAGAGCAGGGATGATGGGCCGCAAGCCGGGCGTGGGTGCTTTTCTTTCCGCGACCCGGGCGGCATCCTAGTCGGTCGAAGCCCGAAGCCCGAAGCCCGAAGCCCGAAGCCCGAAGCCCGAAGCCCGAAGCCCGAAGCNAAGCCCGAAGCCCGAAGCCCGAAGCCCGAAGCCCGAAGCTGCCTTTACTGTTAACGGAGACCGCGATGACCACCATGCAATGGGAGCGCCTGCTCGATCCCGTCCGTCTGCACGATGCCCGGACCTCGCGTGGTGAAATCGGTCGCAGCCCTTTCCACAAGGACTACGATCGCATCGTCTTCTCCGGCTCCTTCCGCCGGCTCGGGCGCAAGACCCAGGTCCACCCGCTGACCGACAACGATCATATCCACACCCGGTTGACGCATTCGATCGAGGTGGGCTGCGTCGGCCGCAGCCTGGGGATGATCGTCGGCGAGCAGCTGCGCGACAGCCTGCCGGGCTGGGTGACGCCTGCCGATCTCGGCGTGATCGTCCAGGCGGCCTGCCTGGGGCACGACATTGGCAATCCGCCGTTCGGCCACGCCGGCGAGTACGCGATACGAGACTGGTTCAAGTGGGCCGAGCTGCAGGGCAGTGGCCTGCTGGAAGGGCTCGACGACGCGCAGCGCCGCGATCTGCTGACCTACGAGGGTAACGCCCAGGGGTTCCGGGTCGTGACCCAGATCGAGTACAACCAGTTTCGGGGCGGCATGCGGCTCTCCGCCGCGACGCTGGGCACCCTGCTCAAGTATCCGTGGACGGTCGAGCACGGTGGCCAGATGGGCAAGTTCGGTTGCTACCAGTCCGAGAAGCAGCTACTGGTCGAGGTGGCCGAGCGTCTGGGGCTGAAGGCGGTCGGCGAGTCGAAGTGGTGCCGGCATCCGCTGGCCTACCTGGTCGAGGCCGCGGACGATATCTGCTATGCGCTGCTCGATCTGGAGGATGGTCTGGAGATGGGCATCCTGCGCTATGAGGAAGTCGCGCAGGTACTGCTGCAGATCGCCGGCGAGCCGCCGGCCGGCTACGAGCAGATGGCCGTCGATGGTGTATCCCAGCGTCGACGGATCGCGGCGCTTCGCGGCGCGGCGATGGAGCGGGCGGTCAATGAAGTCGGTGATGTCTTCGTCCAGCACGAAAGGGCGCTGCTCAATGGCACGCTGAACGATGATCTGCTCGAGCTGTGCCACCCGGACCTGACCTGGGGCGTCTCCTCGGCCAAGCAATTGGCCCGCGAGCGCATCTTCCAGAACGAGCGCAAGGCCAAGCTCGAGATCGGCGCCTACACCACGCTCGGCATCCTGCTCGAGGCATTCATCGGGGCAGCCCACGAGCTGCATCACACTGGCCAATCGTCCTTCAAGCATCAGCGTGTGCTGGCGCTGATCGGCGAAAATACGCCGAAGCCGAACTGGCCCCTGTATGACAGTTACCGCCGGATGCTCGACTTCATCGGTGGCATGACCGACCACTATGCCGTCGAGCTCGCTCAGGAAATGGGCGGACGCCTCAAGGCGGAGTAAGTCCTCGCTCTCTTTTCATCTCTCTTTCGACTCCTTTTCCCTTCCCTTTTTCTTCCCGCGGCGACGTCGGATCCGTATCCGGCGTCGTCGCTTTCGATGCTCTGACCCTTGCGGGTGCATGAGAGTCTGACGGTGCGGCTGTTGAAAGTTGATCCATAACGCCGTATTTTAATTGAACGATCAATCAATAAAAAATTACGTCATCGGTAGCGTCGTCGATACCGAATGGCGTCGGCGCCAGCGTGCGTCGAAACTGCGTACCAACCTGCCGAGTCTTCGAGAGCTTCATGTGAAGCGCTTTGACATGAAGCGCCTTGAAGCGGAGGGCTGTGAATTCGAGCGGTAGAAATAGCGCTCGCATTTGTGCAGCGATGAATCATAGTTCAAGCATTGGCTCGGCCCGATACCGGGCGTTCGCAGGAGCACCGGCAAGCAGTGATAGCGACTCCCTGGCCAAGTGTCCTGCGTGGCAAGGCAAGAGGCCGGGGAGAATGGGTCGGGTCAAGGCTTTCGTTGAAGACAGCGATGGATTCAACGACCGAATTCGATTTGACTCGATCCGAGGTCGCAAGACCTCGCGGCGGTAAAACGGAAACGAGTGAAGGGCCATTATCGCTCAGCGACCCCCGCAGGCCGGTATGGGCTTCCGGGGCGCCCTGATCTCTCGTCAACGCAAACTATCTGAACATGATGGGAGCCGCATGAGCACAAGCCCCGATAATAATTCCACGACCGAGGACAGACTGAATCCAGTCGTCTTCTATGGGTCGGTCATTGGTATCGTCGTCTTCTCGCTGTGGGCGATGATCGCTACCGAACAAGCAAACGGCATCATCAATGCGCTGCTGGGTTGGATCTCCAACACCTTCGGCTGGTATTACTTTCTGACAGTCGTCATCTATCTGGTGTTCGTGCTGTTCGTCGGGGTGTCCCGCTTCGGCAGGATTCGTCTCGGGCCCGAGCACTCGCGACCCGATTTCAACATCTTCTCCTGGTCGGCAATGCTGTTCTCTGCCGGTATCGGGATCGGGGTCATCTTCTTCGCCCTGGCGGAGCCGCTGACCCAGTTCTACAACGCGCCCAATGCCCCCGATGACCAGGTCGCGGCAGCGCGCCACGCGATGCAGCTGACCTTCCTGCACTGGGGGCTTTCAGGGTGGGGCATCTATACCCTGGTGGGGATGTCGCTGGCTTTCTTCAGCTATCGTCACAACCTGCCGCTGACCATCAGTAGCGCCCTCTATCCCATCTTCGGCAAGAAGATCTACGGCCCCATCGGCCACGTGGTGGATATCGCCGCCGTGCTGGGGACGGTATTCGGCATCGCGGCCAGTCTCGGGATCGGTGTGATCCAGCTCAACTACGGGCTGAATTTCATGTTCGGCATCGCGGAGAGCGCCTGGACGCAGACCATTCTGGTGCTGCTGATCGTACTGTTCGCCACCATTTCGGCGGTGACTGGCGTCGAGAAAGGGATCCGTCGGCTTTCCGAGTTCAATGTCCTGCTGGCCATCGCGCTATTGCTGTTCGTGCTGTTTGCCGGCAAGACGGTCTTTCTGCTCAACGCGCTGGTGATGAACGTCGGTGACTATCTGTCCAACTTCATCTCGATGTCGTTCAACACCTATGCCTTCGATCGCCCGACGGAGTGGCTGAACGGCTGGACCCTGTTCTTCTGGGCCTGGTGGATCGCCTGGGGCCCGTTCGTCGGCCTGTTCCTGGCGCGCATTTCTCGTGGCCGCACGATTCGGACCTTCGTGGCCGGCACCCTGACGCTGCCGATCGCGTTCATGATGATCTGGATGTCGATCCTGGGTAACAGCGCCCTCGACATGGCGATGAACGGGGCGACGGACTTCGGCCAACAGGTCATGGAGACGCCGCCGGCGGGGATCTATCTATTCCTGCAGGAGTATCCGTTCCCGGTCATCACGACCGTTGCCGTGAGTATCCTGGCGATCGTGTTCTTCATCACCTCCGGTGACTCGGGGGCCCTGGTTCTGTCGAACTTCACCTCCAAGCTCAAGGACGTCAACAGCGATGCGCCCATCTGGATGCGTATCCTGTGGTCGGCCGTGATCGGGGTTCTGACCCTGTCGCTGCTGCTCGCCGGTGGCCTGTCGACGCTGCAGAGCGCGGTGGTGATCACCGGGTTGCCCTTCTCGATCGTGCTGTTCTTCATGATCGCGGGGCTCTACAAGGCACTGAAGGTCGAGGCGTTCAAGGAAGACAGCCATCGCCTGAGCCTGTCCGGCTCGCTGTCGGGGCGCATGTCCTCCGGTGGCCGTGATCGCCATTATGATTGGAAGATGCGACTCAAGCGCGCCATGTCCTTCCCCAATCGCCAGCAGGCGCAGCAGTTCCTGGAAGAGACCGGGCGCCCGGCGATGGAAGCGGTGCGTGAAGAGCTGTTGAAGCAGGGCGTTCAGGTCGACATCAGCGATGGCACCCAGAACGACGACGACTATCTGTCGCTCTACGTCGATCTCGGTAACGAGCAGAACTTTGCCTACCAGATCTGGACGCATCCGTTCTCCACGCCATCCTTCGCCATGCGGACGCCGCGGAGCAGCAGCCGCTACTATCGTCTGGAGGTGTATCTGCTGGAAGGGAGTCAGGGCTACGACCTGATGGGGTATACCCGCGAGCAGGTCATCGATGACATTCTCGACCAGTACGAGCGCCATCTGCAGTTCCTGCATCTCAACCGGATGGAGCCGGGCAGCATCAACATGCCCGACAGCCCCGAGCAGCCGCCAGGCTGATCCGCTCTCGTGCGACTCACCCTTGCCCCGGCCACTTGGCCGGGGCTTTTCGTTTCCGCCTCCTGGCGAGCGGGGCCGGTCATCGCGGAAACGACGTGCTACGCTCAATTTTGTCGATAACAAAAAAGCGAGGACACGGATGTGGGAGCCTTTACCTGGTGGGATACCGTCGTTCTGATCGTCTACGTGGTGGGGATTGCCTGGGTGGGCGCCCGCTTCGGCAAGGATCAGGAGAGCACGCAGGACTACTTCCTCGGCGGTCGCAAGATTCCCGGCTGGGCGATCGGGCTGTCGGTGATGGCGACGCAGGCGAGTGCCATCACGTTCATCGGGGCCCCCGGCTGGGGATTCGAAGGCGGGCTGGAGCGTCTGGCGACGTTCATCAACGTACCGCTGGCGATGGCGGTGCTGATCGTGATTCTGGTGCCGATCTTTCACCGTGCCGGGATCTACAGCATTTACGAGCTGCTCGAACGCCGCTTCGGGGCGTTGACTCGGTCGCTGGCCGCGCTGCTGTTCCTGATCGCCCGCGGTCTCGCCACCGGCGTCGTGCTGTACGCGCCGGCGCTGGTGCTGTCGGTCGTCACCGGCTGGGATGTCAATCTGACCATCGTGCTGATGGCGGTGATCGCCGTGAGCTACACCGTGCTCGGCGGGATCAGCGCGGTGATCTGGACCGACGTGATCCAGATGTTCGTGCTGTGGCTGGGGGCGATCCTGAGCATGGTGCTGATGGTTTCGAGCCTGCCCGGCGGCTGGAGCGACGTGTTCGCCTACGGCGCCGCCAACGGCATGTTCGACACCATCGATCTGTCGCTCGACCCCACCGTGACCTACTCGCTGTGGGCCGGGTTGATCGGCGGCGTGGTGATGCATATCGCTTATTTCGGTACCGACCAGAGTCAGATCCAGCGAGTGCTGACCAGCCCGTCGATCGCCGAAGGGCAGCGTTCGCTGCTGATCGGCGGCTATCTGCTGGTGCCGCAGATGCTGCTGTTTCTGTTCATCGGCGTGATGCTGGCGGCCTACTACCAGCAGCATGGCCTGACCGCACCGGACAACCTGAACGAGCTGTTCCCGCGCTACGTGGTCAACGCTTTCCCCGTCGGGATTACCGGGCTGGTGATTGCCGGTGTCTTCGCCGCGGCAATGTCTAGCCTGGACTCTGCGCTCAATTCGCTCTCCGCGGTGACGGTTCGCGATTTCTATGCCCGCTACGTCAAGCCCGATGCCGACGAGAAGCACTATCTGAAGGCGTCGCGCTGGGCCACCATCTTCTGGGGGCTCTATGCCACGATGTTTGCGTTCTTCGCCGGCAACCTCGGGCCGGTCATCGAGGCCGTCAACCGCATCGGTTCCTGGTTCTACGGGGCGCTGCTGGGCACTTTCCTGCTGGCCGTGCTCAGCCATCGCAGCAATGGGCGCGGGGCGGTCGCCGGTATCGTCCTCGGCATGGCGGCGGTGTGGGCCGTCTCGCAGACGGACATCTCCTGGCTCTACCAGAACTTCGTCGGGCTGATCGTGTCGGTGGTCGTCGGCTACCTGGTGAGCCTGACGGCACCGGCACCGTCGGCGGCTCAGCTGTCGGATGTGGTGATCGACGAAACCGCGCCGGACATGCAGGCGATGCTCAAGGGCCGCCATGACGGTGCCGCCGAGATCGGCCGTGATGCCCGCCTGACGCGGCGTCGCTGCATCGGCTTGGTGGTGTGGTTCTTCGTCTCGCTGATCGTGCTGGGGCTATTGCAGGGCTGGGCCAATGGATGAGCTGAAGGCCGTGCCGCCGGAGCCACTGGCGCGGCTGCCGCGGCGCGTGAACGCTACCGACGCCGAACCCAGGCTGCGCCGGTTTGGCGCCGAGCGGTTCGAACCGGCGTGGCTGTCGCTGTGGGCCGTGGCGATCGGCCGCGAGGCGGCAACGCCGCTGGCCTGGCTCCTGGCCGCCGAGAACCTGCCTCGGGCGTTGTTGGTGGCGGGGGAGCTGGATCTGAAACCGGCAGAGGGTGATGGCGCCGTTGCGCTCGGCGGCGGCCAGCGACCGACGATTTCGCAGTTCGAGCGCTGGTGGCTCTGGGAGCGGCTGGCCCGGCCACGCCGCTGGTCGCTGCGCGTGCAACCGTCGACGATGCGCGCCGTCGAGCTGCCGCTGTGGCTGGGTTATTCCCAAGGGCGGCCGGGCTATTCTCAAGGGCGAGAGGACTATCGGCAGCGCCGCCAGACGCGGCTCATCGTCCTCAGCGGGCTCTCCGGCGAAGCGCTGGGGGCGCTCAAGCCCGCGGTGCTGGCGGGGCTCCGCGATCGGCTGAACGCGAAGCCGCACGTTACGAGCCGGCAGGTTCGCGGCGACGATCCCGTACCGGGTTAGATGGCGTTGCCGCTGCGCTCCATGGCGATCAGCTGTTCCCGGCTGGGCAGGCCTTCCATGTCGCCGATGACCTGCACCTGGCGGGCGCCGATCAGGTTGCCGCGATGCAGCGCGGCTCGCCAGTCAAGCCCATCCAGATAGGCGCTGACGATGCCCACCGCGAAGCCGTCGCCGGCGCCGACGGTGTCGATGACCTGCTTGACCGGCGAGCCCTCCACGGTGCCTTCGCTATCGGCGGTGCGGAAGTAGCTGCCTTCCGGCCCCAGCTTGATGACCACGACCTTGGCGCCCCGGTCGAGATAGTCTCCGGCGATGTCGTAGGCCGTTTCGCGGCCGGTCAGCAAGCGCCCCTCGCTCAGCCCCGGCATGACGATGTCGGCTTCGGCGGCCAGCGCGTTGAGCGTCTCGATCATGACCTTTTCGCTGGGCCACAGGCTGGGCCGCAGGTTGGGATCGAACGAGATCGACAGGCCGGCACCGCGAGCCCGACGCAACAGATGGAACGACAGCTCTCGTGCCGACTCGGAGATGGCCGGCGGGATTCCGGTGGCGTGAAGGTGACGTGCGGATTCCAGCGCCACGCCTTCGCTGTCGGCGACATTCAGGTAGCTGGCCGCGCTGCCCCGGCGAACGTACTCGACGTGAGGATCGGCACCGTCGACGGCGCGCTCCTTGAAGACCAGGCCGGTGGCGTGGATGTCATCGCGCTGCACGTGGCGGCAGTCCAGCCCTTCGGCCTCTAGCGCCCGCTGCAGGAAGGTGCCGTTGTGATCCGCGCCGACGCGACTGAGCCAGCGCACGTCGAAGCCCAGTCGTGACAGCCCGATCGCCACGTTGGTATCGGCACCGGCCGTGCGGCGGTGGAATCGCGTGACCTGGTCCAGCGGGCCGTCGTCGTCGGCGACGAACAGGGCCATGGCTTCACCGAAGGTCAGCACATCGTAGCGGGAATCGTGACGAGAATCGGGGCGGGAATCGGAACGGGGCATGGCGTCTCCTGGCTTATGGGGAAGTTTTTGAGAAGGTCTTTTTAGAATCTTTTTGAAGCGCTCTCTGGAAAATCCCTTGGGGAAAGTTCGAGGTGGAGGCTTTCAGGCTCCGTCGGTTGACTGGCGCTTGCTCTCGAAGTGTCGATAGCGGGCGTTCAGGGTGTCCACCAGACGCTGGCGCTGGGCGTCGTCGATGACTTCGACCTGGGCGGTGCCGAGCTGGGTGGCGAGATCGGCACCGTCGACCACACGAACGTCGCGGCTGTCGCCGAGGTGCTCGGTTTCGTCATCGATGATCCAGCCCGGCAGCACGAGGATACCACTCACCGGCACGCTCAGTTTGGTGTGGCGCGACAGCCACTGGCGCAGCCAGACCGTCGAGAGTCGCACCTTGCGCAGCACCTGGCGTTCATTCCAGCCGCGGAAGCGCAGGCGCTCGTTCTCCACCGAGACGGTGTTGATGGGATGCCCCTCGAGATCGAGCGGAAAATCGCGGGCCACGGTCTGGATCACGAACACGCCCTGGGGCGTCACCAGCACGTTGTCGATACTGTAGCTGTCGGCGGGGAAATCGTGGAAGACGAAGTAGGGCTTGGCCAGCGGCCGGATCAGATGATCCAGCGCCTGGCCCACCGCCAGCTCGCAGGCCAGACTGCGGGTCAGGCGGCGCACGCGCTGCACGTCGCGCAGAATCAGGAAGCAGAACAGTATGGCCAGCAAGGTGCTGGCGACGCCGTACAGCGACCACTCCAGCCAGCTCTGCCTTTCGGCGAACAGCATGCGGCCCATCCCGTAGACCAACGGCATCAAGGTGAGCGTCGGCGCCAGCGTGGCATCGAGGAAGAACACCATTCGCGCTTTCTCGAGACGATCGCGATGGGCCTGGGCGATCTCGCGGATAGGCTTGCCGTCATGCGGCGAGCGAAGGCCGACGGTCTGTACGTCGCGCAGGGTGATCGCCACCAGGGCGGCGGCGCCCAAAGGAGCGAGAAAGATCAGCGGCAGCACGTACTCCAACCAGGCCATGAGCGGTTGTCCTTGCGGCGTGGGCGGGAAGAAGTCCCATTCTAGCCGAGGTCGAGCATCGTCTGCGATGTCGATGGGTCGGCTCGTCGCTGATGGTCTATTCGGGGTTTCGCTTCGCCCGCCAGGCCGCCAGGCGTGGCAGGCCGATCGCCTGCGTCAATCTCGGCAAGACGCGCGCGGACGAGCTGTTCGATCTCAAGGTCACCGCCACGATCGGCCCGACCCTGACGGCACTGGTCGACGCGCTGGAACTGCCGCAACGCCAGGCACGCTGAGACGACAGAACCCGGCCGAAGCCGGGTTCCAGATTGGCGATGAATCACTTCACGGTCACTTGCGCGTCGGCGGTGCCATGAATTCGGGGCCGACCGGATCCTTGATGTGCCGGGTCAGAATCGCATCGATATCGACCATGTCTTCGTCGCTCAGCTTCCAGCCGGTGATGTCGCCCAGCGGTTCGACCTGCTCCGGCTTGCGGGCGCCCCACAGCGCGACGATGTTGGGAGAGCGATCGAGAATCCAGCGCACGGCCAGCGCCAGCACGCTCTTGTCATGGCGCGTGCGGGCCAGCTCGGCCAGCGCATCGACGGCGGCCAGATACTGGGCGAACCGCGGTGACAGGAACTTGGGATCGCTGTTGCGCAGATCGTCACCGTTGAAGGTATAGCCTTCGTGCATCTTGCCGGTAAGCAGGCCGCGGCACAGCGCGCCGTAGGTCAACAACGTCAGGTCGTTGTTCTCGGCGTAGGGCAGGATCTCGCTGTCGATGTCGCGCTCGAACAGGTTGTAGGGCGGCTGAAGGGTATGCAGCGGCGCCGTCTGGCGGAAGGTGTCGCACTGCTCGGGGGAGAAGTTGCTGACGCCGATCGCCCGGATCTTGCCGGCACGATGGAAGCGCGCCATCGTTTCGGCGGTCTCCTGGATGTCGACCAGCGGGTCCGGCCAGTGGATCTGGTAAAGATCGATGTGGTCGGTGTTCAGCCGGCGCAGCGAATCGTCGAGCTCCTTCTCCAGCCGCTTCGCCGTGGCGTTGCGGGCCACGCTTGCGTCGTCGTACCACTCGAGGCCCGCCTTGGTCGCCAGCACCAGCTTGTCACGCTGGCCGGCCTGGGCGACGGCCTTGCCGACGACCTCTTCCGAGTGGCCGAAGCCGTAGGCCGGTGCGGTGTCGATCAGGTTGACGCCCTGGTCGATGGCGGCATGAATGGTGCGGATGGCATTGGGGTCGTCGGTGCCGCCCCACTGGCGGCCACCCATGGCCCAGGTGCCGAGGCCGATGCGCGATGTGACGATATCCGTACCCGGTAATGTCAATGTTTCCATCTTGTCCTCATTTGACGATGAATCGAGTCCCTACAGAGTGGCGGGGCATGTCGTCTTCGGCAAGCCGGACCTTTGGCGCGTCGTGTCTTCAGCGGCTCGTATCGGCGCCGGTGGTCGTTACCGGAATGTCCGGTTCGGTGGGGTCGCCATCGGCGAAGACCGATACTGGCTCGGGATTCAGGTAGAGGATGCGATCGCCGTCGCGAATCTGTGCGCTGAGACGGTAGAGATCGTCGGGGTCGATCGCCTCGGCGGCATACTGCAGGGTGATGGGAATCGGAAGTTGGTCCAGCCGTTCGTAGCGGCTGCTGGCCAGCACGTCGCCCGTGGAGATGTCCTTCAACTGGACTTCCAGCGTGGCGGAGTCGGGCAGCGTGATCGGCTTTTCGGAGACCACGCGGGCGGCCAGCGTGTCGAACTGGGGCCCGCCGGCGCAGCCCGCCAGCACGACGAGCGCAGACAGGATGGTGACGAGACGCAAAGGTCGCGGAACCCTGGGCAAAAGCATCGGAACCCCTCGAGGTGGAACGGTGAAATGGTGGATGGAACTTGGGAAAGTCTGGCATCGAAGCGTGCGGCACGACGACCGTGCGGTTATGACAAGCCAGCGTGTGGGAAATTCCCGCTGATCGGAACAGCGACGAGGGCCGATCAGCCGCCGGCGAGCTTGACCTTGAAACCGCGCGACTCCAGCTCGCGCTTGAGCACTTCGCGATGATCGCCCTGGATTTCGATCACGCCATCCTTGACCGCGCCGCCGGTGCCGCAGCGCTTCTTCAGTGCCTTGGCCAGGGTTTTCAGCTCGTCATGGGTCAGCGGGACGCCCTGGATCGTGGTCACGCCCTTGCCCTTGCGACCGCTGGTTTCGCGGCGGATGCGCACGATGCCGTCCAAGGCGGCGATGCGCTCGGCCTCCTCGCGTTCGTGGCAAAGGCAGTCGGCCCGTGGCCGGCGGCAGTCGGGGCAGGTCTCGCCGTGTTCGGTGGAGTAGACCAGGCCGCGTAGCTGATCCTGTAACGAAGGCATGAGAACTCCGAATCAAGACATGAAAGGCGCATGATAACGCGGCCGTTCGCGCGAAAACGACCGATTCCGAAATGACCGCGGCCCGAGCGGTTGGCTCGGGCCGCGAGTCGAGATTCATGCCAAGGGGGTCAGAGATTGCTGGCGGCGAGGGCGGGGATCAGCCTGTCGATGGCGGCCGGCAGTTCATCCATCTGACGGATGCCGATGGCACCGGCGGGTGTCGCCTCGCGCTCGGGGAAGCGGTTGATGTGGACGACCCGCATGCCGGCTGCCAATGCCGCGCGTACACCGACCTGAGCGTCATCGATGACCACGCAGTCGGCGGGCGCGAAACCCATGTCCCGCCCGGCGTGGAGGAACAGGCCCGGCTCCGGTTTCCAGCTGCCCACGGTATAGGCGCTATAGATGTTGTCGCCGAAGAAACCGCTCAGCCCGGTGCTGTCCAGCGCCCGGCGGATCTTGTGCTCGGGGCCGTTGGAGGCGACGCAGCGCGGCAGCGCACCGAGAGCGTCCAGTGCTTGTGCCACGCCATCGAGGGGCTGAAGCTCGGTGGCCATGCGTTCGTGCATTTCCTGGCGCATGGCGGTCTCGGCCTGCTCGCGGACCCCATCTTCCAGGCGTCCGTAGACACGCTCCAGGTGCGCGACGATGTTGGCAAAGCGAGTGCCACGGAAATCGCGCATGTAGTCGCTGGCCTGAAAAGGGAGCCCGGCCTGGGTCAGGCATTTGGCCATGATTTCGGCCAGCAGCGGTTCGCTGTCGACCAGGGTGCCGTCGCAATCGAATAGCAAACAGAGCGGATCGGGCATGATGGGTCGCCTCGAGGGCGCAGTCGGTGAGTTCGAATTGGCAAGCGAGTGGGGCCCGCCTGTCGCTGAAAATCGCTCTAGGGAAACACTGATTAACTACTGCGCTCGATAGCTTGATCGCTGGCGGTGCTCAGAATCCTCATTTAACACCGCGTAAACTCCGGTTCTTGCGCACCGGCAGCGACCAATCTCCCATCGCTCGCGACGTAAATCAGAGCTTCCCAGTGTCCCGATTATCGGCGCCGTAACCGGAAACCTTGAACATAGGATTACGGAACACTGTTTTCAATCTCGATTTCAACTTTAGTCGTCCCGATTCACCTTGACAAGCCGGGATGGGGAAAATGCTCACTCGCTGCACATTCCTGCTGAAACCCATCATTTTCCGATGAATGCCTTCGATTCAGTCGCGCTCCCGCTGCAGGTTGAGTTATATCCCGCTGAAGCCTTTCAACGTCCTCGCCAATGGCTTCTCCTCATGCGTTCGAGCCGCTAGACCAGCACGCTGACCTTCACGTCGCCTTCGCGGTGGGTGACGTTGACGCTGACATCGTTGGCGTGCCGGGCCAACGAGAGATCGAGGGTGGCGTCGCCGACGCGCAGCCGCTGGATCGACAGGTGGTTGATCCACACCGGCAGGCGGGGATAGTCGAAGCGCAGATGCGGAGATTCGGCGCTGAAGGTCAGACCGAGACACGCCTGCAGCATCTGGAATACGCTGCCCGCCGCCCACGCCTGGGGCGAGCAGGCCACGGGATAGCGCGTCGGCCCTTGCGAGGGTTCGCGCGCGAAGCCGCAGAAGAGTTCGGGCAAGCGGTAATCCTCCATGTGCATGGCGGCCTCGAACAGCCCGGTCATGATGCGGATAGCGGCCTCCTGGTAGCCGTAGCGGGCCAGCCCCTGGGCGATCATGGCATTGTCGTGCGGCCATACCGAGCCATTGTGGTAGGACATCGGGTTGAAGCGAGCCTCGCCTTCGGCCAGGGTACGAATGCCGAAGCCGTTGAAACCTTCTGTGGAAAGCAGTGTTCGCGCCAGCGTGCTGGCCCGCTCCGGTAGCGCGATCCCACTCCACAAGGCGTGGCCGGCGTTGGAGGCGCGAACGGCGCACGGGGTCTTGTCGCCATCCAGTGCCAGGGCGTAGCTGGCGATGTCGTCGCGCCAGAAGGCGGCATCGAAGCGCTGCTGCAACGTATCGGCTTCCCGCTCCAGGCGCGTGGCCATCTCCGGCTTTTCCAGCAGCCGTGCCAGCCTGGCGGCACCACGCTTGGCGGCGAACACGTAGCCCTGAACCTCGCACAAGGCGATGGGACCCTCGGCACTACGGCCGTCGGCATGAAACACGGAATCGGCGGAGTCCTTCCAGCCCTGCTGTGTCAGTCCGCCATGACGGCTGGCCTCGTATTCGACGAAGCCGTCGCCATCGAGATCGCCATATCGATCGATCCAGTGCAGTGCCTGTTCCAGCGCCGGCCACAGCTGGCGGATGAACGCCGTGTCCCCGCTACGCGCCTGATAGGCGTCGGCCAATACCACGAACAGCGGCGTCGAATCGACGCTGCCGTAGTAGCGTCCGAAGGGAACCTCGCCGAGCCGCGCCATTTCGCCGTCGCGGGTTTCGTGCAGGATCTTGCCGGGGGAGGCGTCGGACTGGGCATTTTGGTCCTCGGCCTGGGTGGCGGCGAGAAACCCCAGCACGCCGCGCGCCAGATCGGGAGCCAGCCACAGGGTCTGCAGCGCGGTGATCAGTCCATCGCGCCCGAACGCCGTACTGAACCAGGGCACCCCGGCGTAGGGATAGGGCCCATGCGGCGTATCGCTGACCAGCATCTGCAGATCGGCGGCGGAGCGTGTCATCCACTCGTTGAACTGCTCGTTGTCGGAGTAGAGCGAGCCGACCAGGGCGCGATCGTGGGCCCGCCGGGCGCCGATCCGATGCACGGCGGTGTCGAAGTCCAGTGCCTGTTCCGGTGCTTTCCCTTCCTCGCAGGCGACACTGAGTTCGAGCGTGACCGTCTGCTGGGAGGCCAATTCCAGCTCATGAACCAGATACTGGCCGTTTTCCGCCTCATCGACACGCACCGGGCGGTCGCATCGAATGCGCGTCTGACTCGTTCGGCCATCGAGACCACGGTAACGGAAGAGCACGGCCTGTCCGTCCCGGGTCGGCGCGAGCCGCTCCCCGCGCTGGGCGCGCTGGCGTCCGCGGATTTCGAAGATATCGGCGTAGTCGGCGGCCACCAGCACACCGAGCCGCAACCTGGCGGTGGCAGTGCCGTAGTTGGTGATGCGGATACGCTCGTGCAGCACCCCGTCCCAGAGCACCTTGGTGCGGCGCAGATGCACCGTATCCTTGGCTACCTCGGCGCTGGCCGGCACGGTGAGGTCCACGCTGAATCCCTGGTTGTCGCGGTTGACCGCCGAATTGAGCAGCAACGGCCGCTGGCCATCGACATCCAGCTCGAGCCGCGACAGATAGCGGGTTCCCTCATGGTAGAGCCCCTGTTCGCCGAGGCCGACCGGCTGGATGTCTCCCAGCCGATCGAAAAGGGCGAAGGTCTCGCCCTGTTTGAGCACCTGGGTGGGTGAATCCGCGCGTGCCGAACTGGCGTTGACGTACCACTGATCGTTGACGCGAATCGTATCGTTCATGACCGACTCCTCAAGCGACGGCGGCATGCAGGGGAATACGCTGGCGGGGGCCATGCGGGCCGTTCCCGGAGTCGAGCAGGCGCTGATAGCAGCTCAGGTAACCTTCGGTCATCGCCGAGACCGAGAAGTGCCGCTCGAAGTAGCGCCGACATGCCCGGCGGTCGATCTTCTCGATATGCGCCAGCGCGGCGACTGCCTGATCGACGTTGTCGACCACCCGGCCGCTGACGCCATCGCGCATGACTTCGGGCACCGAGCCCCGCCGGAAGGCGACGACCGGAGTGCCGCAGGCCATGGCCTCGATCATCACCAGGCCGAACGGTTCGGGCCAGGCGATCGGGAACAGCAGCGCGCGGGCATTGCCGAGGAAATCGTTCTTTTCTCTTTCGCCGATCTCGCCGATGTATTCCACCTGCGGATGGGAGAGCAGCGGTTTGATGCAGCTATCGAAATAGTCCTTGTCGCCCTGGACGTCGGCGGGCTTGGCGGCCAGCTTGATCGGCAACCCGGCGCGCAGGGCGATTTCGATCGCCGTATGCGGCGCCTTCTCCGGCGAGAAACGGCCGATGAAGGCGAGATAGTCGCCACCGTCGGGATTGAGACGGTAGAGCGACTCGGGCACGCCGTTGTAGACGGTATCGAGCCAGTTGACGCCACGCAGCGGCTGGCGCTGATGATTGGAGATCGATACCAGCGGCTCGTGGGGGAAACGCGCGAACAGCGGATAGGCGTCGCTGATGTCGAGCCTGCCGTGCAAGGTGGTGAGATGCGGCACGGACAGATAACGCAATGGCAGGAAGTGAGCGTGATAGTCGGTATGGAAGTGGATCACGTCGAAATCGTCGGCGCGTTCGAGCACGCTGTCGATCTGGGCGAGCAGGGGCGAGATCCTGTCGACCACCAGCTCGTCGCCGCGCATGGCGCGCTCGCACATCGGCACCAGTTCCGCGGCGGTTCGCGAATCGCCGCTGGCGAAAAGCGTCACTTCATGGCCCTGGGCGACCAACGCTTCGGTGAGATAGGAAACGACGCGTTCGGTACCGCCGTACTGCTTGGGTGGAACGGATTCGTTGAGGGGAGCGACTTGGGCGATTCTCATCCTGATATTCCTCCGATCGCTAAACGGAAAAACGCAGCCACAGAATGAACGCGGCGCTGGCGGGGCACGCCAACGCCACCAGCCAGGCCGAAACGAAACGGGTTATAGGGACTGTCGACAGAAATTCAAGCGCGCCGTGTCGAAAAACGGCCCTAGCCGCTATCGGGGCCGAAGGTCTGCGGCAGATAAAGCGTCAGCTCGGGGAAGGCGATCAGCACACCGATCACCACCAGCATCACCAGCAGGTAGATCATCGTCGTGCCCAGTGCCTTGAGCAGCGGAATACCGCCGATCTTGGCCGCGATCATCAGGCACAGCCCGTAGGGCGGGGTGATCAGCCCCAAGCCGAGTGCCATGACGCTGATCACGCCGAATTGCAGCGGGTCGACGCCGGCCTGGGCCGCCAGGGGCTGGAAGATTGGCGCCAGGATCGCCATTGCCGGCAGCGAATCCATGAAGGTGCCCACCAGCAGCATGACGATGGTCGCGATGATCAAAAGCGTGGTCGGATCGGTGATCTCGACACCCGCCATCAGCGACGGCGGAATGCGGTAAAAGCTGATCAGATAGCCGAAGATCGCCGCGCCGACCAGGCTGAACAGCGATAGCGAGCAGAGGCGCACCGTGTCGGTGGAGGCGTCGAGGACGCTCTTGAAGGTGAGTTCGCGATAGACGATGAAGCCCAGCAGCAGCGCGTAGAGCACCGCCATGACCGCGGCCTCGGTGGGCGTGACGATGCCCAGGGTGATGCCGCCGATGATCAGCACCGGGATGCCGGCGGCGAGCAGGCCATCCTTGCCGGAACTGGCCAGTTGCCTGAGCGTGGCGCGCTTTCTTGTCGGCACGTCATAGCGGCGCACGTAGCCGAGGTTGAGCAGCAGCTGCGCGGCGGCGATCAGAATCCCCGGCACGATGCCGCCGAGAAACAGCCCGGCGATCGAGGTGCTGGTGAGCGCGCCCCACACGATCATGTTGATCGACGGCGGAATGATGATCCCCATCACCGAAGAGGCGGCTGTCACCGCGACGCTGAAGTGGGTCGGGTAACCTTCCTTTTTCATGGCCGGGATCAATACCGTACCGATACCCGCACTGTCGGCCGTCGACGACCCCGAAACGCCGGCGAACAGCATGCTGACCAGCACGTTGACGTGGGCCAGCGCCCCTTTGACATGCCCGACCAGATTGAGGCACAGCGTGATCAGGCGGTCGGTGATGCGGGCGGCATTCATCAGATTGCCGGCGAGCAGGAACAGCGGCACCGCCAGCAGCACGAAGGAGTCCATGCCGTAGTACATGCGCTGGAACAGAATCCACGGCGTCAGGCGCGGATCGAGCACGATGATGCCAAACGAGGTGAGCACCAGCGACATCGCGATCGGCACGCCCAGCACGATGAGGACGCCGAGCAGCGCGAACAGCAGCCACGGCAGCAGGTAGAGCCAGTCGGCAGGCATCATCGCGGGGTCTCCTTCTCGTGTGACGAGGGCAAATCGAAGTCTTGCGTGGGCGGGGCGCTCGGATGGGCCGGATCGATGAGCTCGTCGATCTCGGAAGGCGTGTCGAGCTCGCTCTCCATGGCATCGACGCCCTGGCTGGCGGTCACCAGCAGGCGCTGCAGGCTGAACAGCACGATCAGCACGCCGCTGACGAGGAAGGTCGAATAGGTCACGACCATCGGCAGCTGCGAGGCGCTGGCAATCCGGTTGAAACCGGAAAGGGCGAAGGCCTGGCCGAAGACGACGAAGATCAGCCCGACGGTCAGGCAGGCGACATCGCGGATCACTCGGGTCATCCGGTCGGGGCGGGAACCGCGGGGGAAAGCCTCGAGCACGAAGTGATCGGCATGCAGCACGCCGATCGCGGTGCCCAGCATGATCATCCACTGGAAGGCGAAACGGCTCATCTCCTCGGTCCAGTAGAGCCTCGGCAGGAAGCCCAGGTTGCGGCTGACGATCTGATAGACAATCAGCACGATGAAACTGGCCAGCAAGAACAGCAACACCCCGTGAAGGAGGCGTTCCAGCTGGCGGTTGACGCGGCCCAGGGCCGTTGCGAATGCCATGACACGACTCCTTTACTGGGTATTGATGATGAGTTCATAGAGATCGCGCAGCCCCATGTCGTCGATCACCTGGCCCAGCGGGCCGGCGACGATCTGCTGCATGCGCTCGCGATCCATCGGGTAGAAGGTGGCGCCTTCGGCCTCGAGCTTGTCGCGGGACTCCTTGTCGAGACGGATCTGCAGGTTCCGCGCGTACTGCTCGCTCTCGTCGGCAGCGGCCTGTACCGCCTGCTGCTCGGAGGGCGTGAGCGACTCCCAGGTATCGTCGGAAATGGTCAGCAAGCGCACGGTGATGTCGTGTTCGGAAAGCCCGATATGGGGCGCGACTTCATGGAAGCGCATGCGGTAGATCCACTCCGCCTCGTTGAGCAGGCCGTCGATGGCGCCCAGCTGCAGCCCGGTGTAGATCTCCTTGTAGGCCATGACCGTGGGCTGGGTGCCCAGCGCTGCCCAGGCCGTGATCACCGGCCGGGTCGGATTGGTGCGCAGCTTCATGCCTTCGAGATCGTCGAGCGTTTCCAGCGGGCGGGTACTGACGATCTGACGGGTGCTGCCGCCGTAGTAGGCGAGCACCTTGACCCCGGTTTCCGCCTCGATGCGCTGGGCGATCTCCTGGCCGGCCTCGCCATCCAGCACGTGCCGCCAATGATCGAGATCGCGATACAGAAACGGAATCGAGAAGATGCTGGCGGTATGCGAGAACTCCGAGATCAAGCCGGGATTGATGATCGAGAAATCCAGCGCACCCGCGGTCTGCTGCTCGAACATCTCGGTTTCATGACCGAGCACCGAATTGCTGTAGAGGTTCACCGTGAGTTCGCCGTCGGTTTTCTCTTCCAGCAACTGTTTGAAGCGCTCCGCGCTCAGGTGGTAGGCGGTATCCTCCGTGGCGCCGTGGCCGAAGATCAGCTCGCGGGCTTCGGCCGGCGTGGCGAGCGCGGCGAAAAGAAGGCCCGTGGCGACGATGAGCCGCCAGCCGGACAGATAGCGTGGAACCTCGTGAAATCTCATGGTGACTCCTGGGGGCGAGCGAGCGAGGGTTGGGAGCTGGCGCGAACCATCAACGGTGCCTCGAGGACGATGCGTTCGCGTTCGCCGTCGGGCGTCCGTATCCGCTTCAGGGCCAGTTCGGCGGCGCGGCGGCCGATCGATCGAGGGTGGGTCGCGATACTGGTCAATGCGGGGTCGGTGAGGGCGGCTTCATCGATGTCGTCGACGCCGACCACCGCGCAGTCCTGCCCCGCGCGCAGGCCAAGATGGGAAAGCGCCAGCAGCGCTCCCAGTGCGACCAGGTCGTTGTGGCAGATCAGGGCCGTGGGCACGTCGTCGCCACGCATCAGCTCGAGGGTGATTTCGCGCCCTGCGCAACGAGTCAGGGGGCCGCGAACGATGCGCGACAGGTCATCGAGTCCGGCCTCGTGCATGGCCTGTCGGTAGCCCGCGAGACGTTCGCGGTCGGCGGAGTGGTCAGCGGTTCCCGCGAGCAGGGTGATACGACGATGCCCCAAGGCGATCAGGTGACGAACGGCGTTGGCGACGCCCGCCCGAAGGTCGGCACCGACATAGTCGCCGAGCGGTGACGGGCCGACGTGCCGCATGACCTCGATGCAGGGCATGCCCCAGTCGGCGATCGTTTCGATCAGCGACGCGGGGGTTTCCTCCGCGGGGCACAACAGCAGCGCATCGACCCGATGTTCCCGCATGCGTGCCAGGAAGCGCGCCTGGCGGGCCAGGCTGTCGCCGCTGCTGGCCAGAAAGGGAGCGTAATCGGCGTCCTGCAGTGTCTCGTCGATACCCGCCATCAGGGCACCGAAGAACGGATTGGCGATATCGTGGACGACGACGCCAAGCGTCGCCGTGCGAGCGCTTCTCAAGGTCGCCGCGCCACGATTGTAGACATAGCCCAGCTCTGTCATCGCTTCCTGAACCCGAGCGCGGGTTGATTCGGCAACCAGCTCGCTACCTTGCATCACCAGCGAGACGGTCGAACGGGATACGCCGGCATGGGCCGCGATATCTCTCAGCGTGACGCGCGGGCGGGATGAGTTCCTGACGTTTTCGGGCATGCTGCATTCCGTTTTGGATCGATCCAAAAAGCTGTCAGCAGGTTAGTCGTGCCATAGGAATGCGCCTATTCGCCTTTAGTGGAAAACGATGTCGGTGAACTACAAGAGGTGTTCGGGGGAGATCTTCATCACGAGAGACAGGCAAGTGCGCCACTGACTTCACCTGTCATGCCATGTCTCGATGGCATAAGGGCGATGCGTGGGCGACGAACTGTCGCCCACGCAATTTGCATGCTTGCTACTTCTTGCATGTTCGCTACTTCGTCTGACACTCCGCTTCGGCCTTGGCCGAATTGGCACAGTCATCCGTTTCTCCCCAATGGGAGATCAAGTAGATACAGCCAATCAAACTCAGCACCAAAACCACGATGGCTATTTTCATGGTGTCCCTTTGTCACTATCGGATGTCGCTATCGGAAAGACCCAATCATCGTAGTTGAAGTCCGATAGAAATCTCCGGGATCTTGCCCATTCATAAGCGCGATTCCCGAGTCATGAAGGCCGCGTTTTACCTTGATCAATGGCCAAAGTGCCGCTTTCCATAGAGGGGACGGTGTCTCAGTTCAGCCTGTCGCCCCAGGCTTCCTCGTTGAACGGGCTGATCGGGCGTTTGCCATCCAGCGCGAGCATGATGTTGTCGACTGCGCGCTGGGCCATGGCGGTGCGTGTTTCATGGGTAGCGGAGCCGATGTGCGGCAGTGCGACCACGTTGGGCATCTTGGGCAGCGGAGAATCCGCCTGGAGCGGTTCCTGCTCGAACACGTCGAGACCGGCGCCGCGAATCTGGCCGCTTTCGAGGGCCTGGATCATGGCCTGTTCGTCGACCACCTGCCCGCGGGAGATGTTGATGAAGATGGCGCCCTCCTTCATCAGCTCGAACTCGCGGGCACCGATCAACTGGCGGGTTTCCGGGGTCAGCGGCACGATGGCGCAGACGAAGTCGGACTGCTGCAGCAGCTCGTCCAGTTCGCAGCGGCGCGCGCCCAGCTCTGCTTCCAGAACCGGTTTGGGCGAGGCGTTGGAGTAGAGGATCTTCATGCCGAAACCGAGGGCGCCGCGGCGGGCCACCGCCTGGCCGATGCGTCCGAAGCCGACCATGCCCAGCGTCTTGCCATGAACGTCGCTGCCGAACTGTTCGGGGCCGATGCTGGACTTCCAGTCGCCGCGCTTGACGTACTCGGCCAGTTCCACCACCCGGCGGGCACTCGCCATGATCAGCGAGAAGCCGGTATCGGCGGTGGTTTCGGTGAGCACGTCCGGCGTGTTGCAGAGCAGGATGCCGCGCCGGGTCAGTTCCTCGACCGGATAGTTGTCCACACCCACCGAGATACTGGCGATCGCTTCCAGATTGGGCGCGGCATCGAGCAGTTCCGGGGTCATGTTGACCCCCGCGCCGATCAGCCCGTGAGCTTGTCCCAGCGCCTCGCGGAATGCCGGATCGTCGGCCGATTCGAGCTTGCCGAAGTAGTCGACGTGAAAGCGTTCGCGTAGCTGGTCGAGTTGCTGGTCGTTGAGGCGACGGTACGCCAGGATGCGCTTGCTCATGAAAGACTCTCCGGCTGAAAAATCGAAATATCCGCAGGCGACGACATCGCCGCCTGCGAGGTGAGGGACGCACGAGCTTACCGACAAACCCGGCCCCCTGAGGCAGTGCTTCGACGAAAGTCTAGCGGGAAGGACGCGGTCGGAGACAAGTCCGAACGAAGGAATCTTGGTGTTTGTCACCGGTCACGCGCCCAGCAGGCGCTCGACGCGTTATACGGAGGCCCGCCCGGGCCGCTTGATCAATTGGCGGAATTTCGGCAGCTGCCGGGCGATGGGCGGAATGCGCAGAATCATCAACAGGGCGCCAACGGCGGCATAGAGGCTCCACTGCTCCAGGTCGGCACGGACCACCCAGAGAAAGTGCAGCAGCCCCAGACCCAGCACCAGGTAGACGATCTTGTGCAGCGTCTTCCAGCGCTTGCCCAGCTTGCGCATGGACCACTTGTTGGAGGTCACGCCCATCGCGATCAGCCCGACGAGAGCGAGCATGCCGACGATGATGTAGGGGCGTCGGACGATCTCGCTGCCGAGCCGGGAGAGATCCAGCCCCAGAATGAAAACGGCGTAGCAGAACAGGTGCAGCAGCGCATAGGTCAAGGTCCACAGGCCGAGCTGGCGGCGGATCAGGGTGAAGCCTTTCCAGCGGGTCAGCTTGGTCAGCGGGGTCAGGCTGAGAGTGGAAAACAGCATCCACAGTATGCCCTGGCCGATGTTGAGCAGCAGGTAGCGGCCGGGTTCCGGGCCGGCGGCGTTGATCGCGACCTGGGAGCTCCACCAGGCCAGCGGCACCAGCGCGGCGATGAACACCGCGATGCGCCAGAGCGTCAGCGTGTAGCGGGGCGTCGGCATCAGAAATGCTTCCTCAGATCCATGCCCTGATAGAGACTCGCGACCTCCTCGGCGTAGCCATTGAACATCCGCGTATCGATGATGTTGGGATTGAACAGGCTGTTGGGTAGCCGGCGCTCGGTGGCCTGGCTCCAGCGTGGGTGATCGACCTCGGGATTGACGTTGGCATAGAAGCCGTACTCGTCCGGGGCGATCGCCTGCCAGGAGTTGACCGGCTGTTCCTCGACCAGCGAGATCCGCACGATCGACTTGATGCTCTTGAAGCCGTACTTCCACGGCACGACCAGCCGGAAGGGCGCGCCGTTCTGGTTGGGCAGTTCGCGCCCGTACATGCCGAGCCCGAGAATCGCCAGCGGATGCATCGCCTCGTCCATGCGCAGGCCCTCGGTGTAGGGCCAGTCGATCAGCGCGAACGACGAGTCCTGGCCCGGCATCTGTTCCGGTGCGACCAGTGTCTCGAACTTGACGTACTTGGCCTTCGACGTGGGCTCGGCGCGTTTGATGACGTCACCCAGCGGAATCCCCAGCCACGGAATGACCATCGACCAGGCCTCGACGCAGCGCAGCCGATAGATGCGCTCCTGCAGGCGGGAAGGCTTGGCCAGATCCTCGAGATCGAAGCGCCCGCCGTTATTGACCTCGCCGTCGATCACCACGCTCCAGGGCTGGGTCTTGAGCGCGTCGGCATTGCGGGCGGGGTCGCCCTTGCCGGTGCCGAATTCGTAGAAGTTGTTGTAGTGGGTGGCGTCGTCGAAAGGCGTGAGTTTGTCCAACTGGCGATCGGCAGGCACCACGCTTTCCCATTCGGCGTTGGCCAGCTTGGGCTCGAGCCAGCCTGGCGGATTGCCGGCCGGTACGTCCTGATAGTCGGAGGCGGCCGCCAGAGCGCGTCCCGACAGTGCCAATCCTGCTCCTGCACTCAGGCCCAGGCCAGCCAGCCCGCCCATGAAGCGGCGACGCGAGAGGTAAACCGATTCCGGGGTGACGTCCGATTCGCGCAGGTCGCCGGGTTTGGCAATCTTGATCAACATGATGAGTCTCCAACCGCCGATGATGGCATAGGGTGGATACGCTGGCGGTGCGCGCCTGGATGCGTGTACCGAGACGCCGGCGTACGCCGTGACACCGCATGAGGCTCAGTTTAGGTGATCCATGCCCCGTCCTGCCGGAAAACGCCGGTCGCGTTCAGATCACGCCCAGCCAGCGCCACCAGATGAAATCGAGCGGCCACAACAGCAGGATCGTGACCACCGCCAGCGGCAGCGTGATGCGCATGGCCTGACGGATGCTCACGCCGGAAGTGAGCAGGCCGATGATCAGCGGCGGCGACTGATAGGGGAACACCACGGTCGAGAATCCGATCACCTGAGACATCACCACCGCGGAAGGCGACCAGCCGGTGACATCGGCCAGTTGCGGTGCCAGTGGCGTCATCACCGCGGGAACGCCGGGCAGCGTGACCAGCATGCCCAGGATCGTGCCGATCACCGAGAGCCAGGCGAAGTTGCCGGCAGTCGATTCGGGCGAGAGCGGCAACACGTCGAGAAGCTGGCCGGCGATCGCCTCGCCCAGCCCGCTGTCGTGCGCCAGCGCGCCCAGGCTGACGATCCCGGCGACGTAGATGAACGGTTCGAGGTTCATCTGCTGCAACGGTCTGGCCGGCAGCAGCCCGCTGCCCGGGAACAGGCAGACCAGCGCCACCAGCATGCCGATCCAGGCCGGCGAGATGCCGTGCCAGGCATCGGTCATCCACATCACCACGGCGAAGGCCAGCAGCACGCTCATCAGCCTGCCGCCGCCGTCGAGCCCGGACGACGCCTCGGTCGTGAAAGGGGGTGGCGCCGCGGCGCGGAACTGCCACAGGATCAAGCCCATGATCAGCACCCACTTGAGCAGCCCCAGCACCGGGAAATGCAGCAGCAGATATTCGCCATAGCTGGGCGAGAAGCCGAGCACCGCTTCGCTGGCCCCCATCAACACATTGTTGGGCACGTTGGCCGGCAGAATCGTGAAGGTGGGCAGAAAGCTCGACATGATGCCGCTGAGCAGGACGCCGCTGCGGCCCGGATTGCCCGGGGCGTAGCCGAAGCGGTCGGCCAGAGTCAGCAGGATCGGCACCAGCAGCACGATCCGGCCCATCGCCGACGGCATGAAGAAGGAGGCAATCAGCCCCAGCAGCCCCACGCCGACGACCGCCTGTGGATAACCTGACGCGAGATGAGGTCCGATCCGGGCGGCGACGCGTTCGCCCAGGCCGGTGTGATTGATCGCGGCGCCGATCACCATGCCCGAGAACACCAGCCAGGTCGCGGCCGACTCGAAACCGACGAACGCCGTCGAGGCCGGCGCGACCTTCGCCACGGTGCAGAGGGTGAAGAAGATGAGCGCCGTCAGCCACTGCGGCAGCCAGCCGGTGGCCCACAGGCCGATGCAGAGCACCACTACGATCCCGGCCTGCAGGACCGAGCCGTCGGCGCTGCCCAGCAACAGCCAGCCGAGCGCGCCCAGCAGAGCCAGCAATGACATTCCCTGACGCCAAGGCAAAACGGTAATCGAAGAGGACATCACGACAGATCCGAAGGCGAGCGAGGCGGCAGTATACCAGCGTGAAAAGCGACCATCGGTCGAATCGGGGGGCTGGATCAGCGCTGCAGACTCAGCAGAGTAATGGTGATCAGAATGATCGCCATGCCGAAAAGTTGCAGCGGGGCGAGCGTCTGTCCCAGCACGACGAATCCGAACAGCGAGGCCGTGACCGGCTCCACCATGGCGATCATGGAGGCCGCCGAGGGGGACGTCCGTCTCAGCCCGGGCAGATAGAGATAGAAGGAGATGCCTGCGCCGAACAGTCCGAGCAGCAGAAACCCGTAGGCGTCGCCGGTGAACGGCACTTTCTGCATCTGCCCGATGTCGACGAATGCGAACAGCAGCAGCGTCAGGGTCAGGAAGGCGATCGTCAGGACCGCCTGCGCCGGTCCCTGGGCTCTGGCGTAGCGAAAGCCGAAGATGAACAGGGCGTAGGACAAGCCGGACAACAGGCCGCAAGCGATACCCCAGACCGAAACCTGGCCCGTGCCGCTGCGCAGGATGTCGGTCAGCAGCACGATACCCACCATCACCGCCGTGATCGACGCCCATTTGCCTAGCGTCGGCTTCTCCAGACCGCATGCGAACGACACCAGAAAGACGAACAGCGGCGCGGTGTACATCAGCGTGGCGGCGATCGCCACGTTGGCGTTCGAGATGCTCAGGAAATAGAAGGTGAAGTTGCCGGCCACACCAACGCCAGCCACGACCGACCAGGCGATGAGCCGCCAGTCGAATCGCAGGTTGCGCAACGGATGGAGGACGAACCAGGCCAGCATGCAGACCAGGCCGATCGCGCCGCGATAGAAAGAGATGACGTAAGGATCCCAGCCCTCGTCCATCAGCAGGCTCGCAACGCCGCCCGACAGGCCCCAGAACATGGCTGCAAGCGTGATGTGGACGGTGCCCTTCACCGAATTCGACATGGTTTGATGCCCTCCTTGGCAGATGTTGTCTGTCGTCAGCGTAGATGACGAATCGGATTCGCGAACCTGTGGCGTCGTGACGGTTTCCTTCTAGGCTGAACATCCAGACGGGCCAGATGGGTGGCTCCTGCCAGCCGGGAGAGAATGCGTGAAGCAGGTAACGACAACCGCGATGGCGACGCTCTGTCTGAGCGGAGAATTGACGAACAAGCTGGAGGCGATCGCGCGGGCCGGATTCGACGGCGTGGAGGTTTTCGCCGATGACCTGCAGTCGAGCGGTCTGGCGCCGCGAACCGTGGGGGAGCGTTGTCGGGAACTCGGACTGACGGTCGTCGCGCTACAGCCGTTCCGCGATGCCGAGGCGCTGCCGCCGGCATGGCATCGGCAGATGCTGGAGGAAGCCAGGCGACAACTCGATACGCTGGCCGATCTCGGTGGCGACTTCCTGCTCGCCTGCAGCAACACCCGCGAAGAAGCCCAGAACGACCGGGGCCGATCCGCCGACAGCCTGCGCGACCTGGCCGAACTGGCGGCCGAACGGGAGATGCGCGTGGGCTTCGAGGCGCTGGCCTGGGGACGGCATGTCTTCGACTATCGCGAGGCGTGGCGGATCGTGCAGCGGGCGGATCATCCGGCGCTTTCCATCGTGCTGGACAGCTACCATATCCTGGCTCGCGAACTCGAGCTGGAAACCCTCGCCACGATTCCTGGCGACAGAATCGGCCTGGTGCAGCTGGCCGATTCGCCGTGGCCGCGCGGGCAGGATCTGCAAGCGCTGAGCCGTCATCGACGGGCGTTTCCCGGCGACGGCGAATTACCCCTCGAACGATTCATGGAGGCATTGGGCAGGACAGGATATGCCGGGCCGCTGTCGCTGGAAATCTTCAGCGATGCACTGGCGGTCATGCCGACGGGCATGGCCGCGCTTCAGGGCAAGCACGCGCTGGATTCGCTACTGGCTTCGCAGCCGTAACAACACCTCGTTCGGCGGCTATATCAGCCACAGATGGCTCAGCCAGATTCCCAATGCCAGTGTCAGCGCCGACAGCACCGTCGCCATTACCATCGCCGCCGTGCCCAGCTCGCCGAACCCGTAACGCTGGCCCAGCAGCGGATACATCGAGAGCATCGGCGCGCAGGCAAAGATGATTGCCGCGGTGGCGAATACCGGATCGAGCCCCGGGATCAGCAGTACCATCAGCAGTATGCAGAGCGGGTGCAGGGAGAGCTTGGCGAGCGCGATCCGAGTCACACGCTTGACCATGCCGCGCACGCGCAGGCCGCACAGCGTGCCACCGATGACGAACAGCGCCACCGGCGAGGACGAGGCGGCGAGCATCTCGAGCACCCGGGCAATCGGGGCCGGCGGATGCAGGTTCAGCGCGGCGAGCAGCGTGCCCACGGCGATGGCGATGATCAATGGGTGGCGCAGAATGCGTACGGCCACCGGTTTCACCGTCTCCCATACGCCTCCCTTGGCCTGGCGGCCGAGTTCGGCGAGTACCAGCGCCGTGGGAATCACCAGCAGGTTCTCGATCAGCATGTTGAGCGCCAGAGCGATGCCCGCCGTGGGGCCCACCACCAGCACCGCCACCGGATAGCCGATGAAGCCGCTGTTGGAGGCCGACGTGCCCAGGGCGTACATTGCCCGGCGTTCCAGCGGCGCGTTACCGCGCAGCGTCACCAGACCGAAGGTGATGGCGAAGGCGAGCCCGGAACCCAGTCCGTAGACGAGCAGGTACGGCACGTTGAAGACCTCGCCCAGCGGACGCTGGAGCAACGCCTGGATCACTAGCGCGGGCAGGGCGATGTTGATCACATAACGGCCCATGCCCTGGATATGGGCTTTGTCGACGATGCGCTTGAGCACCGCGAGATAACCGATGCCCAGCAGGATGAAGATGGGAACGATGGCGCCGAAGATGGTGTTCACGAAACGTTGACCGCTGCCAATTAGACTTATGCCTAATAGCATGAGCCCGAGACGGGCTACCGGCAAGTGGATTCACTCGTACGGCGCCCGTCGTCCTCGGTCAGCAAATGTTTGCAATCAGCGTTGCCAGCCGATGACCTCCAGCGCGCGCTGGCGATGCGCCTCCGTGATCTGGCCGACTGCCCGTCGCGAGCTTTCAGTTGACCTGCTGGGCTATCAGTTTCGCCTTCTCGCGAAGCAGGGGCAGGAAGTCTTTCGTTAACGTCTGCATGTCGATCCGCGCCGCGTTGGTGCTGATATTGATGGCGCCCAGCAACCCACCATTGGCGTCGAAGGCCGGGAGAGCCAACGAGCGAAGTCCCGAGTCCAGCTCCTGATCCAGAATACAGTAACCCTGCTGGCGAATCTCGACGAGGCGCACCTCCAACGCCGCTTTGTCGGTGATGCTGTGCTCGGTGTGTCGCGAGAGAGTGACCCGCTCGAGATAGGCGGCGCGCTCTGCGTCCGGTAACTGCGCCAGCAGGACGCGGCCCATGGAGGTATAGGCTGCCGGAAGGCGGGTGCCGATCGACAGTGAAATGGACATCAAGCGGTGATGAGCCGCCGATCGCGCCACATAGGTGACGTCGTCGCCATCGAGTACGCCCATCGACGAGGACTCGCCGGTAACATCGGTGATGTCCTCGAGGTGTTGTTGAATGACGCTGCGATAACCGTTCGAGGAGAGAAAGGCATAACCCAGCTGTAGCGCCTTGGGTGCCAGCTCGAACGAACGATATTGTTTACGCACGTAGCCCAGCGCGTGCAGCGTCAGCAGAAATCGCCGTGCACGCGCACGATTCATTCCCGTCTTGGCAGCGACCTCGCTCAACGTCATCCGTGGTGACTGCTGATCGAACGCGAGTATCACCTCGAGTCCGCTGGCCAGTGCGGTGACGAAGTCGCGATCATCAGGGTTGAGCGTTTCTTCCTTGCTATGCATGCCTGAAGTTCCTCGATATCGATCCAGTCAGTTGCCACGAGCTTAAGGGGTACAAGAAAAGTTCGAAAGCCGAACATCTGTTCTGGAAAGTGCGCGCAGCAAGCCTGCACGATTAACTTGCTGTCGTCGGAAGCCTCCATGTCAGTGCAATAGTGGCTGCCTCGTAGGATGACAGCCTTCGAGTCCTAGATATGCAGGGGGGGCCAAAGCCAGCGTCGTCATGGCATTCCCTTGCACTTCATGATTCGAGGTATTGAAGCGATTCGAACGATCAAATGTCGGATCCGAACATGAACTCGAGCCGCGCACTTCTCCCCTCACGCACTTCTCTCCTACTTCAGGAGGAGTCGTTGCTTTTCCTGGCAACCTTGAATACCAAATCTTGTCACGTCTTATACATTGGTCGTAATCAAGTCTTGTGGCCAAACCGGATATTGGCTCGATAAGTAATATTTGTTGGGTCCCGTGTGATTAACCACCCGCTT
>NZ_NHOU01000002.1 GCF_002179555.1 Salinicola salarius | reverse complement strand
ATGCCATCCGCAGCCACCTGAATAGTTACGTCCTCGGAACCATCGATAGGAACCAGCAGCGACTTGAACATGGGCACCTCTCGGTTGTGACAGCATCGAATGGAAGCGCTCGGGGAACGCCTGGTCTCTGGTCGTCACCGCGCTGCGGCTCTCCGACTCGCTTTGCGACTATCAACATATGCCATCCGCGAGGAATGTCATAGTGGATAAATGTCGCACGACATGACGCATTACGATCGGTCTCGAAGGCCCTAGCGGTCCGTCCCGACATGGCGCTGCGTTGCGACATCGTCCAGCCAGCTGCGAGGGCCGACGCTGTCGATGACGCGCAGTGACTCGCCACTGCTTTCGGCGGTGAGATGAGCATCGGTGGCGACCAGCACGGTGCCCGGTTCCAGCAGGGGCAGCACCTTTCTTTTGAAGCCCTCCGGCACGGTCACCTGATTGACGATGTCGGCCGGCACCGCCTGGCCGGCTTCGTAGCCCGGTACGCCAATCGCAATCCACGTCGGCATGGGGGGCGTGCGCGGATGTGCTTCGTCGCCTTCCCGAGAGAGTTGCCGCGGGTTTGGGGGCTGGAAATGCCCTTCGACGATATAGGCGCGGGTACCCGTCATGATGTCCGGTCGACCGAGCTCGACGCGCGAGCGTCCGATCTCGACGCCGTTGCGATAGACCACGATCATGCGATCGCTGCGGCTCAATACCATGGAAACCGGGCCTTGGGTGGGCGGATCCATGACCCATCGCCAGCTGCTGCCACTGGTCAGCATCGGCATATCGATATCGGCACCGGTGTCGGCATCGATGGGGCTCAACGGGCCCGGATGAACGACCGAGACGGGCGCCTGGCCCTCCTGTGCCACGACAACGGTCATGCCGATATTGGAAGCATCGAACAGCAGGCGTGCAAATTCGCTCGGCAGATGGATACAGCCGTGGGATTCGGGATAACCCGGCAGGCCGCCGGCGTGCAGCGCCACGCCGTCCCAGGTCAGGCGCTGCTGATAAGGCATCGGCGCATTGCCGTAGAGGTTGGAGCGGTGGTCCTTGTCTTTCTGCAGCACGGTAAAGACCCCGGTCGGCGTTTCGTAGCCCTCGCGACCGCTGCTGATCGTGGTCACCCCGATCAAGATGCCGTTGCGATAAACATAGGCGCGCTGTTCGGTCAGGCTGACGATGACGGCCAGCGGTCCGCCGCGCTTGTCGTCGCCGCCCCAGATCCAGGCCCCCGGTGAGAGATGATCCACCGGTGTATCGACGGGGCTGGATTGCTTTTCGCCCCAGAAGGGCACCGCGAAGCTCGTTGACGAGAACAGCAGGGCGGCGGTCAGTAGCAGTATGGTTCCAAGACGCGACATGCTGGCTCCCCGATTGGCCTTCTCTTTCTCAATGTCGTACGCGCGAGTCGGTCTGGCAACCCGCCGGCGCTAGCCTGCCTGGTCAACGCGAGCTGAGGAGAGCGTCGTCAGGGCTTTCGCGATCGTCGATACGGGCCTGAGCGCATTGCGCCAGCGCGGAATGCATCAGCCACTCCCGCTCGGGGTAATAGGAGAAGACGAACTGGCCTTCCTTGAGAACGTCGATGACGTCACCAGCGACATCCGGGCGCAGGGCAGGGCAGCCCCAGCTTCGCCCCAGCCCGCCCTGGCGTTCGCCGCTCTCAGGATCGACGTAATCGGCGCCGTGTATCACGATGGCGCGACTCATGGCGGCATCGTTGAAGCCGGGTTCCAGTCCATCCAGACGCAGCGAGTAGCCGTTCTTGCCTTCATAGGTCTGGCGAGTGACGAACAGCCCCAGGCTCGAGGCATGCGAGCCTTCCTGATTGGAGAATCGATCCGGAATATCGCCGCCCGAGCCCTGGCCGTGAGCCACGACTTCCCGATACAAAAGCTTGTCGTGCTTCAGGTCGAAAACCCATAGACGCGGTGTCAGCGAAGAACGGCTGTAATCGATGACCGCGAGGCGCTGTGCGGTTTCGCCCACGCCATGGCGCTGCGCGCACTGCATGGTCGCAAGCCCGAGGGCGATGACATCCGGGTCCGCATCCGGCGCGAGACGCTCGAGCGATGTCGCGGTGGGTCGAGACACCGTGTCGGCGCGGGCCAGCAGGTCGGGGGAAACTGGTGGTGTCGCCGCGACCGCGGGTGCTGCGATCAGAGTCGACGCCATGCTGCCTACCAGAAAGCACAAGGCGGCCGAGCGGGATACCGAGGCCAACGAGGGTAGCGAGAAGAGGGTCTTGATCATCGAAGCAGGACGAACCGTGCCATTGGAGGGTCTTCAGCATGCGGGACGATGCGAAGCCAGGCAAGCACCGCGAAGTGTGGCTCTGCCACTAAAGTCTAGATGTCATTACTTAGCCTTCTTCGTAAATTGACGCGGATAGCCAGACTGCGACCGCTATTGGTTCGCCAAACGTACCGATAAAAGTACCTGCCGGATGCCCACAAGGCGTCCTCTCTGCTCCAGGGGCCCTAGATGATTACATTCATTGCATCGATCCTGCTTTTGATAGTGGGCTACTTCACGTACGGAAAATTCGTGGAACGGGTGTTCGTGACCGACCGCAAGCGTCGCACGCCCGCGTTCACCATGCGCGACAACATCGACTACGTGCCGATGAACACGACGCGCAACTCGCTGATTCAGCTGCTCAACATCGCCGGTGTGGGACCGATTTTCGGTCCTATCCTCGGCGCGCTCTATGGCCCAGTGGCCTTCGTCTGGATCGTGATCGGCTGTATTTTCGCCGGCGCCGTGCACGACTATCTGACGGGCATGATCTCGATCCGCAATCACGGTGCGCATCTGCCGCAACTGGCCGGCAAGTTCCTGGGCAAGATCATGAAGCATGTCGTCAACGGCTTTGCCATCCTGTTGCTGCTGCTGGTGGGTACGGTCTTCGTGACGTCTCCCGCGGCACTGCTGGCCAACATGACGCCGCTGTCGATCACGCTGATCACAATGGTGATTTTTGCCTACTATCTGGTGGCGACGTTGCTGCCGATCGACAAGGTGATCGGGCGTATCTATCCCTATTTCGGTGCGCTGCTGCTATTCAGCGCACTGGGCATCGGGCTCGGCATGATCTTCACTGGCGCACCGATCCCCGAGCTGTCGTTCCAGAACATGCATCCGCAAGGGGCTCCGATCTTCCCGCTGCTGTTTTTGACCATCTCCTGCGGGGCGCTTTCGGGCTTCCACGCTACCCAGACGCCGATCATTTCGCGGACGACCGAGAACGAAGGCAATGGCCGCAAGATCTTCTACGGCATGATGATCACCGAAGGCGTCATCGCGATGATCTGGGCGGCAGCCGCCATGAGTCTTTTCCATGGTGACCAGTCGCTGTCGGACGTGCTGGCGGCCGGTGGCCCGGCGGCAGTGGTCAGTGAAGTTTCCACCACCATGCTGGGCGCCATTGGCGGTACGCTGGCGGTTCTCGGCGTGATCGTGCTGCCGATCACTTCCGGCGACACGGCATTCCGTAGTGCGCGCATGATCATTGCCGATTATCTGAAGATCGATCAGCGCCCCATCGTCAAGCGCATCTTCATTGCCGCACCGCTGTTCGTGGTCTCCTACGGACTGACGCACATGGACTTCACGCTGCTGTGGCGCTACTTCTCCTGGGCCAACCAGACCACGGCCGTCATCGCGCTGTGGGTTGCGACCATGTATCTGGTGCTGGCGCGTAAACCGCATCTGATCACGTCGATTCCGGCGACGTTCATGACCATGGCGACCTTTACCTATCTCGCCTATGCGCCGATCGGTTTCGGCCTGTCGCTGCAGATGAGTTACGTCGTGGCTGCCATCGGTACGTTGATCTGCATCGCGCTGTTCATGAAGCGTGTACGCCGCCTGAGCGGTGGCATCTTCGCCGTCGACGAGCCGGAAGTGCCGACCTTCAAGGATGGCAAGCCGACCGGCGCCCTGGCCACGAGCTGATCGCCGATTCGCTTCATTGAACGAGCCTGTCCGACCAACGGGCTCGTTCGGCAAGAGTTTTCAACGGGAACGCTCGACAAGCGCTTTCGACAAGAACGCCTGACAGACAAGTCCGTTCGATGCACGGACTTCATGCAGCACAAAGAAAACGGGCCCGTGCCATTGGCACGGGCCCGCTTCTTTTCAGTATCGCCGCTATCGGCGCAGGGCAGGTCGATGACCGGCTCGGCGATACCGGGCCGGTCGATCGATCAGGACGCCTGGTAGAGCTTGTTCAGCGCGGCGTTGAGCGTCTTGCTGGGACGCATGGCTTCGCTGACCAGCTCGCCGTTGGGGTGGAAGTAGCCCTTGATGTCCACCGGCTTGCCTTGCACGGCATTGAGCTCGTCGACGATCGTCTTCTCGTTGTCGCTCAGCGTCCTGGCGATCTCTTCGAACAGCGACTTCAACTCGCTGTCCTCGGTTTGCGCGGCCAGTTCCTTCGCCCAGTAGAGCGCCAGGTAGAAGTGGCTGCCGCGGTTGTCGAGCTCGCCGACCTTACGCTTGGGCGACTTGTCGCTGTCGAGGAATTCGCCATTGGCCTTGTCCAGCGTGGCCGACAGGATCTTGGCGCGAGCGTTGTCGAAGGTGCTGCCGAGGTGCTCGAGCGAGGCTGCCAGCGCCAGGAATTCACCCAGCGAGTCCCAACGCAGGTGGTTCTCTTCCAGGAACTGCTGGACGTGCTTGGGCGCGGAGCCGCCGGCACCGGTCTCGAACAGGCCGCCGCCGTTCATCAGCGGCACGATGGAGAGCATCTTGGCGCTGGTGCCGAGCTCCATGATCGGGAACAGGTCGGTCAGGTAGTCGCGCAGCACGTTGCCGGTCACCGAGATGGTGTCCTCGCCCTTGCGGATGCGCTCCAGCGAGACCTTCATCGCTTCTACCGGCGCCAGGATGCGGATGTCCAGACCGCTGGTGTCGTGATCCTTGAGGTAGGTCTCGACCTTCTCGATCAGCTTGGCATCGTGGGCGCGGTTGGCGTCGAGCCAGAAGATGGCCGGTGCGCCGCTTTCGCGGGCTCGGCTGACGGCCAGCTTGACCCAGTCCTTGATCGGTGCGTCCTTGGTCTGGCACATGCGCCAGATGTCGCCGGCTTCGACGTCATGGCTGAACAGTGTCTGGCCGTTCTCGTCGGTGACGACGACGGTGCCGTCTGCCGGAATCTGGAACGTCTTGTCGTGGGAACCGTACTCTTCGGCCTTCTGTGCCATCAGGCCGACGTTGGGCACGCTGCCCATGGTGGTCGGGTCGAAGGCACCGTTCTTCCTGCAGTCCTCGATCACCGTCTGGTAGATCGTGGCGTAGCAGCGGTCCGGGATCACCGCCTTGGCGTCATGCAGCTGGTCGTCGGCGCCCCACATCTTGCCGGAGTCGCGAATCATCGCCGGCATGGAAGCGTCGATGATCACGTCGCTGGGCACGTGCAGGTTGGTGATGCCCTTGTGGGAGTTGACCATCGCCATCGGCGGGCGCTCTTTGTAAAGCGCTTCGATGTCGCTCGTGATCGCGTCGCGCTGTTCGCTCGGCAGCGACTCGATGGCGCTGTAGAGATCGCCGATACCGCTGTTGGGATTGAAGCCCGCGAGCTTGAGCGCGTCAGCGTGCTTCTCGAGCACGTCCTTGTAGAACTCTTCGACCACGATGCCGAACATGATCGGATCGGAGACCTTCATCATGGTCGCCTTCAGGTGCAGCGAGAACAGCACGTTGCGTTTCTTGGCGTCCTTGATTTCACTGTCGATGAAATTGCGCAGGCGGCGGCTGCTCATGCATGCAGCATCGACGACTTCGCTTTCCTTGACGGCGAGGCCATCTTTCAGCGTGATATGGGTGCCGTCTTTCTGTTGCAGCTCGATCTTGAGCTTGCCGGCCTTGGCGATCACGGCGGACTGCTCGCTACCGTAGAAGTCGCCTTCGCTCATGTGGGCGACGTGAGACTGCGATTCGCTGCTCCACTCGCCCATGCGGTGCGGATACTTGCGGGCGTAGTTCTTGACCGACTTCGGGGCACGACGATCGGAGTTACCCTCACGCAGTACCGGGTTGACCGCGCTGCCCTTGGCCTTGTCGTAGCTGGCCTTGATCGCTTTCTCTTCGTCGTTCTTCGGCTCGTCCGGGTAGTCCGGCAGGGGATAGCCCTGGCTCTGCAGCTCCTTGATCGTGGCCTTGAGCTGGGGTCCGGAAGCGCTGATGTTGGGCAGCTTGATGATGTTGGCTTCCGGCGTCGTGGCCAGCTGGCCCAGCTCGGCCAGATCGTCGCTGACGCGCTGCTCGTCATTGAGCAGGTCCGGGAACTGCGCCAGGACTCGAGCGGCCAGGGAAATATCGCGAGTCTCGACCGTGATGCCGGCAGTACCGGTGAAGGCTTCGATGATCGGCAGCAGAGAGTAGGTGGCCAGGGCAGGCGCTTCGTCAGTCAGGGTGTAGATGATCTTCGGCGTATTGGACATGTCTATTCGTTAACCTCTCTTTGGCAATGGCACGAAGTGTCGAGCGCTTACGGAAACGCGAATGCGCGTCGCGCTCCCTGTGCGGACCGAGGGGAACGATTCGATCCGTGGAGCGCGATGCACCACGATGGCGGCCTTCGAGACCCTGATGAAGGTCGCCATCGCGATCTGAACTCGGTCGCGGCATCGACGATCGAAAGTTGTCGACAACCTGCGGTCGCGCCAGAGTATACCAGCGCCACGTGACCAACGCATTCACGCGGCCGGTCCGATCATCGCGGCTAGCGGAGCGACACGATCTCCACCCAATTGGTCTTGTTGCCGGTCGGCGCGTCGCTGACGTGAACCAGTTCGCCGCTGGTCGGCTCTATGCGATAGAGCGCCAGGTGATCGCTCAGTTCACCAGCGGCCACCAGATAGCGGCCGGTAGGGTCGACCTCGAAGCCGCGGGGCTGCTCGACGGTGGGCTGGTTGCCAACGAAATGCAGCTCGCCGGAATCCGGATTGGCCCGCAGCGTGCTCAGCGTGCTGCTGGTGCGCTCGGAAAGGTACAGATGACGGCCGTCCGGGGTGATGTGCAGATCGGCCGCCCAGATGCGAGGCGTCTCGTCGCCGGCGGGGATCTCTTCCCGCGGCATGCCAGGCGCCAGGTTCATCCCTTCGGGAAGCCCTTCGCAGACGGCGATCTGGGTCAGGGTTCCATCCTGAGCATCGAGTTCGAAGGTCGTGACGGTAGCGCTGAATTCCCCCAGGACATAGACGAACCGACCGCTGGGCGAGAACACGAAATGACGCGGGCCGGTGCCATCGGCCGTCCTGGCCGCGGGCGGGTCATTGGGGACGAGGGCGCCATCGGCGAAATGGAACTGGGCCAGCCGGTCGTCGCCCAGGTTGGTGGCGAAGACATGGCGATTGTCCGGCGTGGACAGGATCGCATGGGCGCGGCTGCCGGTTTCCAATGTCTGCGTGGCATCGCCGGCGACACCGTTGTCATCGATGGGGCTGACGCTGACGAGATTGCCGCCGTAGGAGGCTGCCAGCAGGTAACGTCCGGAGCGATCGGTCGCGATATAGGCCATGCTGCCATAGAGCGCGCCGCTGCCGAGCGGGGTCAGGGCGCCGGTACCCGCTTCGATGCGATAGCTCAGCACCCGTAGCGGATCGCTGCGGATGGCGGCGTAGAGCGTCTGCTTGTCGGGGCTGATGGCCAACGGCATGACGTTTTCGGCCGCCTCTGTCGTGGCCAGCGGGATCAGCCGTTCTGTCTGGCGATCCAGGCGATAGCTGCCGATGGTTCCGTCGCCTGCGTTGGCGGCGTAGACGACGGTATCGATAGCAGGTTCGGCTGGGTTCATGGCGCTTCCTTATCTTTATGAACAGAGCTTGATGGACAAACCTTCCTTTTAGCATCGCCGACGTGCCGGCGTCGATTGCCGATAAGTCGTGCCCGCCGTTGCCGTCGCCGTCGCCGTCGCCGTCGCCGTCAGCGCTTCGCCTCGAGCCGGTTCTGCAGCAGATTGAGGATCGCGCGCTCGTCCGGTCCGGTCAGCTCGTCATCCTGTTCCAGTTCGGTTTCCACCAGCTTGCGGAAATGATCCAGCGTGCGTCCGTCGAGATAGCACTCCACGACACGCGGATCGATGTAGCTCGCCTTGGCGATGCTCGGCGTGTTGCCCAGCGTCCTGGCGACCCGTTCGACGGCCTGGCGAACGTTCTTCTGGCTGATCTTGTCGTTCTCGCCCGGGCCGACCTCCTCCAGCGCCAATGCGGCGATCGAGGTGCCGGCCCAGGTACGAAAATCCTTGGCACTGAAGCGCTCGCCCATGACCTCGTGGATGTAGTCGTTGAGATCATGACTGTCGACCCGGACTTTGTGGCCGACTGCGTCGAAGTACTTGAAGATCTCGTAGCCGGGAATGTCGTCGAGCTCGGCGACGATCTTCGCCAGACGCTCGTCTTCCACCACGCGGTGCTGCTGCTGCCCGCTCTTGCCCTTGTAGTCGAAAATCAGCTCGTCACCGTCGATGGTCAGGTGTTTCGAACGCATGGTGGTCAGGCCGTAGGAGTGGTTCTCCTCACGATAGCGTTCGCTGCCGGGGCGAAAATAGGCGCCATCGATCAGTCGCACCATGCAGGCGAGCACTTTCTCCCGTGGCATGCCGTCGAGCGCGAGATGCTGGCCGGTCGTCCGGCGCATGGGCGTGAGACGCTGCGCGAATTCGATCATCCGATCGAACTTGAGTACCTCGCGCTTCTCGCGCCAATCGGCGTTGTAGATGTACTGCTTGCGACCGGCAGCGTCGCGACCGGTCGCATGGATATGGTGACGCTTGTCGAGCACGATCTCGACGTCACGCCAGGCGGGCGGAATGGCCAGCGAGCCGATCCAGTCGCGCCAGGCCTTGTCGGTCATCGTCTTGCCGTTCTGCAGGCGATAGGTGAAGCCCTTGCCGCAGCGGTGACGGGTCGCCCGCCGGGGGGAGGTCGTGGTCATGGCAAGCTCCTTTTGCCGAAACCGGTCGATGTCGTTCGCCGTCAGTGGCGGAACAGGTTCGAGATCAGAATAGACCAGCCTCGGCAAAAGGGTCGCCGATGGCCCGTTTGACGTAGACTTGGCGTGATTCGGTTCGTGGACAGGAGGCGAGATGACAGGGCGGTTTCAATGGATGTGGCGACGGATGCATCGTTCGCTGTGGTATCGCGCGGCACTCTATTCGCTCGCGGGCGTCGTCACGGCGTTGATCGCCTGGATCGCCACGCCCTGGCTGGACGTACCTGCGGTGGTCAGCGTCGGGTCGAGTGCGGTGGACAGCATCCTCAATATCATTGCCTCGAGCATGCTGGCGGTGACGACCTTCTCGTTGAGCGCCATGGTCACTTCCTACGGTTCGGCGACCAGCAACGTCAGCCCGCGGGCGACGCTTTTGCTGATCGAGGACCGGGTCACGCAGAACACCCTGGCGACCTTCATCGGCGCCTTTCTGTTCAGTCTGGTCGGCATCGTCGCGCTGGCGGCCGGCATCTACGATGAAGACGGCCGTACGCTCTTGTTCGCCGCGACCCTCGTGGTCATCGTGCTGGTGGTCTACCAGCTCATCAAGTGGGCCGGCTATCTCACTCGCCTGGGACGGGTCCGCGACACCATCGGCAAGATAGAAACCGCTGCCCGTGGCGCGTTCGAGAGGCGCATGGAAAACCCCTACCTGGGCGGTCAGGCGATGCCGGCGACGCTGCCACCGGATCTGGTGCCGGTGCGGGCGAGCAAGGTGGGTTACGTGCAGCACATCGATATGCCGTTGCTCGATTCGCTGGCGGAGGATGCGGAGGATTCGATCTACGTCCAGGCGCTGCCGGGCACCTTCGTCGATACCCTGGCGGTGCTGGCCCTGACGCCAAGACTGGACGACGAGCGTGCCGAGAAGATCGCGAGCGCCTTCACCGTCGGGCCGGCGCGACGCTTCGAACAGGACCCGCGCTTCGGCGTCATCGTGCTGTCGGAGGTGGCTTCCCGCGCGCTCTCCCCGGGCATCAACGATCCCGGGACGGCCATCGACGTCATCGGCTGCGGGGTGAGAGTGTTCACCCCCTGGTTGCGGCACGCCGCCGGCAGCGTCGAGGAGAAGCCTCAGCCGGTGCGCCATGTCTACGTCGAGGCGCTCGATGGCGCTGATCTGTTCGACGACTTCTTCACTCCCATCGCCCGCGATGGCGCCAGCACGGTCGAGATCGGCATCCGGCTGCAGAAGGCGTTGAAGGCCCTGGCCGCGGTGGGCGACGACCGTATCAAGCGTATTGCCCGCGAACACATGATGCGGGTGATCAAGCGATTCGATCAGGGGCTTGTGCTGGAGGAGGATCGACAGCGCGTCAGAGAAATCGAGGCATCGGCGGCGCCGGCGCTGGGGCCTGACCGGTAAGCAGAATATATCGTCGGCATTTCGAGGGCGCGAAGGCGTCAATCTGTTCTGAAAACGACATCGAGCTATCTAATGACGTTGTGTCTGTCGCGGATGGATAAAAACGCATGCGTCCCGACTTCACAGGGCTTACAGTCGAAACGAGACCGAAAAGGCTTCAGGAAAGCCGCTCGAGATCTTCGTCATGGTCGCTCGCCGGCGTGCCTCGCCACGCACCGGGACCGACAGGCGCCAGGGAAACCGCAATAACAATAATCACCGATACATCCTTGGAGGAGACGTGAAATGGCAATCCATCCCCCTCGAGGCGCCGCTCCCGAAGGTGCCGTGCCGGAGCCACAGACACTCGGCTTCCTGTTGCTGGAAGATTTCACCCTGATCTCGCTGGCGTCGGCCATCGAGCCGCTGCGCATGGCCAATCAGCTTGCCGGCCGCGAGCTGTACCGCTGGTACGTGATGACCATGGACGGGGCGCCGGTGCGGGCGAGCGACGGTATGCAGGTCACGCCGGATGCCAGCGCTCACTCACCGTTGAGGCTCGACTGGCTGGTGGTCTGCGGGGGTGTCGCGCCACAGCGCTCGGTAACGCCGGCGCTGCTGACCTGGCTGCAGAGCCGCCAGCGCCAGCTACGACGGGTCGGCTCGGTGTGCACCGGCAGCTGGGCTCTGGCCCAGGCCGGCCTGCTGAACGGCTACGATGCCAGCATTCATTGGGAGTGCCTGGCCGCGATTCAGGAAGCGTACCCGCGCACGGCCTGGAGCACGCGATTGTTCTCGATCGATCGCGATCGCTTCACGGCTTCGGGCGGCACCGCGCCGCTGGACATGATGCTCAACCTGATCGGGCGCGATCACGGTCGGGACCTGTCGGCGGCCATCTCCGAGATGTTCATCTACGAGCGGGTCCGTGGCGAGGAGGATCAGCAGCGGGTGCCGCTCAAGCATGTGCTGGGCACCACGCAGCCGAAGCTTCTCGAGATCGTGGCATTGATGGAAGCCAATATCGAGGAGCCGATCGAGCTCGACGAACTGGCCAGCTATGTCGATGTCTCCCGGCGTCAGCTGGAACGCCTGTTCCAGCGCCACCTACACTGTTCGCCATCGCGCTACTATCTCAAATTGCGGCTGACGCGGGCCCGGCAGCTGCTCAAGCAGACGCCGTTGCCGATCATCGAGATCGCCTCCGCCTGTGGCTTCGTTTCCACGCCGCATTTCTCGAAGTGCTACCGAGAGTTCTTCGGCACGCCACCGCGCGAGGATCGCGGCGAGACGCTGAAGATTCGGCGGTTGGAACCGGCGGTCATGCCGACGGGCGACGCATCACCGACGCCCTCCAGCAGCGCGAGTGTCGCGTTGAGCCATGCCCGGGGGGAGCCAACCTACGCCAGCGTCGCGCTAGGGTGACGGCCTCCTGGCATCTGTGACACGGCCGGCCCGGCGAATCCGCCGAGGTTATCTTGCCGGCCATGCCGGATACATCCGTGCTCGCCCTCCATCGGTCTTTTGCTGACTTGCCCACGCGATCCGCGGCATGGGCGGAATCGTTCTTCTCTCGTGTTTCTCTCCTCGCGCCTTCGCTCGTGACCGTGATATCGGGCGCACCTCGCGTGTGCCTGATGGTTACTGTGGCGCCCGACCTCGATCTTCAGCACGTCCCTCTTTCCGAGCCTTTTCCCAGCCGAACATGGCGTGATGTCTTCCTGACCGGCCGGCGACGATTCGGCGCGGGCGAGAAGCGTGCTCCTGTAAAGGATGAAAAAAATAGTCAAAATATATTAAGGAATGTAAATTTCCCCTGATTTTGGCCGTTCTTATGGGGGAGGGCGTCGACTCGATCCCGCCTCCCGTTTCTGCCAAGCCAGGCGTCAGGTAGCCAATCGCCGTTCGCGCAGCGGCCGATGCCATTCCCGGTGACGGGATGCCTGCCACTGACGCCGCGGCCTGCCCCGGCGCAGGAGAGAAAATCTCATGCAGAACCGCGCAATGCAGCAGTTGCTGGCGCCGCAGTTCCCTTCCAACTGGGATCTGTCGGCAGCGCGGGCGATCGCCGTGGTGCGGTACCTGGTGGGGCAGGGCGTCGATGCTTCGCGCCTGCGCGCGATCGGCTATGGCGATACGCGTCCGGCGGCCAGTAACGCGACTTCGGCGGGGCGAGCTTCCAATCGCCGGGTCGATATTCTGCTGACCGCACCGACGCCGCCATGATCTTCGGGTATGGCTCGGCCAGGGCAGCGATAGAAAAATGGCGATAGAACGTTGGCGGTAGAACGATATCAATAGAACGTTGGCGATAGCACGATATCGATAGAAAACGGTGGCAATAGACCAGCAACAGGCGCTTCCCTCGCCTCGATGGGCGAGGTTTCCGGAGCGATTGCTCATTTGATCATTAAGCATGGTTATAGCGTGACGAGACATTCCCCAGAAGAGATGGCCCATGAACCCAGCATCGCGGAACTGGCCAGTGGCGGGCTGCTGACCTGTGACGTATCGGCAACCCTTGGCGATGCCATTCAGCGCATGCATGCCGCCAGGGCGAGCTCTGTATTGGTGACGCAGGACGATGATATCTGCGGCATCTGGAGCGAAGGCGACGTCCGCCGTCTCGACTTCTCCGATCCCGACCTGCTCGACGCGCCGATCGCGCAATCGATGAGCAGCCCGGTGGTACGTATTGCCCACGAGGCCGGGCTCGACGAGGCTGTCTTGCTGATGAAGCGCCGACGCTTGCGCCGCCTGCTGGTGGAAGACGGCGAGGGGCGCCCGCTCGGCATGATCACCCAGGCAGATATCGTCCGGAGCCAGGGTGTTGAACACTACCTGGCGATACGCGACATCGGCTCGATCGTTTCCCATTCGCCGCTGGTGCTGGCGGCTTCACTGCCCCTGGAACAGGCCGTGATCCGCATGCGTGAAGCGAACGCCGACGCGGCGGTGATCGACCACGGCAACGGTGCGCTGGGCATTTTCACCGAGCACGACATGGTGGCATGGCTGGCGGGCGGACGCATGAGCTGCTGCCTGGGCGAGGCAGGGAGTTCGACCCTGCTGGCCAGGCCGCAGGGCATGGCGCTGGCGCAGGCCCTGGAGCTGCTGCGAGAGCAGGCGTTTCGCCATCTCGGCGTGCTCGACGAGCAGGGCGAGTTGCGTGGCCTGCTATCGTTCGCCGACATCATGGCCGGCTTCGAACACGAGATCGCGCTGCAGCTCAAGGAGACGCTGAAAGCGCGGGACAAAGCCCTGCGTGCCTCCGCGGAGCACCTGCGTCTTGCTCACCGGGTCATCAATGCCTCGATGGACAGCATCATGATCACCGATGCTCGCGGCGTCATTCAGTCGGTCAATCCCAGTTTCACCGTGGTGACCGGTTACAGCGCGGAGGAAGCCGTCGGCAATCGCCCCAGCATGTTGAGCTCCGGGCGTCAGACCAAGGCATTCTATTGCGACATGTGGAGCACCGTGCTGGAGCGGGACTACTGGCAGGGCGAGATCTGGAACCAGCGCAAGGACGGCGAGACCTATCCCGAATGGCTCACCATTACCGCAATCCGCGACGACGAGGGCCAGATCCAGCAGTTCGTGGCGATTTTCAGTGATATCTCCGATCGCAAGCGGCGGGAGGCAAAGCTTCACCGGCTGGCCAACTTCGACGACCTGACCGGCCTGGCCAACCGGCGGCTGTTCTTGAGCCGGCTCGAGCAGGCGCAGGCCAACGCTCGTGAGCGCGGCCACTGCATGGCAGTGCTGTTTCTCGATCTCGACCTGTTCAAGCGCATCAACGATACCCTCGGCCACCATGCCGGCGACCGGGTGATCTCTACCATCGCCACGCGCCTGCAGGCTTTGGCCGATGACGGCGAGTCGGTGGCACGCCTCGGCGGTGACGAGTTCGCCGTACTCATTCACGAGATAGCGCATCCCGACGCGCTCGAAGCCCAGGCGGCGCGGCTGCTGGAAAGCCTCTGCCGTCCGATCGAAGTGCTCGGCCACACGCTCAGCGTGTCGGCCAGTATCGGCATCGGTCTCTACCCCGAAGACGGCGAGAGCGCTGAAATTCTGCTCAAGCATGCCAACACCGCGATGTCGCGTGCCAAGGAGGCGGGCCGCAACCAGTGGTGCTTCTACCAATCGGACATGGGGGAGCACGACCAGCGGGCGCTGACGCTGGAGCAGAGCCTGCGCCGGGCGCTCGACAACGATGCGCTAGAGGTGGTCTATCAGCCCCAGGCGGCGCTGGAAGACAAACGCCTGGTCGGCTTCGAGGCGTTGCTGCGCTGGAACGACCCTGAACTGGGTGTCGTGTCACCGCAGCAATTCATTCCGCTGGCCGAGAAGCTCGGCATGATCGATCGTATCGGTCGCTGGGTATTGGATCGCGTCTGTGCCCAGCTTCATGCCTGGCGACACCTGGCACGCGTGCCGGTAGCGGTCAACGTCTCGGCGCTGCAGCTCAGCGATCGCCGCTTCGTCGATGACGTCGAAAAGTGTCTGGCGCGTTATGCGCTGCCGCCGGAGCTGCTAGAGCTGGAACTGACCGAAAGCGCCGTGCTGCCGAATTCCGAGACGACGCATCGAATGTTGCAGCGACTGCGGGACCGCGGCATTCTCCTGCTGATCGACGACTTCGGCACCGGTTATTCGTCGCTGGCCTATCTGCGCCAGTTGCCGATCAGTACACTCAAGATCGACGCCAGCTTCGTCCGGCAACTGCCTGACAGTTACAAAGATGGCGAGCTTGTCGGCGCGATCCTCGCCATGGCCAACGCGCTGGGGCTAGACGTGATCGCCGAAGGGGCGGAAACCGACGCCCAGGCCGATTTCCTGCGCGCGAAAGGTTGCAAGATCGTTCAGGGCTACTGGCTGTCGCGACCGCTGGCCGCGAATGCCGCCAGCGAATGGCTGGGTCGCCTTTCTACCGACGATGCCTCGCCATAGACGCCGCATCACGATATCGGCGATCGTGGCGCGCCATGACCACCGGCGCGGCCGTGCATGAAACGGCAACAGCTTCTGGGGCATGAAACGGCAACAGCCCTTGGGGATATGGTTCACATCAGTGAGCGCGCCACGATCACCACCACCCCGAAAGTCAGTACACCACCCACCACCGGCCAGCCGAGCGAGCGGGTTCGCCGCCAGATCGCCAGCGTCACTCCCAGTCCGATGACGGTCGCGAGCCAACCGGCGGCATCCGGCGTGCGCGGCACCAGTGATACGCCGAGTACCGCGGCGATCATCATCGGCCCCAGGATCACCAGCCACTTGGGCAGGGCGTCGACGGGGCCATCCGCCTCGCTGCGCGTCAGACGCTTCTGCATCCAGAGCAGTGGCAGCAGCCGGATCAGATAGGTGCCCAGTGCGGCCACGATCATGCCGATCCAGAGTTCGAGGCTCATGATGGACGCCCCTCTTTAGTCGTTCCCTTGTCCGTTCCGGCCGTTTCCGGCAGACGAATCATGTAGAAGCAGAGCGCACCGCAGGCTGCGGCCAGCGGGATGCCGATATTGGTCAACCCGACCAGCGTGCAGACGAGCGCCGCGGCGACGCTGACGCTCAATGCGGCAGCCCAGCGGCGCGAGGTGAAACGCGGCACGATCAACACCAGAAACAGCGCCGGGAGCGCGAAAGGCATGACCTCGCCGAGCAACGGCCAGCGGCTGGTCAACCATTCGCCGCCGACGGCGCCCAGCAGGGAACCGGCAATCCAGCTGAGCCAGGCCAGCATTGCGGCGCCGAAGAACCAGCCGACGCGCTGGGATTCCGGCAACTGCGGCAGCCGGCTGTGGGCGAGGGCGAAGACCTGGTCGGTCAGGCCGTGCATCAGCCACGGCCACCAGCGGCTCCTGGGTAGCCAGGGCGCGATGTTGGGGGCGTAGACGACGTGGCGCACGTTGATCAGCAGCGTCATCGCCACGGTCAGCCACAGCGGCGAGCCGCTGGCGGCCATGCCGACGAACAGGAACTGCGAGGCGCCGGCATAGATCAGCGTCGAAATCGCCATCGTTTCAGCGGTGCTGAAACCGGCCTGGGTGGAGATCAGCCCGAACGAGATCGCCACCGGAATATAGCCGCCCAGCAGTGGAATCGCCTCACGGATGCCGATCAGCCAGCCACGGGGCCGGCGCGAGTGTTCGGTGTCAGCCATTCGATTCGTCTTCCTTGGCGTAAACGATAGTGACCAGCAGCGTCGCTGCGACGTCGCTGGTGCGATAGTCATGAGGGCGATCGGCACGGAAGGTGAAGAGCTCGCCGGCAGCGAGCTGGCGCTCCGCTCCCGTGGGGCCGGCGGCTATCCACCCTTCGATCACCTGGAGCGTTTCCCTCGTTCCGGAGGCGTGGCCCTCGGCGCGTCGGCAGGTGTGGGGCGCGCAGCGCATCAGGTAGACATCCACTGCCGGCTCATCATGACGCTGGTGATGACTCTGCTCGATCAAGCGCACGCTAACCCCATTCTCCTCCACCGGTGTCGCGACGGGCGCCACCAGGGTGCCGAACGGTACCCCGAGCCGCTTCGCCAGGCGCCACAGCGTGTCGATGGTGGGGTTGCCATTGCCCTGTTCGAGGCGCGACAGATTCGACTTGGCAATCGCCGCCTGGCCGGCGAGCTGGGACAGGGAAAGTCCGCGCGCCTGACGGAGCGCCTGAAGATGTCGCCCCAGGGTTTCCAGTGAAATCTCGTCCATGGTCTTTGCGGTTCACGTCGTTCTATATATCGAACGTTCTATATAAAGAACGGATCCGCGTCGGTCAATAGGGCTTTCGAGGGGGCAAGGACTGTCGCACAGGGGACAGTCGGCGTGACGCAATCGGAACACTGGGATTCGCTTTCGGTCGGCGGATGGAGCGAGCGCGGGGATATGCTGCGCAGAACGGTCGCCCCGGCGCTTCATCACGACCTTCCAGCAACCAGCCGACTTGCCGGGGGCGCGCAACCGAAGAGGAACTTTCCATGTCGATGCCATCTCTCCACGACGACGCCATCATCATCGATGGTCTGATCATCGCCAAGTGGGACCGCGCCCTGTTCGAGGACATGCGCAAGGGTGGCCTGACCGCCGCCAACTGCACGGTGTCGGTGTGGGAGGATTTCGAATCCACCGTCGATAACATCGTCAGCGTCAACCGGCTGATGCGCGACAACGCCGAACTGGTACGACCGGTAACCACCACGCGGGATATCACCCGGGCCAAGGAAGAGGGCAAGACCGGCATCATCCTGGGTTTCCAGAATGCCTACGCCTTCGAGGACAAGCTGGGCTACGTCGAGATATTCAAGAAGCTCGGTGTCGGCATTACTCAGCTCTGCTACAACACCCAGAACCTGGTCGGCACCGGCTGCTACGAACGCGATGGCGGGCTCTCCGGCTACGGCCGCGAAGTGATCGCCGAGATGAACCGGGTCGGTATGATGTGCGATCTCTCCCACGTCGGTTCGAAGACCTCCGAAGAGGTCATTCTCGAATCGAAAAAGCCGGTCTGCTATTCCCACTGCCTGCCCACCGGGCTCAAGGAACATCCCCGCAACAAGTCCGACGATGAACTCAAGTTCATTGCCGATCACGGCGGCTTCGTCGGCGTCACCATGTTCACGCCATTCCTCAAGGCCGGCGTCAACGCCACGGTCGAGGACTACGTCGAAGCGATCGTCTACATCATGAACATCGTCGGCGAAGACGCGATCGGTATCGGCACCGACTTCACCCAGGGCCAGGACGAAGCCTTCTTCGAATGGCTGACACACGACAAGGGCTACGCCCGGCGCCTGACCCGCTTCGGCGAGATCATCAATCCCAAGGGCATCCGTACCATCGGCGAGTTCCCCAACCTGACCCAGGCGCTGCTGGATCACGGGCTTTCCGAACCGGTAGTGAGGAAGATCATGGGGGGGAATTGGGTCCGCATCTTGAAAGAGGTGTGGGGCGAATAGGGCGACAGAGCCGGCTGCGCGTCGCGAATACGGCGTTAAAGGCTGCCGGCCTCTGCTCATGGACAACCGCGTCCACTGCGCGAGCCCGGCAGCCTTTGCCTTGTCTTCGCTAGCTCGCTCGGCTCCGCGGTGTCTCGCGCACAATTCCGCTCGTAGCTCGTAGCTCGTAGCTCGTAGCTCGCAGCTCAAAGAACAAATTCAGAGGTAACCGATATGACTGCAATGGCCCCTGAACTGCCGATCAGCGTGGACAGCGAAACCGGTGTCTGGACCACCGATGCGCTGCCGATGCTTTATGTGCCGCGGCACTTCTTCATCAACAATCACATCGCCATCGAACAGGCTCTGGGTGTCGAGACCTACGCGAAGATCCTCTACGACGCCGGCTACAAGTCGGCCTGGTACTGGTGCGAGAAGGAGGCCGAGCTGCACGGCCTCGAGGGCGTGGCGGTGTTCGAGCACTACATGAATCGACTGTCACAGCGCGGGTGGGGAAAGTTCGTCACCGAAGCGATCGATCTGGAGGCGGGGACGGCGAAGGTGCGCCTGGAACACTCCTGCTTCGTCTACCAGCTCGGCAAGACCGGCAAGCGCGAGGAGTACCTGTTCACCGGCTGGTTCGCCGGCGCCATGGACCAGATCCTGGCTGCGCGCGCCATCGATCTCCGCACCCGTGCCGAACAGACCCAGAGCGGCGCGGAAGCCGGCTGTGACGTGGGCTACTTCGAGGTCAGCGCCCTCTAGGCGCGACATCGTTTCTGATAACGAGACCCTGAATTCATGGTGACCGAGATCGATTTGGAAAGCCGGTGAGACGCCCGCTTTCGAGTCGGTCCATGTGAGGTGATTGCGATGGCATACGAGGCACTGTTCAAGCCGATACAGATCGGCAAGTTGACCATTCGCAATCGCGTGGTCAGTACCGCACACGCCGAGGTCTACGCCACCGACGGCGGCATGACCACCGAGCGTTATGTCAGGTACTACGAAGAGAAGTCGAAGGGCGGCGTGGGGCTCGCCATCTGCGGCGGCTCCTCGCCGGTTTCCATCGACAGCCCCCAGCAGTGGTGGAGTTCGGTCAATGTCTCCACCGACCGCATCATTCCCCACTTTCAGAATCTTGCCGATGCCGTTCACAAGCACGGCGGCAAGATCATGATCCAGATCACCCACATGGGCCGGCGTTCGCGCTGGGACGGCCACCACTGGTCGACGCTGCTGTCGCCTTCCGGCATCCGCGAGCCCGTCCACCGCGCCACCTGCAAGACCATCGAGGAAGAGGAGATCTGGCGCATCATTGGCGATTTCGCCCAGGGCGCGCGTCGGGTGAAAGAGGGCGGGTTGGACGGCTGCGAGCTCTCCGCCGTCCACCAGCATCTGATCGATCAGTTCTGGAGCCCGCGGGTCAACAAGCGCACCGATCAGTGGGGCGGCAACTTCGAAAACCGCATGCGCTTCGGCATGGAAGTGCTCAAGGCGGTGCGCGCCGAGGTCGGCGAGGATTTCTGCGTCGGCATGCGAATCTGCGGCGACGAGTTCCACCCGGACGGCCTCTCCCAGGACGACATGAAGCAGATCGCCGCCTACTACGACGCCACCGGCATGGTCGATTTCTTCGGCGTCGTCGGTTCCGGCTGCGACACTCACGACACGCTGGCCAACGTGATCCCCAACATGTCCTACCCGCCGGAGCCGTTCCTGCATCTGGCGGCGGGGATCAAGGAAGTGGTCTCGGTGCCGGTGATCCACGCCCAGAACATCAAGGACCCGACCCAGGCCGAACGCGTGCTCGAAGGCGGCTATGTCGATCTGGTCGGCATGACCCGCGCCCATATCGCCGACCCGCACCTGATCGCCAAGGTCAAGGCCGGCAATGTCGATCAGATTCGTCAGTGCGTCGGCGCCAACTACTGCATCGATCGCCAGTACCAGGGGCTCGATGTGCTCTGCATCCAGAATGCGGCCACCTCGCGGGAGTACCTGGGTCTGCCGCACATCATCGAGAAGACCACCGGGCCGCGACGCCACGTCGTCGTCGTCGGTGGCGGCCCCGGCGGCATGGAAGCGGCACGGGTCGCTGCCGAACGGGGCCACGACGTCACGTTGTTCGAGGCCGAACCGCAACTGGGCGGACAGATCACGCTGGCGGCGAAGGCCCCGCAGCGCGACCAGATCGCCGGGATCACCCGCTGGTACGAAATGGAGCTTTCGCGCCTCGGCGTCGACATTAGGTTGGAAGCCCGTGCCGACGACGCGATGATCCGCGATCGGCAGCCGGACGTGGTGGTTCTCGCCAACGGCGGCCATCCGTTCCTGGAGCAAGTCCCCGAGTGGGGCGCGGAGGAAGGGCTGGTAGTCAGCAGCTGGGACATCCTTTCGGGCAAGGTCGAGCCGGGCAAGAACGTGCTGATCTTCGACACCATGTGTGAATTCAGCGGCATGTCGACGGCGGATTACTGTGCCAGCCAGGGCGCCACGGTGGAGATCGTCACCGACGACACCAAGCCCGGCGTGGCGATCGGCGGCACCACCTTTCCGACCTACTACCGCAGCCTCTACCAGAACGCCGTGGTGATGACCGGCGACCTGGCACTGCACAAGGTCTACCGCGAAGGCGACAAGCTGGTGGCGCTGCTGGAGAACGAATACACCGGCGAGTTTGAAGAGCGGGTGGTCGATCAGGTGATCGTCGAAAACGGCGTGCGCCCGGACGAATCGCTCTACTACGCGCTCAAGGAGCGTTCGCGCAATCGCGGCCAGATCGATCTCGAAGCGCTCTACGCGATCAAGCCGCAGCCGACGCTTTCCGAAAGTGGCGAGTTCGCGCTGTTCCGGCTGGGAGACTGCGTGGCGCCGAGGAATACGCATGCGGCGATCTATGATGCGTTGCGATTATTGAAAGATCTGTGAGCCACGAGCCACGAGCCACGAGCCACGAGCCACGAGCCACGAGCCACGAGCCACGAGCGGAAGAGCTGTAAGCCATAAGCTTTAAGCTGTAAGAAAAATCAAAAACCAAAACTGTTTGATCTGGCAGGTGGAAGCGGTTGTTTGCCTGGCTTACGGCTTACGGCTTACGGCTTACGGCTTACGGCTTACGGCTTACGGCTTACGGCTTACGGCTTACGGCTTACGGCTTACGGCTTACGGCTTACGGCTTACGGCTTACGGCTTACGGCTTACGGCTTACGGCTTACGGCTTACGGCTTACGGCTTACGGCTTACGGCTTACGGCTTACGGCTTACGGCTTACGGCTTACGGCTTACGGCTTACGGCTTACGGCTTACGGCTTACGGCTTACGGCTTACGGCTTACGGCTTACGGCTTACGGCTTACGGCTTACGGCTTACGGCTTACGGCTTACGGCTTACGGCTTACGGCTTACGGCTTACGGCTTACGGCTTACGGCTTACGGCTTACGGCTTACGGCTTACGGCTTACGGCTTACGGCTTACGGCTTACGGCTTACGGCTTACGGCTTACGGCTTACGGCTTACGGCTTACGGCTTACGGCTTACGGCTTACGGCTTACGGCTTACGGCTTACGGCTTCTGTATGAGGCGGCCAAACGAGGAGCAGAACATGTTGCAGACGCTACTCCCCATTCTGATCTTCGCGGCGCTGATCGTGGGTGCTATCGGTGCGGCGCGTCGCATCCGCCTGTGGCGCCAGGGCCAGCGGACGCCGGTGGGCTGGGCTCGCATTCTGCACATGCCGAAGCGCTACCTGAATGATCTGCACCACATTGTCGCTCGCGACAAGGCGATGGCGCATACCCACGTGGCAACGGCCGGGGGCTTCGTGGCGGCGATGGCATTGGCGATCGTCGTCCACGGCTTCGGCTGGCGCAATCCGATTCTCGGTGGCCTGCTGTTGGCGGCAAGTGCGGTGATGTTCGTGGGCGCGCTGGCGGTCAATCGCCGTCGCATCCATCCGCGGGCCAGGCCATTCCCCGAAAAGCTCTCGAAAGGCCCGTGGCAGCGGCTCTCCAGGAGTCTGCTCGCCTATTCGGTGGGGATGTTTCTGGTCAGCCTGCCGCTGGTGGGCATCGGTCCTGTCGCTTTCGGTGGCGGCGTACTGGCGATCGTCCTGCTTACGCTCGTCGCCTGGGGCGTGCTGGAACTGGTCGTCGGCATGGGCTGGGGCGGGCCGATGAAGCATGCCTTCGCCGGCTCGCTGCACCTGGCTTTTCACCGACGTCCGGAACGTTTCGACGATCGGCAGGCCCATGCCGGATCGACTAACACGCATGACGCTCATCGCGGCAGCCGGTCGACGGCGCTGTTCCCGCTCGATCTGACCGCGCCGAAGCTGGGCGTGGAAAAACCGGCCGATTTCCAGTGGAATCAGCTGCTGGGCTTCGATGCCTGCGTGCAGTGCGGCCGTTGTCAGGCGGTATGTCCGGCATTCGCGGCGGGGCAGCCGCTCAATCCCAAGAAGCTGATCCAGGACATGGTCGTCGGTATGGCCGGCGGCTCCGATACGGGCTATGCCGGCGCCGGCTATCCCGGCATCGAGATAGGTAAACACCAGGGGGCGCCGGAACAGGCCATCGTGCCTCAGCTTGTCGAGGCAGAAACGCTGTGGGCCTGTACGACGTGTCGCGCCTGCGTCGAGGAGTGCCCGATGCTGATCGAGCACGTCGATGCCATCGTCGACATGCGCCGTTTTCTCACGCTGGAAAAGGGCGAGACGCCGGAAAAGGGCGCGGTGGCGATCGACAACCTGATCGCCACCGACAACCCCGGCGGGCTGGACAACGCCTCGCGCCTCGACTGGGCGGCGGATCTGGAATTGCCCCGCATTCAGACTCGGCCCGAGGGCGTCGACGTGCTGCTGTGGCTGGGCGATGGCGCTTTCGACATGCGCAATCAGCGCACACTGCGCGCGCTGGTCCAGATCCTGCGTGCCGGCGGCGTCGATTTTGCCGTGCTCGGCGATGAGGAGCGGGACAGCGGCGATGTCGCCCGGCGCCTGGGCGACGAGGCGACCTTCCAGCGTCTCGCCGAGCGCAATATCATCACGCTCTCGCGCTACCGCTTCCAGCGCATCGTGACGGTGGACCCGCACAGCTTTCATGTGCTGGGCCGCGAATATCCCGATTTCGGCGGCAAATATCGGGTGCTGCACCACTCCACCTTCATCGCCGAGCTGTTCGACGCCGGTCGTCTGACGATCAGGCCGGCCGAGCGCAAGGAGACGGTGACCTATCACGACCCCTGCTATCTGGGGCGCTACAACGGCGAATTCGCTGCGCCGCGACGGATACTCGAGGCACTCGGCATCGAGATCGCCGAGATGGAACGCTCCGGATTCCGCTCGCGCTGCTGCGGCGGCGGTGGCGGGGCGGCGCTTTCCGACGTGCCCGCCGATCTCCCAGGTCGCGCGCGCATCCCCGATATGCGCATGGAGGACGCGCGCGCCACGGGGGCCACCACGGTCGCCGTCGCCTGCCCGCAATGCACCGCGATGCTGGAAGGCGTGGTCGAGCCGCGGCCGCAAATCAAGGATCTGGCCGAGCTGGTGGCCGATGCGCTGGTAACGCCGGCATCGGCCGAGCCCGAAGCGAGTGTCGCTGTCTCGAGCCCGAGTCGCGAGGAGGAACCGGCATGAACGTCAGACGCATCGACCCCTACGCCGAACGGATCCGGCGCAATCGGCTCCACCCGCGCCATCAGGAGTTCGCGCGTCCCGCCTGGCGCTGGGCCGGCCCCAACGGGGTGACACGAATCGATCCGCATGCGATCGGCGCCCTCGGCCCCAACGGCATCAGGCGGATCGATCGCAGCGGCGCCGTCGTCGAGACGCAGCCGCTGGCATCGTCACCAATCGAGAGCGGACCTTCGCGCCGCATGGTGGTGATCGACGATCCGGCCGGCTTCGTCATGGTGGTGCCGGAGTGCCCGGAAGGGCGACTGAGCGATCACGACCGGGATCTGTTCGGTCTGGCCAGGCAGTTGGCCGATGGGCAGACGCTCGCTGTCACGGCGGTCACGTTCCAGGGCGCGGTGGCGGGGCTGGAAGAGGCCGGCGCCGACCGCTGGATCGACCTGTCGGCTACCGTCGATGGCGACACCCACGATCCGGAATCGCGTCTCGCGGCGCTGGTGAGCGTGGAGGCGGCCATGTCGCCACGGCATTGGCTGTTCGCGGACAGCTTCCCCGGCGGCGGCGATCTTGGCCGGCGTCTGGCGGCGCGGCTTTCCCGTTCTTCCAGTCATGGCGCCAACGCGCGAGCGGCGACGCGGGTGTGGCAGGTCGCCGAGGGTCTTGCCCTGTCGCGGGCGGGAGATCGGCAGGATATCCAGCGCGAACTCCCGCGTATTCTGCTGGCCCTGCCCGAGTGCGCCAAGCCGGTCAGCGAGACGCGGCACGAGGCTCGGCTAGTGTCGATCGACGCGGCCGGCTCCAAGACCTCGGACATGACTGCGGTCGGAGTCGTCGACCTCGGCCGGGTCGCGGTGGACCCGCAGCAGATTCCGCTGTCCCAGGCGCCGTTCATTCTCTCCGGCGGGCGCGGTGTCGGCGATTGGGCGGGTTTCCATCACGCCGCCGAGGTGCTGGGGGCCAGCGAGGGCGCCTCGCGGGTGGCCGTCGACGACGGCAACATGCCCCGCGCTCGGCAGGTCGGGGCGACGGGAACGTTCGTCTTCGCCAGTTGCTACATCGCGGTGGGGATCTCCGGCGCGGTGCAGCATCTTCAGGGTATCGCCAAATGCCAGCGGGTCGTCGCGATCAACCGCGACCCTGGATGCGATATGGTCAAGCGTGCCGATCTGGCGCTCATCGCCGATGGCGATGCCGTGCTGGCGGCCGTGTGCGAACGGTTGGGCCAGCCGCGTGCCGCCGAGCCGTCCGAAGCTGTGTCAGAGGCCGGGTCCGGGGCCTTGTCGAAAGAGGAGCGCTATCATGACGCCGCCTGATGCTGCCGCATGCCCGGTCGTGGCGCTGGTCTCCAGCGGACGTCATCCGGTTTCCGGGCGGCCGGGACGCGCCCGGGAGGATGCGCGAGCCGTCGAGATGGGGTTGACGCTGGCCGGGGCGCGCCTGCAACTCGTCCATGCAGGCAACGCCGAGGAGCCCGTGCTGCGCGACTATCTGGGTATGTATCATGGGCTGGACGATGCTGCGGCCCAGGGAGAGCTGGCGCTGTTGCCGATGACACCCGCCGACGATGCCGTGCTGTTGCTGGCGACATGGCTGGCGGAAAGCGGCTGTCGGCTGGTGCTTGCCGGGCAGCGTGCCGAATGTGGCGAGGGCTCCGGGCTGCTGCCCTATCTGCTCGCCGAACGGCTGGGCTGGACGATCGTGTCCGGCGCCGCCACGATCGAGCGGATCGACGCGGATCGCGTCACCCTGCTGCAGGTGCTGCCGCAGGGGCAACGCCGCCGGCTGGAAGTGTCGCTGCCTTGTCTGATCACCGTCGATACTCTGGCGCCTCCACCGCGCCAGAGCGCTTTCGGCCCGGCAAGAAGGGGCCGCATTCAGGTGGTCGACGGGCTGACCGCCGAAGAGGATTCGGCCAGCGGCGAATGGCGATGGCAGCCGGCACGAGCCCGCCCCAAGCGGCTCAAGATCGTCAAGTCCGGCAATGCGCGGGATCGCTTCCGAGCCGCGGCGGCCAGGTCGTCGGCTGGCGGCCAGGTGCTGACCGATCTGACCCCCGAACAGGCGGCCGATAGGCTAATTGCCTATCTGCGCGAAGAGAAGATACTAAGTGAAGAGAAGATACTGGGCGATGAGATGCCGTGATCGAGCAGCTTCGGCATTCTCGACGAGGACAGCTGGCCAGTGGACGACATGATCGGTCCTTCGCCAGCGCGAGAGGTAAACCAACGACCGAACGGGAGACGAGACATGATGATCGTCGATCTTATCGATGGGGAAGATTTTCGTCAGCGGCTGACCTCGCTGGGCGTGCGTATCCCCGAAGAGGCGTGCCCCGAAACCTGTGCCCGGCTGGCGGCGGGTTGTCATCGTGCCAAGGGTGTCGAAGGGCTGGAGCCGGCCATTCGCGACCTGATGCAGCACACCGACGTGATGTTGCCGTCAGTTCGGGAGGCGATAGAGCGCCATCTCTTGCCCGCATTCAACGGTGCCTGATCATCCGGCAACGTCAAAGTCTTCGCAACCCCCACATGAAGTAGACGCCGCCGATCAGCGCGGCGATCAGTCCCGCCGGCAGTTGATAGGGGAAGAACAGATTCCTGCCCAGCCAGTCGGCGGTCACCATCACCAGCATCCCCAGTAGCCCGGCACCGAGCAGTTGGTGGCGGGCGCCATGGAATCCCATCAGGCGTGCCATGTGCGGGGCCATGAGCCCGATGAACGAGAGCGGGCCGATCACCAGCGTCGCCGCGACCGTCAGCAGGGCCACCAGCGCGAGCAACACCAGGCGGCTCCGGTCCACGTCCATGCCCAGCGCCTTGGCGGTGGGGGCACCCAGCGGCAGCAACGTAAGCCAGCGCTGCAACGGCAGCGCCAGCGCGAACAGCATGATCGCGATGACCACGATCCAGGCGCTGGAGGTGAGGCTGGCGTAGTAGGTCGAGCCGCCCAGCCAGGAGAGCAGCTGCTGCGCACGGGGATCTTCACTGGCCAGCACGATGGCGCGCATGGCATCCAGCAGCGACGAAATGGCGATCCCGGTCAGCAGCAGCCTTTCCGGCGCGAAGCCACTGCGACGGTTGCAGACGATCAGGACCAGCAGGGCCACGGTCGCGCCGCTGAATCCCATCACGGACCCGCTGAGCGGGGCGATGCCCAGAGGCAACAGCATCAGCGCAATGACGCCGATCGCCACGCCGGCACTGATACCCAGGACTTCCGGGCTGGCCATGGGATTGCCGGTCATCCGCTGCAGCAGCGTGCCGGCGACGGCCAGCATCAGCCCGGCCGCGGCGGCGGTGGCGACACGGGGCAATCGCCAGTCGACGATCAGCACCAGGTCGTCGATACCGGCCAGGCTGGGATATTTCGAGTGGCTGTCGAGCATGAAGCCGACGACGAGGGCCAGCGCACAGGCGACGAGCGTCATCGCGCCCAGCACCCACAGGCGATGGTGAGGATGCGCAAGGCGCGGCAGCATCAGGCCCGTGCTGGGAGTAGGCCGGGATCCGCCGACTTTGAGTCGTGGCAGAAGCCAGAGCAGCAGCGGAGCGCCAAGGGCCGCGGTCATGGCGCCTGTCGGCAGCAGGGAGGCGGTGAACGGCGCGAGCTGCTGCACGGCGAGATCCGTCACGGCGAGCAGGAGAGCGCCCAGTATCATCGACCAGACGAGTCGCTGGGGGAGCGTGCGGGCGCCGGACAGGCGCGCGATGGCCGGCGAGGCCAGGCCGATGAAGCCGATCAGCCCGATTGCGCTGACCACGCAGGCCGTGATGAAGATACCCAGCCCCAGGCCGGCGAAGCGTAGCTTGCGTAGCGAGATGCCCAGGCTCCGGGCGCCATCCTCTTCCAGATCGAGCAGCGACAGCGGGCGCAGCAGCAGAAGTGCCAGCACCACCACGATACACAGGCGCAGAAGCAAGAACTGCGTGTCGTGCCAGCTGTCCTGAGCGAGCGCGCCCGCCCCCCAGATGAACAGCCCCGACAGGCTCTCCTGGTGGAAAAGCAGCAGCGCACTGTTGATGGCGCTGAAGTAGAGGCTGACCACCATGCCGGACAGCACCACCACCATCGGCGCCAGCCGTCGCTTCCAGGAGAGCGCGAAGACCAGCAGTGTTGCGGCGATGCCGCCCAATAGCGCGAGCCACTCTCGTCCGGCCAGCATCCAGCTCGGCGCCCATAGCGTGGCGATGACCAGCGCCAACTGCGCACCGCTGGTGACCCCCAGGGTTGCCGGGGAAGCCAGCGGGTTGCGCAGCACCTGCTGCATCAGGCAGCCCGCCAGCGCCAGGGCGGCGCCGCCCAGCAGCGCGACCAGCAGTCTCGGGGCGAAGGTGTAGTGCATCACGATCTGCCGGATCTGGTCATCATCCGGTGAGACGATCGCCTGCCACCAGTGTCCCGAGAGGTCGGCAAACTGAGTCTGCAAGGTGGCGGCCCCCAGGCACACTGCCAACAGCAACAGGGCCAGGGCGAACCAGGCCGGCGAGCGGGCGCGAAGCGTCATGGCGCGCCTTCCTCTGTTGCGGCGGGCGGGATCCTGTCGCTGACCGTGACCAGCGAGCGGGCAAGCCGCTGCAGGGAGATCAATCCGCCGTAGGGCCAGATGGGCTCGATGAAGCTCACGCGACCTTCACGCACCGCCGGCAGATGCTGCCAGATCCGATTGTCTTTCAGTGCCTCGCCGACACCGCGCGGATACGGTTCGATGACGATGATCCTCGCATCGGGTCGCTCGGCCAGGCGATCGATCGGGATGCTGGCATAACCCCAGGCATTGGTGGGGCCCGTCCAGGCGTTGGTCAGATCGGTGCGGGAAAAGAGCGTGCCTACCATGTTGCCGTGGCCGAAGACACGCACGTGCTGCGCGTCGCTGAACTGGACGACATAGAGCGGCGTTTCTGAGCCCTGCAATGCCCCGGCCGTCTCTTCCAGCACCTGCTCGGTTTCGGCGATCAGCGCCTCCGCCTGCGGCTCGCGGTCGGTCAGCTGCGCGATTTTGCGGGTCATGGCCAGCGTTGCTTCGTAGAACGGCTCGTCGGTATAGAAGTTGTCGATCATCTTGACCGGCATCAGCCGTTCGAGACGGGCATTGTCGCGGGAGAACAGCGCGCTGGTCAGCAGCAGGTCGGGCGGATCCTGGGCCAGCAGTTCGAGATTGGGCTCGTTGCGCAGGCCGATATCCAGTGTCGAATCGGGGATCGGGGGCGCCTTGACCCAGGCGTTGTAATTGGGGATATCGGAAACCGCATAGGGTACGACGCCAAGCGCAATCAGCGTTTCCGCGACCGTCCAGTTGGCGGCGGCGATCCGCAATGGCGACGAACCGGCGCTCGCTGGCGTGCTCGCAAGCGCGGTAGCCAACCCCAGCAGCACGGTCACGGCGAGTGCAAGGAGAGCAGGGATAGGACGGGCACGCGACAAGATGACGGGTTCCTGGCAACGGGAAACGATGACGCAGACGCCCGCTGACTCGAGAGGGCGCTGGAAGCGGCGTTGGGCGGTGATGGTAGATCGAATGACAATCGTTATCAATCGAGGAGAGTGAGCGAAAGCGAATTGCTGATACACATAGTAATGATTGTTATTTACAATGATATGCGAGAATAATCGCCGGTCGGACGCCGCCGGCTTCCACCACGTCATGAACGGGCACTCGATCCGATGAAATCAGGGAACACCTTTGCCGCCGTCGGCGGTTCGTTGCTGTTGATCTACGCCGGAAATGCTCTCGCGCAGGAGTCGACAGTCAACAACGATACGGTGGTCGTTACCGGGACAGCGCTCAAGGTCGATACGCCGCTGCTGGAAACGCCACGCGCGACCTCCGTCGTCAGCGACTCGGAACTGGAGAAACGATCGGTCAACAGATATGACCAGGTGCTGCGTTATCGTTCCGGCGCACTGTCTTCGCCCTATGGTAACGACGCCAAGGCGGACTGGTTCTTTTTTCGGGGGTTCTCGGGCGAGGATTCGACCTATCAGGATGGCTTGCGTCTGTTCCGCGAGGCTGGCTACCTGTGGTGGAAGACCGAGCCGTTCGGCCTCGAACGGGTCGATTTTCTGAAGGGGCCGGCCTCGATTCTCTATGGTGAGGCGCCTCCCGGCGGTATCGTCAACGCCGTCAGCAAGCGGCCGACGGAAGAGACGCAAGGGTTGTTCGAGATCCAGGACGGTAACAAAGGGCATCGCCAGGTCGGCATCGATACGTCCGGTCCGGTCACCGACAGCGGTGATGTGCGCTACCGTTTTGTCGGTCTGTTTCGAGATCAGGACGGTGAACTCGATGGCACCGATAACGAGCGGGTCTATTTTGCTCCAAGCCTGGCGGTGGATCTCTCCGATGACACCACGCTGACGCTGCTGGCCAGCTATCAGCGCGATCACGGCACGCCCGCCAACGTATTCTATCTGCCTTACGGCTCCGTCAATGATACGCCTTTTGGCAAGGTGGATCGGGATACGGACCTCGGTGACAACGACAACGATCGTCTCGAGCATGAGCAGATCGCGGTTGGCTATGAGCTCGAGCACACTTTCAACGATACCTGGGAATTCCAGCAGAACGCACGTCTCGCTTCCCTGGACCTGTTTCTGCGAACCGCTTACCCCTCGTATATGCTCGATGATCGTACCGCGCAGCGTGGCCTGACCTATCGCGACGGTAGCTACGACGCCTTTACCATCGACAACCGCATGATCGGTAGCTGGTATACGGATAACACCGAAAACACGTTGTTGGTGGGCTTGGATTATCAGCATCTGGACGCCGACTATCTCAGTCGCGACAACTTCGCCTACGACACCATCGATATCTTCGACCCTCACAATAGCGGTGTCGGTGAACCCGGCGATCCGACCTACTACGATCAGGGCAAGGAGCAGATCGGCGTCTATGTGCAGGATCAGTTGCGCCTCTACGATCGCTGGATTCTGCTCGCTGGCGCACGGCACGATAGCGTCGACGTGACCAACAAGCAGGACGGCGGCGAAGACCAGAGTTATGACGATACCCAGATGTCCTACACCGGCGGGGTCATGTATCTGGGCGACTACGGACTGTCGCCATATCTAAGCTACAGCGAGTCATTCACGCCCAATATCGGCAATGACCTGAACGGTGATGCCTACCAGCCTAGCGAGGGTAAACAGTGGGAGCTAGGGCTCAAGTACGCGCCCAATTGGCTGGACGGTTATGTCACTGCGGCCGTGTTCGATCTCAAGGAGAGCGACACGCTCTATCCCAGTGGAGGGGCTTCCAGCAACCAGGGCGGGGAACGTCACTCGCGCGGTTTCGAACTGGAGGGCGTGGGCTACGTCACCGACAATCTTCAGGTTACTGCGGCCTATACTTATACCGATGTGACGTTGGATGTCAGCGATACCCAGAAAGAGCTTCGTGCCGGACTGATTCCGCGCCATCAGGCATCGCTATGGCTGGATTACGACTTTGCACAGGGTGCGTTGAAGGGGGTGGATCTGGGTGCCGGGGTGCGCTATGTCGGCACCAGCGTGGACTCGCCTCAATACAGCGACACGAAAGTGGCGGCCTACACGCTGTATGACGCGATGGCGAGCTACGATATCGATTCCCACTGGACCGCTCAGGTCAACGTGACCAATCTGACGGATGAAGATTATGTCAGCGGCTGTGACTACTGGTGCTACTACGGTGAGTCCCGCAGCGTTATCGGCAGTCTGAAATATCGTTGGTAATACAGTTTCCGCACCGAACGAGAGCCCGGCCCAACGCCGGCTTTGTCGCCAATCTCAGGCGCCCCGGACGGGGCGCCTTTTTCATTGAGAAGCTCGTTAGCGAGTTCGTCGGTGAATCCTGGACTGGACGAGATAGAACTATTGCGAAGCGACCTGCAAGTGGCTCGATGTCTCGATGCCGAGATTGGCCCTCAACGTTTCGCTGTACCAGTCGATGAAGTCGATCACGCCGAATTCGTAGGTCTTCGAATAAGGTCCCGGCTGATACGCCAGCGAATTGATGCCGAGCTGGTTTTCCTCGGCAAGACGCCGGTCCTGGTCGTTGGTGGCATCCCAGACCTGGCGCAGGCGCTCGGGGTCATAGTCGACCCCTTCGACGGCATCCTTGTGAACCAGCCATTTGGTGGTGACCAGCGTCTCCTGCGGGCCCAGCGGCAACACGCGGAACACCACGGCGTGATCGCCCATGAAATGATTCCATGAATTGGGCAGATGCAGGATGCGCAGCGAACCCATGTCCGCGTCGGGAATACGCCCCATCAGCTTGTTGCAGCCGGGCTTGCCGTCCAGGGTCATCGAGACGACGCCGTCGATCAATGGCGTGCGGGTGAGGCGGTTGCGCTTGCCGAATCGCGCCAGTTGCCACGGCACCTCGCAGGCGGTCCAGTCGGCCTGCTTGCGGGCGACCAGGTCGTGATACTCGCCGGTGGAGCGGGGGTCGTCGGTATCGTCGAATTCGAGCAGCGAGTTGAGCAGTTCCGGGTGGGCGCCATTGCAGTGGTAACACTCGCGATTGTTCTCGATCACCAGTTTCCAGTTGGCGCGCTCGACGATGTTCGATTCCACCGCGACCTTGACGTTATCCATCTCGTAGGGCGACAGGTAGTGCTCGAGCGAGACGAGAAAATCGTCGATCGGTTCCGGGTCGTCGCTCAGGTTGATGAACACGAATCCGCCCGCGCTCTTCACCGCTACCGGCTTGAGACCATAGGCGCTCATGTCGAAATCGGTGCCCATGTCGCTGCCGGCGAACAGCAGCCGGCCGTCGAGTTCGTAGGTCCACTGATGGTAGGGGCAGACCAGCTTGGCGACCTTGCCCTTGTCCTTGAGACACAATCGAGATCCGCGGTGACGGCAGACATTGTGGAAAGCGTGGATGCGATTCTCGGCGCTGCGCACCACGAGGACGGAGTTGCTGCCGATCTCCACCTTGAAGAAGTTGCCCTTGGCGGGGATCTCGCAGCTCATGCCGGCGAACAGCCACTGTTTCTCGAACACGTTCTGCATGTCCAGTTCGAACAGGCGCGGGTCGTTGTAGAACGGCTGCGGCAGCGAGAAGGTAGGGTCACGCTGGTCCAGCATGTCGGCCACGGCCTGACGGGTACTGGCGAGAGAATCCTCCAGGCTATCGCGTGGAAGTGGTGACATGGTCGCATCCTCATCAATGACTGGTGTGGGCCGCTTCCGCGTGTCGCGGCGGGAGCGGCATGGGAGATAGGGGGTGGCGGCGATGATCCATCCTTTGGGCGGAGTGTCGCTCAGGTGCCGGCCATGAAATTGTCCACCCGCGACATTCGTCGATGTCAGGCCGACCGGCAGGTACAAATGCTCACTGTCACATCACCGGTCGATACCGGAGCGCCGATGGCACTGCGTGGGCGTCACGATAGGTAAGTTTTCGTTTCTGCATCGAGGTTTTGGTGGCGGCTGGGGTTGGTTGGCATGCCTGTGTCGCTGATGGACAAGTCGGCCGACCTCGGCGTGCGCAGAATCCGCTCATGAGGGTAATTCACCGGAAGCGGCGGTGCGGGCCGATGTCGTCTCGCCAGCGCCATCTTCCTCCGATCGAGCGCGGTGATGATGCAATTCTTCAATCCGGTCAATACGCAAACCTGGACCAACGGCCGCCACCAGGTGAGGTGCGTCAAGGTCATCCAGGAAACCTGGAACGTGCGGACGTTCTGCTTCATGGCCGACCAGCCGCTCATGTTCTTCTTCAAGCCGGGGCAGTTCGTCACGCTGGAACTGGAAATCGCCGGGCAGCCCGTGATGCGCTCCTACACGATTTCCAGCTCGCCCTCGATTCCCTACAGCTTCTCGATCACGGTCAAGCGACTGCCCGGCGGCCAGGTCTCCAACTGGCTCCACGACAATCTCAAGGTCGGCGATCCGATGGTGGTCCACGGGCCGGTGGGGAACTTCAACGTCATCGATCACCCGGCGGAAAAAGTGATGATGCTGTCGGGCGGTGTCGGGATCACGCCGCTGATGTCGATGACGCGCTGGTTCTTCGACACCAACGCCGCCGTCGATCTGGAGTTCATCCATTGTGCTCAGGCGCCCAACGACATCATCTATCACCGTGAGCTGGTGCACATGTTCTCGCGGCTGCCGGAGTTCCGTCTGCATATCGTCTGCGAGCGCAGCGACGAGCTGAGTCAGGCCTGGTCCGGTTTCCGGGGCTACCTGACGCGGCAGATGCTGACGCTGATGGCGCCGGACTATCTCGAGCGGGAGATATTCTGCTGCGGACCGACACCGTTCATGAAGGCGGTGCGTCAGGTGCTGCTGGAAGACGGCTTCGACATGTCGCGCTACCACCAGGAGTCCTTCGGCGCGACGCCGCTGAGCGTGCAGGAGGACGTGCTGGAGCTGGCCGAGCAGGCCGAGGCCGATGCGGAAGAGATCGATACGACGAAGCTGATGCCGGTGGAGTTCATGGGCAGTGGCAAGAGTATTCGCGTCAGCGAGAACGACACGATCCACTCGGCGGCGGCCAAGCTCGGCCTGCATATTCCCAAGGCCTGCGGCATGGGCATCTGCGGCACCTGCCGCGTGATGAAGCTGGAAGGCGAGGTCGAGATGGAGCACAACGGCGGCATCACCGAGGAAGACGAAGCCGAAGGTTTCATTCTCTCCTGCTGCTCGAAGCCGAGAGGCAAGGTCGTGATCGATTTTTGACCCGGCTGCGCCGGAGCTGTACGCTGGCTACGGCATGCCTTCCTCGAAAGACCGTGATGAGAGAGATCGTGATTCGAGCGGACATCGGGAAGGCATCTAAAGACCAGTCACAGGAGTCCACGCCATGTCTTCACCCGCCAACCGCGGCGTCGTCTTTCGCGGCGCCGGCAAGGTCGCCGTCGAAAGTATTCCCTTCCCCGAGCTGGCTCTCGGTAGCCGCCAATGCCACCACGGCGTCATCCTCAAGGTCGTGACGACCAACATCTGCGGCAGCGACCAGCATATGGTGCGTGGTCGAACCACGGCGCCCGAGGGCATGGTGCTGGGTCACGAGATCACCGGCGAGGTGATCGAATGCGGTCGCGACGTCGAATTCATCAAGGTCGGCGACATCGTTTCGGTCCCGTTCAACGTTGCCTGCGGCCGGTGCCGCAACTGTCGGCGTGGCGATACTCATATCTGTCTCAACGTCAACGGTGACCGTGCTGGCGGTGCCTATGGGTACGTCGACATGGGTGGCTGGGTCGGCGGCCAGGCCGAATACGTGATGGTGCCTTATGCCGATTTCCAGCTGCTGGTCTTCCCCGACCGGGAGCAGGCGATGGAGAAGATCCTCGACCTCACCATGCTTTCGGATATCTTCCCCACCGGCTTCCATGGTTGCGTGACTGCCGGGGTTCAGCCGGGATCGACAGTCTATATCGCCGGTGCAGGTCCGGTCGGGCTGGCTGCCGCGGTTTCCGCCCAACTGCTGGGTGCCGCGTGCGTGATCGTCGGCGACATGAACGACAAACGTCTGGAGCAGGCGCGAAGCTTCGGCTGTGTCGGGCTTGATCTCAAGCAGGACGCCAGCATGTCCGAGCTGATCGAGTCCGTGCTGGGCGTCCCCGAGGTCGACGCCGCGGTCGATGCGGTGGGCTTCGAGGCCAACTGCCACGGCCACAACCATGCGCATGAACAGCCGGCGACAGTGCTCAATGCCGCCATGGAGATTACCCAGGCCGGTGGCCGGGTCGGGATTCCGGGGCTCTACGTGACCGAGGATCCCGGCGCGGAGAGCGAGGAAGCGAAACAAGGCAATCTTTCGATGAAGTTCGGCCTTGGCTGGGCCAAGGCGATGTCGTTCCACACCGGGCAGACACCGGCCATGCGCTATCAGCGCCAGTTGATGCAGGCGATCCTCCACGACAAAGTGCAGATCGGTCGCGCCGTAAACGTCCAGACCATTTCGTTGGACGAAGCGCCGCAAGGCTATGCCGCCTTCGATGGTGGCGCGGCGAAGAAGTTCGTCATCGATCCGCACGGGACGCTTCGCTAGTCACGAGCTACGAGCTACGAGCTACGAGCTACGAGCTACGAGCTACGAGCTACGAGCTACGAGCTACGAGCGACGAGCGACGAGCGACGAGCGACGAGCGACGAGCCACGAGCCACGAGCTACGAGCTACGAGCCGGCGATGCGTTGGGGCATCGCCGGCTCTTTTTCGTTTGGCTGCGTCAGCGATAGACGGCAGAATCGGCCCCACCACGACCCTGCGAAAACAATCCCGCGAGAGCCGATGATGAGTGAACCGATCCCTGACCTGCCGCGCTGTGCCTGGGCGCAGACCCATCCGCTGAATGCCGAGTATCACGACGAGGAGTGGGGCGTTCCCGAGTACGACAGCCGCGCGCTGTGGGAAAAGCTGATGCTCGACGGCTTCCAGGCCGGCCTTTCCTGGTTGACCATTCTCAAGAAGCGCGACGCCTTCCGGGAAGCTTTCGCGGGCTTCGATCCCGAGCGGGTTGCTCGCTTCGATGCCGACGACGTCGAGCGACTGATGGGCAACGTCGGCATCATTCGCTCCCGCGCCAAGATCGAGGCTACTATCGGCAACGCCCGCGCGTATCTCGCCATGCGAGACAACGGCGAGGAATTCTCCGAGTTCCTGTGGGGCATGGTCGGCGGCCGACCGATCCAGCGCTCTTTTGAAAACGACGGCCCCGTGCCTGCGCAGACGCCGCTTTCCCTGGAGATATCCAAAGCGCTCAAGAAGCGTGGCTTCAAGTTCACCGGCCCAGTGATCGTCTACGCCTGGATGCAGGCCGTCGGCATGGTCAACGACCACGCCGAGGAGTGCCATCGGCGCGAGCTTGTAGCAGCGATGGCATGAGACGAAGTTGCTGAATGGGGAGCACGGTTGTATTCCCGCGCGTGAAATCCATGATCGTTCTGGCAGCTTAAAGTCTGTTAACCATCGTAATTGTCTGGTGACGGAATGACTTCTATATCGTTTAGGTGATCGAAGGCAAAGGCTTTCGATGCTGCCAACGGTAGTGATCTATACCAGCAAGGAGTCATACCATGCGCATTTCTCACTTTGCATCGATAATCGCCATTGCGTTGTTCTCCACCGGGGCCATGGCACAGTCCAACAGCACCGACCAGTCAGGCAACGACGTCCAGACGAAGAGTCAGATTGGCGAAATGAATAGTGAAGATAACCAGACTCAGAATAACCCCGACATGCAGGCGGACACGGTCGAGGGCCAGAATCAGGGCGCGTCGGCACAATACGAAATGAGCAGCGAGGATGGCCAGACCAGCGACGATGTCGACTCTGGCGACTCCGGTTCGCCTTCCGCCCGGGAACAGCTCATGAAGGGAACGAAGCAGGAAGAGGAAGCAACCCCGTCAGCCGAGAGCACCGGCGAGCAGCATTGAATGCCGTTGCCTGACTTGCGGGCAAGTCTTGTGTCGTGGCTGGCTTCGGGACACAATGCGCGCAGCACGGAAGGGGAGTATCCCACGGGCAGGATCGTCGATCCTCCCCGACGATAGCGTCGTCAGCACGGGCCACATGCCCCGGCGCTATCGGTCGCTCTGTGAGCCATGTCACGATTGGAGACAGGGCAATCAGAGTGACGGGAGAGACTTTCGGTGACGTTCACCGTCTACCGGAGGTTTCTCTATGCACGTACCCGTCTGGGTCTGGCTGGCGACTGTCGCTGGCATTGCCGCACTATTCATCTTCGATTTCTACGCCCATGTGCGTAAGCCCCACGATCCCTCCTTCAAGGAAGCGGCCTGGTGGTCGGTCTTCTTCATCGCTCTGGCGATGGTCTTCGGCGGCGGCCTGTGGTGGGTCTGGGGCGCGCAGCATGGCGCCGAGTATTTCGCGGGTTTCATCACCGAGAAGAGCCTGTCGGTCGATAATCTCTTCGTCTTTCTGATCATCATGGCCAAGTTCGCGGTGCCGCGCGCCTACCAGCAGAAGGCGCTGCTGATTGGCATCGTGATCGCGCTGATTCTGCGTGGCATCTTCATCGCCGTCGGCGCTGCGGCCATCGCGCAGTTCAGCTGGGTGTTCTATCTGTTCGGGCTGTTTCTGCTCTACACCGCGATCCAGCTGGTGCGCGAGGGCACGGGCGGTCATGACGAGAACGAGGAGTACGAACCCAACGCCATCGTGCGCTGGATTCAGAAGCGCCTGCCGGCCACCGATGAGTTCGACAGCGATCGCCTGCTGACGGTCAGGAACGGCAAGCGTCTGGTGACGCCGCTGTTCATGGTAGTGGTGGCGCTGGGCATGACCGACGTGCTGTTCGCGCTGGATTCGATCCCGGCGATCTACGGGCTGACCAAGGAGCCCTACATCGTCTTCACCACCAACGCCTTCGCTCTGCTGGGGCTGCTGCAGCTGTACTTCCTGCTCGGTGGTCTGTTGACGCGTCTGGTCTACCTCAGCCTGGGGCTATCGTTCATTCTGGCCTTCATCGGCGTCAAGCTGATCATCGAAGCGATGCATACCAACAGCCTGCCGTTCATCAACGGTGGCCAGCCACTGCACCTGGTGCCGGAGATCCCGATCTGGCTGTCGATGACGATCATCCTCGGCACACTGGTCATCACCACCGTGGCCAGCCTGATCAAGAGCCGGAACCTGAAGTCGGCGCCGTCTCATCAGGAGTGAGGTTGCCGTAGAGCCGGTGCAGCAGGCCGCGCATCCCCTCCATGGGGATCGCGGCTTCCGGCCCGGGCGGGAACATGCCGGGCCGGAAGCCGTTGTCGATGAACCCTCGGAGCAACGTCGGATCGTCGCTGATGACATGCAGCGGCACGTCCCGGCCGGGGTTGTCGCCGATGATCGCCGGTGCAGCCTGGTGATCGCCGAGCACCATCAGCAGCGTGCGGTTCCCGCTGCTGTCCTGGCCCAGGTAGCGGCGGGCAAAGCCGCTGGCGGCCTGTAGCGCATAGTCGATCGCCGGGGCGTAGTTTCGGCGCATCGCCGCCGTGTCCTGCCACAGCGTGGCGTAATCCTCGCCCGCACCTTCCCACCGATCGAAAACCCGGCCGTCGCCGATCGACGTCCAGTCATCGATCACATCGATCACCGGCGACCACGGGGCGTGGCTCGAGAGCGTGGCCAATTCGGTGAAGGTCGGGCCGTCGTGGCGTGACAGGACGTAGTCCTCGACCCGCTGCCAGGTGAACTGGTCCGGCATGCTCGCCCAGCCCATCGCAGGCCCGCGATAGCCCATGCTGTCCGAGGTGTGGATGTCGTCGTAACCGTAGAGACCGCCTTCCGGCCACTCCCGGGTGATGCCCGGCATGAGGGCGACGGCGTCGTGGCCGGTGGCCTGGAAATCGTCGATCAGGGTCGAATGGGGGCTGTTGATCATCAGCTCGAAGCGCAACTGGGACGTGACCGGCAGGCCGCTGGTAAAGGTGGCGTGATTGAGCCAGGACTGCCCGCCCAGCGTGGCGGCGGTGACGCGCCCGGTGACGACCGACAGGCCTGCATCGGCAAGCTGGCTCTCGACCTTGCTGAGGCGTGGCCTGATTTCGGCCTCGAACGGTGCGCGCTCGATGGCGGCGACGCCATAGGATTCGATGAAGCCCAGGATGACGTCGGTATCGGCCAGCCCCGGCAGTGGTTGGCCATCGGGCCTGGCGTAGGCGTGGTCGTCTTCGTATAGCTGGCGTCCGAATGCTGCCATTGCCTGACGGGTTTCCTGTGCACGCTGCCATTCGAAGGTCACGAAGCTGACGGCAGGGTGGCCGATCCTGGCCGTGAGTCCCGTCGTCTCGTCGCGGTTCATGGCGTCGATGCGGGCCAGACCCGCACCCCCCAGAAGGATCAGCAGCAGCGCGAATCCGCGCGACGTGTTGCGGCCATGAAAGCCCTGCAGCAGTTTCGTCAGCACGAGGCCAAGGGCAAGCAGAGCCAGGCCAATGACCAGCAGTCCGGCGATCGCCAGCGGCAGGCCAAGATTGGTCACGACCAGTTCGATCAGAATGGGGATCAGCTTGATGTCGGTATAGAGGTTCAGCGACCGGCCCTGCATGGTCTGGGTCAAGGCGTCGCCGGCGGCACCGAGCACGATGACCAGCGCCAGAAGGGCAATCAGGCCGGCGATCCAGCGCCGCCAGGGCGCTGGCGGCAACAGTGCCAACAGCCCGACGACCAGCGGTGCCTCGAGTGCGATCCAGTGCCTTGGCGGGAACCCGGCCCAGGGCAGTTCCGGCGTCAGCAGCAAGCCGTTGAGTAACAGCAGGGCCAGCACCAGGCGCCAGCGAGGCGCCCGGTCGAGAAAAGACATCATGGCTCGTCCTTGAGTCGGGTCCGGCGATTCGGGGTCAGCATAGCATCGGTCCACCAGGGTGAGATGAGGCGCTATGGCCGCTTCATTGAACTACTCCTCGAATACTCCTCGAACTACGCATCGAGCTACTCATCGAACTATTCATTGAACTATTCATTGAACTACGCAGCGGGCAAGCTTTCGGATGGCACGTTAAACTGGGTGGCGAGAATCTTGAATCCAAACTGGGGCGACGAGGACGATCCAATATGGCATCTGCGCAAGAATTGATCATTGAACCGACGAATGGGCGACAAGCCGAGGCCTGCGTCATTCTGCTCCATGGGCTGGGGGCGGACGGTCATGATTTCGAGCCGCTGATACCGGCGCTGGGGTTGCCCGATTCCCTGGCCGTTCGCTTCGTGCTGCCCCACGCGCCGCAACTGCCGGTTACCGTCAACGGTGGCATGACGATGCCGGCGTGGTACGACATTCTCGAGATGAATCTGGGGCGGCGGGTCGATGTCGAGCAGCTGCGGGCATCGGCCAGGCGGGTCCACGGGTTGATCGACGCACAGATCGCCGCCGGCATCGACAGCCGTCGTATCGTGATCGCCGGCTTCTCGCAGGGTGGGGCGGTGGCTTACGAGGCGGCGCTCTCCTATCCGAAGCCTTTGGCGGGCTTGCTGGCGCTGTCGACCTACTTCGCCACGGCCGACAGCATCGAGCTGGCAGAGGCCAATCGTCACCTGCCCATCGAAGCCCATCATGGCTCGGCCGATCCGGTCGTCCCGGAATCGCTGGGCCGGGAAGGCGCGGAAAAGGTCGAAGCGCTGGGGTATCCGGTCAATTACCGGACCTACGAGATGGGGCACAGTCTCTGCCCCGAGCAGGCACAGGACATCGCGGCCTGGTTGACCGCGACGCTGGGATGATCGGAGTTCGCCATGAACAGCATGGATAACCTCGAGCGCGAGGGAGCCGACCGGCGCCTGTCCAGCCCCGCGGCCCGGCGCAACCGGGAGCCGATCCTGGACGTGTTGCGATCGACGTTGCCGCAGACGGGGCGGGTGCTGGAGATCGCCAGCGGCAGTGGCGAGCATGCGGTCTATTTCGCCCACCATCTGGCGCCGCTTTGCTGGCAGCCTTCGGACCCCAGCGAGACGGCGTTGGCGTCGATCGCGGCCTGGCGCGAAGCCGAGGCGCTGGACAATCTGGCGGCGCCGGTTCGTCTCGATGTCACCGGGCAGTGGCCGATGCTGCCGGATCTCGCCGCGATCGTCTGCATCAACCTGTTGCATATTTCGCCCTGGGATGCGAGCGAAGCGCTGTTTGCCGAGGCTGGCCGGCGACTTCCGGCGGGTGGTGTGCTGGTGGTCTACGGACCTTTCCGGCGTCATGGCGAGCATACCGCGCCCAGCAATGCCGCGTTCGATGCGGACCTGCGCTCGCGGGATCCGCGCTGGGGCGTTCGCGACCTCGAAACGGTCGAGGCCTTGGCCGGCGACAATGGGCTGACGTGCGAGGCGATCCGTGAATTGCCGGCCAACAACCTTTGTGTCGTCTGGCGGCGTTGAGATCGCTGCGATTTCCTGACGCGTCAGGAAGATATCGCCGCAGGCACCCGCAACTCGACTACACTCAACACAGACATTCAGTGGCCGACAAGGAGTGACGCCATGTCAGACTTTTCCGATGAGTTTCGCATGCCCAAGGGCTGCCCCAATTGTGGCAACCACATGATGAAGGTTTCCCAGGCCAAATCCGCGGATGATCAGGTCTATTGCACCTCCTGCAATGCCGAGGTCTGCTCCTGGGAAGAGGCCGAGCGGATCATGGCAGAGACACCGCGCAGCGAATCCGAGCAGTTGATCGAAGACGTCATGAACAACAAGAAGCCTTCCGAAGAAGACTATTGAAGCGCGATGCGGTGAGTGTCGAACGCAAACGCCCCGGCCAAGCCGGGGCGTTTGCGTCTGGGTTTCGATGGGAATGGATCTAGAGCAGCTCTTCCGCCGCCAGGGCAAGTCTCGAGCGCTCGACGCTCTTCAGGGTGATGTGACCGGCATGGGGCCAGTCGCGGAAGCGTTCCACCACTGCGGCCATTCCGCAGGTGTTGGCGGTGAGATAGGGTGTATCGATCTGGCCGACGTTGCCCAGGCAGACGATCTTGGTATTGCGCCCGGCACGCGTGATCAGGGATTTGAGCTGCTTGGGCGTGAAGTTCTGAGCCTCGTCGATGATCAGGAAAGTGTCGTTCAGCGTGCGTCCACGCATGAAGGTGGGTGAGCGGATCTGCACGCGAGAGCCGATCAACTGGCGCGTCGCGCCATCGTTCCAGCTGGACGAGCCCTCACGCTCGTCACGTAGCAGGTTGTCCATGTTGTCGTGGAAGGCGCCCATCCACGGCGACATCTTCTCTTCCTCGGTGCCTGGCAGGAAGCCGATGTCCTCTCCCATCGGAATGGGTGCCCGCGTGAAGACGATACGTTCGAACTGCTTGCCGTCCAGCGTTTGCTGCAGCGCAGCCGCCAGGGTCATGAAGGTCTTGCCGGTGCCCGCGCTGCCAGCGAGGGTGAGGAAATCGATGGAGGGATCCATCAACAGGTTGAGGGCGAAGTTCTGGCGGCTGTCGTGTGCATGCACGCCCCAGACGCCGCCATGATGCCGGTAGTTCGTCAGCAGTTGCAGCGTCGCCTTGCTGGGTCCATGGCTGCGCACGATCGCTTCGAATTCCGCGCCGTTGTCGCTGTCGGAAACGAGCATTCCCACGTGCCAGTCCTCGGGAATGCGGCCTTCCAGATGATAGAAGGTGTGGCCGTCGGCGCGCTCGACCATGACTTCGACGTCCAGCGACTCCCACAGACTGCGACCGTCGCGGCCTGCGTCGGCGTAGACCTTTGCGCCTTCGATCATCGCGTCGAGGTCATCGAACGCCTTGTCATTGAGATAGTCTTCGACCGGCACGTTGAGTGCCGTGGCCTTGACTCGCAGGTTGATGTCCTTGGTCACCAGGATGACCGAGGCATCCGGCCGTTCATCGCGGAGCCGGCAGGTTTCGGCGAGGATGCGGTTGTCCGGGGAGTTTTCCAGCGTCTCCAGCGGCGCCAGGTCTCGGTAGCAGAGGAAACGCAGGCGGCCGGCAGGGCCGCCGGTCACGCGAGGAATGGGGATGCCTTGCTGGATCTCCCGTGGGGTAACGTGAGCGGTGAGGTCGGATAGGGTACGGCTGATCTGTCGGGCCGTGCGCGCGATCTCGCGCATGCCGTTCTTGTGTTTGTCGAGCTCCTCGAGCACCGTCATCGGGATGACGACGTCATGCTCTTCGAAGTGGTAGAGGGCTGTTGGGTCGTGGATCAGGACATTGGTGTCCAGTACGTAGAGCCTGTTCGCTTTCTTGTCGATTCGCACCATCGGCAAAAGCACTCCTGTGAGTTCAAGGCTTCTCGACCCTGACAGAGTGCGGTGACAGCTCGATGTCGCCCGACTCACTCCGTCAGTGCCACTATCGTTGGAACGTAAAGACTGTGTCGGCTTTACCTCTCTGACGGATGAAGTCGTTACCAGAATGACCCCACGACGCCGAAAGCGCTACCCCCTTTTTTCACATCGGCAGCAAAAACCGGTCGCGTGATCTTCTGATGGCCGGTACCTATCCCTGCGCTGACGAGGGAGAGCCAGACGGCAGAAACGAAAAAGCCCTGCCGAAGCAGGGCTCGATGAACGGGCGATCCGTGATCTCAGGTATTGTCGTCGGCGTCGTCGCCTTTCTTGACTTCCACCTGCGCGATAGCCGGTTCGTTGTCATCCCGCTGATCCAGCTTGGCCAGCAGGTTTTCCGATTCGCGCTTGAAGGCGGCGAGGGCATCGCCACGCAGGCTCTGGGATTCCGGCAGCTTCACGCGCATGGGATCGACCTGACGGTTGTTGACCATGACTTCGTAGTGAAGGTGGGGTCCGGTAACGCGCCCAGTGCTCCCCGACAAGGCGATCTTTTCACCCATCTTGACGCGCTCGCCGGGTTTGACGAGAGGTTTGCTCAGATGCAGGAAGCGAGTCGTATAACCGTTGTCTTGGCGGATGACGATATAACGCCCGGCGAGCGGATGATCGACTACGCGTTCGACGACGCCGTCGGCGGGTGCGTCAACCGGCGTGCCAGTGCGCATGGCAAAATCGGTGCCCTTGTGAGGGCTGATCCGACCCGTGACAGGATGAAGACGTCGCAGGTTGAACGGCGAACTGATGCGGTAGTCACCTTGAAAGGGATAGCGATTGAACGCCGGGTCGAGGCTGTTGCCGTCCGGGGTATAGAAATGGTCATCGGCGCTATTGCGAAGCACCGTCAGATCCATGCGCTGGCCTTCGTATTCGGCGGCCAGGATCTTGGAGTCCATGGATTGACCGTCGATCATCTCGGACTCCACCAACACCCGGAATTGATCGCCGGCGCGCGTATCGCGGCGGAAATCGAGCTTCTTGGAGAGAATGTTGGTGAGCTTGGACACTTCTGCGTTGGATAGGCCTGTCGACTGTGCCGACAAGGCGAACGAGCCGCTGACGGTGCCGCTGAACATGCGCTGAGTGGCTTCTCCCGCTTTCTCTACCGGGGAGTAGGCGAACTCTGCCGTTTCATCGCCGCGCTGGATCAGGTAGCCTTCTCGAGGATCCTTCATCACGCGCAGTGCCAGCAGCTGGCCATTCTCGTCGAGCTTGTAGTCGAAGCTATTGCCGACACGCCATCGGGTCAGGACCTTCTGATCCGGTACGGTGTTGAGGATCTGCATCACATCGCTGTACACGAGACCCAGCGTTCTTTCGGCAGTCAGGGCGAAGGAGTCACCGCTTTGAATGGTATAGCTCTGCCATTCGGGGACGTAGGTTTCCTCGGAAGCGATCTCGTCACCCAGCTCGGTATCGCCGGAAGGGTCCATCGTATTGTCGAACGACCAGTCCTCGTAAGACGTGCCCCCGATGTCGCTGCCATCGTCGTCGGACGCTGGTTGTACGTCTTCCGCAGGCAGCTGCATGGCTACCTGTTTCACGTTGGGCTCGATGGCCGGCTTGACGATGGGAGAGATCGCCTGCGCCTGCGAAGGCACCGTCGAACCTTCGTCAGCCCGCGCTTCGGAGATGAAATCGACATGCATTACCTCCAGCGGCTTCAGTTGCGCCAGAGGAATGTCTTGCGTTAAATCGCCGAGGGAAAATGTGGGTTCTGCCGCCTCTTTCGGGGCGGCTGAGTTGACGATCGACTGAGAGATGGTCGTCGTCGTCGCGAGAGGAATCTGCTGCTGGTCGTTTTCGGCATTCCCGAAAACCCCCATGATTTTTTGCGTACCCAGCACGGTGACCATGGTGGCAACCGGAAGCAATAACACTTTATGCGTGCGGGGTAGCGAATGGAATATTCGCAACATGAAGATGAGGCCCGAATGAAAAAGGATGACAAATTTAAATAAAGGCCGGGTGACCGTACCCCAAGCTCGTGTTAATTGTCTAGTCTGTATTTAAATACAGTACACGAGACCCCGTCTCGCGGGGCTTCGGCGAGGAAAAGACATCAGCTGAAAGTATGGGCGGGGGGTAGCCGAGCGTAAGGACATGCAACGCAGTGGTGCATGGTTGCGCACCACTATGGTGCACAATAAAGCGCTGTTTTCCAGCAGAATATTGGCTCGTATAAGATTTGTAGGAATTTTATTGTTCCAGAAGATTGCCATGGTCAGGGTGTTTTTTCGGCATCGTAACAGCAGGTCAGTCATGGTCGTGGCGCTGACGCTTAACCTGACGGCAGAATATCGAATTGAAGAAAAGCCGGACTTTCATGGGATTCTTCTGCGCATGAAGGTTCGAGGCTAACGGGAGAGTGTTGTGCCGAAAGTGACGTTGCTGCAGTGGCAAATGCTGGCGGCGGTAGCCGATAACGGTGGATTTGCCAAGGCTGCCGAAGTGATTCATCGAAGCCCGTCGACGCTCAATCACGCGATCCACAAGATCGAGGAGCAGCTGGGCGTGGTGCTTTTCGAGCCCAGGGGGCGTCAGGTCGTGCTCACCGAGGCAGGGAGTCTATTGCTGCGTCGAGCGCGTCAACTCATCGAAAACGCGGCGTCGTTGGAGGACGTGGCGGAGCGTCTGGCCGGTGGGCTAGAAGCAGAAGTCACGCTGGCCGTGGATCAGGTCTTTCCAGGGGATGCTCTGGCCGAGGCGTTGACGCAATTTTCGGAAGCGTTTCCCCACGTGCGCGTTCAATTGCATGAAACCGTCCTCAATGGTGCTGTCGAAATGTTGTATGAGGGGCATGCCGACCTCGTCATCTCGGGGGTCAGCGCCCAGGGCTTCCTGGGGCAATCCATCGTCGACGTGCCTTTCATCGCGGTGGCGCATCCCCGGCATCCCTTGCATCAGCTTGAGCGCGAGCTGGATTTGCGCGACCTGGAACGACATCGTCAACTGGTGGTGCGCGATTCGGCGATTCGTCAACGGCTCGACGCCGGGTGGTTAAAGGCGGAACAGCGCTGGACCCTGGGGCATCTATCGACGTCGATCGACATGTTGGAGCGGGGGCTGGGCTTTGCCTGGGTGCCGGAAACGCGGATTCGCGCGGCGCTGGACCAGGGGCGACTGAAGGCGCTGCCGTTGCGCGCAGGTGGCGTGCGCCGGGTATCGCTGCAGCTCGTGCATCGTGACATCGATGGCGCCGGTCCGGCGACGCGTGCCCTGGCCGAGGCGCTGATGGCCAGCGTAGTCGCTACCTGCCCACAGGATGCCCGGCCGCAGAACTCGAATGCATCGATGCAGCCGAACGAATGAGCCGAGTTATTACGCTCGATCTCTGACCGAAGCGGTCTATCCTGTCAGCCATTCGGCATCTAACGGCACGCGTCACCGAACGGCGCGCACTGGCATTGACAGGAGAGACTCATGGGATTGCTTGTCGACGGAGAATGGCGAGACCAGTGGTATGACACCAAGAGCCACGGCGGCGAATTCGTGCGCGAGTCCGCCAAGCTGCGTGACTGGATCACGCCTGCCGGCGCGCCGGGGCCGCAAGGGCAGCCAGGGCTTGCGGCGGAAAGGGGACGCTATCATCTCTACGTATCGCTGGCCTGTCCGTGGGCCCACCGCACGCTGATCATGCGCAAGCTCAAGGGGTTGGAGGCGGAGATCGGCGTCTCCCATACCAGCCCGTTGATGCTCGACCAGGGCTGGAGCTATCGCGTGGACGAGGGATCGAGCGGCGATGAGGTCAACCACGTCGACTACCATCACCAGCTCTATACCTTGACCGACCCTCGCTACACCGGCCGGGTGACGGTGCCTGCGCTGTGGGACCGGCAACAGCGGCGCATCGTCAACAACGAATCGGCAGAGATCCTGCGGATGCTCAACTCGGCATTCGATGAATTGACCGGCAACCGTCTGGATTTCTATCCCGACGACCTGCGTGACGTCATCGACGAGGTCAATGCGGACGTCTACGACAACGTCAACAACGGCGTCTACAAGACCGGCTTCGCAACCGAGCAGGCGGTATACGAGAAGCATTTCGTGGCGCTGTTCGACTGTCTCGACCGTCTGGAAGCGCGGCTCGAGAGCCAGCGGTATCTGGCGGGAGAGTGGTTGACCGAGGCCGATATCCGGCTGTTCACGACGCTGGTACGCTTCGATGCGGTCTACCATGGGCACTTCAAGTGCAATCGCCAGCGCATCGCCGACTTTCCCAACCTGTCGAATTATCTGCGCGAGCTATATCAGTGGCCGGGCATCGGGGAGACGGTGGACTTCGACCACATCAAGCGCCACTACTATTACAGTCATCCGACGATCAATCCGACTCGGATCGTTCCGTTGGGGCCGTCGCTGACACTGGATGCGCCACATGACCGTGGGCGACTACCCGGGCAGGGAATTCGCGGCGCCGATTGAGAGCCGGTTGACGACCTGCTGCGCGCCGGCCGTGACCACGTCAGCCGCGGGCATGGCGTTGCAGCCAGCGATCCAGCGCGTTGGCGAACTCCCGGCGATCGCCATCGGTGTAGGCGTTGGGTCCCCGAGTATGTTCGCCGCTGGCGCGCAGCGTCTCCATGAAGTCCCGCATCTGCACTCGCGCCTTGATGTTGTCGATACTCAGGCTTTCGCCGCGGGTGGTCATGACCTCGGCGCCGCGTTCGATCACTTCCTGCGCCAGCGGCAGATCGCTGGTAATGACCAGATCGCCGGAAACGACAGCCTCGACGATCGCGTTGTCCGCGGCGTCGAAGCCATGCGCCACCGAGCGCGACTTGACCCAGGCCGACGGCGGTAACGGCAGCGCGTGATTGGCGACCATCCAGGTCTGAGTCTGCGTGCGTTCGGCGGCCCGGAGGATGATGTCGCGGGCGACGCGGGGGCAGGCGTCGGCGTCGACCCACAGCGTGGGCTTGGGTATCGGCATGGCGAAATGCTCGGTGGCCGGAGAGAGGGATACATAGTCTACGGCCTTCGACGAAGCGCTTCATCCCGGCGGCCTCGTTCCCCCGTTTCTGTAGGATTTTTACGTTCCGGTGGTGAAACGCTTACGCCGATGGTATAGTAGCGCCTCCTCGCATGTGTTGACCCCACCATCCTGCCGATATGTCTGTAATCGACGCCATCGATCCGTGAATCGATGCCCAGCACCGGACGTATCTCGTACATGACGCACGGCCAAGCCGTTTTTCGCGTCCGGATGCAACGATGGAGCGCCTAGATCGGTTGATGTTTCAAGCAACCGGGCGCATCAAGGTCGCCACATACGCTATCGCTTCCGCCATTCGCGGGGCGATATGCGCAATGCCAGGTGCGACCGGCATTCCGTGGTGATCACGCCACCGATGCCATGACATTTTCGCCGGTGCCTACCGGCCACTCCAAGGTGTGAAATGACCTCGACTGTTACTGCTTCGCCAAGCTTTGGCGATCTGGCTCTATTGCCGGAAGTACTGACTGCCCTCGAAACCCTGGGCTATGAAACTCCTTCACCGATCCAGACGCAGACCATCCCTGCGCTGCTGGAAGGTCGCGACATGCTGGGCCAGGCGCAGACCGGTACCGGCAAGACCGCCGCGTTCGCGCTGCCGCTGCTGAGCCGGCTCGACCTCGGCCGGCGTGAACCGCAAGTCCTCGTGCTGGCCCCGACGCGGGAACTGGCACAGCAGGTCGCCGTGTCGTTCTCCAAGTACGGCCAGAACCTGAAAGGGCTGGAAATCGCCACCCTCTGTGGCGGTCAGGATTATCGCGAGCAGCTGTCGGCATTGAAGCGTGGTGCCCAGGTCGTCGTCGGCACGCCGGGTCGGATCATCGATCACCTGGATCGCGGTAGCCTCAAGCTGGATGGCCTGTCTGCCCTGGTCCTCGACGAAGCCGACGAAATGCTGCGCATGGGCTTCATCGACGACGTCAAGCGTGTGGTTTCTGATACCCCGAAAGATGCCCAGCGGGTGTTCTTCTCGGCCACGCTGCCGAGCGAGATCGAGCGTATCGTCAACCGTTACCTGGTCGATCCGGTCAAGGTGACCATCGAATCCAAGGTCAGCACCGGCGAAAACATCGAACAGCGTGTGGTGCGGGTCGAAGGTCCCAGCAAGCTGGAAGCGCTGGCTCGTATTCTCGAAGTCGAAGCGGTCGACGCGGCCATCGTGTTCGTGCGCACACGTGCTGCGTGCACCACGCTGGTCGAGCAGCTCACCGCCCGTGGCGTCAACGCCGCCGGGCTGTCGGGTGATCTCGACCAGAGCCTGCGCGAGCGCACCGTGACACGCCTCAAGCGTGGCAAGGTCGACGTGCTGGTGGCCACCGACGTCGCGGCTCGCGGGCTCGACGTGCCGCGCATCACGCACGTGGTCAACTATGACCTGCCGCAGGATTCCGAAGCCTATATCCACCGAATCGGTCGTACCGGCCGTGCCGGTCGTGACGGTGTTGCCATCACCTTCGCCGGCGGTCGCGAGACCCGCAAGGTGCGTTGGGTCGAGCAGGCGACTGGCCAGGCCATGACCGAGATGCCGCTGCCCGACGAAGCAGCCATTCGTGCTCACCGCGACGACCGCTTCAGTGCGCGTCTGCGCGAGATGCTCGACGCCGGCGCGGATCATCAGCGCGCGCTGATCGAGAAGCTGGTCGAGGAAGGTCACGATCCGATCGATCTGGCGGCGGCGCTGGCCACGCTGGCGCGAGCCGGTGAAGCTCCGATCGGGCGTATCACCAACTCACCGTCGCGCCGCGAGGGCGGCCGAGATAGCGGCCGAGATAGCGGCCGTGAACGCGCGCCGCGCCGCCGCGACAGCGCGCCGCGTGAAGGCATGACGCGCTATCGCGTTTCCGTGGGCCACAAGGATGGCGTCAAGCCGGGTCAGCTGGTCGGTGCCCTGGCCAACGAGGGCGGCATCGAAGGCGGACGCATCGGCCGTATCGATATCCGTAACGCCTTCTCCGTGGTCGAGCTGCCGAGCGGTCTGCCGTCCTCGATTCTGGCCAAGATGGCACGGGCTCGCGTCGGTGGCCGGCCGCTGGAGATCTCCGAAGACGAAGGCGCACCCGAACGCGCGCCGCGTCGTCGCAACGATGGCGACGCGCCGGTGCGACGCTCTCGCGCCTGAACTGCCGACGACTGATCCGATAGCGGGGCCCAGCCCCAGGTAGCATCGAGACGCCGCCCACTTCGAGTGGGCGGCGTTTTATTTTGCCTGTCGTCGGCCCGGCGTTGACCGGGCCTCTTCCGGGTGATTCAGGACGGGGCGTAGTCCCTAGGTCGGGCAGCCAGTGACGATCTTTGTATGCAATACTCGTTATCGCTGAATCGTGGCACGTCCCGGTTCGCGCTCTCCTGACACACGGCGGGAATGCGTTCGATGGCAAAGACACTCAAGGATCAGTTATACGATGCGCTGCTGCGCAGCATGGCGAGCGGGCACCTGGAGCCGGGGCTGGTGCTGCTCGAAGGCAACATTGCCGAAATCTTCGGCATGAGTCGCTCTCCGGTACGCCAGACCCTGGGGCGGTTGCATCAGGAGGGGGCCATCAGCCGCTTCGAGGGGCGCGGATTCCTGGTGGGTCGCGATCCGCATACGGTCGTGCGGCGTTCGCTGACTGCCGCCGATTTTCGCGCGGCGGGCGGGCGGGCTTCGGTCAGGCGCACGGACTCCTGGCGCGCCCTGGCGGAAAAGGTCGAGCACGATATCGTGCTCTGCTCGATGAAGGGGCGTCTCGAGCTCAACGAGCTGCAGCTGGCCAAGTCGCTGGATGTGAGCCGTGCCACGACGTATCGCATCCTGCTGCAACTGCAGTCGCTGGGGGTGGTCGAGAAGATCAAGTACAGCAGCTGGAACGTGGTGCCGCTGGACGACGAGCGGTTGCATCAACTCTACGAGGCCCGGCGGCAGCTGGAGCCGTTCATGATCGCGCGCGCCTGCGACCGGATCCCCGACGCTGCGATTCGCCGCTATCTCGACAGGTTGGATCAGGCGCAGGCCCGCTATCCCGAGGTTCAGGCCAGTCAGCTCGATGCGCTGGAGAACGACCTGCATCACGAAGCCTTGGAGCATGGCGGCAATGCCGAGATACTGATCATGCTGCAGCGCACGCGGCCAATCCTGCTGATCAGCAAGCACCTGCTGGGAGAAGAGATCGAATTGCCGCCGGGCGATCCGTTCTTTGCGGCGCATCGGCAGGTATTCGAGGTCATGCAGGCACGCCGCCCCGCGCTGGCCGGCTCGGCATTGCATCAACATCTCGAGGCATCGGAGTCGCTGGTTCAGGAGCGACTGGCCAACTTCCGCCATACCGGCGAACTGGAGGCGCCGGGCTATCTGCGCTGGCTCGGCCAGCGCTGACCCGAAACGCGCAAGAGGGCGGGGCGCGCAAGAGAGCGGGGCGCCCGCCAATGTATCAGTCGACGGCCATGCCATTGCGACGGTGGAGTTCCCGGATCAGCGCGCTGTGGTCCAGTTCACCGTCGCCGTGGCTCAGCATGTCGCCGAACAGCGCATCGGCCTGAATGCTGACCGGAAGATCCAGTTCCAGGCGAGTCATCTCCGCCATCGCGGTCTGGGTATCCTTGTACTGCCACTTGGCAGGGCCGCCGGGGGCAAAATCTCGCTCGAGCATGCGCTGGCCGTGCATCTTGAGGATCGTCGAATCCGCGAAGCCGCCCATCAGCGCCTCACGCACCTGCGCGGGATCGGCGCCGCCACGTTCCACCAGCAGCAGCGCTTCCGCCACCGTGGCGATGGTATTCGCGACGATCATCTGGTTGGCGAGCTTGGCAAGCTGGCCGCTCCCGGCAGGGCCGACGTGGGTCGGGCGGCCGAGATTCGCCAGCAAGGCCCGGCAGCGCTCGAAGACTTCCGCCTCGCCGCCGGCCATGATCGCCAGCGTGCCGTCGATGGCGCCGCGTTCGCCGCCGGAGACCGGGGCGTCCAGGTAGCCGACGCCTTGGCGGTTCGCGACTTCCGCCTGGTGCCGAGCCGTATCCACGGGAATCGAGCTCATCACGATCAGGCTGCTGCCGGGCGGCATCATGGCAATGACACCGTCCTCGCCCAGCAGAATCTCGTCACAGACCGGCCCGGCGCTCAGCATGACGATGACGACATCGGCGTCGCGGGCGGCGGCCACGGGAGAGCTGGCCGCTTCCACGCCTACGCGCTGCAACGGAACCAGCTTGTCCGGCGAGCGATTCCAGGCGCGTACGCGATGGCCGGCGGCGGCCAGACGGCTGGCCATGGGCGCGCCCATGATGCCGGTGCCGATGACGGCGACGGTCCGGCTATCGGGATGGGCGGGACGGTCCGAAAGCGTGTGGGAATGGGGCATGACGAAATTTCCTGAACGGGATCGAGCGCCGGGTCCGAGCCCGGCGCGTCATTCGGCGGGGCGGGGGAGAATGCGACCGGGAGACATCAGGCCGCGGGGGTCCAGCAGGTGCTTCAGCCCCCGCATGATGTCGTATTCCGGTTCCGATAGCGTCTCCATGAAAGCACTCTGCTTGAAGCGACCGATACCGTGCTCGGCGCTGATGCTGCCGTCGAAGTCGTCGACGATCTCGAACAGCCGCTCCTCCAGCTCGTGCAGCAGCGCCGAACGCTCGTCGGCCCCCTGCTCGGGCGGCGGCAGGATGTTGAAGTGCAGATTGCCGTCACCGATATGGCCGTAAGCGATGATCGTCGCCTGCGGACATAGCCCCTGGATCTCCTCGGAAGCGCGCTGATGAAAGGCGCTCAGCGACGAAATGGGTATCGAGACATCCGTGCGCAGGTGTTCGCCCCGATTGCGCTGGCCCTCCAGCATCGCTTCGCGGATGTGCCAGAGATTCCCGGCCTGGCTTTCACTGGCGGCGAGCACGCCATCGGTGAGGGCGCCGGCTTCGAACCCGCGCTCGAAGAGGTCTTCTATCATGGCGTCGAGGTCCAGTGGCCCGCTGGCGGCGACCTCCATCAGCACGTAGACCGGTGCCGGGGCGTCGAGCGGGTCGCGCAGATCGGGGGCTGCCTCCATCGCCAGTTCGAGGCAGGTGCGCGGCACCAGTTCGAATGCGGTCAGTAGATCGCAGCAACTGCGTCTCGCCAGGGCGTAGAGCGCCAGCACCGCGTCCACGTTCGGACACGCCAGCAGCGCCGTGCGGCTGATCTGAGGACACGGAAACAGCTTGAGGACGGCACCGGTAACGATGCCGAGCGTGCCCTCGGCGCCAATGAACACCTGCTTCAGATCGTAGCCGGTGTTGTTCTTGTGCAGCGCCTTCATGCCGTTGTAGATACGTCCGTCCGGCAGCACGACCTCGAGACCCAGCACCAGCTGCCGCATCATGCCGTAGCGCAGCACATTGAGACCGCCGGCATTGGTCGAGACATTGCCGCCGATCTGGCAGCTGCCCTGGGCCCCCAGCGAGAGCGGGAAATCACAGTCGGCCGCCTCGGCGGCATCCTTGATCGACTGCAGGACGCAGCCGCCGTCGACGCTCATGGTGAAGTTGATGGGGTCGACATGGCGAATCGACGCCATGCGCTCGAGGCTGATGACCAGCTCGGGGTGATCCGCATCCGGCAGCGCACCGCCGACCAGCCCGCTGTGGCCGCCCTGTGGCACCAGCGGGATATCGTGGCGATGGCAGTAGCTCACCACATCGGCCACCTGGCGCGTCGTCGAGGGACGGGCGACGGCCAGCGGCTCGGCGCCGCGATGGCCTGGCCAGTCGACGCGATAGCGCTCCATGTCGTCGGCCTCGGTCAGCAGCCCGCCCTTGCCAAGTAGGGTAGCCAGATCGTCGAGCAGCGCAGCTTGCGGGGTCATGAATCACCTCTCTAGGAACCATCGAAGGGGATGTCGTCGAAATCACTCAGCATCATCGAAATCACTCGGCCTCAGCGATACCACAGCACGATCTGGGGGAAGAGCAGGAACAGCGCCAATAGTGCCAACAGCGTGAAATAGAAGGGCAGCAGGCTCTTCACCAGACTCTCCATGCCGACCTTGCCCACGCCGCAGCCGACGTAGAGCACCGTTCCCACTGGTGGCGTGATCAGGCCGATCCCCAGCACGAACGACATCAGCACGCCGAAATAGACCGGATCGACGCCCAGCTTGACCACCACCGGCGTCATCAGCGGGGCCAGAATGACCATCGCCGGGGTCAGGTCCATGAAGAAGCCGACCACCAGCAGGAATCCTGTCAGTATCAGCAGCAGCAGGAACTGGTTCTCGGTAATGGCCGACAGGGTGACCACCAGTTGCTGCGGAATCATGTTGGCGGTCAGCAGCCAGGCCAGCACGCTGGCGAACGCCAGCAGCAGCATCACGACGCCGGTGAGCTTGCCGGTAGCGATGCAAAGCTCGAAGAAGCGCTTCAACGTCAGGCTGCGATAGATGAAGAACGACACCACGAAGGCGTAGACCAGGGCGATCGCCGCGCTCTCCGTCGGTGTGAACACGCCGGAGAGAATGCCCCCGACGATGATGACCGGCAACAGCAGCGCCAGCAGGGCCTCCTTCAATGCCGCGAACAGCTCAGGCACCGAGAACGGCTGGCCGCGCCCGTTCTTGCGCGATTGTACGTAGGTAGTGGCCGCCAGCCCCAGCGTGATCAGGATGCCGGGCACGATCCCCGCCATGAACAGCTGTGAAATCGAGGTGTTGGTGACCACGCCAAACAGGATCATCGGGATCGACGGCGGAATGATGATGCCCACTACCGAAGCGGCAACCACGATGGCCGTTGCCATTGGCGCACTGTAGCGATGCTGCTTCATCGGCTCGATCATCATGCTGCCGACGGCGGAGGCATCGGCCACGGCGGAGCCGCTGATGCCGCCGAAGAACATTGACGTGAGCACTGCCACCTGGCCGAGGCCACCGGCGACGAAACCGACCAGGGCGCTGGCGAGACGGACCAGTCGAGTGGCGATACCGCCCGCGCTCATCACTTCCCCGACCAGAATGAACAAGGGAATCGCCAGAAGAGGAAAGGAGTCCAGGCCATTGACCGCCTGGGATACGATCGGCGTCAGCGCATAGCCGGATTCGAAGAAGATGAACAGGCTGATGGCCGCGAGGCCGAACGAGATCGGCATACCGATGACGATGCAGATCGCCAGCCCGATCAGAATGCTCCACAGGATCATGGTGTCTTGCTCCGAAACAGGGCGCCTCTGATCAATTCGACCAAGGCAATGGTGTTGGCGATCATCGTCAGGATCGCCATCACTGGCATGGCGCTGTAAAGGAAGGTCTGGGGAATGCCCAGCATCGGTGTGGCGCTGGTGTAACCTGAGATCACTTCCTTGAACCCCAGCAGAATGCAGATACAGACGATGTAGATGATGGCAATGCTCAGCAGGACCGCGGCCTTGCGCAGGCCGGCGGGCGCCTTGTCGCGGAAGAAGGTGACCGCCACATGCTCGTTGCTGAGACTGCCGACGCCGGCGCCCAGCAGCACCAGCCAGATGAACAGCACCCGGGAGAGCTCCTCGGCCCAGGTGTAGGAATAGTTGAGTACGAAACGACCAAAGACGTTGGCCGTGACGCAGAAGACGACACCGAGCACGAGCAGCCCGGCGGCGATTTCCAGCGTTTGGCGGAGCCAGCCCAGGAGACCCCGGGTGGCGGGGGAGTCGGCATTCATCATCACCTCCATGATCACGCAGGGCTAGCCGCAGGCGTCCGTGACGCCTGCGGCGAATCGGCACTTACTGAGCCTGGGACTCGGCGCGGATACGGTCGATCAGGTCGCCGCCAATCTTGTCACGCCACTCGTCGTAGACCGGCGCCAGATCCTCCTGGAAGGTCGCGATCTGTTCCGGCGTGAGCTCGGTGATCTGCATGCCCTCGTTCTTCAGCTCCTGCTTGATCTGGTCGTTGAGGGTGCGGCTGACCTGGCGTTCGTAGTCGCCCATCTGCTTGGCTGCCTCACGCAGCAGTTGCTGGTAGCTCTCCGGCAGGCGGTTCCAGAAACGCTCGGAAACCAGCGTGATGAACGGTGTGTAGACGTGGTTCGTCTCGGTGGCGTAGGGCTGGACCTCGTTGAACTTGGAGGACTCGATGGTGATCCACGGGTTCTCCTGCCCGTCTACGACACCCTGTTCCAGCGCGGTGAACAGCTCGGCGAACGACATTGGCGTCGGGTTGGCGCCAAGCGTACGCCAGATGTCCAGGTGGATCGGGTTCTGCATGGTACGGACTTTCAGCCCGTCCAGGTCCGAGGGGGAGGTCACCGATTGCTTGCTGTTGGTGAGCTGGCGATAGCCGTTCTCGGACCAGCCGATAGCGACCAGGCCTTTCGTCGACGCCTCTTCCAGCATCTGCTGGCCGATATCGCCGTCGAGCACCTTGTCGGCGATCTCTGGTGTCGGGAACAGGAACGGCAGGTCGAACACCGCAAACTGCGGGAACATGCTGACCATGGGTGAGGTGGAAGGCGCCGTCATTTCCAGCGTGCCGGCCTGGAGGGCGCTGACCGACTGAAGGTCATCGCCAAGCTGGGCGCTGTGGAAGGTCTGCACCTCGATATGGCCGTCACTACGCTGCTCGACGATCTTCTTGAAGTATTCCAGTCCCCGGTACTGCGCGCTGGACTGGGTCAGGCCGATGTTGAACTTGAGGCTGTAGTCGTTGCCGTCGCCCTCGACGACATCGCCGGTCACTTCCGGGAAGGGCGGCATCTCGGTGGCGGCCGTGGCGGAGAGACTGGTCAAGCTCAGGACGGTCGCCACCATCAGCGTCGTCAACGGAGAACGGGCGCGGCGGGATCGTGTGGCGGGATGCGATGATGTGATTGTTGTCATCTTCAGCTCCAGAACGTTAGTGAAGTGAATAGCGCAATTGGCGTGCATGGCGTGAGTGACGTGCAGTCCGGCGCCGCGGGTCTCGGCGGCGGCCGAATGCTCGGGTCGGCGGCGCCGTCATTGCCAGGCGCTGCCATCGGGATATCGATGAGCGGCGAGCGAGTCCGCCTTCATGGTGACGCCGTAGCCGGGGGCATCCGGCACCAGATAATGCCCGCGACGGATTCGTACCGGGTCGACGAAGTGTTCGTGGAGATGGTCGACGTATTCGAGCAAACGGCCTTCCAACGAGCCGGAAACCGCGATGTAGTCGAACATCGAGACGTGCTGGGTGTATTCGCATAGGCCCACGCCGCCGCCATGGGGGCAGACGGGAATGTCGTACTTCGCGGCCATCAGCAGCACCACGATCACTTCGTTGAGGCCCCCCAGCCGGGCGGCATCGAGCTGGCAGAAATCGATCGCATCGGCCTGAAACAGCTGCTTGAACATCACCCGGTTGTGGCAGTGCTCGCCGGTGGCGACGCCGATCGGCGCCAGGCGATGACGAATCTCGGCGTGACCCAGCACGTCGTCGGGGCTGGTCGGCTCCTCGATCCAGTGAGGGCGAAACTCCGCCAGCCGTCGCATGTTGGCGATCGCCTCGTCGACATCCCACATCTGATTGGCGTCCATCATCAGCAGGCGCGCTTCGCCGATCTCCTCGCGCAGGATACGGGCGCGACGTCGATCCTCTTCGATGTCGCCGCCGACCTTCTGCTTGAAATGATCCCAGCCGTCCGCGATGGCATCGCGGCAGAGCTGGCGCATCTTCTCTTCCGAGTAGCCCAGCCAGCCGGCCGAGGTGGTGTAGCCCGGATAGCCGTGCTCGCGTAGCGCGGCTTCGCGCTCGGCCTTGCCGGCCTCGCGACGCTTGAGCAGGCCGATCGCCTCTTCCGGGGTCAGCGCATCGGTAACGAAACGGAAATCGAGACACCGCACCAGCGCCTCCGGCGTCATGTCGGCGAGCAGCTTCCACACCGGCTTGCCTTCGTGCTTCGCCCACAGATCCCAGACGGCATTGATCATTGCCGAACAGGCCAGATGAATGACGCCTTTCTCCGGACCCAGCCAGCGCAACTGACTGTCGCCGCTGGTCAGCTCGCGCCAGTAGGCACCCATGTCGCCGGTGATATCCGAAAGCGAACGCCCTTCCAGGCGGGAGGCGAGAGACTCTACCGCCTTGACGCAGATCTCGTTGCCCCGGCCGATGGTGAAGGTCAGGCCATGGCCGGTGATGCCGTCGTCGGCGTCGGTATGCAGGATGACGTAGGTGGCCGAGTAATCCGGCGCGGCGTTCATGGCATCCGACCCGTCCAGCTCGCGGGAGGTCGGGAAACGAATGTCCTGAACTTCGACCCGTTGAATCGTGGGCATGCTGACGAGATTCCTTGCCTTATGGATGAAGGTTGTCACGATTTCTATGGGGAATTTCGAAAAATAACGGACAAAAATTCGATATCTTTAGTCGTACGATTCCAGTTAATTGGTGCGGCTATTTCAAGAAAAGCCATCGTGAGCGCTGGCTGCCTTTTGGCGATGTCTTGTCAGACTAATTGGCGCTCGTTGCCGCTGACCAATCTTTTTTTTTGCAACCTCGATAACCGGGGGTTATTGTCTTTGACCAAAGGCTTATCCGGATCGGAATGATGTCCAACGATAGTCGTAATCACGTCAAGGGTTGGCTGCGTATCAAGCATCTCGCGTTGCTTGTCACGTTGGACGAAAGTCGCAATCTCCACGCCACGTCTCGCCATATGAACATGAGCCAGCCGGCGGCCAGCAAGATGCTCAAGGATATCGAGACCTTTTTCGGCATGACGCTGTTCTATCGCCAGCCTCGCAGCATGGAGATCACCGACGCCGGGCGGCTGCTGGTGCGTTACGCCCGGACGATCCTCAACGACACCGATCGGCTGATAGACGATCTGGTATCGCTGCGTGAAGGGGGCCACGGCAAGCTGGTCATTGGCGCGGTCCCTGGCGCGGCACCGCTGCTGTTGCCCAAGGCGATCACCACGATCAAGTCGCGACGGCCGCAACTGGCGGTCAGCCTGTTCGAGAATTCCAGCGATCGGCTGCTGGCGGACCTGGAGTACAAACGGCTGGACGTGGTCATCGGACGCGTGACAGAACACGCTCAGCATCACCTGTTCGACTTCCTGCCTCTTCAGGCAGAGCCGGTCTCGATCGTGGTGCGGGCGGGGCACCCGCTGTGCGAGCGCCCGCCCGGCCTGGGCGAGGTCGTGCGCTGGCCCTGGGTGCTGCATCCCATGAGCAGCCCCATGCGGGGGTTGTTCGAGGTGGCGCTGGCCGAAGCCGGAGTCGCGACGCCGCGCAACGTGGTGGAAACCACCTCGACGCAGACCACGCTGCAACTGGTCAGCTCGTCGGATGCCATCGCCCTGCTGCCGACATCGGTGCTCAAGACGGCCATTTCGGCGGGCAAGTTCACCGCGCTGCCGCTGGTGATCGGCGAACCGCTGGGCTACTACGGCGTGTTGACCCGCAAGGGAGAGGAGATTTCCGATGTGGTTGGCGAGTTCATCGATACGCTGTTGATGCGTGACGAACCCTGAATTTTAACTGCCGACGCCAAGGCAGCGTCGGCAGCAGAGGCAGAAGCGATGGCTTCGGGCTCACGCCGAACCGGCGTCAGTGCTGCCCGAGGTGAGCCAGCAATGCGCGGATGCCGAAAGTCCAGGGCGGTAGGCGGTCGCTGCGATCGACGACGTTGCTCAGCGACCCCAGCCTGGGCGTCGAGATGGTCACCCGGTCACCGATGTGGTGAGTGAAGCCCTGGCCTTCGCCGTCACGGTCCTGAATCGGCGAGAACATGGTACCGAGAAACAGCATGAAGCCATCCGGGTACTGATGATGGACGCCGTAGGTCTGCGCCACCAGATCCAGCGGATCGCGGCTGATCTCGCGCATGTCGCTCTGTCCTTCCAGCAGGAAGTCGTCGTCCGCGCCCTCGATGCGCAGTGATACCTGTGCATTGCGCACGTCGTCGATGCCGAAGTGCTCGTCGAACAGCCGGATGAACGGCCCGATCGAACAGGAGGCGTTGTTGTCCTTGGCCTTGCCCAGCAGCAGGGCGCTGCGACCCTCGACGTCGCGCAGATTGACGTCGTTGCCCAGCGTGGCGCCACGCACTTGCCCCTGTGCGTCTACAGCCAGCACGATCTCCGGCTCCGGATTGTTCCACTCGGAGGCGGGGTGCAGCCCGACGCGGGCGCCATGACCGACGGCGGACAGCGGCTGCGCCTTGGAGAACACCTCGGCATCGGGGCCGATACCCACTTCCATGTACTGCGACCAGCCGCCACGCGCCTGCAGCTCCGCCTTGAGCGCCATCGCCTCTTCCGAGCCCGGCTTGATCCGCGACAGATCGCCACCGATCAGCGACTGAATCTCCTGACGCAGTTCGGCAGCGCGCTTGAGATCGCCGCCCGCCTGCTCCTCGATCACCCGCTCCAGCAGGCTGACCGCAAAGGTCACGCCGCACGCCTTGATCGCCTGCACGTCGCAGGGGGCCAGCAGATAGGGCGCGCGCGGTGCGTCCCCGTGGCTGTTGGCGAGCACTTCTGCCAGCGTGCCAACGCTGTTACCCGGCGCTTCACGGGCGAGCCAGGCGGCGTCGTCGCGTTCCAGCAGGTCGGCCATGGTCGAGACATGCTCGGAAAGGTCGACCAATACCTCGCCGCGCAGCGCTACCAGCGCCGGGCCGGCGCGGCCATCATCGCTGGTCAGCCAGACGCGCCCCACCAGCAGCGCCTGATCGGCATCTTCGGGAAGACAGTTGTCGTGAAGGCGACCGGGATCATTGGGTTGGGTCATGAAAAACAGAGCTCCTGTCGAGTCGAAAGGGATGTGTGCTTGTTAGGTGCTGTCTGAAAAGTCGACGAGCGAAGGCCAGGCAAGGCAAAAATCGGCGAAAGCGGACCGGGCTGGCGCTCCAGTTTACAGGGTGTAAATGAGCATTTTGACCGGGCTGGCGCTCCAGCCGATTTTTAACGCCGCATGGGCGAGCGCAGTACTTTTCAGACAGTGCCTAGCCGAAGGCTGTCTTGCCGGCCAGAGATGAGTCTGCCACGGCATCGCGCATGGCCTCGACCACGTCCGAGGGCAGGGGAATGCCGTTGTCGAGATAGTCCCGGCGCCGGGCCAGGCCGGACTGACCGGGCAGACGCACCGGCCTGGCGGGGTCGCGCGGCCGGCTGTCGAGGCAGCGTCTGGCGACATGATCGGTCTCGTCGAGAAACGACTCGGTGCCGCCGAAGCGGGCCGGATCGATCACCATCACCATCACCGAAGCGCCCCAGCCCTCGGGGGCGTCCTTGCGGCCGAAACCGGACAGGGCGGAGGTCAGCGCTTCGACCATCAGCCCCAGCGCGAAGCCCTTGTGGCCGAAGGCGAGTTCCCCCAGCGGCAGAATGCTCCCTTCGGGCGAGGCGAAGTAGTCCTCGGGGTCGTCGCTGATCTCGCCTTGGCCGGTCAGGATCGCCGGATGGTCGAGTTTTTCGCCGGCCGCGCGGGTCTTGCCCACGGTGCCGTTCGTGATGGTCGACATGCTGACGTCGATCAGCATCGGCTGCTCGCGCCCCGGAATGCCGATCGCCAATGGGTTCGGCGTGTAGACGCGATCCAGCCCACCATAAGGGGCGACGGAGGCGACCGCCGGGTCCGAGGTCAGGATCAGCGGCACCAGGTTGGCCTCGACCAACGGCTGCAGGTACGCCGCCAGGCAGGCGATGTGATGCGAGCGCTTGAGGCTGACCATGCCGATGCCGAAGGTGGTGGCCGCCTCGCGGCAGTGGTCCAGCGCACGCTGGACGAGGTACGGCCCCAGCAGGTAGTGGCCGTCGAACAGCGCCGCGACCGGGCTGTTCTGCTGGATTTCGAGCCGTTCGTGATCGCCGCAGGCATGGCCCGCCTTGAGATCCTTGAGGTAGCCGTTGGCCAGCTTCACCCCATGGGTGTGATGGCCGAGCAGGTCCCCCTCGACCAGAATGCGTGCGGTGGTTTCCGCCACCTCCGGGCTTACGCCGTTTTCCTCGAACAGGGTAACCAGCGTCGAATGCAGGGCGGCGGCATCATATCGGGTCATGAGGACCTCGGCTTGTGGCTGGGTTGTGGCGTGCTACGCCAGCGGCGGAACAGGCGGATCAGTGAAGGCAACAGCCATATCAGGATGACCAGCGCGCCCAGCGCGGCGCTGATCGGCCGCTCGAAGAAGGCTAGCAGGTCGCCGTTGGATTTCAGCATCGAGCTCATGAAGCTGTTCTCCAGGGTACTGCCGAGCACCAGTCCGAGAATGGCGGGGGCCATCGGGAAGTCGTTGCGGGCGAGCACGAAGGCCACCAGTCCGATGATCAGCATGATCCAGATATCGGTGATCGAGTTGTTGATGGCGAAGGCGCCGACGATGCAGAAGCTCAGGATGACCGGCATCAGGATCTTGCGCGGTGTCAGGATGAACACCTTCGAGGCGCGGATGGCGAGATAGCCGATGGGCAGCATGATCAGGTTGGCGACGAAGAACACCGTGAACAGCGCATAGACCTGACCGCCGCCATTCATGAAGATCGTCGGGCCGGGGTTCATGCCCTTCATGTAGAGCACGCCGATGACGATGGCGGTAATGGTGTCGCCGGGGATGCCGAACACCAGCGCCGGGACCCAAGCGCCGCTGATGCCGGAGTTGTTGGCGGAGCTGGCGTCGACGATACCCTCGATATGGCCCGTGCCGTATTTTTCCTTCTCCTTGGAGCGGCTCTTGCCCAGTGCGTAGGCGATCCAGGCGGCGATGTCCGCTCCGGCACCGGGTAGCGCGCCGATCAGCGTACCGAGGGAGCTGCCACGCAGGACGTTACGCCAGTAGGTCTTGATGTGCCCCGGCGCCTTGAGGAAGACGCTGTCCTTCGCTGTCACCGGGACATGGCGTTCCTCGACCCGCGAGCCGTAGAACATCATGATCTCGTTCAGCGCGAACATGCCGATCATCACCGGGATGAAGTTGATCCCGGCCATCAGGTCGGGAACGCCGAAGGTGAAGCGGGGCGCACCGCTCATCATGTCCAGCCCCACGGTCGACAGCAGCAGGCCCACCGTCAGCGACAGGAAGGCTTTGACCCGGGATCCGATGGCGATGAAGATCGAGCTGCTCAGGCCCAGCAGCGCCAGCCAGAAGTATTCGAAGGAGCTGAAATTGAGCGCCATTTCGGCCAGCGAGGGTGACACGAACACCAGCACCATCGTGCCGAACAGCCCGCCAATGACCGAACAGACCAGGTTGGTGCCCAGCGTTTCGCGGGCGCGCCCCTTCTGCGCGAGTCGATAGGATTCACCGACGTAGGCCGCCGATGCCGGCGTGCCGGGAATGTTGAGATAGGTGCCGGGGATATCACCGGCGAAAATCGCCATCGCCGACGTCGCCACGATCGCGGCGATGGCCGGGGTGGCATCCATATAGAACGTGATCGGCACCAGCAGTGCCACCGCCATGGTAGCGGTCAAGCCGGGTATGGCACCGACGAAGAGCCCGAAAACGGCCGCCGCGACGATGACCAGCATCGTCTGGAGGTTGAACACCATTGCCAGGCCTTGCAGAAAAGCGTCCATGAGCAGTCACCAGGCGAAGGGAAGGGTTTGGGAGAAAAGGGTGCCTTCCGGCAGCGGGATCAGCAGGTAGCGCGAGAACAGCACATAGATTGCCACGGCGACGATGATCGAGACGATCAGCGCAAGCCATAGCCTGGCGCCACGCATCAGCATCAGGACCAGCATGCTCACCGCCATACACAGCGGCGCGCCCAGAAATTCACTGGCCAGGATGTAGAACACGATCAGCACGCAGGGCAGCAGCGAGATCAACAGGCCGCGGTAATCGTAGCGCGTCGCCAGGGTGTGTGGACCCGCGCGAGGACCGGCGAGCGCGTTCCTGAGTTGACCCACCCGAGTCAGTGCCAGCAGCAGCCCGCCGACCACCATTCCCCCGCCGATCAGCGAGGGGAACAGTGACGGGCCGAACTGCAGCGCCGGCATGGTCGGATAGGTCTGGGCGACGGCAATGACCACGCCGCCGCCGATCATGAACGCCAGTCCGAGCAGGAAATCTCTCATGAGGTCGTCTCCCGGTCGGGTCGTCGGATCACTTGGCCAGACCTACCTGTTCGACGATCTTGCCGAAGCGCTCGTCCTGTTCGGCCATGAGCTTGCCGAAATCGTCCGCGCCCCGCCATTCAGTGCCGAAGCCCTGCTTGGCCATGAAGTTCTGGTAGGTGTCGCTGTTGTAGGCAGCTTCGACCGCTTTCTCGAGGGTCTCGACGACGGCCGGATCCATCCCCTTGGGACCGGCGATGCCGCGCCATTCGCCGATGGCGTAGTCGCTGCCGATCGCTTCCTTCAAAGTCGGGACGTCGGGGAAGCTGTCGAGCCGCTCCGGCGCCATGATCGCCAGGCTCCTGGCCTTGCCAGCATCGATCATCGAGCGCCCTTCGGGGACCGAGCTCGGGACGATATCGATACTGCCGGCTGCCATTTCGGTCATCGCCGGGGCCGAGCCCTGGCTGGGTATCCACGAGACGCGATCGGCCTCCATTCCCTGATCCAGCAGGAAGCCGGCGAAGGCCAGATGCCAGACGCCACCCTGTCCGGTACCGGAAGCGGTATAGGTTCGGGCAGGCTCGTTCTTGACCTGTTCGACCAGCGATTCGACCGAGTCGAACGGGCCGTCGGCGGCGACCTGGATGCCGGCGTAGTCGTAGTTGATCTGGGCGATCGGCGTGTAGTCCTGGTAGGTGAGCTGCGTCAGTCCCTGCCAGTGCATCATGTTGATCTCGCCGGTGATCAGACCGAGCGTATAGCCATCCGGCTTGGCCATGGCCATGGCGGTATGTCCGACCACGCCACTCCCGCCGGTTCGGTTGACCACATTGACCGTCTGACCCAGCTCCTCTTCCAGCGCGGCAGCGATGGTTCGAGCGGTCGCGTCGGTGCCCCCGCCGGCCGCCCAGGGAACGATCAACGTAATCGGCTTCTCGGGATAGTCGGCCATTGCCGGCAGCGGCAGCAGTAACGACAATCCGAGCAATCCTGCGAGATGACTTCTGGTTATTGACGTCTTCATGGCATGTTCCTCGGCGGGGATATTTTGTGTGGTTATGAACCTGCATTTCGCTCAATGAAGCTATGGTTTATGACCATTGAGTGCAATATGCGTATTGGCTAGACATTGGTATAACTGCGAAACCATGGCCATGCCTTTCTGGTGACGCGACATGCTGAAAACGGATCGGATGAAGGCAGTTTTATTCTGGCTAATCAATATCGTCAGGCAAATCGTGGAGAAACCCTTCGTGCCGAACAATGACCTTCACCGCTAGATTACGCCGGTTCGCTTCGGAGGTATTTGCTCCGAAAGTCTATGTTGTACTTATTTTTCATATGTTCAACATAGGCGTCAGGTGATAAACGGCGGCCGTTGCGTCACGAGGCGCCGACGCCGGGCCGGGTGGCCAGCCGGATGAGATTCGAGACGTCCCGCCAGGGTGGTCGAGACGTCGTGGTGGCAATGACCGATGAGCGATGGAGGAGAAGAACGATGCGCCTGATACAGTGCCTGAACGACGACCAACTGACCGTGGCGATGGTCATCGATGAACGGGAGGTCCAGGTCGTCGACGCCGACGAGGGCGTCTACGGTCTGGCCAGACGCGCCATCGACGAGGGCAAGCCGCTGACCGCGGTAGTCGAATCGGCGCTAACCGAGAAGCGTCTCGACTACGCGCAGATCGTCGCCGAGCGTCGCCTGCTGCCGCCATTGACGCATTCGGATCCGGCGCACTGCCTGGTCACGGGAACGGGGCTGACGCATCTCGGCAGCGCCGATACCCGTTCGGCGATGCACGCTGCCGCTATGTCCTCGCCTGACAGGGTCGAGGAAAGTGAACTCACCGACTCCATGCGCATGTTCCGCATGGGCATCGAGGCCGGCAAGCCGAAGGCGGGGGAAGTCGGGCCGCAGCCGGAATGGTTCTACAAGGGGGATGGCGACTGCGTGGTGGCGCCGGAAACCGACATCCCGTCCCCGGCGTTCGCCCAGGATGCTGGCGAGGAGCCGGAGCTGGCCGGGCTTTATGTCGTCGGCCAGGACGGCACGCCCTGGCGCGTCGGTTACGCCATCGGCAACGAATTCTCGGATCACGTCACCGAGCGCTTCAACTACCTGTGGCTGGCGCACTCCAAGCTGCGCGCCTGCAGTTTCGGCCCGGAGCTCTTCATCGGCGAGCTGCCGGAGAACCTGGAAGGCACCAGCCGCATCGTGCGCGACGGTCGCACGCTATGGGAGAAGCCGTTTTTGACCGGCGAGGGCAACATGGCTCACAGCCTGGCGAACCTCGAGCATCACCACTTCAAGTATCGCAACTTCCGCCGTCCCGGCGACGTTCATGTCCATTTCTTCGGCACCGCGACACTGAGCTTCGCCGACAAGGTCGTGGTCGAGCCGGGCGATCGCTACGAGATCGACCTGCCGGCACTGGGTCGCCCGCTGCGCAACACGCTCGGGAGCGAAGAGGATTTTGGCTACGCGGCCGCAAAAGCGCTATAAGCGTTCGCCGACCCAACGCACCAATGCTTCAGCACCGGCCGGGCCAGCGATCGTTTACGCCGCTGGCCCGTCGGCCAAGTCAGTGACAAGTTTGTGAGAGCCCCGATCATGACCGAACGTCCCCGCCGAACCCCCGATCAACTCCGTTCACGCTGGTGGTTCGATAATCCTGACCACGCCGGCACCACGGCGCTGTGCCTCGAGCGTTACATGAACTACGGCATCACCCTGGAAGAGCTTTCTTCCGGCAAGCCGATCATCGGTATCGCCCAGTCCGGCTCCGATCTCACGCCGTGCAACCGCCATCACATCCAGCTGGTGGAGCGGGTCAAGGCGGGTATCCGCGCGGCGGGCGGCGTCCCGTTCGAATTTCCGCTGCATCCGATTCACGAGAACGTACGCCGGCCCACCGCCGCGCTGGATCGCAATCTCGCCTATCTCGGTCTGGTCGAGGTGCTTCACGGCTATCCGCTCGACGGCGTGCTGCTGACCACCGGCTGCGACAAGACCACGCCGGCCTGTCTGATGGCCGCCGCCACGGCGGACATCCCGGCGATCGTGCTCTCCGGCGGGCCGATGCTCAACGGCTGGCGCGGCAAGGAGCGCGTCGGCTCCGGCACCATCGTGTGGGAGCTGCGCAAGCGTCTCGCCACCGGCGAGATCGACTATCCCGAGTTTCTAGCCCGCATCGCCGATTCCGCGCCCTCTGTGGGGCACTGCAACACCATGGGCACGGCGTCGACCATGAACTCCATGGCCGAGGCGCTGGGCATGAGTCTGCCCGGCTCGGCGATGATTCCCGCCCCCTACAAGGAGCGACCGATGGTCGCCTACGCCACCGGGGCGCGCATCGTCGAGATGGTGTGGGAAGACCTGCGTCCGAGCGACATCCTGACGCGTGAAGCGTTCGAGAACGCCATCGTCGTCTGTTCGGCACTGGGCGGCTCGAGCAATGCCCCCGTTCACATCAACGCGATCGCCCGTCACGCAGGAATCGAGCTGACCAACGACGACTGGCAGCGGCTGGGTCACGACGTGCCGCTGCTGGCGAACGTGATGCCGGCCGGTGCCTATCTCGGCGAGGAGTTCTACCGGGCGGGTGGAGTCCCGGCGGTGGTTCATGAACTGTTGGCGGCAGGACGACTTCATGGCGCCGCGCTGACGGTCAACGGTCAGACGCTGCATGCCAACTGCTTCGGCCAGGAAACTCAGGACGAAGACGTCATCCTGCGCTACGGCAAGCCGCTGGTCGAATCGGCGGGCTTTCTCAATCTCAAGGGCAATCTGTTCGATTCCGCGCTGATGAAGACCAGCGTCATCTCGGAAGACTTCCGGCGCCGCTTTCTTTCCAATCCGGACGATCCGGAAGCGTTCGAAGGCAAGGTCGCGGTGTTCGACGGCTCCGAGGACTACCATGCGCGCATCGACGACCCGGCGCTCGAGATCGACGAGAACACCATCCTGGTGATGCGCGGTGCCGGCCCGGTGGGGCATCCCGGGGGCGCCGAGGTGGTCAACATGCAGCCGCCGGAAGCGCTGATCAAGCAGGGCATCGAATCGCTGCCGTGCCTGGGCGACGGACGCCAGTCGGGAACCTCCGGCTCGCCCTCGATTCTCAACGCCTCGCCGGAAGCGGCGACGGGCGGCGGCCTGGCGCTACTCGAAACCGGCGACCGGATCCGTATCGATCTCAAGCGGGGCGAGGCCAATCTGCTGATCGACGACGAGGAGCTGGCAGCGCGACGCGCCAAGCTCGAAGCCAGCGGCGGCTACCCGTATCGCGACCACCAGACCCCGTGGCAGGAGATCCAGCGTTCGATGGTCGAACAGCTCGACCGCGGCATGACCCTGGCGCCGGCGACCAAGTACCGGGCGATTGCCTGGGACTTGCCACGAGATAATCACTGACGAGCTACGAGCGACGAGCTACGAGCTACGAGCTACGAGCTACGAGCTACGAGCTACGAGCTACGAGCTACGAGCTACGAGCTACGAGCTACGAGCTACGAGCTACGAGCTACGAGCTACGAGCTACGAGCTACGAGCTACGAGCTACGAGCTACGAGCTACGAGCTACGAGCTACGAGCTACGAGCTACGAGCTACGAGCTACGAGCTACGAGCTACGAGCTACGAGCTACGAGCTACGAGCTACGAGCTACGAGCTACGAGCTACGAGCTACGAGCTACGAGCTACGAGCTACGAGCTACGAGCTACGAGCTACGAGCTACGAGCTACGAGCTACGAGCTACGAGCTACGAGCTACGAGCTACGAGCTACGAGCTACGAGCTACGAGCTACGAGCTACGAGCTACGAGCTACGAGCTACGAGCTACGAGCTACGAGCTACGAGCTACGAGCTACGAGCTACGAGCTACGAGCTACGAGCTACGAGCTACGAGCTACGAGCTACGAGCTACGAGCGAAGGTCAGCATTGGGCGCTATAGAAGGCGGCGCTAGCCTCCGAGCGCGATGGACAGAGGCGCGGCTCGGGGCGCCTCGACCGAGATTGAGGCGCGGTCTCGGGCGTCTTAGATAGAGGCGCAGTCTCGGGCGCCTTAAAAAGTTCCTGGATAGGCGCCGCCGTCGAGCAGGATGTTCTGGCCGGTCATGTAGGCGGCCTGGCGGCTGCAGAGGAAGGCGCAGACCTCGCCGAACTCCTCGGGGTTGCCGAAGCGGCGGGCGGGAATCGCGTCCAGACGCGTTTGTGCCACCTCGTCATGCGTGCGGCCGCTCTTGCTGGCGGCCTTGTCGATGCCGCCCCTCAGCCGCTGGGTGTCGAAGGCGCCCGGCATCAGGTTGTTGATGGTGACGTTGCGGCTGGCCAGTCTCGACTGGCGAGCGGTGCCGGCGACGAATCCGGTCAGGCCGCTGCGGGCACCGTTGGAGAGCCCGAGCACGTCGATCGGGGCTTTCACCGCCGACGAGGTGATATTGACGATCCGGCCGAAGCCGCGCTCGGCCATGCCATCGACGCAGGCCTGAATCAACGCAATGGGCGCCAGCATGTTGGCGTCCAGCGCCGCGATCCAGTCGTCCCGCTCCCAGTCTCGGAAATCGCCGGGAGGCGGGCCACCGTTGTTGTTGACCAGGATATCGACCTGGGGCGGCGCGCTTAGCACCGCCTCTCGGATGGCCGGATCGCCGATGTCACCGGCAACTGTACGCACTTCGATCGCCGGATCGAGTGCGCGCAGCTCCTCGGCGACGGCGTCCAGCGTCTCCTGCCGGCGCGAGTTGATGACCAGATTGACCCCTTCCCTGGCCAAGGCAACGGCGCAACCCTTGCCCAGTCCCTGGCTGGCGGCGCAGACGATGGCCCAGCGGCCGTTGATACCGAAATCCATGTTGGTTCTCCTCTGACGAGATCGAGGCGGGCATCGCAGGCATGCGAGTTTCCGCGCTCCTTGGGTATCGCGCTGCCGGCACGCGAGGACGGCGCTCAGCGCTCGACGGCTGCCGGCACTTCGCCCAGCAAGGTCTCCGGCATCTCCATCCCCAGCGCGTCGGCCGTTCCCTGCAAAACCGCCACCGAGGCGAAGAAGGCCTCGCGGGGCCGCCGGGTTCGAATGCACTCCATCAAGTGGCGGTGGCGCTCCAGGCTCTGCTCAGGATCGCTGGCGCTGACGTTGGAGGTCTCCACCAGTAGATGAATCGAGGGCTTCAGGATGTGCGATAGCTGCTTCCAGACGATGTTGTGGGTCGCCTTGAAGATGGCTACGTGGAAGGCGACGTCGTGGTCGCTGTGAAGCCTCCCGCGGTTGGCCGATTCGGGGTTGTGGAAGTCACGGCCCATGCCTTCGAAGGCTTCTTCGATCGCCACGAGATCCCTCGCCGTGGCGCGCTTGGCCGCCGTCATCGCCACATAGGGCTCGACGTCGAGCCGGAAGGTCAGGATCTCGCGCTGAATACCCGGGTTGGGTGTGGCGAAACGCACCATCCACTCGGTGACCTGCGGGTCGAGAATGTTCCACTCGGCATAATCCCGAACGCGGGAGCCGTAACCGGAGATACGCTCGATGATGCCGGCGTCGACCAACTGGCGCAGATCGCTGCGCACCGCCGAGCGGTTGAGCGCGAACTGCTCGCAGAGGTCGATCTCCTTGGGCACGAATTCGCCGGGCTGGTAATGGCCGGCGAAGATCTCCCTGACCAGCGCTTCAGCGACGCTGGGCCGGCGTGGGGAACGCGTTGTCGAGGTGTCCTTCACGTCAGTCGAATCCCGGCCTTCGAAGTGGGTTGAGCCGTATGGTCAACATTGGCTGTTTCGACTTCATCTTACCTGTCCGGCCGCCGAACGCGCGACCGGGAAAGGCCGACATACGGCCATGGTCGTACTCGGAGGCTTGCGTTCAGGGCACGCTCCCGGGTCAGAACACCCAGTTGGGTAACGCCAGCGAGATCGCCGGTACGAAGGTCACCACCAGCAGCAGGGCGACCAGCAGCAGCCAGTAGGGCGCGATGGCGCGAATGAAGGCGCCGATCGAGACGCCGGTGATGCTGCAGGTCGTGAACATCACCGTGCCCAGGGGTGGCGTAATGGTGCCGATCGAGGCGTTGAGGATGAACACGATACCGAAGTGCACCGGGTCGATACCGAACTGGGCCGCCACGGGAGCCAGCAACGGCGAGAGCACGATCAGAATCGCGTTGCCCTCCAGAAACATGCCGAGAACCAGCAGCAGGACGTTGGCGATCAGTAGAAACGCCACCGCGCTGCCGACGCCCGAGGAGAGCATCAGCGCGATCTGCTGGGGAATCTGCTCCCAGGTCAGCACGCGAGCGAAGCCCGAGGCGACCGCGATGATGAACAGCACGTTGACCGACGCCATCAGCGACTCCCGCGTCGCCAGCGCAACGCTGCCCAGCCCCATCTGCCGATACACGAACAGCCCGACGATCAGCGCATAGAGTACGGCCATCGCGCCTGCTTCGGTGGGCGTGAAGATGCCGACGCGGATGCCGCCGATGACGACCACCGGCAGCAGCAGCGCGATGATCCCGGCGCGGGTCACGCTGATCCATTCGTGACGAGTGACACGTTCGCGGCGCGGCTTCTGATAGCCGAGGCGGCGACACTGGATCGACACCAGTACCATCATCGCGACCGCCATCAGCACGCCCGGCACGACACCGGCCAGAAACAGCCGCCCGATCGAGACGTTGTTGACGTAGCCGTAGACGATCAGCGCGATCCCCGGCGGGATGGTCGACGTGATCAGCGACGACGAGGCCGTGATCGCGCTCGAGAACGCCTTGGGGTAGCCGGCAGCCGTCATGCTCGGCACCAGCAGTTTGGCGTTCATGGCGGCATCGGCGATGTTGGAGCCGGAAAGACCGCCCATGAAGGTACTCAACAGTACGTTGGCCTGCGCCAGACCGCCGTGCATTCGACGGGTCATCAGTTCGGCCAGCGTCAGCAGCCGTTCGGTGATGCCGGAGTGGTTCATGAACACCCCGGCCATGATGAAGAACGGAATGGCCAGCAGTGAAATGGACTCCAGCCCGCCGGCGAGGCGCTGGATCAGCATTACCATGGGCTGATCCGCACCGACGAGGAAGTAGGTCAGACTCGACGCAAACAGCGCGAAGGCCACCGGCGTGCCCAGGCAGAACAGGATGAAGAGCGCGGCGAGCGCGATTCCAACGGCCATCGATATCACTCCTTGGCGGTAACGACGTCACGGGTGGCTTGCGGCGGAGCCAGTTCCCGTTCGTCGGCAATCAATCGGTCATTGGTGATCAGGCGCACCAGACTGTGATAGAGCATCAGCGCTGCGCTGATGGGGATTGATACGTGAATCCAGTAGTAGGGGATCTGCAGCATCGGCGTGCTGCGGAAACGCGAGAAGGGCAGCAGTTCCAGCCCCCAGAAAAGCATCGCCACCGCGCAAAGCATGACAATGCCGATGTTGAAAATGCGCGTGTTCCAGTGCGCAACGGCTGCCGGCAACCTGTCGTTGAGCAGGCCGATCAGCACGTGCTCGTTGCGCCGTACCAGTGCGCTGGCGCCGAGGAATGTCGCCCACACCATCAACAGCTGCAGGATCTCCTCGCTCCAGGCCAGCGGCGACGAGAACAGGTAGCGCATGAAGACGTTGGCGATGGCGACCACGAACAGCCCGAACAGCGCCAGGCTGGCGATCACCTCATCGAGTCGCATCAGGCGGTCGAGCGCCTTGAAAAACGTTTGCATGAATATTCAACTCCTAACGACGTGAGCAACAGCTCACTTCGCAGCGTTAAACAAAGGAGGGTCGATAGTCCCGCGCAACGCCTCGATTCGCTGGGGACGCCGAGTCCGCGCAAGATTCGAGATTGCGACCGCCATTCCTGACGGTCGCCTTTCGGACCATCGCTGTGCGATGTCCAGAATCGCTCCCGGCGATTTTGTCAGCCGTTGATGATATCGCTGACCTGCTGATACAGCCCGTCGCTCCACTGCGGGAATGCCGCCGGGACTTCCTGCTGGGCACGCTCGCGGAACGGGGCGGTATCCACCTCGTGCACCTGGACGCCGGCATCCTTCAACTGCTGAAGCGATTTGTCGGTCTCCTTCTCGACCAGGCTGCGCAGGTTCTTGGCCATCTCCTGACCGGTCTCGGTGAGGATCTTCTGGTCTTCCGGGCTCAGCTGTTGCCAGAACGCTTCACCGGTGACGAACGGCGCGACCGTATGCATGTGGGCGGTGAGATTGAGATTCTTCACTACCTCGTAGAACTTGCCGCCATACAGCACCGGCAGCGGGTTCTCGACGCCGTCGACCAAACCCTGGGCCAGCGCCGGATAGACATCGCCCAGCGACATCGGCGTGGGCACCGCGCCCATTGCCTTGATTGCGGCGACGTACATCGGCGAGTTCTGCACCCGCACCTTGACCCCGGCCAGATCCTCCGGCGTCGAGACCGCTTCTCGCGAAAGCAGGTGGCGCACCCCGTAGACGGAATTGGGAATCACGATGTGATAGCCGGATTCCTCGACCTTCTTTTCCTGCTCGGCGAACCAGTCGGACTCGAAGACCTTGAGCTTGCTGTCGAAATCGTCGGAGAGATACGGCGCGTCCAGTACCGCCAGATCCGGCACCGAACTCATGAAGTTGGAGTAGGCGGTAATGGTGATCAGCGGCGAGCCGAAGCGCGCCTGCTCCATCACTTCGGTCTCGCCGCCGAGCTGGCTGGCGGGGAAGGCTTTCAGCGTCAGCTCGCCGTCGCTGGCTTTCTCGACGCTTTTCGCCCACTCCTTGACCGCGACATCGACCGGCTCGCCGGGCTGATTGCCGTAGGCGACGCGGATTTCGGTCGCAGCCTGGGCCATGCCCGTGAGCGCGAGCGTGCTCAGACCGGCCAGGGTGAGTGAAGCGGTGAAGCGGAAGAATCGTTGGGTGATCATTGGCGTGCTCCGGATGTTGTCGTCTTGGATGCTTCGTGTTGTCGCCATCAGCTCAACGCCTCGTCGAGCCTGGGCGTGGCGCGCCCTTGGAGGCGTGCTTTATCCACCACCGGCTGCAGGCGTCGCTGCAGTTTGGCGGCGTGATGCTGGGCGATATCGTCGAGGCGGTGATCGAGGAAGGGGTTGGCGAACCGTTCCATCGTTACCGCCAGATACGGCTCCAGCTGGTTCATGGGCAGTTCGGCGGCGAGCGTCGGCAGCACCTCCTCTTCGAGGGTGGCACGCAGCGGATCGACCAGCGCGGCGCACTCCATCGCCTCGCGCACGAACTCGACCGGGCGACCGGCTTGCTGCCATCGGTCGACCAGATAGGTATGGGCCAGGTTGAGAATGTGCAGCTTGCACATCGCCTGCGGGGTCAGGTCGTCGACGATCTCGACATCCGGATGCACGCAGGGGATCGCCATGCCCGGCTGGCGGGCAATGGCCCAGAGCGCATAGGGTTCGGCGATGGCACCGAGCGGTTCGAGCGGCGCCGAGACGATGCGGTCGACCAGCGTGTCGGCCCATACGCAGCGGTTGTCCAGCCAGTCGAGAAACGCCGCGTTATCGGCTGTCGCCTCGCCGTCGCGGCGGGCCATTGTCGTCACCAGCGACTTCAACTGCCGGGCGTTCTGCTCGATCAGCTCGCAGGGCAGGATCGTCAGGCCATCGTTACCGGCTTCGAAGCGGGCCCGCAACAGGTGGGTCAGCTTGCCGGGAAAGCTCGCCGGCACTGTCGCGAGACTCGAGTCGTCTCCAATGTCGTAGCCGTTGTCGGCGGTGTTGGAGACGATGATGCGGGCGTGCTCGACCACGTGTCGCTTGAGCACGTCCCACTGTTCGGCGGCGATCAGGCAGCCGGCGATGCTGTCGACGGTCTGCTTGCGATCAATCGTTTCGCCGTCGCGCCGACCGCGAATCCGCACGGGATAGCGGCGCTGCTCGGCGAGCAAGCGCGCCTTGCGCTTGCCTTCCTCGCGGGTCGAGCTCTGCACCACCAGAATGCGCTCATCGCTGTCTCCCTTCTCCAGCGATTCGGATACCAGGGCATCGACATGGGCGAGCAGGAAGCGTCCGGTGCCGAACTGGACGATACCGGCGTCGCGGTAATCGGACGCGCTCGTCGAGAGCCGTGTCGAAGCGCTCATAGAGACACCCCGCGCTTCCAGGGAATGAAGTCGTGCTGTGAGAGACGCTGGGCATGCGAGCGATGGCGTCCCGACGCGACCTCGATGCACAGCGCCAGCAGCTCCTCGGCCAGCTCGTCGATGCCGCGTTCGCCGCGCACGATGGGGCCGGCGTCGAAATCGATGATGTCGCGCATGCGGGTCGCCAGTTCGCTGTTGCTGGCGATCTTGAGCACTGGCGTCACCGGGTTGCCGGTGGGCGTGCCGAGACCGGTGGTGAACACGATCAGGTTGGCGCCGGAGCCGGCCAGCGCGGTGGTCGATTCGACGTCGTTGCCCGGCGAGCAGAGCAGGCTGAGACCGGGGCGACGGTGCGGCTCGGTGTAATCGAGCACGTCGACTACCGGCCCGTCGCCGCCTTTCTTGGCCGCACCGGCGGATTTCATCGCATCGGTGATCAAACCGTCGCGAATGTTGCCCGGAGACGGGTTCATGGCGAAATCGGCCCCCACCGCGGCGGCATGGCGCTGGTAGGCCTGCATCAGATCGCGGAAACGTTCGGCGACCGCGGCGTCGGTACAGCGGGCGACCAGTTCGTGCTCGACCCCGCACAGTTCCGGAAACTCGCTGAGAATGCCGCTGCCGCCGAGGGCGACCAGGCGATCAACCACGGCGCCGACCAGCGGGTTGGCGGAGATGCCGGAAAAGCCGTCGGAGCCGCCACACTCGACGCCGAGCGTGAGCTTGGCCAGCGGCGCCGGTTGGCGCGGGATTCGGTCGGCGGCTGCCAGACCGTCGAAGATCGACTGTAGGGCGTTGCGAATCAGCGCTTCTTCGCTGGGTGAGGACTGCTGGTCGAAATAGTCCACCGTGCGCAACCGTTGCGGATCGTGTTTGGCCACCGCCGCCTTGAGCATCTGAATCTGCGCCTTCTGACAGCCGAGACTCAGTACCGTCGCGCCGGCCACGTTGGGATGGCAGATATAGCCGGCCAGCAACTGGCACAGCGCTTCGGCATCGTCGTCGGTGCCGCCGCAGCCCAGGGTATGGGTCAGAAAGCGCACGCCGTCGACGTTGGGGAAACGTCTGGGCGCGGTGGCGTCGAACGAATCGGCGCTCTCCGGCGTGTCGCTCTGGCCGCTCAGCATTTGGCGCGCCATGCGCTTGTAGTCACGATAAGGGTCATCGCCCAGCGCATCGGCGACACACTGGCGCAGCACCTCGATGTTGCGGTTCTCGCAGAACACCAGCGGAATCACCAGCCACACGTTGGCCGTGCCGACGCCACCATCCGGGCGATGGAAACCGTCGAAGGTCATGCCCTGGAAGCGCGTCACGTCCGGCGGCGTCCACGACTTGCTGCCGGGGCGGACCTCGTCGCTTTCCGTGGCGTGGGCGACGTTGTCCACGGTGATCACGCCGCCCTCGGGAATGTCGCGCGTTGCCTTGCCCACGGTCACGCCGTACATGGTGACGATATCGCCCGGCGACAGCGCCGCGAGCGTGAACTTGTGCTTGTGGCGGATGTTGTCGGCGAGCGTGACGGCGTGGTCGTCGATGACGACCTGACGACCGGCGGGCAGGTCGGTCAGCGCCACCGCCACGTTGTCGTGTGGATGAATGCGCAGGGTGATACGAGCCGGGCTGTCGGTGCCGATGGTGTCATTCATGCTTGATGCTCCGCTGTGCTGTCGTGGCCCGCGCTTTCGAGCGTCACCATTGCCTTGATCACGCCACTGCCGGGCGCGCACCACTGCGGCATCAACGTCGGCAGGTCCTCGAGTCGCCCCCGGTGGGTGATCAGCGGCTCGGTGAGAATGTCGCCGCTGGTCATCAGGCGAGTGACGGTCTCAAAGTCTTCCCGCGTGGCATTGCGGCTGCCCAGCAGCGTCAGCTCCTTCTTGTGGAAGTCCGGGTCGCTGAAGGTGATGTCGGCCTTGACCACGCTGACCAGCACGTAGCGCCCGCCGTGCCCGGCGAAATCGAAGCCGCGATTCATCGCCTTCGGGTTGCCGGTGGCATCGAACACGACATCGGCCAGGGCGCCGTCGTTCATCGCTTCGATCTCCGCGATCACGTCGTCTTCGACGGCATGCCAGACGGCGTCCGCGCCGAGTTCATCGCGACACAAGGCCAAGCGATCGCGATTGGTATCGATCATTGCCACCCGCGCGCCGCGACTCCTGGCGACCTGCAGCACGCCGATGCCGATCGGCCCGGCGCCCACCACCACGACCAGTTCGTCTTTCTCGACCTGGCCACGCCGGATGGCATGGGCGCCGATCGCCTGGCACTCGACCAGGGCCAGCTGTTTCGGCGACAGCGACGGCACCGGAATCAAGTGCGAGGCGGGCACGTTCAGATATTCCGCCATGCCGCCATCGCGATGCACACCAACGACTTCGAGACGCTGACAGCAGTTGGTGCGCCCCTGGCGACACGCCCGACACTCGCCGCAGTGCAGATAGGGAATGACGTAGACCGCCTGGCCGACGAGGCCGGAATCGACACCGTCGGCGGCGGAAACCACCTCGCCACTGAGCTCGTGGCCCAGCACGCGGGGATAGACGAAATAGGGCTGGTTGCCGCCGAAGGCGTGGATGTCGGTACCGCAGATGCCGACACGGCGGATCGCTACCAAGGCCTCGCCAGGCGCACAATCGGGCACCGGCCGGTCGATGAGGGTCATCTCGTTCGGCTTCGAGCAGACGACGACTTGCATGTATGCGCTCCCAAGAATGGCGATCTTAAAATTGACCTATAGGACCAATGGTCAGGCCAATAGTGGCCTGCTACCCCCTCCGGCATGCCGGCGGAGGGGGCGTCCAGTTCTAGTCCATCAGCTCTCGACGCAGCGCTGCTGCTGCTCGCCGAGCCCTTCGATCCCTAGTCGCATGGTCTGGCCCGGTTTGAGGAAGACCTTCGGGTTTTGACCCATGCCGACGCCCGGCGGGGTACCGGTGGAGATCACGTCGCCCGGCTGCAGGCTCATGAAGCGGCTGAGATAGGCGACCAGATGCGGCACCTGGAACACCATGGTCTGGGTCGAGCCGTCCTGATAGCGCTTGCCGTCGACTTCGAGCCACATCGAAAGATTCTGCGGATCGGCGATCTCGTCACGGGTGACGAGCCACGGGCCGAGCGGGCCGAAGGTGTCGCATCCCTTGCCCTTGTCCCAGGTGCCGCAGCGTTCGAGCTGGTATTCGCGTTCGGAGACGTCGTTGACCACGCAGAAGCCGGCGACATGGTTCATGGCGTCCGCTTCGTCGATATAGCGCCCGCCCTTGCCGATGATCACGCCGAGCTCGACTTCCCAGTCGGACTTCTCCGAGCCGCGGGGGATCTCCACGTCGTCGTTGGGGCCACAGATGGCGCTGGTCCACTTGTTGAAGATCACCGGCTCGGCGGGCACCTCGGCGCCGGTTTCCGCGGCGTGGTCGGAGTAGTTCAGGCCGATGCAGATGAACTTGCCGACGCGGCCGACGCAGGGGCCGAGACGCGTACCCGCGGCGACTTCCGGCAGGCTGGCGGTATCGATTTGCGCCAGTTGCGCCAGACCCGCATCGGAGAGTACGTCGCCGGCGATGTCATCGATCTTGCCGGACAGATCGCGAACAGTGCCGTTGGCATCGACGATACCGGGCTTTTCCTGACCCTTGGGGCCGTGGCGTAGCAGTTTCATGCGGAGTTCCTTATACGTAAAAAATGGGATGATTCGTAATGAGGGTATCTACAAACGTTGCGAGCGAAGGCCAGGCAAGGCGGAATCCAGCGAAAATGCGCAGTTTACGAGTCTGTAAATGAGCAGTTTTAGCTGGATTCCAACGCCGCATGGGCTAGCGCAGTAGTTTGTAGGTGCCCTCATCAATTCGACCAGCCCCCGTCGATCAACTGCACCGTACCGGTGATGAACGAGGATTCGTCGCTGGCCAGATGCGTCGCCAGTGCCGCGATCTCCTCCACCTTGCCCAGGCGGCCCATGGGCTGGCGGGCAATGAATTCGGCGAAGACCTCGTCGGTGGTGCGGCCCTGCTGGCGCGCCTGCTCGGCGACCCGTTCGCGCAGGGAGGGGGAGTCGACCGTGCCTGGGCAGATCGCGTTGCAGCGGATGCCGCGGGTCATGTAGTCGGCGGCGACGGATTTGGTCAGCCCGACGACGGCAGCCTTGGTGGTGCCGTAGGCAAAGCGGTTGACCACGCCTTTCACGCTGGAGGCCAGCGACGACATGTTGATGATGCTGCCGCCGCCATTGTCGAGCATTGCCGGCAGCGCAGCGCGAATGGTGTAGAACATCGAGTCCACATTGAGCCGCTGGGCGAAGGCCCATTGGGCATCTTCGCATTCGAGGATCGAACCGCTCGGCACCGTGCCGGCGCAATTGAACAGTACGTCCAGCGGCGGCAGCGACTCGATCAGACTCCGCACGGCTTCCGCGTCGGTGACATCGAGCGCATGGCACTGAGCCCCCGCCAGCCCCTCCAGCTTGGCCGCATCGATGTCGGTGGCGATGACCTGGGCACCTTCGGCCAGAAATCGCTCGACGGTGGCTCGGCCGATACCCTGGCCGGCGGCGGTAATCAACGCGGTCTTGTTGGCGAGTCGCATGGCCGATGGCTCCTGAAGGCGGTTTGGATTCCGAGTTTTTTGCTTCCTAGGGCAGGGTTGGTTCTAATGTCTAAAGGCCTGACCTTTGGTCCGAGTATTATCCTTTGTGGAAACGGCCCGCAAATCGCCAAACGTCTAATAGCCTCGGCCAAGCCGGTAAAAGCGTTGGAAATTGCGACCAATGTCTAGGTTTTGTCTGAAAAGTCGTCGAGCGAAGGTCAGGCAAGGCAAAAATCGGCAAAAAGACGGAGTTTACGCGGTGTAAATGAGTACTTTGAGCCGATTTTTAACGCCGTATGGCCGAGCGCAGACAGTTTTCAGACAAAGCCTAATTCGTCTTGCTCATGAAACCGGGAGATCGATGGATGCCGATCCAGACCATTCGTGCACAGCGGCTCTATCGCCAGATTGCCGACCAGTTGCTGGTGCTGATCCGCCAGGGGGAATTTCCCCCCGGTACGCTGTTGCCGCCGGAGCGGGATCTGGCGCAGCAGCTGGGGGTCAGCCGGGCGTCGGTGCGCGAAGCGCTGATCGCGCTGGAGGTGGTGGGCCAGGTCGAGGTTCGTGTCGGCCATGGCGTACTGGTGCTTGAACGCGACGAGGAGGTGGGCAGCTCGGTGATGAGCGCGGCCCGGCGCCAGGAAGAGTGGGGGCTCGACCCGGAGTTCGCCAGCGAGATCGAGCTCGATCTGGATCAGGAAATCCCGCCGTTTTCGTTGCTGCAGGCACGCCGTTACCTGGAACCGGAAACGGCGGCGCTGGCGGCGATCAACGCCAGCGACGACGATCTCGCCGCGATGCGTGCCGCCTACGCGCGCAATGTCGAGGACAATCGCCACGGTGGAAGAAACCAGGCCGGCGACCGGCTTTTGCACATTCGTATTGCCGAGGCCTCGGGCAACGCCGCCTATGCCATGACCATCAAGCACCTGCTTGGCCACCAGTACGGCAAGATGTTCCGACGTCTTCAGGAGCTGTTCATGGAAACCGACATGCCGCGCCAGTCCCAGGACGATCACGAGCGCATCCTGACGGCAATCGAAAGCCATGATCCCGATGCGGCCCGGAGAGCGATGGAAGTGCACATGGATCACGTGCTGCGGGTGTTCTTCGACGCCTGATACGCGATCGGGACCCGACGAGCGGGCCTAACCTGCCACATCACCTAGGTCGGTGACGCCCCTTGAGTCGGTCGGGCGCCCAGAATACGGCGGATGGCAAAGATTGTATGGCAAACATCGTATGGCAAGGAAAAGGGCGCCTCGCGGCGCCCCATTGAAGTCTTTCTCTGTTTTTCCCTTGACGACGCATCGCTCACGGCGTGGCGGCCAGCGAGTCCTCCGCTGCCTGGCGCTGCGCCTTGGTCAGCGAGAAGTAGATGCCGCCCAAGACCATCAGGCCGACGAACAGCAGGGCGATCATCGGATTGAACCAGAGCATGGCGATGAGGCAGACCAGCGCCAGGACCAGCGCGATCAGCGGCACTACCGGATAACCGGGAGCGCGATACCAGCGTTCGAGCTGCGGTTCGCTGCGGCGCAGGCGGAACAGGCTCAGCATGCTCATCAGATACATCACGATGGCACCGAACACCGCCATGGTGATCATCGCCGCGGTCAGACTCATGCCCTGGAGGTCGATGTGTCCGTCGCTGAGAATGGCGACGATACCGATCGCACCGCCGGCGAGGATCGCGCGATGCGGTGTCTGGAAGCGCGACAGCTTGGCCAGCCCGCTTGGCAGGTAGCCGGCGCGTGCCAGGGCGAAGAACTGACGCGAGTAGCCGAGGATGATGCCGTGGAAGCTCGCGATCAGCCCGAACAGGCCGATCCACACCAGCATGTGCATCCAGCGGGAGTTGTCGCCGACCACCATCCTCATCGCCTGAGGCAGCGGGTCGTTGATGTCCGAGAGCGTGCGCCAGTCGCCAACGCCACCGGCCATCAGCATCACCCCGAAGGCGAGGATGACCAGCGTGATGATGCCGCTGACATACGCCTTGGGAATCGTGCGCCTGGGATCGCGGGTCTCCTCGGCGGCCATGGCGGCGCCTTCGATGGCAAGAAAGAACCAGATCGCGAAGGGAATGGCGGCGAAGATGCCGGCGACGGCCTGGCCACTGAAGACGTTCTCGCCGGCCCAGCCGTTGGCGACGAAGTTGGCCATGCTGAAGCCTGGTGCGACGACGCCCATGAACACCAGCAGCTCGATCACGGCGAGCGAGGTCACCAACAGTTCGAACATCGCGGCCAGCTTCACGCCGAGGATATTGAGCGTCATGAAGACGACGTAGGCGCCGATCGCGGCCACCTGCGGATTCAGGCTCGGATACTGGACGTTGAGATAGGCGCCGATGGCGAGCGCGATGGCCGGCGGCGCGAAGACGAACTCGATCAGCGTCGCCATGCCGGCGATCATGCCCCCGAACTCGCCGAAGGCGCGGCGGCTGAAGGCGAAAGGACCGCCGGCGTGAGGGATCGCCGTGGTGAGTTCCGTATAGCTGAAGATAAAGCAGCTATACATGGTGGCGATCATTATCGTGGTCACCAGAAAGCCCAGTGTACCGGCGACGCCCCAGCCGTAGCTCCAGCCGAAGTACTCACCCGAAATCACCAGGCCCACGGCGATTCCCCAGAGTTGAATCGGGCCAAGGGTCGGTTTCAGCGCATTTGTTGTTGTCGTCGATGAGGTCATCGTTTTCTCCATCGTGATGGATGTCTACCCAATAGGCCGCGGCGTCAAACCTGCGGCTGCACTTTTTCCAGAACTTTCGCTAGGCCCTCGACCAGAATCCCGCTGTGCTCTTCGGTGAACACCAAGGGGGGGCGAATCTTGAGCACGTTTGCGTGCGGCCCGATGGCGCCGATCAGAATACCTTCGTCGCGCAGCCCGTTGACGATAGCCAGCGCCATCGCGGCATCGGGATTGCCCTCGGCATCGACGATGTCGACGCTCGCGTAGAGACCCACGCCACGCACGTTGCTGAGCAGCGGGTATCGCGATGCCAGCACCGAGATCCCCTCGACGATCGCCTTGCCGGCCTTGGCGATGGAGGGCAGCAGGTTCTCGTTCTCGATCACTTCAAGGACGGCCAGACCCACGGCGGCGGAGACGGTGTTGCCGCCGAAGGTGTTGAAGTAGCTCGATTCGCTGCCGAAGCGCTCGAGGATGTGCGGTTTGACCACGGTCGCGGCCATCGGGTGACCGTTGCCCATCGGCTTGCCCAGGGTGACGAGATCCGGCACCAGCCCGTGGCGCTGGAAGCCCCACATGTGCTCGCCGCTACGCCCGTAGCCGGGCTGCACTTCGTCGGCGATATACAGGCCACCCGCCTCGCGGATCGCCTCGACCGCTTCCTGCAGGAAGCCGGGCGGATCGAAGAAGCCGCCGTCGCTGGTGAAGAAGGTGTCGATGAGCAGGGCGGCGGGCTTGATGCCGTGACGCTGCATGTCGGCGATCGCGGCGCGCACGTCGGCGGCGAAACGCTTGCCCACCGCTTCCGGATTGGCGGGGTCGTGAATCGGCGCGGGGATGGCGCGGGCATCGCGGTCGAGCTTGACGTAAGGGCCCATCGAGGCGGAGAGCGCGGCGATCGACTTGGTCATGCCGTGGTAGCTGTAGTCGGTCACGATCATGCCGGTACCGCCGGTGTAGTCCTCGGCGATGCGCAGGGCCAGGTCGTTGGCTTCGCTGCCGGTGCAGGTGAACATCACCTGGCTCAGCGCTTCCGGCATGGTGCCGATCAGCTTCTCGGCGAAATCCAGCACGTTGTCATGCAGGTAACGGGTGTGGGTGTTGAGCTCGCCGGCCTGACGTGTGAGCGCCGCGAGCACGTGGGGGTGACAGTGGCCCACCGAGGGCACGTTGTTGTAGACGTCGAGATAGCGATTGCCATCGACATCGAAGACCCAGACTCCCTCGCCGCGGACCAGATGCAGCGGATCCTTGTAGAAAAGCTGATAGGCCGGACCGAGCAGGCGCCGACGGCGCTCGATCATGTCGAGCTTGTGTGGCGAGACGGTATCGCCGGCGCTGGCGTCGAAGGCATTGGTCTTGAGCATCGTTCTCTCTCCGAAATTCTGAGCCAATGAAATATCGAGCTGTGTGGCGGCTCGATGAGTCTGGAAGCGACTCGATGTTCCGGATGATGCCCCGGCGGGTGCGATGAAGACTTGACCGCAGATCACCGTCGGCTGTGTCTTGCGGTCAACCCCGGTGCGGCAAACGCCGGACTGTCCTCTGCGGTCAACGGTTCGCGGCCCAGGGTCAAGCCGAATGCGCCCCGAGACTCTCATCCTGTGCTCATCGATAACGCCTGATTCACAGGCCCATGGCAGACAGGAGATTTCTCATGGCTGATAGTGCATCGCTCGCGGCCGCGCCCCAGGCTGACGCTCTCGACGACGCCACGCTGCAGCGTCTGGCCGAGGCAGCCGGTGCACGCTACCCGGAGAGCGTGCGCGGCGAGGTGCGGCTGCTGTGCCGCTCCGAAAACGCCACCTACGTGATGGAGCGGGCGTCGGGCGAGCGGTATGCGCTGCGCCTGCACCGCGGCGGCTATCATCGGCGAGAGGACATTCTGGGAGAGCTGGCCTGGCTCGACGCCCTGCGCGAGGCCGGCTTTCAGGTGCCCGAGCCGATTGCTGCCAGCGATGGCGAGTGGGTGCTGACGCTACCGCTGGACGAGGCCGATCGTCACGCCATCGACGATGAGGACGGCCATCGCCATGCGGTGCTGTTCGGCTGGATATCGGGCGACATGCCGACCAACGCGGTCGACCCGCAGGCCTTTCGCCAGCTCGGCGAGATCACTGCGCGCCTGCACCTTCACAGCCGCGAATGGCAGCGCCCCGAAGGCTTCCAGCGGATCGTCTGGAACCACCACACCATGGTCAGCGAGAACGGGCACTGGGGGAGCTGGCGTGATGCGCCAGGACTCGCCCGTGCCGACTGGCCGGTGATCGAGGCGGCGATCGCGCGCATCGCTCACGAGATGGAGGCCTACGGGCAGTCGCCCGCGCGCTACGGGCTGATCCACGCCGATCTGCGCCTCACCAATCTGCTGCTCGATGGCGACGAGACCAAGGTGATCGACTTCGACGACTGCGGGCTGGGCTGGTACCTGCACGATCTGGCCGCGGCGCTGAGCTTCGAGGAGCACCACCCGAACGCCGCGGCCTGGGTCGATGAGTGGCTCGCCGGTTATCAGCGGGTCGCGCCGCTGGATCAGGCCGATCTGGCCATCGTGCCGGCGATGATCGCCCAGCGGCGCATTCAGCTATTGGCGTGGGCCGGCTCCCATGCCCAGACGCAGCAGGCCGCCGACCTCGGTCCGGACTGGGCCGATCACTCGGTCCGACTGGTACAGCGATATCTGGATGGCAAGCTGCCGGTGGGCGCCGAATGACCCGAAATGGTGCGCGGGTGGCGACGCTTGTATTGAAAATGTGCACAACGGCGCGGCCGATGGCCGTCTGAGAACTGCCGAGCGCCGCTCAAGACCGGGCAACGCGGTCACGGCCTCGGCAGTGGTACGAAACTTGCTGCTCAATAACAAAATCGCATCGGCAGGTTAACGCTCATGGACTTATCGCTTCTCTCGGGCTCGACCGGCACGGCTCTCGGGACAGAAATCGGCGCCGCCGCAACGGGAAACCGGGGCGTGCTCTCGGCGGCGGCGAACGGTCTGTGCGGTTTCATCCAGCGGCACGGCGGCGACGCCGATCGCATTCTCGGCAGTAGCGGTGTCGACCCGGAGCTGCTGGTGCAGCCCACGCTGAGTCTCGATCTCGGCAGTTACTGCCAAGTGATGGAAAACGCCGCGCGCGAGTCTCGGTGCGACAACTTCGGGCTCTATTACGGGCAGCAGTTCAAGCCGCAGGCCTTGGGGCTGATCGGCTATATCGGGCTCTGCTCGTCGACTCTCGAGGCGGCGCTGCACAACTGGGTTGCCGCTTTTCCCTATCACCAGCACGATACGCTGATCCGACTGGTGGATGCCGACGATTGCTGGCGGCTCGACTATCAGGTACGCCACGGGCGAATTCTATGTCGGCGCCAGGATGCCGAGCTGACCATGGGTATGGCGCTTAATCTGATCCGGCACGCGGCCGGGTCGAACTGGGCGCCGCGGGCAGTCATGTTCGAGCACCCGCGCCCGGAACAGTGGCATGACCACTGCAAATCCTTCGACGCTCAGGTCTACTTCGACCAACCGGTCAATTCGATGCTGATCCCGAAGCGCGACTTGAATCGGCCGATGCCGGATAGTGATCCACTGCTGCTGGGCGTGCTCGTCGATGCCATTCGCCATCTCGACGGCCAGCGCGCGCCGCAGGGGCTCCTCGACCGCGTGCGGGACCAAGTCCGCCAGATGCTCTCGATGGGAGAACCGACGCTAGAGAACGCAGCCCATCGTCTCGATCTCTCGAACTGGTCGTTGCAGCGTCGCCTTAGTCGTGAGGGCGTCAGCTTCAGCCAACTTCTGGATGGAGTTCGTCGGGAGATGGCAACCCATTATCTACGACAACCCCACTTGAGTATCTCGGAGATAGCGTTGCTGCTGGGCTTTTCGGAAGTGAGTGCCTTTTCACGCGCGTTTCGACGCTGGCATGATGTCAGCCCGCGGCAATGGCGGAACCATATGCAGTAACGAGACGACTCCTCACGCCACGGCCGGCCAGCCTCCCTGGCGAATCACCGGGCAGCCGGTCACGTCCCGGTTGTAGAGATAGAGCCAGGCGGGGCCGAAGGCGGTGTCATGCACGGCGCGATCGTAAGTGCCGGACTTCGGCCGTCTTACCCGGTAATCCTCCAGGCAATCCAGCCTTTTCAGACCAGCCGCATCGACGCGGAAGACTTCGATCTCCACGCCTCGCGACGGCTCGGCCCTGGCGCCCGGATAGGGGCCGATATCATAGAGCGTGACGCTGGTGAGGATATCGGTGCCAACGAACTCGGCGCCGTCGAGCCAGTGATGGTTGCGCAATCTGCGCTTCAAGGTGCCATAGACCGCGACCAGGGCAGTGCGGCGAACGGCGAGAACAGGGGTATGCATGATTCGTCCCGGTAGCTAAAGGAATAGAGTAGCGACGGTGCTCAACGCGCCATTCGCTTGCCCAGTCGTTGCATGAAGCGGTCGCCGGCTTCGAGCTGGCTGATGTCGATGTACTCGTCCGGCTGGTGGGCCTGTTCGATGCTGCCCGGGCCGCAGACGATGGTCGGCAGGCCGGCGCGCTGGAACTGGCCGCCTTCGGTGGCGTAGGCAACGCCGCCGGTGTCGACGTTCGGGTCGTCGAGCAGCTCGCGGCAGAGCTCGATGGTGGGGGCGTTGTCGCGATCGGCCAGCGCCGGCACCGTGTCGACGAGCTGCTCGGTGACGATACGAACATCCGGCACCCGCTGCTGGAGCTCGGCTTCCAGTGCCCTGGCGTAGCGGTCGAAGCGGGCGAAGACCGCCTCGAATCCGTCGCTGGGCAGGTGACGAATCTCCCAGTCGAACTGGCAGTGGCGGGCCATGATGTTGATCGCGGTGCCGCCCTCGATCAGGCCCACGTGCAGGCTAGAGTGCTGCACGTTGAAGACCTTTTCCAGCGCGCCCTCGTCGACCAGCTCCTGCATGATCGCCTCGATCCGCGTCACCAGTTTGGCTGCGACGTGAATCGCCGATACGCCCTGGTTGATCTGGCTCGAGTGCGACTCCCGGCCGGTCACCGTGGTGCGCATCGTGGTGATTCCTTTCTGCGCGACCACCGGCTGCATCGAGGTGGGCTCGCCGATGATGACCGCGCCGGGCAGTGGCTCGTCCGCCATCAGGCGTTCGATCATCGCCGGCGCGCCGAGACAGCCGATCTCCTCGTCATAGGAGAAAGCCAGATAGATCGGTCGCTTCAGGTCCAGCGCCTGCCACTCGGGCACCCGGGCCAGGGCGCAGGCGAGGAAGCCTTTCATGTCGCAGCTCCCGCGGCCATAGAGTCGGCCATCCTGCCTGTCGGTCAGCGTGAACGGATCGCTGCGCCACGGCTGGCCGTCGACCGGCACCACGTCGGTATGACCGGAAAGCACCACACCGCCTTCGACCGCGGGGCCAACGCGGGCGAGCAGGTTGGCCTTGCTGCCATCGGCGTTGGTGATGCGCTGGGCCGGCACCCGATGAGAGGCGAGATAGTGCTCGACGAAATCGATCAGCGCGAGATTCGAATGGCGGGAGACGGTATCGAAGCCGACCAGGTTGGCCAGGAGATCGCGGGAAGTCGTCATGGCTTGCTCCGATCCACCAGCGTGGACCACGGTTGGGTGAGTGAGCGCACAGAATAGCGGCTAGCCCGCTACCGCAACAAATGCCGGCCCGAGGCAGACGGATGGCACGATGATCGCGCGTTCGCAGAGCGTTCGATCTTTTCGGCCTTTCGCCACCAAAAAACGCAGTATTGTTGCCATGGCATCGGCTGGGCGCGCGGGCTAGCCTTGGAAATGTTTCGTCTCGAAACCCTGTCTTCTCAAGGGAAGCCCTGCCTTTCAAGGGAAACCCTGTCTTTCAAGGAAAATGCCATGAGCAAAGTGCTGGTGTTGTATTACTCAAGCTACGGCCATATCGAAACCCTCGCCAAGGCCGTGGCGGAAGGCGCCCGGGGCGTCGATGGTACGCAGGTCGATCTTCGCCGAGTGCCCGAACTGGTGCCGGAGGAGGTAGCGGTCAAGTCCGGCTACAAGACCGATCAGGAGGCGCCGCTGATCGAAGGGCCCGAGGCGCTGGCCGACTACGATGCGATCATCGTCGGCACGCCGACCCGTTTCGGCAACATGGCCTCCCAGATGCGCAATTTCTGGGACATGACCGGTGGCCCTTGGGCGCAGGGCAAGTTGATCGGCAAGATCGGCAGCGCGTTTGCCTCCACCGCGACGCAACACGGCGGGCAGGAAACCACGTTGACCTCGATTCACACCACGCTGCTTCACCACGGCATGGTCATCGTCGGCGTGCCCTACAGCTGCCCCGAGCTCTCCAACATGAACGAGATCACCGGTGGCACGCCCTACGGCGCGACGACGCTGGCCAACGCTGATGGCAGCCGTACCCCGAGCGAGAACGAACTGGCGATCGCCCGCTTCCAGGGCAAGCATGTGGCCGAGATCGCGTTCAGGCTGGCAGGTTGAGCGCGCAGCTTGCGCCATCACCTTACACAGCAATATCAATAACAGTAAGGCAGGATCGCGATGGCACAACACGATGAAACGGCGCTTCTGGCCGATCGGCAACTGGTCGTGCTTGCCGGGGAGGCGGCGTTTGGCCGGGGTCTAGATTATTACCGCCAGGGCATGGTGCTCGGTTGGATCAAGCAAGGGGCCACCATCACTGCCGATGTGGAGGGCAGCGAGCGCTATACCGTGACACTGAAGCTGAGCAAGCGTGGCCTGGACGGTGGATGCGATTGCCCGGCCTCGGAGGGCATCGACTTCTGCAAGCATTGCGTGGCGGTTGCCTTGACATATCGGGCGGAGCAGGCCGAGCAAACGCGCCTGACGGAAGGCGATGTCTCGGATCGCCTGCATGCTTATCTACAGCAGATGGACAAGGTCTCGCTGGTCGAAGCGCTTGAGTCACTCATCGAGAGTGACCCGGTGCTGTACCAAAAGTGGTCGATGCGCGCCGATGCGGTACTCGGTGTTCTGGATCACAAGACGCTGAAAAAACGCATCACGGCGGCATTTCCCGTCAACCGCGATCTGTTTCGTTTTGGGCAGGTGCATGCCTACTTCGCCAAGGCGGAGCCGGTTGTCGATCAGCTTGTCGAGCAAGCGCCGCAGTTGCCGGCTGATAAAGCCTTGATGCTGGTGAATCATGCGCTGTCGCGCCTGGACCGGGCGCTGGAAACCATTGATGATTCGGGCGGCTTTCGACTCCACTGCGAGGCGGATTTGCAGACATTGCATGTCGAGACCGTGCAGCGGCTCGATTGGTCGGCCGAAAAATTGGCGGCGCACCTTTATGAGCTGGCGTTCGGCGAACGCAGTGAGAGGTTTCCGCCGATCCCCGACGCTTATGCCGAGGTGCTGGGCCAGGCCGGGCTAGAAGCCTATCACGCTTGCTTGCAGCGGGCCTGGGATGACTTGCCGAACCTGCCGAGGAATGCCAGTTGGTCGGAGCGGTACCGCTACCTGCGGCTGCGCGACCCCATGCTCAAGCGCGCCGAAGCTGCAGGTGATTTATCCACCATCCTGGCGCTTTATCAGAAAACCGCTAACGACGAGAAGGACTGCCTAGACGCCGCGAGAGCGTGTATCGATCATGGCGGCTGGGATCAGGTCGAGCAGTGGCTTTCTCGCGCGGCCGAAGTGGAGTCGAAGGACCGGCCCCGCTGGGAAAACGAACGCCAACGGCTGGAAATTCGCCTACGTCTGCATCAGGAAGACGTCGAGGCAGCGGCGCAACTGCAGTGGGAGATATATCGACTTACGCAGCGGGTTGAGGATTATTGCTACCTGGTGGAGCTGGCGGAAGCGCATGGCTTGCCCGTCGACTATCGCCAGCTTGCTATCGACTGGCTGACCGAGCGGCTCGGTGAGACTGCCGGGCCTCGCCTTGCTTGGGCGCCGGCGCCGGAAAATAGCTTGCTGGAAATCTATCTGTACGAGGGTCGCCTGACTGAGGCTCAGGCCCTCTGTGCTCAGCGGCGAGTGGCGTCGGGTTTATTACACGCCCTGGCGCAAGCGCTGAAAATCCCCGATGAGAGCTTGCCGCTATATTTGCGTCTGGTGCGTAGTGAAGTGAGCAAGACCAATAACCAAGGCTATCAGCAGGGGATTGCCTTATTGAAAGAATTACGCGACACGCTGGAAACACCGGCTCAGCATGAAATCTTCGCGGAAGTCCTGATGCAACTACGCATCGATTTCAAGCAAAAACGTAATTTTATCAAGTGGCTGAATGAGGCGTTTTCGGCTTGAGGAGGTGCGACAAGATATCAGCGGGGTGACGGCAAAGCGATAGCTTTTCCTACCCTCATTCAGCCCAAAATGACGGCAAAGGCGTCCTTCCGTTAGGGTGAAAGGGGGACGCTGCTCAGCGGCAACGACGAGGCCCGCGCCATCTGACGCGGGCCTTGTTCGTTGCGTACCACGTTATTGTGGCGTTCAGTTCCCCATTTGGCGAACGCTTACTCGTAAACCATCTCTTCGAGTTCCTTGCCGTTGGTTTCGCGCACGAAGCGAGCAACGAAGATGACCGACAGCAAGGCGCAGATCGCGTAGAAACCGTAAGCCCCGGTGAGGCCGATCGATGCCAGCATGATCGGGAAGGTCATGGTAATGGCGAAGTTGGCGACCCACTGGAACAAGCCGGCGACGGCCAGGCCCGAGCCGCGTACCTGGTTGGGGAACATCTCGCCCAGCATGACCCACATCACCGGCCCCCAGGAGACGTTGAAGCAGAAGACGTAGACGTTGGCCGCGAGCAGGGCGAGAACGCCGTTACCGGAGGAGAGCGCCAGGCTGCCATTGACGATGTCGGCGGTGGAGAACGCATAGACCAGAATCGCCAGGGTGATCGTCATCCCGACGGAACCGCCCCACAGCAGCGGTTTGCGACCGATGCGGTCGATCAGGCCGATCGTGACCAGACAGGCCGCGATGCTGACGGCGCCGCTGATGACGTTGATCATCAATGCGTCGCTCTCGGAGAAACCGACTGCCTGCCACAGCACGGCGCCGTAGTAGAACACCACGTTGATCCCGACCAACTGCTGGAACACGGCCAGACCGATGCCGATCCAGACCAGTTTCAGCAATTTGCCGGTAGCGGGGTTGATCAGATCCGACAGGCGAGGCTTGTGACGGTTCGACAGTGACGTGCGGATGTCTTCCAGGCGCTTGCGAGTAGACCAGGCGCAGAACCCGTTCCGCCTTGTCGTCATGACCGGCACTGACCAGGAAGCGTGGGCTTTCCGGGATGAACAGCAGTGCGATCAGAAATATCCCGGCGGGGATCAGCTCCATCCAGAACATGCAGCGCCAGGCTTCGAAGCCGAACCACAATGGCGCCGTGGAGCCGCCCGCGACATTGGCGAGGATGTAGTTGTTGAGAAACGAGAAGAACAGGCCGCCGATGATCGCCACCTGCTGGATCGTCGCCAGTCGGCCGCGCAGATGAGAGGGAGCGATCTCGCTGATATAGGCCGGTGACATGACGCTGGCTGCACCCACCGCCAGGCCGCCCAGGATCCGATAGATCACGAATTCGAGCGATCCGTCGGCAATGCCGGAGCCCCAGGCGCTGACGATGAAGAAGACGGCGGCAACCAGCAGCAGCGTGCGGCGACCGAACTTGTCCGCCAGGCGCCCGGCGAAGAAGGCGCCGACGGCGCAGCCAAGCAACATCGAGGCGACGTTGAAGCCGGTGCCGACGCTCTCCGACTGGAAAGCCTGCTGGAGGCCGTCGACGGTGCCGTTGATGACCCCGCTATCGAAGCCGAACAGAAAGCCGCCGATGGCGGCCACGCAGCAGATGAGCAGAACCACGATGGGGTGTTGTGAAGCACTTGATATTGGCATTGTTGAACTCCGGTGGCGTGTCGATGAAGGTCCTGGGGCGGCTCGCGATCAGAGCCAGCCGGCGTCGACCCAGTAGTTATGAGCGGTACAGGCTGCTGCCGCGTCCGAGGCGAGGAACAGCACCGTGGCAGCGACGTGGTGGGGGTGGATGCGTACCTTGAGCTTCTGCTCGGCGACGATCTGTGCCTCGTCTTCGGGGGTATACCAGCGCGATTGACGCGCGGTCTTGACGTTGCCGGGGATCACGCAGTTGACACGGATCCCGTCGCTGCCCAGTTCGCTGGCCAGCGCGCGCGTCAGGCCTTCGATGCCGGCCTTGGCGGTCTCGTAAAGCACCATGCCGGGCTGGCCGAGGTGCCAGCTGATCGAGCCCAGATTGACGATCACGCCCTGGCCACGACGGCGCATCGCCGGGGCGACTTCACGGGCGGCCAGCACCAGATGGCGCAAATTGACCGCCATGCGGTCGTCCCAGTATTCGGGGGTGACGTCCTCGAGGCGGTGGCGGTCGTCGTTGGCGGCATTGTTGACCAGTATGTCGACCTCGCCGATGGCATTGAGCGTGCCGATCAGGGCCTCGGCGTCGGTAAGATCGCAGTGGTGGAAATGCACGTTGTCCCCCAGCGCTTCGGCCAGGGCCCTGGCCTCTTCGAGAATGTCGAGGAAATGGACTTCGGCGCCCTGCTCGGCAAAGGCGCGTACCAAACCCTCTCCGATCCCGGAGCCGCCGCCAGTGATGACGACGCGCTTGGTCTCGAGACAGGGGTAGATGGCTGTTGGCATGATGGTTCCTGCTGATTAGTAAAAACTGTTAACTAAGTTGTGGAAGGAGCATGCGCGTTTGCGAGAACGGCTGCCATTGACCATTAGTGTTAAGACTTAGGTCCCGCCATGGCAGACGCTTTTCGGCCGAACTCGTCGGGCTTTGGTATAGTCGTCTCAATCAGCCATTACTCGATGTTGCCGCCTCGCCCATGCCGAATTCCTTCACGCCGCAAGTCGCTGGCGATCTCAACTATCTGAAGAGTCTCAACCGCAGCACCATTCTCAGCACCGTGAGGCGCAGTCCTGGATTGTCGCGGGCGGATATCGCCCTCCAGACCGGTCTGACCAAGGCCACCGTCGGTAGCGTGGTACAGGCGTTGTCCGAGGGTGGCTGGCTGCGTGAGGGTGAGCTGCATTCACGTGGTGGCGGGCGCCCGGGGCGAGCGCTTTATCTCGATGGTGATCGTCACTACATGCTGGGCGCCGAGGTCGGGGTCAAGGGCCTGCGGCTGGTTGCCTGCAATCTGGTGGGAGAGATCCTGGCGAGCCTTCACCAGGAAGTTTCTCCCACCACGCCCGAGGCCACGGCAACGCGCCTTGCAGAGCTGCTGGTGCAGCTCCGTCAGGATCCCGCCCTGGGAGGGCGTTCCTGCCTCGGGCTCGGCGTCTCCGTGCCCGGCCCCGTTTCTCCCCGCGCCCCCATTCTCAGGCTGGCGCCCAATCTGGGCTGGACCGACATCGACTTTCTGGCGTTACTGCGGGAACAGCCGGATCTGCCGGGTGGCGTATGGCTGCTGGACAACGAGGCCAATGCCGCTGCGTTCGGCGAGTTCTACTTCTTCGACGGTGTGCCGCCCGAGTCGATCGCGTACATCAGCGCCGACATCGGTATCGGCTGCGGCGTGGTCAGCGGTGAACATTTCCCCGTGGTACCGAGGGGATATCAGGGACTGGTTGGCGAGATCGGACATACCGTGATCCAGCCTGGCGGCGCGTTTTGCCATTGCGGCAACCGCGGCTGTGCGGAAACGCTGGTAAGCGGGTGGGCGCTGCGCGAAGCGCTGAACGTCGAGCCGGAGGCCAGTCTCAGCGCGGCGGTACAGGCCCGGGCCGACGAGGAAGCCGTTCAAGCCCTGATCCAGCGTGCGGGAGAAGCGCTAGGGCTCTTGATGCTCAATCTGCACCACACGCTCAACCCCTCGATGCTGATTCTGGGGGGCTCTTTGATGCGGTTGGAAGCGCGTCTGATAGAGCCGGCCCTGGCCTACTTCCACGACCATCAGAACGATTTGCTCAGGAAGTCCCAATCCGTTCCGATCAAGATCATCGAAGACAGCACGTTCACCGCTGCCAGAGGCGCCGCCGCCCAGGTCATGGCCCGGGCGGCGATCGAGGTGTGAAGGGGCCGCTGTCCCGATCGAGAGCCAACGCCACGGGAAAGTTCTCAGCGATGCCGTAGCGACATTCAACGGTGCCGTAGCGTCACTCGGCTGGCGCCGTTGCCGCTGGGTTCGACCCGTATCTGCAGCGGAATTCGCTCGTGCATTTCCTGGACGTGGGAGATCACCCCGACCCGACGCCCTTGTGCCTGCAGGCCGTCGAGGGCATCCATCGCCAGCGCCAGCGACTCCGGATCGAGACTGCCGAAGCCTTCGTCGATGAACAGCGATTCGATCGCCAGCTGGTGCGATGCCATCGAAGCCAGGCCCAGGGCGAGGGCGAGCGAGACCAGGAACGTCTCGCCGCCGGAGAGCGAATGCACCGAGCGGCGTTCGTCGGCCATGTCGCCATCGATCACCAGAATGCCGAGCTCGCTGCCGCCGCGCGTCAGCCGGTAGCGGGGCGTCAGCGCCCGCAGGTGCTGGTTGGCGTGGGTCAACAGGTGATCGAGATTGTAGGCCTGGGCGATGCGCCGGAACTGCTTGCCATCCGCGCTGCCGATCAGGTCGCCGATCAATCGCCAGCGATTGAGTTCGTGCTGCGCCGCCTCGCGCGCCTGGGCGCCTTCGCGCTGGGCCTGGCGGCGGCGGTCGTCCTCGCGAAGCCGGTGCTGGGCCGCATCGCGACTCTCCTGGCGCTCGTCGCGCTGCCGCTCCAGCGCCTGGAGCGTCTCGCGCTGGCGGGCCAGTTGCCCCGCCAGCTCGCGGCTGTTGGCCTCGTCGAGCAGGTCCTTCTCGTCCGATGCCGGCAGTAGCCGGCGGCGCTGGTCGTGCAGCGCCTGTCGGCGCTCCTCCTGCTTGACGGTCGCGGCGGCGAGGTCGCGCTCCAGCCTGGTCAGGGCCTCCCGCCGCCGACGATGATCCGCCTCGCTCACTGCCAGCAGCGCCTCGACCGTCTCGTCGTCGAGGGCAGGGCGTTCCCGACGCCAGGCCTGCCAGCCGCCATCGAGCTCGTCGAACTCCGCCTGGGCGTCCTGCTGGCGCTGTTCGAGATCCGCCAGCTTTTGGCTCAGCTGCGCATGGGTCTGGGCCAGCGTCTGCCAGCGCGTCTGATGCTCCTCGAGGGTCGCTTCCGCCTGCCGGCACTGCCGTTCCAGCGCGGCCTGCCAGGCCAGGACGGATTCGTGACTGCCGAGCCGGGCCGCCAGTCTTCGGCCGGTATCTTCCACCTGCTGCTGACATGAGGGTAGCGACGCCTCGAGCGCCTGCAGGCGCTGGCGATTCAGGGCGCGGCGCTCTTCCAGCTTGCCCAGCTCGAGCGACAGCCGTTGCCAGTCGGCTTCCAGCGGCTGCAGCAGGCGCTCCGCGTCGTCGAGCGCGGCGAGACGGTCGCTGGCCTCCTGCCATTGCCGATTCAGCCGTTCCCGCCGGCTCTCGAACCAGCCGTCGGCCGACTCGTTCCGGCGAAGCGCCGGGGCGTCGTCGTGGGCATCGATCGCCGCGCGGGCCTGATCGAGCTGCCGGGACAGCGTCTCGAGCTGGCGCTCTCTTTCCTGCATGCCCTGGCGACAGGCACGATAGTCGGCGCTGCACTGATGGTAGGTTTGCTGGGCACGCTCGACCTGCTGGCGCTGGCCTTCGAGCCGTTGCCGCTCCTGGCGCTCGATCGCCTCGATCATGGCGACGCCGGGGTGCGCTGGCGGTGCGTGCCGGAAGGGATGATCCGTTCCCCCACAGACCGGGCAGGGCTCGTCTTCCCGCAGGTATTGGCGCAGCTGTTCGACGCTCTCGCTCCGGGCCGCTCTTGCCGCTTCGATCTGATCGCGGATCGTCTCGTCTTCGGACTCGGCGGCCTTGAGCCGTTCCGCGGCCTGTCTGCCTTCGGTTTCCAGCGTCTTTAGCCGGTGGCGTTCGGCATCGAGCTGCTGGCGTGTCGCGGTCTGCTCGCGGTGCAGGCGTTCGCCTTCGCGCCAGTCATGCTGCAGGCTTTGCAGCGTTTGCAGCTCATGTTGGGCCAGGTCGCGTCGACGGTTCAGGCTCGCACGCAGCTCGTGGGCGCTTGGGTATGTGCTTGAGTGTTCGTTTGCGTGCTCGCCGGGCTCGTCGGTGGCTTCCAGCAAGCGCGCCAGCGCGGCCCGCTGTTCATCGAGACGCGCCTCGAGCGGCTGGCGTGTCCGTGTCAGTGCTTCGTGGCGCTGGTCATCGGCCAGTGCGGAGTCGGCGAGCTGGCGGTGTTCCTGCTGCTGCTGGGTGAGCTGCTGCCGCTGATATTCGAGATCGGCGGCCAGCCGGCGCGCTTCGTCCAGCAGCGGCTGGGCTTCCCGTTCGTCCTGCCGGGCCTGCTCGTGGGCTTGGCGCGCCGCGGCCAGCCGGGGCTCCAGAGCTTCGCGTTCGCGGTCGCCATCTTCGGACAGGCGGCGCTGTTCCGCCAGGGTCTGGCGATTGGCGGTCAAGATACGCTCAAGCGCCTGGCGTCGCCGAGCCCGTTCCCGCCACGGGGCCAGCTCGTCGAGCTGAGCGAGCTGGTGGCGCTCGGTCTGGTTCTGCTGCCACTCGTGTTCGGCCTGGCGCCAGCCGGCTTCCGCCTGCTGCCACGCCTGAAGGAGTTGAGCATCGCGTTCGAGCTCGATGCCTTGGGCCTGGTGGCGCGACAGTTCCGCCTGCAACTCGGCCAGCGCCTGCTCCTCGGCCCGGGCCTGCTGCTCGTAGGTGGTACGGGTGTCGGCGTCCACCGGCAGGGCGTCCGCCAAGCGGGTCTCGATGGCCTCGAGGGTCGCTTTGGCCTCGCGCACCCGTCGATAGGCGGCCTTCGAGATCTCGGAATAGTGCTGGGTATCGGTCAGGCGCTCGAGCAGTTCGCTGCGTTCGTTGTCGTCGGCCTTGAGAAAGGCGGCGAACTCGCTCTGGGCCAGTAACACGGCGCGGGTGAACTGGTCGAACTTGAGACCCAGACGCTCGGGCAGCAGCTTTTCGAACTCCCGCGTCTGGGCGGTGAGCAACTGGTTGGCGTCCAGGTCGGTGAGAGACTGCTCGGTCTTCTGCAGGCTGCCGTCGACCTTGTTGCGGGCACGGCGCACCGACCAGCGCGCCCGGTAGCGACGGCCATCACGGCCGACGAAATCCACCTCGGCGAAGCCGCTGGCGCAACCCCGCCGCAGCAGGGTGCGTGCATCGGCGGTGGTCAGCGTGTCGTCGTTGATATCGGCGATCTGGGAGTCCCGTCGGGGCGCCTGACGCAGGCGCGGCGTGCTGCCGTAGAGCGCCAGGCAGAGCGCATCGAGCAGCGTGCTCTTGCCGGCGCCGGTGGGGCCGGTGATGGCGAACAGACCCTGGTCGGCCAGCGGCGAGGCGGTGAAGTCGATCTCGTGGAGTCCGGCCAGCGAGGCGAGGTTTTCCAGGCGAATGGCGAGAATCTTCATGCCTTGTTTTCCACATCGTTCTCCTGTTGGCTTTCCGCGTCCTGAACCTGCTGCAGGAGGCTGGCGAAATCCGTCATCACCTCTTCCGGTGGTGCGTCGCCGTAGCGCGCCTGCCAGGTGCGGCCGAAGATCTCCTGTGGGGTCAGGCTGTCGAGATCGACACTGGCGTCCGCATCATCCTGCGAGCTGGCATTGGGATAGCGGCTGTGAATGCGCAGCAGACGCAGCGGCTTGCCATCCAGGGCGGTTTCGATGCGCGCACGCAGATCGGGGCGGGGCGCATCGAGATCGACCCGAATCTCCAGCCACGGCCAGCGTTCGCGAGGCATCGTGGCATCGGGGAGCGCGGCGTCCGTCTCCAGCGTCTCCAGCGCCTGTTCGACCTCTTCGAGACTGCCCGGCCCCACGCGTTGCAGCGCGACGTGTCGCGGGATCGGTAGCGTCTCGATCCCGCCCAGCGCTTCGCCGTCGAGGGTGAATTCGATCACTTGGTGCGGATAGTGGCTCTCGCTGAAATCGAGCGGCAGGGGCGAGCCGCTGTAGCGGATGCGTGGCTCGCCGACCTGCTGGGGCCGATGCAGGTGGCCAAGCGCGACGTAGGCGATCGATTCGGGGAACAGCGTCGCCGAAACCGACTCCTCGCCGCCGATGACGATGGGACGCTCGCTCGCCTCCGAGACGGCGGCGCCCTGAAGATGGGCGTGACTCATCGCCACCAGCGCCTGGCCCGGCTGGCGGCGTGCCTCGGCGGCTGAGATCAGTTCGCCATGCACCCGCGCGATGCCGTCGCGATAGTCGTCGATCTCGCCGCCGGTCACCTCCGCGGGGCGCAGAAAGGGCAGCGCCAGGCACCACGCCTTGAGCGCGCCGCCGGCGTCGTGCAGCGGCACCAGCAGGTGGTCGCTGTCGAGGCGGCCGTCGTCGAGCCAGTGCACGCGCCCTAGGGCGTGCGTCCTGAGGCTCTTCATCAGCGGCGCAGGCAGCTCGATGCGCGAGCCGCTGTCGTGGTTGCCGGCGATCATCACGATCTCTAGCGCCGGCAGCGCGGCGTGGGCGGCAACGATGAAGTCGTAGAGCAGTTCCTGGGCGCGTAGCGAGGGATTGACCACATCGAAGATATCGCCGGCGATCAGCAGTGCGTCGGGCTGGCGCTCGACGAGTGTCCCCAGCAGCCAGTCGAGAAAGGCGCGATGTTCGACATGGCGTTCCTGGCCATGGAAGGACTGGCCCAGGTGCCAGTCGGCGGTGTGGAGTAGTTTCACGGCGCGGCGCCCTGTTGCGTCTGAGAGAGTGAAGCGGCAAAAGCGTCGCCAAGTGTAACGCGACGTCGCGTCCGTTGAAGGCCGAATCGGACTTGAAGGGCGAATCGGGATTGAAAGGCGAATCGGGATTGAAAGATGAGTCTAGGTCGGAGAGCGGCGCGGCCGTGCATGAAACGGCAACAGGCCCTAGGCTGATGTCCTCAACCTGGATGGCGGGAGGCGCAGGATGGCGCTACATGAATGGAATCTCACGCCCGAGGCGGCGATCGCCTTGCAGAAGCAGCTGGCACCACGGATCGTCCGCGAGGAGGCGCTGGGAGAGGTCGGCCTGATCGCCGGCATGGATATCGGCTTCGAAGATGGCGGGGAGACCACGCGGGCGGCGCTGGTGCTGCTCGAATGGCCGTCGCTCACCTTGATCGAGCAGGTAGTGCATCGCGAGCCGACGCGCATGCCCTACGTGCCGGGGCTGTTGTCGTTTCGCGAGATTCCGGCGGCGCTGGGGGCGTTCGAGCAGTTGTCGCAGCGCCCGGATCTGATCATGGTCGATGGCCAGGGCATCGCGCATCCGCGCCGTCTGGGCATCGCCTCGCATCTGGGGCTCTGGCTCGATCTGCCCACCATCGGCGTGGGCAAGAGCCGGCTATGCGGTCAGTTTGGCGACGTGCCCTTGGAGAAGGGCGCATGGACGCCGTTGACCGACCGTCGGCGCGAAGAGGACCCGAACGACGTTGCCCTCGACGAGCGTGGCCGCGTCACCATCGGCGCGGTGCTGCGTTCGCGGGAGGGGGTGAAACCGCTGTTCGTGTCGCCGGGGCATCGAATGTCCCTCGATGGCGCCGTCGACTGGGTGGTGCGCTGCCTGGGCAAGACCAAGCTGCCGGAGCCGACCCGGCTGGCGGATCGGCTGGCATCCCGGCGCGGTTCGGTGGCAACCACCGGTCAGCTGCCGCTGTAGGAAACGGTGTCGCCATGGGGATCGTTCTGACCTCGGGGCGGTTCAAACGATATCCAGCGATACCGGCTCCTTCGGGGCGGGAAAGGCGTTGTCGAGCTGGGTGAGGTCGTCGCTGTCGAGCTCGATCTCCAGCGCGGCGGCATTGGCCTCGACATGAGCCAGGCTCGATGCCTTGGGAATCGCGATGACGCCTCGTGCTCCATCCTGACTGACACTGGTGGGGCGAATGACCCAGGCCAGCAGTACCTGGGCAGCGCTGACGCCGTGCTTGTCGGCGATGTCGTTGACCACGGACGAGGAGAGCAGCTTGGATCGCAGCCGCCCGCCCTGCGCCAGCGGGCAGTACGCCATCACCGGAATATGGTGATCCTGCATCCATGGAACGATATCGACTTCGGTGCCGCGGGAGCCGAGGTGGTAGAGCACCTGATTGGTGGCACAGTCGGCGGCGGCGGGCAGCGCCTCCATGGCTCTGAGGTTGCCGGCATCGAAGTTGGAAACCCCGAAGCGCCGGATCTTGCCCTGGTCACGCAGCCGTTCGAATGCCTCGAACGTCTCTTCGAGGGGAATGTTGCCGGGCCAGTGCAGTAGATAGAGGTCGATCGTGTCGATGCCCAACCGTTCGAGGCTGCGCTCGCAGGCCGCGATGGCGCTCTCCCGGCCGGCGTTCCAGGGGTAGACCTTGGAGACGATGAAGGCGTCGTCGCGCCGCCCGCGGATTGCCTCGCCGACGACCTCTTCGGCGCCGCCGTCGCCGTACATCTCGGCGGTATCGATGACCTCCAGCCCGAGATCCAGCCCATGGCGCAGCGCCGCGACTTCCTGCCGGCGCGGCACCTGGTTTTCTCCCATGTACCAGGTCCCCTGGCCGATGGCCGGAAGGAATATCGAGGGCGCTGCCTGGCTCTCTGGCAGCACGATGCACGGTGGCGTACTTGGGCGCGATGGCGTACTTGGCATGGAACCCCCTGTTCGTTAAGGCGTTGCTGTTATGCTGGCTGCCACTCGCGGGTTTCGCAAATGGCTTTGTCGATCACCCTATGGTTCGACGATCGTCTATCTCGGCAACCGTCTATCTCGACAATCGATTAATATCGCCGGGTGCCCGCGAGACGTCGATTGATTTCATGTGAATCGTTTTTCGACGGGTACGATCGCCTCATTCGGTTCACGTCCCTGACTCAGGAGCTCTCCGTCATCGACCTTTCATTTATCGGCCGCACGCGGGCCTGGCTGGAATCCTTCGTCGTCGCCCACGATATCTGCCCCTTTGCTGGCCGCGAATCGCGACGGGACGCCATCCGCTACGCGGTGGCCGATGCCACCGATCTCGAGGGGCTGCTCCACGAACTGGTGACGGAGTGCCGTCGCCTGGATGCCGAGCCCGGAATTGCCACCACGCTGCTGATCGCGCCGGCCGGCATGGAGGATTTCGACGACTATCTGGATTGGCTCGAGCTGGCGGAGCAACTGCTGGAGGAGCTCGAATACACCGGCATCTACCAGTTGGCCAGCTTCCACCCGGATTACGTCTTCGACGGCGTCGAGGCGGCCGACCCGGCCAATGCCACCAATCGTTCGCCTTACCCGATGGTGCATATTCTCCGGGAAGCGGAGCTCGAACGAGCGCTGGCGAGCTATCCCGATCCCGAATCGATCCCGCAGCGCAACATGGCAAAGTTGCGAGCGCCAGATTCAGAGGCGCTGAAGGTATCGCGCCGTGTCCTGGCGCGGGCGGGGTGCGAAGCACAGGAATAGGCTATGCTGGTCGGTGGCGCGGGTGTCACCGGATACGCCGCTGCGATCCTTTCAATCGCTTCGCCCTTGAATCATTCCTTTCGTTTAAATCCATTCCTCTTGTTTGAATCGTTTTTTGGAGAGACAGCCATGCAGAGCGTGACGCGAGGCGGCGTACCCGTCGAGGTGGGAGGCGACTTTCCGGTCGTCGGCGAGACGGCGCCTGCCTTTACCCTGACCGGTGGCGAGCTGGAAGGCGTGTCGCTGTCGGATTTTGCCGGGCGCCGCAAGGTGCTCAACATCATTCCCAGCGTCGATACCAGGACCTGTGCAATGTCCACGCGCAAGTTCAACGAATATGCCAGCGGGCTCGACAACACGGCGGTGCTGATCGTATCGGCGGATCTGCCGTTCGCGCAGAGCCGTTTCTGCGGCGCCGAAGGGCTGGACCGCGTGGTCACGCTCTCCTGCTTTCGCCATCCGGAATTCCGGGAGCATTACGGCGTCGCCTTGCAGAGCGGGGTAATGGCGGGGCTCTGCGCGCGGGCCGTCATCGTGATCGACGAGCAGGACAAGGTCGTGCATGCCGAGCTGGTCAGCGAGATCAAGAACGAGCCGGATTACGACGCGGCGCTGGATGCGCTCAAGGCGTAGCGAATTCGCGGCTCACGCGGGAGTCGGTGAGTCGGGGCGGATGACGTCTGGCGCAAGTGGTCTACACTGATCCTCATCCCATCCACCGCGATGGCCGATGACGTCGAAACGTCATAGCAAACCAGAAGGAGTTGACGATGACGATCAAGAAATTCGGATCTGCCGAATGGAAAGGCAGCCTGAAGAAAGGCAAGGGTGTCGTCTCCACCGAGAGCGGCGCGCTCAAGGAGAGCCCCTACGGCTTCAATACCCGTTTCGAAGGTCAGCCCGGCACCAACCCGGAAGAGCTGATCGCATCCGCTCATGCCAGCTGCTTCTCGATGGCGCTCTCCATGATGCTGGGCGAAGAGGGCATCGAGCCGGACAGCATCAAGACGGATGCCACCGTGATCATGGAGCAGGACGACAGCGGCTTCACCATTACCGAAGTCCAGCTCAAGACCGTAGCCAAGATTCCGGGGGCCGACCAGGCAACCTTCGACAGCGCCGCTCAGAAGGCCAAGGAAGGCTGCCCGATCTCCAAGCTGCTGAACGCCAGGATCTCGCTGGATGCCAAACTGGAAAGTTGAGCATCGGTGATGTCGAAAGCCGGCCCCGCGAGGCCGGCTTTTTTGTGTCGATCGGGAAAACCGACGCTCTCGGCGATACCTCCGAAGGGGTTGTCGCTTGACAACCCCACACTGACGGAACTTTTAAAGTCTGGTAATGTCATGGCCCCTTCATGCGGCGGACGGCATCCTCTGTCGAGCATCCGTGACGCACGTTGGCTACTGGACACTCGCACGTTTCAACGCCTCAGAAAAAAGAACACGGCTATGGCTAACGCACCTCAATACGATGCGGCTCCGTCGCGTCCGCTGTCACGCGGTGACATCAAGATCCTGTCGCTATCCGCCCTGGGCGGCGCGCTGGAGTTCTACGACTTCATCATCTTCGTCTATTTCGCCACGGTGATCGGCCACCTGTTCTTTCCCGCCGACATGCCGGAATGGCTGCGGATGGTGCAGACCTACGGCATTTTCGCGGCGGGTTATCTGGCGCGTCCGCTGGGCGGCATCATCATGGCGCACTTCGGTGACCTGCTGGGCCGCAAGCGCATGTTCACGCTGTCGATCTTCCTGATGTCGGTGCCGACGCTGCTGATCGGCTGCCTGCCGACCTACGAAACCATCGGTTATCTGGCACCGCTGCTGCTGGTGTTGATGCGTATCCTGCAGGGTGCGGCGGTTGGCGGTGAAGTCCCGGGTGCCTGGGTCTTCGTCACCGAGCACGTCTCGCGCAAGGACGTCGGCCTCGCTTGCGGCACGCTGGCCGCCGGGCTGGTGGCCGGCATCCTGATCGGCTCGATCATCTCGGCGTTTCTGAAGTCGTACTTTACCCCCGAAGAGATGACCGCCTACGGCTGGCGCGTGCCGTTTCTGATCGGCGGCGTGTTCGGCTTCCTGGCCGTCTACCTGCGCCGCTATCTGGAAGAGACGCCAGTGTTCGCCGAGATGCGTGCCAAGAAAGCGCTGTCCGAAGGGTTGCCGGTCAAGCGGGTGCTCAGCCGGCATCTGGATAGCGTGGTGCTGTCGATGGCGGTGACCTGGATCCTTACCGGGGCCGTCGTCGTGGTCGTGCTGATGACGCCGAGCCTGCTGCAGTCGCTCTACGACATCGATGCCTCGCTGGCCAACGTGTGGGCGATCGTCTTCGTGATCATCGGCTGCGTGGTCTCGGGCTGGTGCTGCGATCGTATCGGCAGCGGCATCACCATCATTCTGTGGAGCCTGCTGCTGGGAATCACCTACTGGATCATGATGCATACGGTACCGTCTCAGCCCGACCAGCTGATGCTGCTCTACTGCCTGGCCGGCTTCGGCGTGGGGATCGTCGGCGTCGTGCCCACCGTTGCCGTCAAGTCGTTCCCGGCCGCGGTGCGCTTTTCCGGGCTGTCGTTCTCCTACAACGTCGCCTACGCCATCTTCGGCGGCTTCACGCCCGTCGTCGTCTCGACGCTGATGGCTAGTCATCCCGCCGCGCCGGCATACTATATCGCCGCGCTGGCGCTACTCGGCGTAGTGATCGGCATCTTCCTGCTGCGGGCGCCGAGCGGCCAGCGCCTGGCGGTGATGCAGCACTGAAACCGATTCTCGAGCCCCGCGCCACGCCGACGCGCGGGGCTCGGGCTTCGCCCGGAATGACCGTGACGGCGCCCTGGGGCGTCGTCCTTCTGGAACACCGATATGGCTCACGATCCCACGACGATCCCGTCGCGCCCGCTCTCCCGCAACGATATCAGGACGCTCTCGCTGTCGGCCCTCGGCGGCGCGCTGGAATTCTACGACTTCATCATCTTCGTCTACTTCGCCACGGTCATCGGCCAGCTGTTCTTTCCACCCGACATGCCGGAATGGCTGCGCCAGATCCAGACCTTCGGCATCTTTGCCGCCGGCTATCTGGTCAGGCCGCTGGGCGGCATCGTCATGGCGCACTTCGGCGACCTGCTGGGGCGCAAGCGGATGTTCACGCTATCGATCCTGCTGATGGCGCTGCCGACACTGGCGATCGGTTGCCTGCCGACCTATCACGCCATCGGCTACCTGGCGCCGCTGGTGCTGGTGCTGCTGCGCATGCTGCAGGGCGCGGCCGTGGGCGGCGAGGTGCCGGGTGCCTGGGTGTTCGTCACCGAGCATGTCCAGCGTCGCCATGTCGGTCTCGCCTGCGGCACGCTGTCGGGAGGATTGGCGGCCGGCATTCTGATCGGCTCGCTGGTGGCGGCGATCATGAAGTCCTACTTCACCCCGGCGGAACTGGCCGGCGGCGCCTGGCGAATCCCGTTCCTGCTCGGCGGCATCTTCGGGCTGGTGGCGGTCTATCTTCGCCGCTGGCTGCGCGAGACGCCGGTCTTCGCCGAGATGCGTGAACGCCAGGCGTTGGCCGCCGAGATGCCGGTCAAGGCGGTGCTTCGCGATCACTTGGGCGGCGTGCTGCTGGCCATGGCAGTAAGCTGGATCCTGACCGCGGCGATCGTCGTGGTGATGCTGATGACGCCGCCGCTGCTGGCGGCGCAGTACGCCGGGCTGGATGCCTCGCTGGCCAACGTGGTGGCGATCCTGTGTCTGATCGTGGGCTGCGTGATCGCCGGCTGGTGCGCCGATCGTTTCGGTAGCGGAGCGACGATGATCGGCTGGAGCGCGCTGCTGGGGGCGAGCTACTGGCTGATGATGAGCGTCGTTGGCCAGCGCCCGGATCAACTGATGCCGCTCTATGCGCTGGCCGGCTTCGCAGTGGGGATTACCGGCGCCATTCCGGCGGTAGCGGTCAAGGCGTTCCCGGCCGCGGTTCGCTTCAGCGGGCTCTCGTTTTCCTATAACGTCGCCTATGCGATCTTCGGCGGTTTTACGCCGATCATCGTTACCACGCTGATGCGCTGGTACCCGATGTCGCCGGCGATCTATGTCGTTGCGCTATCGGCCATGGGCGTCGTCATCGGCCTGTTTCTGCTGCGTTCCCCGGCAGGGCGGCGGCTGGCCGTGATGCCTTCCTGAGCTTCGGCATCGTCGTGGCCGGTGTTCCGCGTACCAGGGTGCACACGACAAGTCGCACATAACAAGACGAAAAGGGGTGTGGCGTGGACGTCTCCCTCGAGCAGAAGACACTCAAGCTATCCATCGTCACGACGCTGGTCGTGGCGGGACTCGGCGTCGGATTCGGGCTGCTGTCGGGGTCGCATTCGATTCTGTTCGACGGCGTCTTCTCGTCGATCGATGCGGCGATGTCGCTGCTGGCACTGATGGTATCGAAACTGGTCGCCCGTGAATCGACGCGACGTTTCCAGCTGGGTTACTGGCATTTCGAGCCGATGGCGGCGGCGCTCAACGGCGCGATCCTGCTGCTGCTGTGCTTCTACGCCTTCCTCAATGCGCTCAGCACGCTGCTTCAGGGCGGCAACCCGCTGGCAGTCGACATGGCGATCGGCTACTCGCTGATCGTCTGCGTGATCTGCTACGTGATGGTGTTCGTCGAACGTCGGCTCAACCGTCAGGCCCGGTCCGACTTCGTGAAGATCGACATCCAGAACTGGCTGATGGCGGCACTGATCACCAGCGCCCTGCTGGTGGCGTTTGCCGCGGCGCTGGTGATGCAGGGGACGGCTCTCGCGCCCTAGATACCCTACGTGGATTCGACGCTGCTGGTGGTGCTGACGCTTGGCTTCATGCCGGTGCCGGCAGGCATCGTGTATCGCGCCATGCGGGAGGTACTGATGATGGCGCCATCGCGGCTCGACCGCGAGGTTCGCGAGGCGATGGCGCCAGTCATGCAGCGGCCGGGGCTGGAGCGCTTCGAGAGCTATGTCGCCAAGACCGGGCGGGTGCACAACATCGAGATCCACATCGTTACCACACCGGATTTCGCCAGCGGTAGCGGGATCGCCGAACTCGACCGGATCCGGGAAGAGATCGCCGAAGGTCTCTCCATCCCCGCCGAACAGCGCTGGTTTACCGTCTCCTTCACGGCGGATCCGCGCTGGCTTTGACCTCGCTGCCTGTGGCCTCGCTGGCCTCGACGTCGCTGATGTTGACGTCTCTGGCTGTGGCCTCTCTGGATTCAGCCTCGCGGTGCCTCGCGGCTTCTACCAGCGCTCGGATCAGTCGCTGCTGGGAACGGCTGAAGAGCAGGAATTCCGGGTGCCACTGCACGCCGATGAGAAACGGGTGGCGTTCGCTCTCGATCGCCTGCACGAGGTCGTCGCGGTCCTGGGCGACCACCTTGAGGCCGTCCCCGGGGCGATCCACCGCCTGGTGATGCAGGCTGTTCACGTGGCAGTAGCGGCGATTGAGAATGTCGGCCAGCTGGCTGAACGGTTCGATCTCGATTCGCTTACGGGGCAGCACCGTGCGCCGGTTCTTGATGTGGCTATAAGTCGTCTGGATGTCTTCGATCAGGCTGCCGCCGCAGTGGATGTTGATCATCTGGGCGCCACGGCAGATACCCAGGATCGGCACGCGGGTCGGCAGGTAGTCGGCCAGCAGGTCGAGCTCGAGCTCGTCGCGGGCGGGGTCGACGCGGACATTCAACTGAACCTCGCCCCCGTAGCGTTGGGCACCGATATCGTCGCCGCCACCGATGATCAGGCCATCCACCGCCTGCTGTAGCGGGCGCGCCGGAGAGATCCGCACCGGCCTGCCGCCGGCGCGCCACACCGAAATCCAGTCGCACCACCAGGCCAGAAGGCTCTTGTGATCCGAGGTGGTGATGCCGATCAGCGGACGGCTTTTGTCGTTTCCCAGGGCTATCGCCGCGTGTTTCGGTGAAGCCATCAATGACGCATCCAGTGACGCAGGGAATCGAGCCAGCGGCTCAGGGTCGGCTGGGCGAGATGCTCGCGATAGGCTGCGCTGCGCTCCGCCAGGCGATCCGGATCGGCGGCGAGACGTTCGACCTCCGCCCAGCGGTTCCACTCCACGCTCACGCCCCATTCCGGGTCGGAGAGCGCGGCGTTGGGCAGGCGGTAGTGATAGGTCGGCCGTGGCTTGACCAGCGTTTCCCGTAGCAGCGCGTTGGGATGATCCGGCATCAGCCAGGCGAACAGCGGCAGCAGGTCCAGCTCCCGGTTGCGGGTCGGGTTGGCGACCAGGTAGTCGTCGATCAGAGCCTGCAGGGTGGGGCAGTAGTCCGGTGCCAGTATCTTGCGGGTGTAGTCGCTGTGAAACGGCCGCGTATGGGGCAGCATGTCCCGGGTCACGTCGACGACGATCTCGTCGCGCAGCCAGTCGGCCAGGATCAGATAGGCTCGCAGATAGGCCAGTATGCTCTCCACCTCGGGAGAAGGGATTTCCGGATTGAGATGGAGGCCGAAGCCGTAGAGCAGGCTGGCATCGGTGCCTTCCGCGCCGTGGCGGCGCAGCGCCGCGAACAGCTCGTCCAGGCGCGCCAGCTCGTCCCAGGGAATCGGCGGGCAGACGATCTCCGTCGGCACCAGGCCGGCGACCATATCGCCCAGCCATTCGCGGGTACGGCTGTGCACGCTGGCGCGCAGGTGCTCGCCGAAACCCGGCGGCTGACCATCAGTGGTACGAGCGCGATCGAGCAGCTGTTCGTCCGGGTGGACATACTTGCTGTCCAGCTCGATGTGGAACGTGCCCCATGGTGTTCCGGTGACCTGCAGTCGATGCGCGCTGTGCTGTTCGACACGACCACCGAAGGTCATTTCGACCAGACGCGCCGCCTGGATCGGCCCGATGCCGGCGAACTCGAGCTCGACGCCGACCCGGCGCGGTTGGCCGTCGGTGTTGGTGGCGTGCGGTGGAGCGGTGAGAGGCAAAATGGGCTCCTTGCCGATCGCTGTCGTGGTGATGGCTGTCGCCTCGATGGCTCGAGTCCGGATATGGGGCGAATGCGCGCCGGAAGCGGGTAAAGCGGCGTTGGCAGAGCGAGAAGTCATTGCTCCTAGCCTAGCAGTCCTGACGCAGGATGACAGTCGACGATCAACCCCAGTGCGCCAGGATGACGCCACCCAGAATCAGGCCGCCGGCCAGCAAGCGTTCGCGGTGCAACGGCTCCTTCAGCCAGACGATACCGATGGCAATGGCGAACAGCACGCTGGTTTCCCGCAGCGCCGCCACCAGCGCGATCGGCGCCTGGGTCATGGCCCAGATGGTGATGCCGTAGGCACCGATGGAGAGGGCGCCGCCGAGCAGGCCGACCCGCCAGTAGCGGGTCAGCTCGGGCAGGGCGCGGACGCCACGCATGGCGACCAGCGCCAGCAGCATGCCGAAGCCATCGAACAAAAACAGCCAGACCACGTAACCGATCGCATCGCCGTTGGCGCGGGCACCGCTGCCGTCGGCCAGCGTATAGCCGGCGATGAAGACGGAGGTCGTCAGCGCGTTGATCAGCGAGGCGCGCTCCAGCCGCGGCCCCGTGCCGCCGCGAAAGGCCATGCACAGAATGCCGAGCACCAGCACCGCGATACCCAGATAGCCGATCCATGACGGATGTTCGCTGAGCGCGAAGACGCTGATCAGCGTGACCAGCAGGGGCGCGCAACCGCGAGCAATCGGGTAGATCTGGCCGAGATCACCGACCCGATAGGCGCGGGCCAGGAACACGTTGTAGCCGATATGCAAAAGCGTCGATACGGCCAGCCACGGCCAGGCGGCCGGCTGAGGCAGCGGCACGAAGGCCACGCCGGCGAGCGCGATCACGGCGCAGGCGGCCTGGATCAGCGAGATGCTCAGCAGTCGGTCCAGGCCGACCTTGACCAGAGCGTTCCAGCTGGCATGCATCAGGGCACCGGCCAGCACGGCGAGGAAGACGGGTGTCGTCAATGGAAGTCCTTGTTGCTACGGTTATTGTTATTAGTCACTGCGGAGGTCGTCATGGCTACCGTGAACGTTGCCATTGGCTGCCACGGAGGCAGTGATGGCGGCGACGACATGGTTGACACGAGAACGTCCCATCTTGCCACAGGCACCGGGTGATCGTCGTCCCGCACCACGGTAGGATGGCGTCTTTGTCGAAGCCTCATCGACCCTCGATCCAAGAACCCGGGAGAGCGGATGTTCAGCGTCCTGCATGCCAATCACCTCGAAGACCTGCACGATCTGGCACTGGCGTTGATCAAGCGCCACCGGTTGCCGCCGCTGACCCCGGAAACCTTCCTGGTGCAGTCCAACGGCATGGCCCAATGGCTGCGCCTCTCGCTGGCCGAGGCCGACGGCATCGCCGCCTCGGTGGATTTCCCGCTGCCGTCGAGCTTCGTCTGGCGTGCCTATCGTGCGGTGCTCGAACAGGCCGGAGAAGACGGCGAAAGCCGGCCGATTCCGCTGCATTCGCCGTTCGACAAGCGCCCGCTGGCATGGCGCATCCTGCGGCTGCTGGAAGGCGAGATCGCCAGCGACCCGGTCACCTTCGCGCCGCTCGCCCACTATCTGAGCGCCGGGCTGGAAAGCGCTACGGCGGGCCGACCGCACGGCGACGAGGGTGCCGAATCGTCTGCGGCGATGGAGGAGGGCACGCAGCGCCGGGCCGCCGAGCAGGCCGAGCGCAAGCGCTGGCAACTGGCGGTGCGTCTGGCGGATCTGTTCGACCAGTATCTCAACTACCGCCCCGACTGGCTGGCCGCCTGGGAAGCGGGGGAGGACGCTCCGGCCGACCTGCCCGCCGACCAGCGCTGGCAGCCGGCGCTATGGCGAGCGTTGATCGCCGACGCCGACCCGACCGAGCGAGCGTTTCACCGCGCCAGCCTGCATGGTCGTTTTCTGCGCGCCGCCAGACAGCAGGAGAGCTGCCCGCCAGGGTTGCCGCCCCGGCTCTTCGTGTTCGGCATCTCGGCGCTGCCTTCCCAGACGCTGGAGGCGCTGCACGCGCTTTCCGGCGTCATCGACGTCTTCCTGATGATCACCAATCCGTGTCGCCACTACTGGGGCGACATCGTCTCCGACCGGGAGGCGATCAAGCGCGCCGGGCGGCTCTCCGCCGAGGCGATGGCACGACAGCAGTCCCGGCACCCGGAAGCGCCATGGCTCGAGGCGCTGGACGAGGAGGCGCTGCACCTTCAGGCCAATCCGCTGTTGGCTGCCTGGGGCGCGCAAGGGCGGGATTTCATCGTCGGCCTCTACGAGTTCGAGAGCCAGGATGGCGGCTTCGACGTCGAGACCGACCTGTTCCGCGATCCGGTCGATGAAGCGCATCCCGAACGGGCGCCGCTGCTCAACCAGCTGCAGCAGGACATTCTCGATCTCAGGCATCCCGGAGAACGAACCCGGGAAAGCGGCAAACGGCTGATCGCCCCGGACGACGCCTCGCTGTCACTGGTCAGCGTGCACTCGCCGCTGCGCGAGGTGGAGGTACTGCACGATCGGCTGCTGGCGGCGTTCGAGGAAGCCAGCAGCCAGGGTACGCCGCTGCGGCCCCGGGACATTCTGGTGATGGTGCCGGAGATCGACGTCTACGCGCCCTACATCGAGGCGGTCTTCGGTCAATTGCCGTCCAACGATCCCCGCCATATTCCGTTCACCATCGCCGATCAGGTCGCCAGTGAAGCGCATCCGATGATGGTGTTGATCCTGTCGCTGCTGGAGCTTCCCGAACGGCGGCTGGGCGTGAGCGAGCTGCTCGATGCGCTGGACGTTCCGGCGTTCCGGGCACGCTTCGCCATCGAGGAGTCGGAATTGCCGCGCCTGCGCCAATGGCTGGCGGAAAGCGGCGTGCGCTGGGGGCTATCCGGCGCGCACCGCCGCTCGCTCGGCTTTCCGGCATTGCATGAAAACAGCTGGGCGTTCGGGCTCGAGCGCATGTTGCTGGGGTATTCCACCGGCCCGTTACCCGCCAGCGCCGCGTGGCAGTTCGACGAGATCGTGCCCTACGACGAGGTGGGCGGGCTGGAAGCGGATCTCGCCGGGCGGCTGGCCGAGCTGATACGCATGATGGCCGCCCAGTGCGAGGCGTTGAGCGCCGCCGTCACGCCGGAGGGGTGGCTGGCGCGCTTGCGACACCTGATCGACACGCTGTTCGCCCCCACGGCGCTGGACGAACACGACGTGCTGGCGCGGGTGGATCAGGCGCTGGGCCGCTGGCAGCAGAGTTGCGAACTGGCCGCCTTTACCCAGCCGATCGGCCTCGCCGTGGTGCGCGACGCGCTCAGGGCGGAGCTCGACGAGGGCGGCCTGGCCCAGCGCTTTCTGGCCGGCAAGGTCAACTTCGCCACGCTGATGCCGATGCGCGCCATTCCGTTCCGGCAGGTCTACCTGCTGGGGATGAACGACGGCGCCTATCCCCGCACGCACCAACCGCAGGATTTCGACCTGATGGCGCAGCGCCCGCGTCCGGGGGACCGCTCCCGCCGCGACGACGACCGCTACCTGCTGCTCGAGGCACTGCTCTCCGCCCGCGAACGGCTGACGTTCTCCTGGGTCGGCTTCGATCAGCGCGACAACACCCCACGACCGCCCTCGGTGCTGATCGGCGAACTGCTCGACACGCTGGAGCAGGGCTGGCGGCCGGACTCGGGCGACGCTTCGATACAGGACGACGAAGCGGCGCTGGCGGCGAGACTGATCGAGGCGCATCCGTTACAGCCGTTCTCGCGGCGCTATTTTCACGCCGACGATCCGCGTTACACCTTCGATACCAGCTGGGAGCCACTGCATCTGCTGGCTGAGAACCCAGACACCGAGATGGCGCAGCCAGCGGCGCCGGATGCCGTGCCCGCGCCAGCGGAAGCGCTCGGGCTTGCCGATCTGCAGCGGCTGTTGCGCCGGCCTTGGAGCGTCTACCTTGGCCGCCTGGGAGTGCGCTTCCAGGATCCCGACGTGCCCGACGAGGACAGCGAGCCGTTCATTCTCGATGCCCTAGAGGATCACACGCTCAAGCGCGAGCTGCTGGATGCCGGCCGTCGCCACGAGCCGCTGGCGCAGGTCGCCGACCGGCTGCGTCTGGCAGGGCGGCTGCCGGCGGCGGGTTTCGGCCTGGCGACGATCGAGCCGCCGCTCAGGCGCCTGCAGACCCAACTGGAGAGCTGGCATCGCCGGGTCGACGGCGCCGAAGCGCTGACACCGCCCATGCTGCGGTTCGCGATCGACGCGACGACCGACTGTCCCGCGCTGGCGCTGGAGGCCAGAGTCGACGGTCTTTATCTCGATAAAAGCGATGACCGCGACAAAAACGATGAGGGTGACAAAAACGATGACGGCGGGAAGGCAGGCAGTCTTGGCCTGGTGACGCTGGAGACCAGCCACTTCGGCCATTTCAAACCCGATGGTAAGGGCTCGGGAGACGGCCCGTGGAAGAAGCTTGGCAAGCCGCATCGACTCTACGCGGGCTACGTTCGTTGGCTGCTGGTCAACGCCAGCGGAGAGTCACCCTGCCGGTGGACGGCGATTTTCGAGGACCGCTGGCTGGAGTTCCCGACGCTGGAGAGGGCGCAAGCGCGGGCGAGTCTCGGCCACTGGCTTCGCACCTGGTGGCGCGCCTGGTGCGCGCCGCTGCCCGCCAGCGATGCGCTGGTCAAGACGCTGTGGAGCCTGGCCGATCGCGAGGCGCTCGGCGGGCTGGCGGCGGGGGAATCGCTCGATCCCGGCTGGCGCGACCAGCTGGCGGAAGCGTACGACGAGGGCGGCTTCGGCATGCCGTCGCTGGCCCAGCGCGAAGGCGGACTTGGCCAGCTGTGGCCGGATTTCGAGACGTTCGAGGCGGCCGGTGGCGTCCGCGAGAGCGTGGCCCACTATCAACCGATACTGGAGATCCTGTTGCGAGCGTCCCAGCAGACCCATTCCCATTTCCGTTCCCAGGCGGTGGCAACGCCAGCGTCATCGAAGCCGTTATCGAAACCCTCATCGACCCGGTCTCGAGGGGGGGCGAGCGAATGAGCGGTGTCACGAATGAAAACCGGGAACAAACCGTCCCGCTCGAGCTCGTCGGCCTGCCGTTGATCGGCCATCATCTGATCGAGGCCAGCGCCGGCACCGGCAAGACCTTCACCCTGGCCGCGCTCTACGTGCGGTTGGTGCTGGGGCCGCTGCCCGGCCGCGAGACGGTGGATTTCCCCCGGCCGTTGACGCCGCCCGAGATCCTGGTCGTGACCTTCACCGAAGCCGCCACTGCCGAGCTGCGCGGGCGTATCCGGGCGCGTCTCAAGCAGGCCCGCGACTGGCTGCTGGCAAGCGCCGAGGATCGCCACGATCCGGTACTGGCCGAACTGCTGGAGCCGCTGGCCACGGCGGGCGAGACGGCCTGCCGCAGCGGCGCCCGGCGGCTGGACCAGGCGGCGCGGCTGATGGACGAGGCGGCGATCTTCACCATTCACGGCTTCTGCCAGCGCATGCTGACCCGCCACGCCTTCGACGCCGGCGCACGCTTCTCCGCCGAGCTGCTGCAGGATGGTCAGGCGCTGCTGGCTCGGGCGGTGGAGGATTACTGGCGGTGCGAGTTCTATCCGCTCGACGAGCGCTGGCAGCGCCAGATCCGTTCGCAGTGGAGCGGGCCGGAAGCGCTGGCGGCCGCGTTGCGGCCATTGTTGAAGGATGGCGAACCCCAGCCGCTGTGGGTCGCCGGCGAGGCGGTAAAAGCGCCGGACTCCCTGACCGCGCTGTTCGCCGAGCTGGAAAGCGGGCTGCACGAACGGGAGTCCATCGAAGCGGCGCTGGCGGCGGCCTGGGATCGCGATGCCATCGGCGCCTTGATGGCCGAGGCATTCCACGATGGCGTGCTCAACAAGAGGAGCTTCAAGCCCGACGAGCTGGCCGATCGGCTGGCGGCGTTCGAAAGCTGGCTGGCCCGGGGCGAGTTCGAGGCCGCCGAGGAGATCACCGACAGCAGCGGGCGCTTCTGGCTGAGTCAGGAGAAGCTCGCGGGGGCGCTGCTGAAGAGCGCGGCCCAGAAAGGGCTGACAGCGCCAACGCACCCGTTCTTTGCCCATCTCGATCGCCTCGCCGCCCACGGCCGGCCCTTCGACGCGGTCGCCCGACAGGTGCTGGCCCACGCCCGCGACCGCATCGCGGTGAGCTTCGCTGCCGACAAGCGCCGCCAGGGGCTGTGGGAGTTCTCGGACCTGCTCAATGATCTCGATGCCGCCCTGGCACGGCCGGCCCCGTCATCGGACGGGCCAGCGGGCATAGTGGCTACAGAGAGCGAAACGAGAGCCGACGACAGCGCGGCGCTGCGGCTGGCGGCGCGCATCCGCCACGAGCTGCCGGTGGCGCTGATCGACGAATTTCAGGATACCGATCCGGTCCAGTATCGGATCTTCTCGAACATCTACCGTGCGCCGGAGAGCGATCCGGCCACGACAGCGCTTTTAATGATCGGCGACCCCAAGCAGGCGATCTACGCCTTTCGCGGGGCCGATATCCATACCTACCTGCGCGCGCGCCGGGCGACGCCGAGTCGCTTCACGCTGATGCGCAATTTCCGCTCGACCCAGGCCATGGTCGAGGCCACCAATGCGCTGTTCCGGGGTCATCCGCAACCCTTCGGCAGCGACGAGATTCCGTTCGTCGCCGTCGAGTCGAACCCCAAGTCGACGCGGCTGGTCGACCGGGGCGGCCAGCCGGTAGCGGCGCTGGGCGTCTGGTGGCCGGATACCGAGCGCCATTCCCGCGGTGAATACCAGAACGTGATGGCGGCGGCGACGCGGGCGGAGGTGCAGCGGCTGCTGGAAGGCGCATGGCGGTTCGAGGGGGCGAAGGGCGAGCGCCCGGTGCAGCCCGCCGACATTGCCATTCTGGTCCGCCATGGCGGCGAGGCGCTCAAGGTTCGCGCGGCGCTCGCCGAAGGCGGTATCCGCAGCGTCTACCTGAGCGAGCGCTCGAGCGTGTTCGATACGCCCCAGGCGTTCGAGCTGCTGCAGCTGTTCGAAGCCGTGGCCCAGCCGCGTCAGGACGCCAGGCTCAAGGCGGCGCTGGCGACCAAGCTCCTCAACGACTCGCCCCGGGCGCTGGAGCCGCTGCTGGCCGACGAACTGGCGTGGGAGCGCGAGGTCGAGCGCTTCAGCGACTACCACCGCCAGTGGCAGCGGCGCGGCGTGCTGCCCATGCTACGCACCGTCATGCGGGACTTCCGTATCGCCGAGCGGCTTGCCCAGCGTACCGACGGCGAGCGGGCGCTGACCGATCTGCTGCATCTCGGCGAACTGGCGCAGAACGCCCAGCAGCGGCTCGACGGTGAGCAGGCGCTGCTGCGCTGGTGGCATCGCGCGTTGCAGGAAGGCGTCGAGACGCTGGACAGCCAGGCGCTCAGCCAGCGTCTGGAGAGTGACGAGGATCTGGTCCGGGTGATCACGGTGCACAAGTCCAAGGGACTCGAATATCCCATCGTGCTGCTGCCGTTCATCTGCTCGCACCGCCCGGCGGAGCCGGACCGCCAGACCGGGCTGCTGGCGTTGAAGTCGCCGGAGGGCGAAGGCAGCGTGATGGTGGCGTCGCCGGACGACGCCCAGCAGCGCGAGGCCGATCTGGCCCGTCTCGACGAGGATGTAAGGCTGCTCTATGTCGCCCTGACCCGCGCCGCCTACGCCTGCCGATTGGGCGTGGCGCATGTCGGCCGCGGTCGTGGCAAGAGCGGCTGCCTGCACGAGACGGCGCTGGGGCGGCTGCTGGGCAGCGACAAGGAAGACGACGGCGCGGCGCTGCTGGGACGGTTGAAAGAAGGCCAGCAAGCCGGGTGGCTGGCGATCGAGCCCCCGCCCGAGGCGCCGGTTCACCGGCTGCGAATCGATGCGTTCGCACCGCAGACCAAGCCGGCACGCGTCTTTCGGGGGCAGATCGATGACGACTGGTGGATCGCCTCCTATACCTCGCTGATTGCCGACGCGCGCCGGGCCCTGGGCGATACCGACCGGGGAGAGGAGGCGTGGCACCGCGACACGAACGGCGAAGGCGGCGGAGAGGATGCGGCGGCAGCCAGCGAGGATTTGCCGGCGACGCTGGACATCGAGGTCAGCCGCGAGCGCGATCCAGTACCGCGGCCCAGCATCCGTTCGCTGCTCGACTTCCCGCGAGGCCCGCGGCCGGGCACCTTCCTGCACGGCTTGCTGGAAAGGCTCGATTTCGATCGCCTGGAAGACCCGGCCTACGCCGTGGCGTTGCGCCGCGATATCGAACGGCGCCTGGCGATGAGCGGCTTCGACGCCGATTGGGCGTCGCTGCTGCACGCCTGGCTGCTCGAACGGCTGCGGCTGCCGCTGATGCATGTCGATGGTCACCCGGTGCGTCTCGACCGGCTCGAGGCGTGGCGTACCGAGCTGGAGTTCTGGCTGCCGGCCTCGGACGCGTGGAGCGAACCGCTGGACCGGCTCGTCACCCGGCTCGAACCGTTGCCCGGACTGCGGCCCCGGCTGGCGCCGCGCAAGCTCAACGGCATGCTCAAGGGGTATATCGACCTGACCTTCGAAGCGGGCGGGCGCTGGTACGTGCTCGACTGGAAGTCCAACCATCTGGGCGACGATCCGGCGGATTATCAGGGCGAGCGGCTGGCCGCGGCGATGGTGGATCACCGTTATGACCTGCAGTACGTGCTCTACGTGCTGGCGCTGCATCGCCTGCTCAAGTCGCGGCTGGAGGACTATGACTACGACCGGCATGTGGGCGGTGCCTGCTATGTCTTTCTTCGGGGGCTTGCCGAGCCGTCGCTTTCCATGGCGCCGCTCTCCATGGCGCCCGAAGACGCGCCCGAAGATGCACCCGAAGATGCGCCCAAAGAGGTGTCCGAAGTCGCCCCCGGGGTGTTCCATCGCCGCCCCGACCGGGCGCTGATCGAGGCGCTGGATGCCTGGCTCGAAGGGGACGCCGAGCCGGCGAGAGCCTTGTTGCGTCAGTCCAGGGAGACTCATTCATGAACCGCCGACCCTCGTCGCAGAAACCCGACCGACAGCCGGATCCGCATTCCCGCGAGGCGGATCAGTTCACCCTGGCGCTCGATGTCGACGAGCCGGCGCTGACGCGAGAGGCGCTGTTCGAGGCGCTGGCGCTGTGGGTGGAGCTCGGCTGGCTGCGCCAGCTCGACCGCCACTTCGCGATCTTTCTCGCCGAGCGCGATCCGGACGACGATCCGTTGCTGTGGCTGGCGGCCGCGCTCGCCAGCCACCAGGTGGGGCGCGGTCACGTCTGCCTGTCGCTATCCCGCGTGCTGGAGGCGCCGCGTTCCGCGCTGTCGTTGCCGCCGCTGGAGGAGAGGAACGACGCCGCGCAGGCCGTGGTGCTGCCGGAATCCCTGCTCGAGGGCGTCACGCCACAGCGGTGGGCGGCGGTGCTGGCGGCGTCCTCCATCGTCGCGCTGGCCGGGGAGGCCTCGGGGCTCGCCACGCCGCTGGTGCTCGATGGCGAACGACTCTATCTGCGCCGCTACTGGCAGGCCGAGAGCGGCGTCGCGGCGCACCTGCGTCAGCGCCTGGGCCAGCCGCTGGCCGTCGCCGACGAACTGGCGGAGCAGCTGGCGGCACTGTTCGCCGGCAACCAGCGCGAGGGAGACGACCCTGACTGGCAGCGCGTGGCGTGCGCACTGGCGCTGCGCCAGCGGTTGACGATCATCTCCGGCGGCCCCGGCACCGGCAAGACCACTACCGTGACGCGACTGCTGGCGCTGCTGCAGCAGCAGTCGCTGGCGCGGGACGGCGAGGCGCTGCGTATCCGGCTGGCGGCACCCACCGGCAAGGCGGCAGCCCGCTTGTCCGAGTCGATCGCCGGGGCGGTCGGGCGCCTGGCGGTGCCGGCGGCCGTGCGCGACGCGATTCCGCAGGAGGCGCAGACGCTTCACCGCCTGCTGGGGGCGCGTCCGGACACGCGCCATTTTCGCCATCACGCCGAGGCGCCGTTGAGCCTGGATCTGCTGGTGGTGGACGAGGCCTCGATGGTCGACCTGGAGATGATGGCGGCGCTGCTCGAGGCGATGCCGGCGGACGCCCGACTGATTCTGCTCGGCGACAAGGACCAGCTGGCCTCGGTGGAGGCGGGTTCGGTCCTGGGCGATCTGTGCGCGGGCGCCGGCGTCGGCGACGGCACGGGATATTCCGAGTCCCTGCGTGACTATCTGCAGGCGGTGGCCGGCGAGCCGCTGCCCGCCGCCGCCGAGACCAAGCCGCTGGCGGACCACGTCGCCATGCTGCGCAAGAGCTTTCGCTTCCGGGCGGACAGCGGCATCGGAGCGCTCGCCAGAGCCGCCAATGCCGGCGACGGTCGCGGCTTTGTCCAGGTGTTGAAAGACGGTTTCCAGGATCTGGCGACGTTGGATATCGACGCCACGGCGTTCGAGCGGGCAGTGGTGTCAGGTTACCGGGAGCTGTTCGAAGCGCTGCGGACCGGGGCTTCGCCGTCAGCGATCCTCGCGCTGCAGAGCCGCTTTCAGGTGCTGTGCGCGCTGCGACGCGGGCCGTGGGGCGTCGAGGGGTTGAACGAGCGGATCGCGCGGGCGCTGTGGCAGCAGGGCTGGATCTCGCGCACCGACGGCTGGTTCGCCGGGCGCCCGGTGATGGTGACGCACAACGACCCGCAGCTCGGGCTCTACAATGGCGATCTGGGGCTGACGCTGCCCGACGAGGGAGGGCGGCTGCGGGTCTGCTTCCCGCAGGGCGACGGCGTGCGTCAGGTGCTGCCGTCGCGGCTCGATGCGGCGGCGACCGCCTTCGCCATGACCGTCCACAAGTCGCAGGGTTCGGAATTCGAGCATGTGCTGTTCGCGCTGCCGGCGCGGGCCAACCCCATCGTCACGCGGGAGCTGATCTACACCGGCATCACCCGAGCGCGCTCGCGGTTGACGCTGGCCTTGGCCAAGACTCAGCCCCGCGGTGGCAACGACGAGCGGATGCTGCGCGACGCCGTGGCGCGACGGGTGGTCAGGGACAGTGCAATCGCGGAGCGGTTGCTGAAGACGTCGGCGGTATCCATCGCAACCGATTCGTCAGGGAGGGAAGCATGAGTCTTCATCAGTGGCAGAATCTGACCAGCACCGAGCTTGCCGGACTGGTCGACGAGACGACGGTGGCGGTGTTGCCGCTGGCGGCGATCGAGCAGCACGGCGCGCATCTGCCGCTCTCGACCGATCTAGATATCGGGCTGGGGCTGCTCGCGGCAGCAGCGGGGCAGCTCGAGCCGACCCGGGGCGTGATCGCGCTGCCACCGCTGGCGCTGGGTTCGAGTCTGGAGCATACCGATTTCGCGGGAACGCTGAGCCTGATGCCGGAGACGGCGATGGCTGTGATCGAGGCGCTGGGCGAGGCGGTGCATCGGGCCGGCATCCAGCGTCTGGTGCTGTTCAACAGCCACGGCGGCAACAAGGCGGTCATCGATCTGGCGGCACTCAAGCTGCGCGCCGCCCATGGCATGCTGGTGGTCAAGGCCAACTACTTTCGCTTCGCGCCCCCGGAGCAGGCGCTGCCCGCCGAGGAGCTGCGTCATGGCTTGCACGGTGGCGCGCTGGAAACGTCGATGATGCTGCACCTCGCGCCCCACAAGGTTCGTCTCGATCATCTGGCGGATGCCGTCTCCGAAGGCCGTCTTCGCGAGCAGGCCGGCTCCACGCTAGGCCCTGAAGGCGATGCCGGCTACGCCTGGATGGCCCAGGATCTGCACCCGAGCGGTGTCACCGGCAACGCGACGCTGGCCGATGCCGACATCGGGCAGCGACTGGTCGAGCATTTCGGCGCCCGCCTGGCGGGGGTGATCGAGGAAGCGGGGCGCTTCGACCTGGCCACGCTGCGCGGTCGGGATCCGGGCGATGCCTGAAGATCGGCGTCGCCCGGACGTCGGTCTTCGTCCGAGGCGCCTGTCAGCGGGCCATGGGGCGCTTGAGCGGCGTCACCGGCCCGCTTTCGCCCTCGTTGAGCACCTCTTCCAGCCAGTGGCCGGCGCGCTTGGCCTTGGCGTCCAGGTAGCGCCGGTTCTGCTTGGTCAGCTTGCCGTAGACACCGCGGCGGTTGACGACCTCGACGCCGCCCTGGTCCATGGCGGCGATCTTCTCCGGATTGTTGGTCAACAGCTCGATGCGGGTGATGTCGAGCTGTTCCAGCATCTCCAGCGCCACGCCGTAGGTACGCTCGTCCTCGCCGAATCCGAGCACCTGGTCGGCGTCCACCGTATCCAGCCCGCCGTCCTGCAGCGTATAGGCGCGCAACTTGTTGGCCAGGCCGATGCCGCGCCCTTCCTGGGCGAGATAGAGCAGCACGCCGCCGCCGCGTTCGTCGATGGTGCGCACGCTCTCGCGGAGCTGTTCGCCGCAGTCGCAGCGCAGGCTGCCGAAGAGATCGCCGGTCAGGCAGGCGGAGTGCAACCGTACCGGCACGGCGTCGTTCCACTCCTCGGGTTTGCCGATGATGATGGCGATGTGTTCGCGCATGCCGTCGGCCTCGCGGAACATCACGAATCTGGCGCGTTCGGCGTGGGACAGCGGGATTTCCGCGTCGCTGGTGCGCTTGAGGAAATGCGATCGCGTTTCCGAATAGGCAGCGATCTGCTCGGCAGCGACGGCCAGCACGGTGCCTTCGGCGACGAGGGCTTCCACCTGGGCGCGCTTGCCATCGCTGACGCTGGCGACGATCGCGGCGGGGATGAGCAGGCCGATGCGCATCAGGTCCAGCGCCGCCACGCTGCCGTCGTTGGCGGTCAGCGGCCGGTTCTCCAGCGAGAAGCGCTGCTCCTCCGCACTGGCCCAGGCAATGACCTCGTTCGCCCGGTCGGCGGGGTCGATCGGTACCAGCCCGACCCTGGGCTCGAAGTCGATGCCCAGCCGCGAGAGGCGGTGCCGGGTCAGTGCCAGCGCGGGCTGATTGCCGCTGAAGGCGTGCAGGGCTGCCAGGGCTTCGTCGTCGCAGCCCTCGAGCGGGTGAACCATCACGTCGCCATGGCTGGCGCGTACGAGAACCGGAAGGCCACGTCGCAGATCGAAAATCGCGCGTTCTACCTGTCGCATGCTCGTCTCCTTATCCTGTCATCCATGATCCGTCTCTGCATGATCGAGAGCCGTGATCGTCATCCATGATCGAAGGTGCGTGTCGTTGGCGGCCTTGGCATTCCTCATCGAGCCGCCTCCGCCCGAGGGGCGATCTTTGCTACGCTGTGGTGCCGTCTGGCCAAGGAATGACCATGACTTTTTCTTCTCGTACTTCCTCTTCTCGTACTCCTCCTGCTCCTCCTGTACATACTCCGCAGGCCTGGAATTGGATTCGTCATGCGGCGGATCTGAACCGTGACGGCGTCTTCGAGGGAGCTATCATCGATGGGCGCTACCGGCTCGATATCGATGCCCGGGGCGATTGGCGCTGTACCCACGAGGTCGACGAGGAGGCCGCGCAACTGCTGTCGATCTGGCTGCCGTGGTGCATGGCGGACATCACTCGTGGCCCGCGTGTCATCGCGCAGATCGGCCAGAGCCTCGACGGCCGAATCGCGACGGTAAGCGGGGCTTCCCACTACGTCACCGGTGCGCAGAGCCTGGTTCATCTCCACCGGATGCGGGCGCTGGTCGACGCCGTGGTGGTAGGCGCCGGCACGGTGGATGCCGACGACCCGCAACTGACCGTGCGCCATGTCGAGGGCGACAACCCGCTGCGCGTGGTGCTCGACCCGCGAGGCCGGGTCCCTGCCGAGCGCGGCGTGTTTCGGCGGCCGGCGGCGCCGACCTGGCATCTCGTCGGCGAAGGCGTTGCCGGTCACGGTGGCGCCGATCATGTCAGCGTCAAGTCGGTGACGCCGGGGTCGGCGGGTATCGATCCCGTGCAGGTCATCTCGCTGCTGGCCGAACATGGCCATCGCCGGATCCTGATCGAGGGCGGCGGGCTGACGATCTCGCGCTTTCTCGAAGCGGACTGCCTCGACCGAATGCACAGCGTGGTCGCGCCCATGCTGATCGGCTCCGGCCGTCCGGCGCTGACGCTGCCGGAAATCGAGACGCTGGACGGGGCGCTGCGGCCGGCTTGCCGGCACTTCTGCCTGGGCCAGGACATGTTGTTCGATCTGGATCTGCGTGATCGCGGCGTGACGTGATCGAGATGTCATCCGGGGTGCCCTCCCGGAGCGGACTCGCCCCGCGCGGGCGTTCGAACCAGCCGCGTGGCCTGCCGGTTCGACCGGCGACCCCACAGTAGCACCGCCAGGCCTGGCAGGCTGGCGGCGAGAATCAGCAGGCCGTAGGTCACCGACAGTGCCACGCCTTCCTGTGCCGGCAGGCCGGCCAATGGCCAGATCACGGCGGCGGCGCCTTCCCGCAACCCCCAGCCGGCGACGGTCAGCGGAATCGCCATCGCCATCAGTAGTGGCGGGATCAACGGCAGCAGTTCCGGCACCGATCGCGGCAGTCCCAGCGCCTGGGCGGCGCAGAGAAATACCGCCACGTAGGTGGCGACGATCAGCAGCGAGCCGATCAACTGTGCCGGCCAGACGGAGAGCGCCAGCAGCGCCCGCCTGGCATCCCGGCCGAAGCTTGCCAAGGGGGCCCAGGGCCGATGGCGCAGCCATTGGGTGGCGATGGCGCACAGCAGCAGAATCGCCAGCATGATCCACGACCCTGCTTCCCGGTGCGCTGTCCACAGTCCGGCGATGCCGACGCGCAGCGCCGGCGAGAGCAGAATGGCGGCGACCGCGACCAGCAGCAGCGCGAGCTGTCCGGAGGCACGTTCGATGATGACGGCACGGATTGCTGCCCCGGATGGCGTACTGGCGTGGGCTCCCGGCCGTTCACGGGCGCTGCCGTGACGCCAGGCACGCGCCGCGTCGCCCATCACCCCGCCCGGCAAGACCTGATTGAGAAAAGTTGCCAGATAGTATTCGCGGATGGCGGTCGGCCACGGCAGCGCGATCCCGACCTGGTGAGCCGTCATGCGCCAGCGCCAGGCCGACAGCACGACCTGGGGAAGGCCGATCAGCACGGCCAGCAGAACCCAGCCCGGCGACAGGTCACCGAGTCGCGCCAGCAACCGGTCGATATCCAGTTGCCAGGCGAGCATCCCCAGCAGCGCCAGCGTCACGGCCAGGCGCAGCGCAGGCGATAACCAACGGTTCACTCTGGCGCTCCCGGGACGGCGTTCGCGATGGGTGTGGCGAACAGGTCCCGATGCCCGACCGTCACCGTCAGTTTTTCACGCATCAGCCCCTCCAGCCGCTGGGCGTGCCAGCGGTCGACGCGGCTGCGCTGCTGCGGCAGTTGCTCGTGGAGGGCGGTGCGCCAGCCGGCCAGCAGGGCCTCGGCGAGGGCCAGCGATTCCGACCCGAGACGCCAGGGCGTCGTGGCCTCGCGGATGTGGTAGCCACGACGATGGAAGCTCTCGCGGAGATGGCGCGGCGCCTGAGTGCCCATGGCGGGACCGCCGCCCTTGTCGCGCTGCTGATGCGCCTGCAGTGCCGCCAGCATGAATCGGTCGTCGTCGCTGGACAGCGGGGTGCCGCTGGGGTCGTGAAAGCGGATCTGGCCGTCGACGCTGAGCGCGAACAGTACGGCGCAATCGTTGGCCCGGCAGGCATCGGCCAGCGCTTCGATATCGGCGGCTGTCAGCAGGTCGAACAGCGCCGAGGCGGTAACCAGGTCCGCACCCTGCAGGCCGTGCTTCCAGGCATCGGCGAGGCTCAGATTGCGGGTCTCCAGGTGAATCGGCTGGCCGTCGGCGCTGGTCAACGGCTCGCAGCGCAGTCGGGCCTGGGCCAGCAGTGCTGCATCGTGATCGATCAGACGCCAGTGCTGGGCGCCGTGAAGTCTTGGCGCCAGGTAGCGCGGATTCGAACCGCTGCCGCACCCCAGATCGACCAGCGTGCGCCGCGTCTCGAATGGCCGAGCCTCGAGCGGTCGGGCCTCGAGCGGTCGGGCCGGGGTGGCGCGCTGCGTCAGCCAGCGATCCGCGGCGTGGGCGAGCTGGGCGTCGCGCGCCAGATGATCGGCGGGCTCGCGCAGTGTCAGCCATTGATCGCTGAACAAGGCATCGCTGAACAGGGCGTCGGCGGCGGGCGTGGACGGCTTCGACATCAGTGCGTCGCCTCCGCGGCCCTGGTGCGTTTCAACGCCTGACCGAAGGCCTCGGCGGCACGGTTCCAGTCGCCGAGCGTGTCGCGAATCTCCCGCGCACCTGTCTGATAGCGCCGATAGGTTTCCGGCTCTTCAAGCATGCGTTTCAGCGCGTCGCGAAGTGCGGTCACGTCTCCCGGCGGGACCTTGATACCGGCTGCGTCCGGCAGCGTGTGGGCGAGGGCGCCGCCCGTGGTGGTAACGACGGGAAGACCATGGGCGAGGGCTTCGGTAATCACCATGCCGTAGCCTTCATAGTGTGACGGCAGCACGAACAGGTCGGCCTGCCGATAATGCTCTGTCAGACGATCGGTGGGTTGGGAGCCCAGCAGCCGAATGCGCTCGTTCAACTGATGTGCATCGATGGCCTTGCGCACCTCGTCGACGTAGGCGTCGGCTCGATCGAGGGCGCCGATCAGATCGCACTGCCACGGCAGAGATGTGAGGCCCGACAGCGCCTCGACCAGCAGATCCTGGCCCTTGCGCGGGGTGATCGTGGCGATGCAGAGCAGGCGAGGCGTTCCGCTGCCGTCGCCGCTCGCCAGCTGGCCGAGCTCGACGCCGGGTTCGATGACGGCGATCTTCTCCGCCGGTACGGCGAAGTCGGCCAGACGGCGGGCGGTGTAGACACTGGTGACGATCACGTGGCCGACGGCGGCCAGAGCGCGGGTTTCGCTGATACGAAAACGTTGCTGCTCGGGCGCCCCCAGACCGGTTTCGTCGGCGAGCGGGTGATGGACCAGTGCCGTGATCGCCAGACGCGAGGCGTGACGCTCGACGATCGCCTGCAGGCCGCCCATGGCGAGCCCGTCGATCACGGCCTGGCTGCCGTCGGGCAGGGCGGTCAAGGCACTGTCCAGGGCATGGGAGGCGACGGCATCCGGCTCCGGGAAGCGCCCGTCGAGCCCGACGACATCGATCTTCCAGCCGCTGGCGCGCAGGGCTTCGACGATTCGTGCGTCGTAGACGTAGCCGCCGGTCAGCTGGCCGGGGTCGCCGGCAACGATAAGCGTGAAGTCGCTCATAGGCCCCCTTCGTAACTTGCCCAGGCGATGTGGGATTCATGGAGCGTGACGGTCATGGCGGTAAGGTGGCGGCCGCCATCGCCCAGGGCGCCTTCTCGAATGGCGTGGGACAGGCGGTCGAAAACGACCCGGGCCATGAATTCGGTGGTGGTATTGCGGCCCTTGAACTCCTCGATCTCGTCGAGATTGTTCAGCGTGAACTCGCCGAGAATGCGCTTCAGGGTCTCGCTGGCGAGGCCGATGTCGACGACGAGATCGTCATGATCCAGCTCGGGGCGCTTGAAGGTGACATCGACCACGTACGTCGCGCCGTGCAGTTTCTGTGCCGGGCCGAAGGTTTCGCTGTGGAAGCTGTGAGCGATCATCATGTGATCGCGGACGGTCAGGCTGAACATTCCTTTCGCTCCTTGAGGCATGAGTCCTTTGAGGCATGTGCCTTTTGATGTGTGTGCCTTTGATACACGAGCCCTTGGTGCATGAGCCCGTGGTGATTCGATCCTCGCCGCCGGTCATTCTTCACTAGGTCATTCTTATACTGCCGGTGCCAAGGCGGTTACGCGGCTTCAGCCGTAGCGGATGCGCTGACAGAGCGTATCGTCGTCGGACTGGCTCAGCCGTTTCAATGTCTCGGGCAGATCCCGGAAGTGGCTTTCGCCGCTGATCAGCACGTCCAGGCAGTCGTGGTTGAGCAGCGACAGGGCGAGCGAGAGCCGCCGCTTGTGATCCCAGCGCGGGCGATGCCCCGGGGAAACGCTGCCGACCTGGCTCGACCGCAGCGTCAGGCGGCGCGCGTGAAACGCCTCGCCGAGCGGCAGATTCACTTCGCGACTGCCGTACCAGCTCATCTCGAGCACGGTCGCCTCGAACCCGGCCAGCGAGAGGGCGGTCTGCAGGCCGCCATCCGAGGCGCTGGCGTGGATGACCAGATCCTGCTCGGCGGCGGCCGTTTCCGGGGTATGAAAGTCGACGCTCAGCGCCTCCCCCAAGAAACGCTTGCGCTCGTCGATATCGATCAACTGGACGTGGGCACCGGGCAGGCGGGCGCAAAGCCAGGCCACCAGGGCGCCGACCACGCCAGCGCCGACGACGCTGATTCGGTCGCCGATTCCCGGGGCGGCATCCCACAGGGCGTTGAGCGCCGTCTCCATGTTGGCGCCGAGAATTGCGCGTTGGGGAGGCACGTCCGGCGGCAGCGGAACGACATCGTCGGCACCCACGCGGTAGTGGGTCTGGTGTGGATGCAGGCAGTAGACGTATCGGCCGTGCCAGTCGTGGGCTCCCTGCTCGACGACGCCGACGTTGGAGTAGCCGTATTTGACCGGCCCCGGAAACTCGCCGCTCTGGAACGGCGCGCGCATTCGCTGGTATTCGCTGACCGGTACCTGGCCCTTGAAGACCAAGGTTTCGCTGCCACGGCTGATGGCCGAGTAGCAGGTTCTTACCATGAGATCGCCGCTGACACTCAGCTCGGCCTGGCGAATTTCGCCGGTACCGTCGCCGAGCGACCAGAAAGCATGGGCGTAAGGCGTCGTCATTGAGATATCCGCTCCTTGATACAGATCGGGATGTCCGGCTTGCTGTCGCTCTGAATGGCAGTATGGCAGAGTATGACGATTTAGCATTGTACAAGTAATGTACAATAAAGGAGCTGCAAGCAGGAGTCATCGAACCCGGGTTGGATATCTGCTTTCTACCCAGAACTTCGCGGGATGGTGCAGAGCCGGATAGGGCACCGTCCGCTTCCGGTAACGAAGCCGACAGGAAGTCGTTTCTCGCAAATCGGTCAAAGTGCATCCAGACTTGTACGAGGTGCGTAACGATGCCTGACTACTGCGTCCCTGGACGGGATGAGGTGGCGAAGGAGGGGCGATCATGGCAACCAGGGAGAGACCGGCGATGCGACATTCATCGGCACGTATGCGGGCAACTCCGTCTTCACGGCGATTTCGGTCCGTCCGGGGCTGGATGGAGATGGCGGCGGGCCTGGCTCTGGTGGCGCTGCTGGTCGAGTGGGTGCAGTGGGCGTTTTCCGCGCCGTCGGGCCTGCGGTTCACCGCCGGTGGCGTTTACTTGGCGATCGCGACGGCCGTGCTGTGGGTCTGGCCCGCCGCCCGTCATGGCCTGGGTTGGGCCAATCGCGTCACGTTGCTGCGCGCCGCGTTGATTGCGTTCGTCGCTGGCGTGGTGGTCTATCCGGATTTCATCCAGCGCCACGCCGAAGGTATCGCTTCGCTCTGCTTGCTGGCGCTGTCGCTCGACGGTATCGATGGCTGGGTGGCGCGCCGCACTGGTTCATCGAGCGCTTTCGGTGCCCGTTTCGACATGGAACTGGACGCCTTCTTCATCGTCGTGCTGTGTATGGCGCTGATCGCGTTGGAGAAGGTCGGCGTGTGGGTGCTGGTCATCGGCCTGGCTCGTTACGCGTTCGTGATCGCCGGGATGTACTCGCCCTGGCTCAATCGGGCGCTGCCCGAGAGCTATTTCCGCAAGACGGTTTGCGTATGGCAGGTGGCGACGTTGATGGTCTGTCTGCTGCCTTTCGTCGAGCCGGCGTGGGCGACCGGATTTGCGCTTCTGGCGGCGACGCTGCTGCTGCTCTCCTTCGGCCGCGATGTCGTCTGGCTCTGGCGCCATCGCCCGGCCGACGATGCCGAGTTCTGACTTTCTTCGTTGCCGGTGCCTCGCGCAGCCGTGATCCGCTTTCGAATGCTTTCGGATCGAGGGGAGGAGGGGAGGGGCCGCGCCTATCGGGCGGGAAGCCGGGCAGCAACATGACTCGCCTTGATCGTGCGATGGCTTTACGATCATAAGATCTTCAATTACCAAGGGTTGTCATGGCGCAGGAAGCTTTCACACTTGCGGGCGAACGAATCGAGCCCGGTACGCGTCGCCAGATCGATGTACCGGTCGCCAAGCTCTATACGCATGCTCCGATGCATATTCCGGTCGAAGTGGTTCACGGGCGCCAGCCCGGGCCGGTGCTGCTGGTTTGCAGTGCCATTCATGGCGACGAGCTCAATGGTGTCGAGATCGTCCGTCGACTGTTGAAGTTGCCGAACCTGTCGAGGCTTCGCGGAACGCTGATCGCCGTTCCGGTCGTCAACGTCTTCGGCTTCGTGCAGCAGTCGCGCTACCTGCCGGATCGGCGCGATCTCAACCGCTGCTTTCCGGGGAGCGAGAGCGGGTCTCTGGGTTCACGAATCGCGGCGCTGCTGCGCGAGGAGATGGTCGATCGGGCCACGCATATCATCGACCTGCATACCGGGGCCATTCACCGTACCAACCTGCCGCAGATCCGATCCCAGCTGCGTCAGAATCGGGAAACCCAGGCCATGGCCGAGGCGTTCGGGGTGCCGGTGATCCTGAATGCCGAGCTGCGCGAGGGGAGCCTGCGCGAGTATGCCCAGAATCGCGGCGTGCCGGTGCTGACCTACGAGGCCGGCGAGGCGCTGAGATTCGATGAGTGGGCGATAGCGCCCGGCGTCAGAGGGATCCGGCGTGTCATGCGGCTGATCGGCATGCTGCCGGCAGACAGCCGGCGACGGGCGCCGCCGGCGGCCGAGATCGCCAACGGTTCCAGCTGGGCGCGGGCGCCGATCGACGGCATTTTCAGACCGCGCGTGAGGTTGGGTGTGCGGGTCGCCAAGCAGCAGGTACTGGGCGTGGTCGCCGATCCATTCGGCAACGATGAAGCGCCGATCGTCGCAAGTGCCGATGGTATCGTCATCGGGATGAGCAACCTGCCACTGGTCAACGAAGGCGAGGCGCTGCTTCACGTTGCCCGCTATCAGGAAATCGATGACGTCGAGAACATGGTGGAGAATTTCCAGTCGCGCTACGAGACGACCGGCTTCTAGGTTGGTACGAAAAGTCGGCGAGCGGTGCCCTGTCTTTGGTCCGTTCCTTGCGGGCCATTTTCCTGCGGCAGCTAGGCCGTCTGTGCCAGCCGGCTTTCGTCTATCAGGCCGACGGCATCGTCGTAGACGCTGATGCCGGCACCTTCCCGATGGGCATGCTCCGATAGGTGACGACGGAAGCGTCTTCCGCCCGCGCAGCCCTGGAACAGCCCCAGTAGATGCCGGGTCACGTGGTTGAGCCTGGCGCCCTCGGCGAGCCGCTCGATCACGTAGGGACGGAAGGCGCGTGCCACGTCGTGGCGGCTGGATGCTGGCGGCGTCTGACCATAGAGCTGGCTATCGACTTCGGCCAGCAGCCAGGGGTTCTGATACGCCTCGCGACCGACCATCACGCTATCTACGCCGGCCTCCAGATGCGCCCGGCACGCCTCCAGCGTCTTGATGCCGCCGTTGATGCCAATATGCAGCTCGGGGTGGGCGGCCTTGAGGCGATAGACCCGTTCGTAGTTCAGCGGCGGCACGTCCCGGTTCTCCTTGGGGGAGAGCCCCTGCAGCCAGGCCTTGCGGGCATGCACGATGAAGGTATCGCAGCCGGCGGCTGCCACCCGCTCGATGAAGCGCTCGAGATCGGCATCCTCGTCCTGGTCGTCGATGCCGATACGACACTTCACCGTGACCGGGATCGATACCGCGCCACGCATCGCCGCCACCGCATCGGCAACCTTGTCGGGATAGCCCATCAGGCAGGCGCCGATGAGGTTGTTCTGGACCCGATCGCTGGGACAGCCCACGTTCAGGTTGACCTCGTCGTAGCCCCACGCCTCGGCGATAGCCGCGCATTCGGCCAATTCCCCGGGATCGCTGCCCCCCAGTTGCAGCGCCAGCGGATGTTCGACGGCGCTGTAGCCCAGAAAACGCTCTCGCGGCGAGCCGTGCAGGATCGCGCCCGTAGTCACCATTTCCGTGTACAGCAGCGCACGCCGCGTGAGGCATCTCGCCAGCGCGCGGTAATCGCGGGTCGTCCAATCCATCATCGGGGCGACGGAGAAGGTGCGGTCGAGCTGTGGCGCTGTGGTATTGGTTTGAAGGTCAGTCATGGCATCGAGGTCGAGTTGGCAGGATGTCTTGGCAGCGGGATCCGAATAGCGAGACGAGTGATCCGGCGGACCACAGGGCGCGAGAGTGTCGCATATTTTCGAGCAGGTCGCATGACTCGAGACGAATGCAAGGGGCGGGCTAAAGTCGCATGGCTATCTGCCGATAGAGTATTCATCCAACGGTCTGGTGCGCGCATGAGCGCCAGTAGCCGGGTATGTTTTTCGGCGTCTTCTGGCCGAATTCGCCTACCACTTTGTGTCGCTTCCCTGCGACTGCTTCGACCCGGCGCACATGGCAACCATCCTCGTGTGCGACGGGTCGCTTTTTCTCGCCGATTCCGCATCGAATGTTCAACTGACTGTCTTCGAAAACCGCTTGTCCGCCGTGGCTTCTCGTCGTGGTGGACCGCGGTATTGCCTGGAGAATGCGTCATCCCGGAAAGACGGAAAAGAGGTATCACACAGCTGGTATTCGGTCTGCGTAAGCGATCGATATGGAAGCAGGAAACGTCAATGGTCAGGAAAATGGTGCCCGGAGTCGGACTTGAACCGACACGACCTAACGGTCGAGGGATTTTAAGTCCCTTGCGTCTACCAATTTCGCCATCCGGGCCAACGACATTCGGTCAAACTATCCGGTGGCCTTTTGAAAGGCAAGGCGCCGGTGACCTAGGAAGCGATCGAACCTGCGTGATTCGATGCTGAGAAGAAGTGGAGGCTGGAGTCGGAATCGAACCGGCGTACACGGAGTTGCAGTCCGCTGCATAACCACTCTGCCATCCAGCCTTTCATCGATTTACCAAGGACTGCTGCTCGAACTGGTCTGGCCAGTACAACCTGCGTCAATTCAGTAGGATCGAAAATCGTGTTTTGGAGCGGGAAAGGAGATTCGAACTCCCGACCCTCGCCTTGGCAAGGCGATGCTCTACCACTGAGCTATTCCCGCTGAACACGCCGTCGCATTATAAGGATAACTTCGTAAGTGTCAAACGCTTATGGCAATTTTTAGTCACAGCGAGCGAGTCAATTCCGGCCAGGCCGCCTTGAGATACTGGATCATCGACCACAGCGTCAGGCCGGCCGCGGCGTAGAGCAGAGCGATGGCGAGATCGGCGATCGGGGAACCGGGAGGAAAGCCCAGCAGCAGCAGCAGAGAAATCATCTGCAGCGTCGTCTTGGACTTGCCGATCCAGGAGACGGCGACGCGCTTGCGCTGACCTATCTCGGCCATCCATTCACGTAGCGCGGAGATCACGATCTCGCGGCCTATGATGACCAAGGCTGGAAGTGTCAGCCAAATCGCCTCGTAGCGCTCTATCAATAATGCCAGGGCGACGGCAACCATGACCTTGTCCGCCACGGGGTCGAGAAAGGCGCCGAAGGGAGTGCTCTGGTTCCAGCGTCTGGCCAGGTAGCCATCCAGCCAGTCGGTGATCGCGGCCAGCCCGAAAAGCGCTGCGGTCAGCGGGAGGCTCCAGGCGTAGGGGAGATAGAACAGCACCACCATGAGCGGGATGAACACGATTCTTGCCAGAGTGAGCATGTTGGGAATGTTCATCGTGCCGCTAGCGTCCTTACTGGGGGTTGAAAGTCGGGCATTTTACGCCTGCTGCTTACGCTCATCCATGGAGCGCCTGATGAATGGTAGCCGCCATCTGTTCATTGATCCCGGGAACGCGGGAAAGATCGTCTCGGGTTGCCTTGCGCACGCCCTGCAGACCACCGAAGAAGCGTAACAGTTCTCGGCGACGTTTCGGCCCGACGCCGGGAATATCCTGCAATGAAGACGTTCGGCGCTGCTTGTCGCGGCGCTGGCGGTGGCCGGTGATCGCGAAGCGGTGGGCTTCGTCGCGTATATGCTGGATCAGATGCAGTCCCGGCGAGCTGGTGTCGAGATTCAGCGTGCGGTCCACGGTTTCGATGAACAGCGTCTCCAGGCCGGCCTTTCGTGTCGTGCCCTTGGCGACACCGATCAGCGCAACGCCGACGACTTCCAGTTCGACCAGAACTTCCCGGGCCATGTTCAACTGGCCCTTGCCGCCGTCGACGATCAGGATATCGGGCAGTTTGCCTTCGCCTTTCTGCAGTCGTTTGAAACGGCGGGACAGCGCCTGTCGCATGGCCGCGTAATCGTCACCGGCGGCCACGCCCTCGATATTGAAGCGCCGATAGTCGGACTTGGCCGGGCCGTTCTGGTCGAACACGACGCAGGAAGCCACTGTTGCTTCGCCATGGCTGTGGCTGATATCGAAACACTCCAGCCGCGCGGGCGCCGTCGGCATGTCCAGGGCTGCTCGCAGAGATTCGAAGCGCTTGCCCAGCTGACTGCGGTTGGCGAGCTGGGTGGCCAGATGCTGCTCGGCGTTGGTGATCGCCAGTCGACGCCACTGGGCACGATGGCCGCGGACTTGCGACGTCACCCGGACCCGGCGGCCGGCGTGCTCGCTCAATGCCGACTGGAGGAGTTCGCTGTCCGTCATCGGATGCGAAGCGATGATCTCGAGCGGGATCTCCTTGGACTGGCCGAGATAGAACTGGCTGACGAACTCGCTCAGCAGTTCGCTGGCGCCAAGATCCAGACCGTTATCGGGTTGATGGTGCCGCGCGCCCAGCATGCGCCCCTGACGAATGGCCAGTACGCTGATGCACAACCCGCCCGGTTGCTCCGCCAGCGCAAAGACATCGGCGTCGCCATCGGTGTTGTCGACGTACTGCTTCTCCTGCAGTCTCCGCAGTTGCTGAACCTGATCCCGCAGCCGGGCGGCTTCCTCGAAATCGAGGGAATCGCTCGCGCGCTCCATGCTGGCAGTCAACTGCTGCGTGACCTGCTCGCTGCGCCCCTCGAGGCACATCACGGCGTGCTCTACATCCTGGCGGTAGTCGGCTTCGCTGATGTAGTCGACGCAGGGCGCGCTGCAGCGCTTGATCTGGTACTGCAGGCAGGGTCGCTGGCGATGGGCGAACACGCTGTCTTCGCAGTTGCGGATGCGAAAGATCTTCTGCATCAGCGAAAGGCTCTCGCGCACCGCGGTGGAGCTGGGGTAGGGGCCCAGGTAACGGCCGTCGCGACGCTTCTGCCGAACACGCTTGAACTCGAGCGCGGGGTAAGGGTGCCGATCGGTGACGAAGACATAGGGGTACGATTTGTCGTCGCGAAGCAGGATGTTGTAAGGGGGCCGCAACTCCTTGATCAAGGTCTGCTCGAGCAGCAGCGCTTCGGTTTCGCTACGGGTAATCGTGACTTGAATGTCATGAATCCGGGCGACCAGCGCCTGGGTCTTGGCGTTCAGTGCGCCACGGAAGTAGCTGGCCAGTCGTGGCTTGAGTCGCTTGGCCTTGCCGACGTAGAGCACGTTGGCCTGCTCGTCGAGCATGCGGTACACGCCCGGGGACTCCGAGACCGACTTCAGGAAATGCTTGGCGTCGAAGCGCGATGGGGTATCGATCGAGGATTCACTCATCCTCGCAGTATATCAAAAACCCGGGCGGGCACTGCGAGGATCGAACATTTCCACCGAGCCCATCGCGTCATGGCCGAAGTTCAGGTCCGAGGTTCGAGACTGCCCAGTAAACCGTGCCGTAGACCGAGATGAGTCAGCTCGACATCGGACTGTACCTGCAACTTGTCGAAGATTCGGTAGCGGTAGGTATTCACGGTCTTCGGACTGAGCGCGAGCTGCTCCGAAATGCGGCTCACCTTGTAGCAGTGGATGATCATCGTCGCGATCTGCAGTTCCCGGTGCGAGAGCTGGTCGAACGGATTGTGGCGGCCTTCGCTTCGGGCCAGCACGACGCGTTGGGCAATGTCGGCGCTGATGAAGCGCTCGCCATCCGCTATTCGGCGTACCGCGTCGATCATCAGATCCAGCTCGGTCCCCTTGCTGATGAACCCCGCCACGCCGGCGTTGATCAGGCGTTGCGCCGTTCCCTCGTCAACCTGTCCCGTCAGCGCAACGATTCGAATGCCGGATGGCGCCTTGAGAAGCTTCAGGATGGTTTCCAGGCCCCCGATTCCCGGCATGCGGATGTCGATCATCGCGATGTCCGGCAAATGATCCCGGCAGCCTTGCCATGCAGCCTCCCCGCTGTCGGCTTCGGCAATGACCTCGATGTCGGGCTCGCTGTCCAATACGCGAGCGATACTCGTGCGCACCAGATGGTGATCGTCGGCTACCAATACCTTGATCAAGATAACTCCTGGATTCCTGCTGTCCTTGAAACCCTGCCTGTGGCAAATGTGCAGACAATCGGCGCAATGGAACGCCTCGGGCCTTTATCGTTATAACGCGCCGATGTTGGCTTCTTCACGAAAGCGGGGATGTGAGCAAATCGTGAAACCGGCGCCGTTGCCGCGAGTCGTTTCCCGTTCCTCTGTTACGTAGTGTGACATGTTATCGGACCAAATACTTCCTGTTCGATATCGAGATTTGTACTTGGGAAATCGCTCCGATCGGTCTGTTCGACAATGAATTTGCTTATGCGTTGTCTATCAGGGGTTGACCTTGATCTGTCGAGCTTTTATAGTGCGTCGCGTCCTCCGGGGCAGCAGTCATTTGGGGCCTTAGCTCAGCTGGGAGAGCGCAACACTGGCAGTGTTGAGGTCAGCGGTTCGATCCCGCTAGGCTCCACCAAGAATTCCTCTCGAATTAGCCGCTTCGAGCTTGATATGCCGAAGCGGCTTTTTCGTATCCGAACATCTGTCCTTGTCATCATTCCATCGAGCCGGAGCATCCGGCTGGAACGCGTTCGAGCGATAGCGCTGGCACTACGCAATGCAGTGGCCTGCCAGGCTCGGTTACGGCGATGAATTAGCCTAATTATCTGCAGGTACTTCTCTCTTTGCCACGTCGAGCGACTCACACAATGCAGTGATTCGCCGCGATGAGCCAGCGGTTGACCTTGAGTAGCCAAGCGCATTGCGGGGGCTGTATGCGAGAGTTCATTTTCGATGTCGCGATCAGGCCGGCAGGTTCGTCACGGCAACGCTGGGAGGCGTTGGTGCCGGCCTTGCCCGGCCTGACGGCAGAAGCCTCGACCGATATGAAGGCTTTCGAACGTCTCCAGGACGTGATCATTCCTTTTCTGGCTCAGCGGCTCGCAAAGGGGGAGGGCGTTCCCCTGCAATCCCGAGTCGGCCATTACATGAGCCGCTACGGGCTGGTCTTCTGGCAGTTTCTCTGTATCCGCCTGGGCCCCTTGAGGTCTGGCCAGCTAGCGATCGAACCCATCTTTCCCGATATCGACGAACTGTTGACACGCCTCGACGGAAATGGCGTCGACGAGTAGCCAGCTCCCGAAGCGTGAACCACACTTCATGGACGAGACAGGCGTTTTAATCACATGAACAGAGATACTGAGGCAGCAGCTTCATTTCTTTGACTTTGAGAAGCAAAGGTGCGAATCCATGCTATCAGGCGTTCATTTTACCAATCGTCTTTCTCCCAACGACCTGATGATTCGGAAACTGGAGAGCATCTTCAGGCTTTCCGACGATGAGAAGCAAGTGCTCCAGGACCTGCCGGTGCAAGTGGAGTCGCTCAAGCCCGGGCAGGATATCGTCCGCATCGGCGAGCATGCTTCTCGAAGCTGCCTGCTGCTGGAAGGATTTACCTGTGTCTACAAGCTGACCTCGGACGGTAAGCGCCAGATCATGGCGGTACATGTTCCTGGAGACATGCCGGATCTGCAGAGCCTGCATCTCAAGGTCATGGACATGAGCATCGCATCGATCAGTACCAGCATGGTCGGATTCATCCAGCATAACGCCTTGAAGCAGGCCTGCGAACGTTCTCCCCGTCTTACCGCGGCCTTCTGGCGCGAGACACTGGTCGATGCATCGATATACCGTGACTGGATCCTTAATATCGGGCAGCGGGGCGCCTATCCGCGAGTAGCTCACCTGCTCTGCGAGCTATTGGTACGGCTGAAGGCGGTAGGGTTTGCCGATAATGACTCTTTCCGTCTGCCGATTACGCAGGCCGAACTGGCAGACGCGATAGGTATCACTCCGGTTCACATGAATCGCGTATTCCAGGCGCTGCGCGCGGACGGTCTGATCGAAGCGAAACGAGGGAAGGTGACCATACTGGAGGAGAAGCGCCTGAAAGAGGAGGGGGACTTCGACCCGCTCTATCTTCACCACATCAAGAATGTCTCGAATTGAACGGCGTTGGCCCGATTCCTTTTGGAAGACAGGCGATAACGCCGTTGACACCCTGCGTGACGACGCGGCACTATATTTCCCATGATCACGAACCGAATACGCAAGCATAACCAGTGGTGGTGGCGCCTTTAATTCAAGGGTGGCACGCCTACGTCCGTCAATTGACGTTTGAAAAGAATGCCGCCCCACGGGGCGGCATTTTTGTGTGTTCGTTTCGCTTCGTGAGGTCGGCATAGAGGCAGCGATCGACTTGGATCGCATTCGGGTAAATCTCGAGCCAAGAGTCGATTTAATCGATATATCAGGAGTTTATTCCCATGTCAGTCCTCATGATCGACAATTATGATAGCTTCACCTTCAACATCGTTCAGTACTTGGGCGAGTTGGGGGCTGATGTCGTCACCGTGCGCAACGACGACGTGGATCTTGCCGAGCTGGAGCGCCACGAACCGACTCACCTGGTGGTCTCGCCCGGGCCGTGCACACCCAACGAAGCGGGTATCTCGATGGAGGCGATTCGCCATTTCGCTGGCAGGATCCCGATATTGGGTGTCTGTCTCGGTCATCAGGCCATCGGTCAGGTCTATGGTGGCGACGTGATCCGCGCGCCACAGGTGATGCACGGCAAGACGTCTCGCATTCGTCACCGCGGTGAAGGGGTTTTCGAAGGGCTTGAGGACCCGCTCGAGGTCACCCGTTACCATTCGCTGGTGGTCGATGCTGCTACCCTGCCGGACTGTCTCGAGATCACGGCCTGGGCCGATGACGACGACCCGACGCCAGGGCTGATCATGGGCTTGAAGCACAAGACGCTGGATATCGAAGGGGTCCAGTTTCACCCCGAATCGATTCTGTCTCGCCAAGGCCACGAGCTGCTGGCGAACTTCCTGAAACGGCGCGCCTGATCTGACATAGCTAGCCGGAACCGGCGAGGAGCCAACATGCAAATGCGGGATGCCATTGGTGCGGTCATGCGCCGTCAGGATCTCAGTTACGAAGATACCCACGCCGTCATGAAGGCGATCATGACGGGTGAAGCGACCGAGGCCCAGATCGGCGGCTTTTTGATCGGGCTGGCGATGAAGGGGGAGACCGCCGACGAGATCACGGCGGCGGCGCAGGTCATGCGCGAACTGATGCAGCCGGTATCGATCGACTGCGACAACATCGTCGACATCGTCGGCACCGGTGGCGATGGCGCCAACCTTTTCAACGTCTCCACGGCGTCGAGCTTCGTGGTCGCGGCTGCCGGCGGTCACGTCGCCAAGCACGGCAATCGGGGCGTCTCGTCCTCCGCCGGGAGTGCGGATCTGTTCGACGTCGCGGGGATCTATCTCGATCTCGACGCGGCGACCATCGCGCGCTGCATCGAGCAGGTCGGGGTCGGATTCATGTTCGCGCCGCGCCATCACCAGGCGATGCGCCATGCCATCGGCCCGCGAAGGGATATGGGGGTTCGCACGGTCTTCAATATCCTTGGCCCGCTGACCAATCCGGCAGGGGCGCCCAACCAGTTGCTGGGCGTCTATGCACCGTATCTCGTGCCGCTGGTGGCAGAGTCGCTGCGCAAGCTGGGCAGCCGGCATGTGCTGGTGGTTCATGCCGAGGATGGCCTGGACGAAATCTCCGTGGCGGCGCCGACGCAGGTGGCCGAGCTTCGCGACGGCGAGATTCGTGAATACACGATCACGCCCGAGGAGCTGGGCATCGAGCGTCAATCCCTCGATCCGCTGAAGGTCGTGACCGCCGAAGACAGTCTCAAGCTGGTCAAGGAGGCGCTGGTCGGCAAGGGTGTGGCTGGCGACATCGTTGCGCTCAACGCCGGGGCGGCGCTGTTCGCTTCCGGTGTGGCGGATTCGCTCAAGGAGGGGGTGCTGATGGCGCAGGACGCCCAGGCCTCCAAGCTGCCGCTGGAAAAGCTCAAGGAGCTTTCCGACTTCACCCGGGTCTTCGCCAACTGACCGCTCGCGACAAAACCGGCGTCTTCGCCGAAACAGCGTCTTCGCTGAATCAGAACCAGCTCAACAGGAATCTCCATGATGACCGACGCCGCCGATAGTGAACTGCCTACCATTCTGGCCAAGATCCTGGCACGCAAGCGCGAGGAGATCGCCGAACGCCGCGCGGTCGCCAGCGAGCAGACCTGGCTGGAGCGGGCAACGGCGCAGGGCGCGCCGCGAGGCTTCGTCTCGGCGCTCAATGCCTGTATCGATGGCGGCGATCCTGCCGTCATCGCCGAGATCAAGAAGGCGTCGCCCTCCAAGGGTGTCATCCGTGAAGACTTCCAGCCCGCCGAGATTGCGGCCGACTACGCCGCGGCCGGTGCCAGCTGTCTTTCGGTGCTGACGGACGCCGACTACTTCCAGGGGCACGAGGATTACCTGATCGCCGCCCGGAACGCCTGCGACCTGCCAGTGATTCGCAAGGACTTCATCATCGACGGCTACCAGGTGGCGGAAGCCAGGGGTATCGGCGCGGACTGCATCCTGCTGATCGTGGCGGCGCTGAGCGACGAGCAGCTCAAGGATCTCTACCAGCAGGCGACGGCACTGGGCATGGACGTGCTGGTCGAGGTGCACGATATCTTCGAACTCGAACGGGCGCTGATGCTCGATCTGCCGCTGGTGGGAATCAACAACCGCGACCTGCGCACGTTCGAGACTTCGCTGGACACGACCTTCGAGCTGCTCAAGCGAATCCCCCAAGGCGTGACGGTCGTCACCGAGTCTGGCATTCATGGCCGGGATGATGTCGAGCGCATGCGCGAATTCGACGTCAATGCCTTTCTGGTCGGCGAGGCTTTCATGCGCGAGCAAGAACCCGGTAGCGCGCTTCGCCGAATGTTCTTTTAGCCCGGACCGCGTCACACGTCCGCGCCGGGCTAACGAACGCACGGCGGCAACGTACGAACCCCGCTTCCCGATCGTCGACTCGGGAAGCGGGGTTCGTCGTTATGTGGCCCGGTCGGAACTCATGATCCAGAGTCCCAAATCCAGAATCCGAAATTCAGAGTCCGAAATTCAGAGCCCGAAATTCAGAACTCGGGCGAATCCGGGAATATCAGGCTGATCAGCGTATCGCCCGCCTTCGGGTTGAGCGGTTTTTCGGCCGTGGCGATACGGATCCGGCCACTGGTCGAGAGCGTGAACAGCGTCAGCAGGCGATCGTGATGAATACGCCGATAATCGTCGATATCGAAGTTGTCGCTGATATTGGCGTGGCGAACCACGGCGCCCTGGCCGATCAGACTCGACAGGCGGGTGAATGTCGTATTGCCGTCGAACAGCAGCGGCAGGTGCGCCAGCGCCTGTTGATGGTGACGCCGCGCATTACGGGAGGACTCCACCGCCAGCCGGAAGACCTTGCCGTGGCCGAGGACGTGCTCGAAGTGCAGCGCGGCCAGATTGTTGAGCTCGCGGTAGGGCGACAGCGGCAGCAGGTGGCCGATGCCGGTCAGCCCCAGATGCTGGGCGGCGTGCTCCGACAGCGGGTTGCCGTAGTAGGTCGGGATATTGGTCATCCGCGCTTCCTGGATGGCGTCCCAGTTGTGATCGCACAGCCGCACCGCGAAACCGGCTTCCTGAAGCGCGCTGCCGAATGCCCGCGAGACGGGGTTGGCGCCGATGATCAGGAATCCCGATGCGGTAGGAGCGTTCACCTTCAGCAGCCTCGCCAGCGGGCGCGAAAACAGGCTCTGGACGACGACGGTGCTGATGATCACCAGAAACGTGACCGGCACCAGCAGCTCGGCACCGGGAACCTCCAGCGTCTCGAGGCGAATCGCGAACAGCGACGCCACAGCCGCCGCGACGATCCCGCGGGGAGAGAGCCAGGCCAGCAGCGCCTTTTCCCGCCAGTTGAGCGAGCTGCCCCAGGTGCACAGCCATACTGCCAGCGGCCGCGCGACCCACACCAGAACGACCAGAAACGCCCACGCTTCCCACGACAGCAGGCTCAGCTGAGCCAGGCTCAGGCGCGCGGCCAGCAGGATGAACAGCCCCGAAATCAGCAGGATCGATAGCGTCTCCTTGAACTCCAGGATCGGCTGGGTCGGTACGCCGCGCATGTTCGCCATCCATACGCCCATGACGGTGACGGTCAGCAGGCCGGACTCGTGGAACAGCAGGTTCGACGCGGTGAACAGCGTCAGCATGATCATCAGGGTGCCGAAGCTGTGCAGCCGCTGGGGCAGCCAGTAGTGACGCAGCACGCTGCCCCACAGGTAGCCGCCGGCCGTGCCCAGGCCGAAGCCGATCACTGCGGTCTGGGTGAAACTCAAAAGCGTGTGCGCCGCCGCGCCGTTGGAGAGCCCCAGGGCGACGAACTCGTAGACCAGCACCGCGCCGATGGCCCCGATCGGATCGATCAGGATGCCTTCCCAGCGCAGGATCTGGCTGACGTGCTCCCGCGCGCGTAGGGTCTGCAGCAGCGGTAGCACCACCGTTGGCCCGGTCACCACCAGTAACGCCCCCAGCACGCTTGCCATCTCCCAGGAGAGACCCAGTACCAGATGCGCGGCGGCGATGGCGATCAGCGCCGTGATCAGCGCGCCCCAGGTCACCAGCCGGCTGACCGTGCGGCCATGGCCGCGTAGCTCGCGGAAATCCAGCGTCAATGCGCCCTCGAACAGGATCACCGCTACCGCCAGGGAGACCAGCGGGAACAGCAGGTCGCCCAGCACCGCGTCGGGATCGAGGATGCCGGTCACCGGGCCGGCGGCGATGCCGGCGATCAGCAGCGGCAGAATGGCCGGCACCCGGAGCTGCCAGGCGAGCCATTGACAGACCAGCGCCAGCAGGCCGATGCCGGTGAGGGCAAGGGCAGCGTTTTCCATGGCAGTCTCTCCAGGGTGTGACAAAAGGCGCGCAGACTAGCGGCGGCATTGCAACGATGCAATGCCGGATCGAAGGCAAAGGAGACTTCAGGGTGTGGCGAGTTGTCGCTGGGTCCAGTTGACGATATCCGCGGAGCCCATGGCACCGGCCTGACGCGCGATCTCCTGCCCGCCACGGAACAGAATCAGCGTCGGGATGCTGCGAATGCCGAATCGCGAGGCGATATCCGTCGCGGCTTCGGTATCCAGCTTGCCCAGGATGACGTTCGGCGACAACGCCCTGGCGGCTTGGGCGAACCCTGGCGCCATCGCCTTGCAGGGGCCGCACCAGTCGGCCCAGAAGTCGATCAGAATCGGCAGATCGCTACGCGACACGAAACGATCGAAATTGGCCGAATCCAGGGTCAACGGCTCGCCGCTGAACAGGGCGTTATGGCAGCGACCGCAATTGGGAGCGTCCGCCAGACGAGCGCCAGCGACCCGATTGACGGCGTGGCAGTGCGGACAAACGACGTGTTTCGCTTCGGTCATGAGATCGGCTCCTTGTTAACGAAAGCTGGCGGTCGATGAGTATGAGGGAGACGTGGGCGTGCCAGCGATCTTGATCCATTTCAACAGCGCCTGTAACGGGTGCGGCAGTGCCTGATCGGAGAGCCGCTTGACCTGGCTGCGACAGGAGTAGCCCGTGGCGAGCAGACGACCGGCATTGGCGTCATCTTCCACCGGTTCGCGCCACGAGAGGTCGTAGATTTTTTCCGAGGTGTCGCGGTTGCGCGCTTCGTGCCCGTAGGTGCCGGACATGCCGCAGCAGCCGGTGGCGATCAGATCCAGCTGAAGCCCGAAGTGCGCGAACAGCTGCTGCCAGCCTTTGGGGCTGCCCGGCGCGTTGGTCTTCTCGGTGCAGTGGCTCATCAGGCGATAGCCGGGGTCGGTGCCGGTCGCCTCGTCGCGCCAGCCTCGCGGCAGAATCGATTGCCCCAGCGACAGCAGCCACTCCTGCAGCAGCAGTACCTCCGGCACCGCCTGCGGCCCCAGCGTCTTGACGTATTCCTGACGGTAGGTGAGCGTCATCGCCGGGTCGATGCCCACCAGCGGTACGCCGAAGCGGGAAAGCGTCCGGAGCCTGGCCGCCTGCCTTGCCGCTACTCGCTCGAAGCGACCGAGGAAGCCCTGCACGTGCAGCGGCTTGCCGTTGGGCTGGAACGGCGCCACGAACATCCGGATATCCAGGCGTGCCAGCAACTCGACCACATCCATCACCAGTCGCGACTCGAAGTGGCTGGTAAAGGCATCCTGCACCAGCACCACGCTGCGGCTTTTCTGGGCCGCCGTGAGTCGCCCCAACGTCAGCGGGGTGGCTTCGGCGACGCCCCAGGCGGCGAGCGTTTTCCCGAGACTGGCGCGGGAGAGTTTCGGGCTGTCGACGATGCCGAGACCCTTCGCCAGGAAGCGGTCGACCAGGCGGTTGTCGAGCAGGGCGTTGTAGAGCGGCGTCACCGGTTGAAGATGCGGCACGACGAACTCGAGCCCGCCGATCAGATAATCGCGCAGCGGGCGCGCATAGCGGCTGTGGTAGCTCTCCAGGAAGCGCGAGCGGAAATCCGGCACGTCGACCTTGATCGGACACTGGCCGGCGCAGGACTTGCACGCCAGACACCCGGCCATGGCGTCGTGAACCTCGTGCGAGAAGTCGGCCTCGCCGCGCCGCCGGGCGATCGACCGCCCGATCTTGCCGGGCTGGGCCAGGAGCCAGGCGCCGAGGCCGCCGCGACGTTGGGCTCGGCTCACCTCGATCACGTCGACACCGGCGTTGCCCTGGCGGCGCAGCCATTCGCGCATCAGGCTGGCGCGGCCCTTGGGGGAGTGGATGCGCTCACGTGTCGCCTTCCAGGAAGGACACATGGCATCGGCCGGGTCGTAGTTGTAGCAGGCGCCGTTGCCGTTGCAGTAGACGGCGCTGGCGTTCTCCTGCCAGACCCGCTCATCGATCTGACGATCCAGCTCTCCGCGTGTCGTTACCCCATCGATCGCCAGCAGGCCCGGATCGTGTCCGTCAACGATGCCAGCCTCGCCTTCAGCCAGCGGTGTCGCGATCTTGCCCGGGTTGAACTGGTTGTGCGGGTCGAAGGCGGCCTTCACCCGTTGCAGCGCGGGGTAGAGCTCGCCGAAGAAGCGCGGCGTATATTCGGAGCGCACCCCCTTGCCGTGTTCACCCCACAGCAGCCCGCCGTAGCGCTGGGTCAGCGCCGCCACCTCGTCGGAAATCTCGCGAATCAGGCGCGCCTGCGCCGGATCCTTCATGTCGATGGCGGGGCGCACATGGAGCACGCCGGCGTCGACGTGGCCGAACATGCCGTATTCGAGCCCCCTGACATCCAGCAGCTGGCGAAATTCGGCGATGTAGTCGGCTAATTGCTCCGGCGGCACCGCGGTGTCCTCGACGAACGGGATCGGACGTTTCTCGCCCTTGGCATCGACCTTGGCATTGCCGAGCAGGCCCACCGCACGCTTGCGCATGGCATAGACCCGGGCGATCTGCGGGCGGCCCTCGGCCAGGGTGTAGCCGAGCCGTTCGACGCCGGTATCTGAGCCGAGATGCTCGACGAATGCCTGAACGCGCTCGGCCAGCCGCGCCGGATCGTCGTCGTTGAACTCGACCAGGTTGATACCGCGAATCGGCGTCCCGCGCTCGCCATTGTCATCGGCCACGGCGTTATCGGGCACAGCGTCATCGGCCACGGCGGGGAAGAATTCCGCCACGCTGTCCCAGACGAAATCTTCCATCGCCAGCTGCAGTACCCGGTCGTCGATGGTTTCGATCGAGGTCGGGTTGCCTTCCGCCATCAGCGTCTTGGCATCGCGCAGCGCGTCCATGAAGCCGGTATAGCGCACGTTGACCAGGGTCGAGTGTTTGGGCAGTGGCAACACGTTGAGCGTCGCCTCGTTGAGCAGCGCCAGCGAACCTTCGGCGCCGCACAAGACGCTGTTGAGATCGAAGTGGCCCTGGTCGTCGGTCAGGTGCGCCAGGTCGTAGCCGGTCAGACAGCGGTTGAGCGGCGGGAAGGTCGCCGCGATGCGCTCCCGCTCGGTGGCCGCTATGTCGCTCACCGCGCGGTAGATCTCGCCGATCCGGTCGTCGCGCTCGCAGGCGGCCGCCAGTGCTGTCTCGTCCAGCGGCCGACTCTCGAGCCGCTCGCCGCCGGGCAGCACGACATCGAGCTCGAGCACGTGGTTGCGCGTCTTGCCGTATTCGCAACTGCCCTGGCCGCTGGCATCGGTGGAGATCATGCCGCCGATCGTGGCGCGGTTGGAGGTGGAAAGCTCCGGGGCAAAGAATAGCCCGTGGGGCTTGAGCGCGGCGTTCAACTGATCCTTGACCACGCCGGCCTGAACCCGCACCCGGCGGTTCTCGACGTCGATCTCGAGGATCCGGTTCATGTAACGGGAGACATCCACTACCAGCCCGTCGGTCAGCGATTGGCCGTTGGTGCCGGTGCCGCCGCCGCGCGGGGCGAGCACGATGTCGCGGTGCGCCTCGCGCCCGAGCAGGCGGGCGATCAGTTCGAGATCGGCAGCGTCGCGCGGATAGAGCACCGCCATCGGCAGGCGCTGGTAAATGGAGTTGTCCGTCGCCAGCACGGTACGGTTGGCGGCATCGTCGCCGATGTCTCCCCGGAAACCCGCATCGGCCAGCTCGGCGAGGAACCGGCGATAGCGCTCGGGCAGGGTGAGATCGGCACTGGCCGGATCTAGGCGTGTAATCATCGTCATGCATCAAGCCATCACGTCGGGCCGGTCGGGCGGCCGTCGCCGGACGGATTCCATCCGGCAGGTTATCGGTTCTTGGCGCCGGAGCGCTCGAGGGCGGATAGTTTAGCGCGCCAAACAGCGCTGTGACACGAATCCCCGGTGGTGCATGGTGCCGGGGTGGGGTTTTCCTTACAATGAGCGCTCTTCGCTGGCCTTTGCTGGTCTTCGCTGACCATAGAATAATCGGCCGGGGCGTCGTGACTCTCATTGGGTTGCGCCGCGTTTTTGGTCGTATCCAGATCAAGATTCTCTGCTTTCAACTAACGGAACTCAGTCATGCTCGATCCGAAGCTGTTGCGTAGCGATCCGCAGTTCGTCGCCCAACGCCTGGCCCTGCGGGGCTTCACTCTCGATACCGAACAGCTCGAGTCGCTCGAGTCCCGGCGTCGCGAGCTGCAGACGCGGACCGAGCAGTTGCAGAACGAGCGTAACGTGCGTTCCAAATCGATTGGCAAGGCGAAGGCCGCCGGGGAAGACATCCAGCCGCTGCTCGCCGAAGTGGGTCAGCTTGGCGATGATCTCGACCGTGCCAAGCGCGAGCTGGGCGAAGTGCAACAGGCCTGGGACGATCTGGTGGCCGGGCTGCCCAACCTGCCTCATGAAGACGTTCCCGAGGGAGCCGACGAGGGCGACAATGTCGAGCTGCATCGCTGGGGAACGCCACGCGAATTCGACTTCGAGGTTCGCGACCATGTCGACCTGGGGGCCCGGTTCGGCTATCTCGATTTCGAGATGGCAACCAAGCTGACCGGCTCGCGTTTCGCCGTGATGCGCGGGCCGATCGCCCGCCTGCACCGGGCGCTGATCCAGTTCATGCTCGACAAGCAGACCCAGGATCACGGCTACGAAGAGTGCTACGTGCCCTACATGGTCAATGCCGAGACGTTGACGGGCACCGGCCAGTTGCCCAAGTTCGGCGAGGATCTTTTCAAGCTCGCCGACAGCGACTACTACCTGATCCCGACCGCCGAAGTCCCGCTGACCAATTTCGTGCGCGACGAGATTCTCGATCACGCCTCGTTGCCATTGAAGTTGACCGCCCATACCCCGTGCTTCCGCAGCGAGGCCGGCGCCTACGGTCGCGACACCCGCGGAATGATTCGCCAGCACCAGTTCGACAAGGTCGAGATGGTGCAGGTGGTCGACCCGGCGACCAGCTACGAGGCGCTGGAGGCGATGCGCAGCCACGCCGAGGCGATTCTGCAGGCACTGGAGCTGCCGTATCGCGTGGTGACGCTGTGCACCGGCGACATGGGCGCCAGTGCCACCAAGACCTACGATCTCGAGGTCTGGTTGCCGAGCCAGGCGACGTATCGCGAGATATCCTCCGTTTCCAACTGCGAGGATTTCCAGGCGCGGCGGATGCAGGCGCGTTTCCGCAGCCCGGATCAGAAGAAGCCGCAACTGGTACACACCCTGAATGGCTCGGGCCTGGCGGTGGGGCGCTGTCTGCTGGCGGTGCTGGAAAACTATCAGAACGCCGACGGCGGCATCGACGTACCCGCGGCGCTGGCGCCGTACATGGGCGGGGTCACTCGCTTCAACGCCGACTGATTTCCGTCGCAGGCGATCCCTCATGCCATTTGGCTATGAGGGATCGTTTGGTTATAACTCTACAAAAAACCGTTACTTCGTCGTGCGAATGCCAAGCCTTACACTCCGCCCACCAGGGTGGCGTTGCCGGCTATGCTTCAGCCCTGTGCTTCAGTCGCGCGTTCTTCGACCGGATACGCTTCAGCCCGGCGCGCCACGTTCTTCTTTCCGACCAGCGGCCCGACTCGTGACCGACTCGCTCACTCTTCAATACGACCCTGCCTGTCTCGATGTGCATCTCATCGGTGGCGGTAGCGAAGCGCTGACACTGGCGCATCGTATCGCCGGGCTGGTGCCGGCGGTGACCGTGCACGCCACTTCGGCGATGCCGGCCTTGGCGCACCTGTGCCAGGCGCAAGGATGGAAGATGGACGACGCGGAACCGGTGCCCGCGGCCGGTCAGCTATGGCTGGTCGCCAGTGGTGACGGCGAGCGCGATCGCCGAATGGTGACGCTGGCCCGCCAGGCAGGCGTGGCCGTTTTCGTGCCGTCGCATCCGGCGCTATGCAGCGTCCGGCTACCGCCGAGAGTGACCGTTCAGGACGCGGCGGCACCTTCCGGCACGCACTGGCAGCGGGGACATGTCTCGTTGGTCGGCGCCGGGCCGGGCGATCCGGAACTGCTGACGCTGAAGGCGCTCAAGCAGTTGCAGCGCGCGGATGTGCTGATTCACGATCGGCTGGTCAGTCAGGAAATCCTGGCGCTGGCTAATCCCGAGGCCAAACGCTTCTATGTCGGCAAGGCGCGCTCCCGGCACAGCGTGCCGCAGGAGGGGATCAATCAGGCGCTGGTCGATTGGGCGAAAGCGGGTAACCGGGTGGTTCGTTTGAAGGGGGGCGATCCGTTCATCTTCGGTCGCGGTGGCGAAGAGCTCGAGACGCTGGTCGAAGCCGGCGTCGATTTCGACGTGGTACCGGGGATCACCGCGGCGTCCGGTTGCGCGGCCTACGCCGGGATACCGTTGACCCATCGCGATCACGCCCAGTCGGTGAGCTTCGTCACCGGTCATCTCAAGAACGGCAGCTGCGACCTCGACTGGCCGGCACTGGCCCGCGGCGGCCAGACGCTGGTCTTCTACATGGGGCTGGGAGCGCTGGATCTCATTCGCGAGCGGCTGGTGGCGCACGGGCTCGATGCCGCCACGCCGATGGCGCTGGTCGAGCAGGGCACGACGGCCAATCAGCGTGTGCATCTGGGCACGCTCCAGCGCTTGCCCTCGAACCTCGACCAGTATCAGCCACGGCCGCCGACATTGATCGTTATCGGCAGCGTGGTTGAATTGGCGGCTCGTTTCGACTGGTTCCAGCTGAGCGACAGCGGCAGTCTCGGCTGGATCGAAGGCAAGCATCCCACGCCGTTGTCGAAGGCCGATAGCGCCTGACGAGCGCTGGCCCTGCCATTTACTCCGAACCCGTTACCCGGCATGGTATTTTTCTCCGATTCACGATGAGAGGGTGCCCGTGCGCGTACTATTTGCAGCCGAGGAGGATGCCTGGGGCGGCATTCTCGCCAAGTTCCGGCAGGCCCTGCCCGATGTCGAGTTCGTGGCGGCCGGCGGATACGAGTTGAAGACCCTGGCGGGTTTCGATGCGCTGATTCCGACCATGAGCCGCGTGGATGCGCCGCTGCTGGCGACGGCCGACCGCCTCAAGCTGATACAGCAGATCGGTGCCGGACTGGAGGGCGTGGACCGGCAGGCGGCCGAGGCGCGGGGCATCGAGGTCGCCAATGTGCCGACGGATATCTCGGGCAACGCCGATTCCGTGGCGGAGCTGGGCATCTGGATGATGCTGGGGCTGGCCCGACAGGCGAAGCGAATTCCCGAGTTTCTGGCCGACCGCCAATTGGGCGGGCCGATCGGGATGGGGCTCAAGGGCAAGACAGCGGGAATCGTGGGGCTGGGCGGTTTGGGCCAGGCGCTGGCCAGGCGACTGCACGCTTTCGACATGACCCTGCTGGGGATCAAGCGCCACGCCGATCCCGCAGTCGCCGAACGCCACGGGCTTGCCTGGTTGGGCACGCTGGAAGAGCTGCCGACGCTGCTGGCGCGGGCGGATTTCGTCGTCTTGACGCTGCCGGATACGCCGCAAACCCATCATCTGATCGATGCGGCCTCCCTGGCGACCTTCAAGCCGGGCAGCTTTCTGATCAACCTGGGGCGCGGCGGGCTGGTTGAGCGGGACGCGCTGTTGCAGGCGCTGCGCTCGGGCCGGCTGGGTGGCGCCGGGCTCGACGTGTTCTGGGAAGAGCCGCCCGATCCCGCGGATCCGATATTCGCCCAGAACGTGATCGCGACGCCGCATGTCGGAGGCATGACCGACGTCTCGACCCAGGGAATCTTCGAAATCGCCAGCGATCGGCTGCGCGCACTCGCGCGCGAGGGTGACTGACCCGGCGCTTCGTGCTCTTCAGGCCGATGGCGACAACGGCGGTTTTTACCGGCGGATCAAACGGATAGCAGACAAGCCGTCGTTGACGCCATCTCCCGGCCCTTCGACAATAAGCCTTCGCGACGGGGAGGGGCGCATGAACGTTGAGCAGTTGGATATCCGCAGCCATATGGCGCAGTTCGCGCCGTTCGACAATCTTCCCGATGCGTTGCTCGATCGCATTGCCGGCGAGGTCGAGATTCGCTACTTCCAGGCCGGCAGCGAGCTGCTGGTCAAGGATCAGCCGATCGACTCCCTGTGGTACATCCGCAGCGGCGCGGTCGAGATGTATCAGCGCAGTGGCCGGTTGTTCAATCGCCTGAGCGAGGGCGATATCTTCGGTTACGCGGACCTGCTGCGCAGCAATCGCCGGGTGCGCTATCCGGTCAGCGCGATCGAGGACACGCTGATCTATTTCATCCCCGGCGATGTGTTCGAAGCGGTCTGCGAGGAAGACGACGACTTCTCCGAATTCGTGGAGACCGGCGGCCAGCGACTCAAGGTGACGGTCGAACAGCAGCGCGACGACAGCGGCCTGATGACCACGCGAGTGCGCAAGCTGATCACGCGCCAGCCGGAAATGGTCGAGGCCAGCACTTCGCTGCAGCAGGCTGCGCAGCAGATGCGCGACGCCAACGCGACCTGCGTGCTGGTGGTGGATGTCACCGAGACGCAGTCCGCCTATACGTTCACCGGGCGGGACGGCCGATACTGGCAGCTCAACGGCATTCTCACCGATCGCGATTTCTGCACCCGCGTGCTGGCGGAGGGCAAGTCGCCCGACACGGCGGTGGGCGAGGTGATGTCGCGGAAGTTGATCGTGACCCAGTCCGATGAATCGGTCTACGAAGCGATGCTGAGCATGCTGCGCAACCAGGTTCACCATCTGCCGGTGCTGCATCGTCGCCAGCCGGTCGGCGTGCTGCATCTCTCCGATATCGTGCGTCACGAGACCCACAGCAGCCTGTTTCTGGTCAACAACATCTTCGTTCAGAACACGCCGGAACAGCTCGCCAGACTGTCCCCCGAGGTTCGCACGGGGTTCGTGCGCATGGTCGCCGACGGTGCCAATTCGGAGATGGTCTGCCGGGCGCTGGCAACGATCGGCCGGGCGTTCACACAGCGTCTGCTCGAGCTGGCGGAAGCCGAACTGGGGCCGGCGCCGGTTCCCTACTGCTTCATGGTGCTGGGCTCGATGGCGCGGGAAGAGCCGACCATCAACGCCGATCAGGACAACGCGCTGGTGCTCGACGACAGCTACGATCCGGCACAGCACGAAGCCTATTTCGAAGCCCTGGCCAAGTTCGTCTGTGATGGCCTTGCCGCCTGCGGTTACGCCTATTGCAAGGGCGACGTGATGGCGACCAACCCGCGCTGGCGGCAGCCGCTGGCGGTCTGGAAGCGCTATTTCACCGAGTGGATGGACGAACCCAACGGCGAACGGCTGCTGCACAGCTCCATCTTCTTCGATCTGGCCCCGGTGCATGGCGAGGCGCCCATGGTCGAGTCGCTGCAGGATCTGATCGCCGAACTGGCGCCGCAGCGCCCTGTCTTTCTCGCGGCGCTGGCGCGCAACGCCAAGAACCGGACGCCGCCGCTGGGCTTCTTCCGCAAGTTCGTCATGGAGCAGGATGGCGAGCACCGCAAGTCGATCAATCTCAAGCGCCGTGGCACCGCGCCGTTGACGGATCTGGTGCGCGTCCATGCGCTGGCCTGCGGCTCGAAAGCCCAGAACAGCTTCGCCCGTCTCGACGATATCGCCCAGACGAAGCTGTTGGCGGACGGCGTCACCGAGCGCCTTCGCTACGCCTTCGAATTCATGTCGATGGTGCGCATTCGCCATCAGGCCGACGCGATCGAGCAGGGCGCCGAGCCCGACAACAGCATCGATCCCGAAAACATCGACAGCCGTGAGCGTCACCATCTCAAGGATGCCTTCGAAGCGATCAGCAACGCCCAGAAGTTTCTCTCCTTTCGCTACACCATGCCGTCCAGGCAGGGGGCGTCGAAGGGTGCTGCCCAGCCGGGCGGCAATGCCTCGTCCCGGAGTCGTCGCTGATGCCGCGCCTGAGCTCGAAAGGAAGCACTCGGCCGAACTGGCCCGACTACATGGCAGCCCGCGCGCAACAGACCCAGGTGCCGCGGCTGGCCAGCTTCTTCGCGCAGGGTACGCTGGACCCCGACATGCCGATCGGCGAGGCGCCGCTGGTGGCCATGGATTTCGAGACCACCGGCCTGGACGGCAACCGCCACGACATCGTCAGCGTCGGCGTGATGCCGTTCACCCTGTCGCGAATCCGCCCCGCGGACGGCCGCTACTGGGTGCTGTCGCCCCGGCGCCAGTTGAGCGATGAATCGGTCGCCTTTCATCACATCACCCATGCAGAAGTGGCGGATGCTCCTGATTTTGCATCGATCATCGACGAGCTGCTGACGGTGCTCGCCGGTCGGCTGGCCGTGGTGCACTATCGTCAGTTGGAGCGGACTTTCCTGGATGCCGCGATTCGCGAGCGTCTGGGCGATGGTCTGCTGATGCCGATGATCGACACCATGTCACTGGAAGCGCGGATCCATCGCCAGCCCTGGTGGGCCAGGCTGCGGCGCTGGGCGGGGCGGCCCATGGCCTCGATTCGCCTCCACGAGAGTCGCCAGCGCTACCATCTTCCCGCTTATACCGGCCATCACGCCCTGGTCGACTCACTGGCTACGGCAGAACTGCTGCAGGCCCAGATTCTCTATCACTACGATTGGAACACGCCGGTCAGCGCGCTGTGGCGGTAAGCCGGCACGAGCCGGGAAGGGAATATCGAGGACTTCAACGAAAAGCGGGCGGCTCCATGAGCCGCCCGCTTTTTTGGATCCACCGTCTACGATGCCATCAGCCGCGGGGTTCGGAACGCAGCCCCTGGATGATCGCATAGCACGCGGCCAGCAGGACGATGGTGAACGGCAGGCCAGTAGCGATCACTGCGGCCTGCAGTGCCGTCAATCCACCGCCCAGCAGTAGCGCGATGGCAATGGCACCTTCGATCAAGGCCCAGAACACGCGCTGCGGCTTCGGTGCGTCGACCTTACCGCCAGCGGTGATCGAGTCGATGACCAGCGAGCCGGAGTCGGAAGAGGTGATGAAGAACACCATGACCAGAATGATGCCAACGAACGAGGTGATCGTCGTCAGCGGCAACTGGCCCAGCATGGTGAACAGCTGCAGCTCCAGCGCGGCATTCTTGACGCCTTCGAAGCCTTGGTTGGCAAGCTGGTCGATCGCAGTGTCACCGAAGGCCGTCATCCACAGAACGGAAACGACGGTGGGCACCAGCAGCACGGCGATCAGGAACTCGCGCACCGTACGACCCCGGCTGACGCGGGCGATGAACATGCCCACGAACGGTGACCAGGAGATCCACCAGGCCCAGTAGAAGGCGGTCCAGCCATGGACGAAGTTGGTATCGTCACGACCGAACGGGTTGGAGAGCGCCGGCAGGTTCGCGAGGTAGGAGCCCATGTTCTCGATGAAGCCGGTAGCGATCAGCAGCGTCGGGCCGACGATGATCACGAACAGCAGCAGCAGGAAGGCCAGGCCCATGTTGATCTGCGACAGACGCTGAACGCCCTTGTCGACACCCAGCATGACCGACATCAGCGCAACCAGCGTGATACCGATGATCAGCAGCACCATGGTCACGTCGGTATTGGGAATACCGAACAGGTAGTTGAGGCCGGCAGAGGCCTGGGAAGCACCGAGACCCAGAGAGGTCGCCAGGCCGAACAGCGTGGCGAACACGGCCAGGATATCGATGACGTGGCCCGGCCAGCCCCAGATCCGCTCACCCAGAATCGGGTAGAAGATCGAGCGCATGGTCAGCGGCAGGCCCTTGTTGAAGGAAAAGAGTGCCAGCGACAGCGCGACGACCGCGTAGATACCCCACGGGTGCAGACCCCAGTGGAAGATGGTGGCAGCCATGGCCAGGGATTGCGCGGCGGCCTGGTCGCCTTCGGCACCCCCCAGCGGCGCCCAGGAATCACCGGAAATGGACGTGCCGAAGTGCGTGATCGGTTCGGAGACGCCGTAGAACATCAGCCCGATACCCATGCCCGCTGCGAACAGCATGGCAAACCAGCCGGCGTAGCTGAAATCCGGTTTGGCATGCAGGCCACCGATTCTCACCTTGCCCAGCGGCGTGAAGATCAGCACGACGGAAACCAGCACGAAAATATTGGCGGCGAACAAGAACAGCCAGCTCAGGTTGTCGGTCAGAAAGCCTTTCGCTCCGTTGAACAGCGGACCCATCTGGTCCGGCAGCGCCAACGTGATGATGACGAAAAACAGAATCAGCAGCGACGAGATCGAGAAGACCTTGCCATGCAGATCGACATTGAAACCAAACTTGTTGGTCTGGATATTGTCCTGGCCAATCACATAATCGGTATCGATGAGATTGGCGGGACCCTCGGGTGCCGGTATGCCTTCCTGCGGCGCATCCGGCTGATTGTCGGCGTCTTGAGCCACTAGCCGTCTCCATTCTTTGATGAGTCTATTCCAAGTCGCAATCGCACGGCGAATGGCGACGATTCCCTTGCGCTCCCTTGCGTCGTTCGGGCGTCGTGCCAGAGAGCGCTCGGCCTGTGGGGGAGAGCACTCAGTCTGGCGTATCCGCGGGAACACGCAAGTTGCCAATTATCCTGAATCAAGTCGGTCGTTCCAACCGTCCCGAAGGAATCTTCGCGCTTACTGCCGCTGATACGGTGAAAAACGTCGCCAATGGTAGCGTTCGGCACGGGAGGGAAACCGGATGCGGTGAGAGAAGCCGGTGAGCGCAGGCACTTTTCAGGCAAAGCCTAGACCAAGGTCAGAGTGAAGGCCGCCGCTCTTCTCACCTATAGTCATGGCCATATTGAAACGAATGTTTGAAGCCCGCCGGGAGAGTTCCAATGGCCGATTATCGTGCACCGCTCGAAGATATGCGCTTCGTTCGTGACGAAGTGTTCCATGCCGATCAGGAATGGCAGGCGATGCCGCCCACCGCCGAACTCAACGCCGAGCTCGCCGATGCCATTCTCGAAGAGGCCGGGCGTCTCGTCGAGGCCGAACTGTTTCCGCTCAACCAGCGCGGAGACGCCGAAGGCTGCCACTTCGAAGGCGGCGAGGTACGGACGCCGGCCGGGTTCAGGGAGGCGTTTCTCGAGTTGGCCCGAGGCGGCTGGTGCGGGCTGGGAGGCAATCCCGACCATGGCGGGCAGGGGCTGCCGAAGCTGTTGACGCAGGCCTTCGACGAAATGCTCTATGCCAGCAACGCGAGCTTCGCCCTCTATATGACGCTCAACAACGGTGCCGGGCTGCTGCTCGATGCCTACGCCGACGAGGCCACCAAGGCGCTCTATCTGCCGCGGCTCTACGCCGGCGAGTGGCTGGGCACCATGTGCCTGACCGAGCCGCACTGTGGCACCGACCTGGGGCTGATCAAGACCCGCGCCGTGCCCGATGGCAGCGGCGGCTACGCCATCACCGGCAGCAAGATCTGGATCACCGGCGGCGAGCACGACCTGACCGAGAACATCGCCCATCTGGTGCTGGCCAAACTGCCGGAGGCGCCCGCAGGCGCCAAGGGCATCTCGCTGTTTCTGGTGCCCAAGCGACAGGTGCTGGAGGACGGCTCGCTCGGCGAGCCCAACGGGGTGGTTTGTGGCGGCCTCGAACACAAGATGGGCATCAAGGGCAGCGCCACCTGTGTCATGCACTTCGAAGCGGCCAGCGGCATTCTGATCGGCGAGCCGCACCAGGGGCTGGCGACGATGTTCACCATGATGAACTATGAGCGGCTTTCGATCGGCCTCCAGGGGCTGGGATTGGGCGAGGTGGCCTATCAGGGCGCGATGGCGTTCGCCCGCGAGCGGCGCCAGAGCCGGGCGCCCGGCAGCGCTGCCGAACCGGATCAGGCGGCCGATCCGATTCTCGTCCATCCCGACGTGCGCCGCATGGCGCTCGACGCCCGCGCCTGGAACGAAGGGGGGCGACTGTTCGCGGCGTTCGTGGCAAGCGAGCTCGACCGTGCCAAGTACCATCCCGATGACGAGGTGCGTGAAGCATCGGCGGATCTGGTCGCGTTATTGACCCCGGTAGCCAAGGCGTTCCTGACCGATCGCGGCTTCGCGGCCACGGTGGAGGCGCAGCAGCTCTATGGCGGCAATGGCTACTGCGTCGAATGGGGCGCGGAACAGTACGTGCGCGATGCCCGGATCGCGATGATCTACGAAGGCACCAACGGCATCCAGGCGATGGATCTGGTCGGGCGCAAGTTGACGCGCAATCAAGGGGCATACGTGAAGCGTCTCGCCGAGCGGGTGCGGGAAGATCTCGGAGGCGGCGAGGATATCGAGGCGTCGCCGCTACGACCGTTCCGGGAGGCGGCGGTGCGTGAACTGGAAAGGCTCGAGCGGGTCAGCGCCGCGCTGATCGAGGCCGCCGGGAAGGATCCGGCTGCCGCGGGCGCGGCGGCCCACGATTATCTGCATCTGCTGGGCCATGCCCTCTATGCCTGGATGTGGTTCAAGGCCGCCCACGCGGCGCATCGCGGTCTGTCCGGAAACGGCCCGGCCGGGAAAGACTTCTATCAGGCGAAGCTGATCGTGGGGCGGCACTTCCTGGAGCGCCAGTTGCCGCGGAACGAGTCGCTGGAGCGCCAGATCGCTGCCGGCCCGGAAGGGCTGATGGCACTGGATCGGCATCTGTTCTAGTTCTGTCTCTGCCGGCTGTTCCGGCCCCGTCGACCCCGGCCTCGTCGACCCCGGCCTCGTCGCTCCCGGCCCCGTCGATTCCGGCCCATCGACCCTGGCATGCGGCGCGCATCGAGCGCCGCCGCTTCGTGTCTCATCGCCGTATCGGTTCGAGGACTTTTCGAGCCGACCTCGGCGGCCTGCCAATGTCCCCATGCACTCTCATGAAGCGCCAATCGTAATGGCGCTATCTTTTTGCTCGAAAAGGGTGCAATGACTGTGCAGCTTCGGCAGTGAATGCACCATTAACGACAATTTTGCGGTGCCCAAGGGATTTCGTTTGCACCAATTTCTGGCTCGTTGACGGAATTTACCGTGCTTTTCGCTCTTTTTTGTATGCGAGAATCACGAGGGCGGCGATCAAGGCACGAAAAATGCATAGGGTTCTTCGATCGATAGTCGCGTCTGGTGCGCGGATATTTACGATCATCAGGCCGATCACCAAGGGTCATGACCAGGAGAACCCAATGACAACAACCTCCCTTCGCAAGTTGATTGCCGGTTCCAGCATCGCGCTGGGGCTGACCGGTTTCGGTAGTGCTGCCATTGCCCAGGAACAGACGCAGGACGATGGCCCGATTCGTGTCGGCATTCTGCATTCGCTCTCCGGCACCATGGCCATCAGCGAGTCGACGCTCAAGGACGAAATGCTGATGCTGATCGACAAGCAGAACGAAGCCGGCGGTCTGCTCGGTCGCCAGCTCGAGCCGGTGGTGATGGATCCGGCATCGGACTGGTCGCTCTATGCCGAACAGGCGCGCGACATGCTGACCGGCGACGATCATGTCGACGTGATCTTCGGCAACTGGACCTCCGCATCCCGCAAGGCGGTCCTGCCGGTGGTCGAGGAGCTCAACGGGCTGCTGTTCTACCCGGTGCAGTACGAAGGCGAGGAGTCATCGGAGAATATCTTCTACACCGGCGCCGCGCCCAATCAGCAGGCGATCCCGGCCGTCGACTACCTGATGAGCCAGGGCGTCGAGCGCTGGGCGCTGCTGGGCACCGACTACGTCTACCCGCGCACCACCAACAAGATCCTCGAAGCCTATCTCAAGGCGAACGGCGTCGCCGGCGACGACATCATGATCAACTACACGCCGTTCGGTTTCAGCGACTGGCAGTCGATCGTCTCGCAGGTCAAGGATTTCGGCAGCCAGGGCAGGAAGACCGCCGTCGTCTCGACCATCAACGGCGATGCCAACGTGCCGTTCTACAACGAACTCGCCAACCAGGGCATCTCCGCGAGCGACATTCCCGTCGTCGCATTCTCGGTGGGCGAGCAGGAGCTGACCGGTATCGATACCGCACCGCTGGTTGGTCACATGGCGGCGTGGAACTACTTCATGAGCGTCGACAGCGACGCCAACTATGACTTCATCGACGACTGGGTCGCCTACACCGGCAATGACGAAGCGGTGACCAACGATCCGATGGAGGCGCATTACATCGGCTTCAACATGTGGGCCCAGGCAGTCAAGAAGGCCGGGACCACTGATGTCGACGCGGTCAAGGATTCGATCATCGGCGTGACCGTGCCCAATCTCTCGGGCGGCGCTTCCACCATGATGCCCAACCACCACATCACCAAGCCGGTGATGATCGGCGAGATCCAGGACGATGGGCAGTTCAGCGTGGTCTGGCAGACGCCGACGACGGTTGCCGGCGATGCCTGGTCGGACTACCTGCCGGACTCCAAGAACCTGATCAGCGACTGGAGAGCACCGCTGCGCTGCGGCAAGCTCGACGTCGAGTCGATGACCTGCGAAGACGGCCCGGGCGCCGAATGAAGCCAGGCCACCGGCGCTCGAACGGGCGCCGGCGGCATCGAGCAGAACCTGGGTCTGACGCCACACCGAAAGGGCGGTGTCGAGGAAAGAACATGACCAAGATTCAACATTCGACAGGCCGTTTTCTGACGCGCCTGCTGATGCATTCCGTGCTGCTGTGCCTGCTGATGGCATGGGGCCTTTCCGTCAGCCAGACGGCGGCGGCCGCTGTCAGTGATGCGCAGTCCCGAGCGCTGCTGGAGGCGCTCGATACGCGCAGCTTCCAGGCCAAGGGCGATGCCGCTCAGGCGATCGCCGAGAGCGATGCCGAGCAGAAGACGCGCTGGCTGCAGGCGCTGCTCGACGGCCGCCTGGGCAAGGAGCGTCGCGGTGAGCGCTTCTACATCGTCACCGATGATAGCGGCCGCGAGTGGCCGATCATTGATGCCATCACGTTCGAGGACGCCGGCACCGGCACGCGGCGCACGGTCGAAGTCTTCAAGATCAACAACGATCTGCGCACCCGTATCCAGGGGCTGCTGGCCTCGCTCTCCCTGAGCGCTGGCAACGAGACCTCTCGGCTGGCGGCCGCCGAGCGTCTGGTCGGCGAGGTGACGGCCGACAATGCCGATAGCGTGCGCGCGATGCGCGACGACGAGGAGAGCCAGTCCGTTCGCGGCCAGCTCGATGTCGCGCTGGCGCTCTACGATGTCCAGCAGGGTGATATCGACGCGCTGGAGACGCTACGCGGCAATCTCGATACGCGGGTCCGCAACACGTTGACCCCGATCGCCGCCGGTGATTCCGAGCTTGCCGCCGAGGCGCAGTCGGTCCTTGGCGGCATCGAGAGCAAGCGCGCCTGGTACGACCGCGCGCAGACGCTGTTCTTCGGTCTCAGTGCCGGTTCGATTCTGGTACTGGCGGCGATCGGCCTGGCGATCACCTTCGGCGTCATGGGCGTGATCAACATGGCCCATGGCGAGCTGATCATGATCGGCGCCTATACCACCTGGATGATCCAGCAGGCGCTACCGGGGCAGCCGGGGCTGGCGCTGGCGCTGGCCATTCCCGGCGGCTTCCTGGTCGCCGGTGCGTTCGGGGTGGTGATCGAACGCACGGTAATCCGCTTTCTCAAGGGACGCCCGCTGGAGACGCTGCTGGCCACCTTCGGCCTCAGCCTGATCCTGCAGCAGCTGGTGCGCAGCGTGTTCTCGCCGCTCAATCGTCGCGTTACCTCGCCGGACTGGCTGCAGGGGGCGTGGCAGATCAACGAGGCGCTGTCGCTGACCCTCAACCGGCTGGCGGTGCTGCTCTTCTGCCTGGTGGTCTTTGCCGGCCTGTGGGCGCTGATGCGCTATACCCGGCTGGGGCTGGAGGTGCGTGCAGTGACCCAGAACCGGGCGATGGCCCGCGCCATGGGCGTACGTGCCACCCGTGTCGACATGCTGACGTTCGGGCTGGGTGCCGGTGTTGCCGGACTCGCCGGCGTGGCGCTGTCACAGCTGACCAACGTCGGCCCCAACCTGGGCCAGGGCTATATCGTCGACTCCTTCCTGGTCGTGGTCTTCGGCGGGGTCGGCAACCTGTGGGGAACGCTGGTCGCCGGCATGTCGCTAGGCGTGATCAATCAGGTGCTGCAGCCGTGGGTCGGCGCGGTACTGGCCAAGATCATCGTGCTGGTCGGCGTGATCCTGTTCATCCAGAAGCGCCCGCAGGGCATCTTTGCACCCAAGGGGCGGACCTCATGACGACCCAAACCTTACTGCATGAACGTGATCGGTCGCGTCAGGCGTTCCTGTCCCGCTCGACGCTCCTGACCAGCCTGGTGCTGATCGTCGGCATGCTCGTGGTGCTGGTATTGAACGCCTTGCCGGAATCGAGCGCCTGGCACGTCAGCAACGCGACGGTATCGCTGCTCGGCAAGTATTTCACCTACATGCTGCTGGCGCTGGCGGTAGATCTCATCTGGGGCTATCTCGGCATCCTCAGCCTGGGGCATGGCGCCTTCTTTGCCCTGGGCGGCTATGCGATGGGGCTCTATCTCAACGCGCAGACCTCACCGCTGCCCGGCTGGCAGTCGATCATGACCTACTTTCCGGTGGCGGCACTGGCGGTTCTGCTGGCACCGGGTTTGCTGGCGCTGGTATTCGGCTGGCTGGCGTTTCGCTCGCGGGTGACCGGGGTCTACTTCTCGATCATCACCCAGGCGCTGACCTTTGCGCTGATGCTGGCGTTCAATCGCAACGAGATGGGCATGGGCGGCAGCACCGGACTGACGCGCTTCTACGAGCTGCTGGGCTTTTCGCTCGCGAGCGAGGGCATGACCGTGGCGCTGTTCGTGGCATCCGGCATGGCCGTGCTGCTGGCGTTCTGGCTGTGCCGGGCGATCACGGTGTCTCGCCTTGGGCGGGTCAGCGTGGCGACCCGCGATGCCGAGGCGCGGGTGCGCTTCATCGGCTACCGGGTCGACCACGTCAAGCTGGCGCTGTTCGTGGTGTCGGCGATGATCGCCGGGGTGGCCGGCGCCCTTTATGTCCCGCAGGTCGGCATCATCAATCCGAGCACCTTCGCGCCGCTGTTCTCGATCGAGGTGGTGGTATGGGTGGCGCTCGGCGGCCGGGCGACGCTCTACGGGGCGCTGCTGGGGGCGCTGGTGGTCAATTACCTGAAGACGGTACTGACCGGGGTAATGCCGGATGCCTGGCTGTTCATTCTCGGCGGCCTGTTCGTGCTGGTCACGATGTTGCTGCCGCAGGGCATTGCCGGCGTGATCTCGACCTGGCGCGGGAAGCGTCACGATGGCGAAGAGCAGGATCGACAGGAGGTGAGCGCATGAGCGTGATCGATAGCACTCGCTTCGACAGGTTGCGGGAGTTCGCCCGTCCGGATCGTGTTTTCGACTTCATGGCGCCGGCGCAGTCGCCAGTGGACGTGCGGCACGGTCCGATTCTCTACCTGGAGGACGTCAGCGTCAGCTTCGACGGCTTTCAAGCCATCAATCAGCTCAACCTGACCATCGATGACGGCGAGCTGCGCTGCATCATCGGCCCCAACGGGGCTGGCAAGACGACGATGATGGACATCATCACCGGCAAGACCCGGCCGGATCACGGGCAGGTCTGGTTCGGCAGCCGCCACAATCTGCTGACGCTGGACGAGCCGCAGATCGCCAATCTGGGAATCGGCCGCAAGTTCCAGAAACCGACGGTCTTCGAAGCACTCGACGTGACCGAGAACCTGGAACTGGCGATGGCCGGCGACCGGCGGGTCTGGAAGACCTTGCTGGCCCGGCTCGACCGGGAAGGCCAGGCGCGTATCGACGAGGTGCTCGAGACCATCGGCCTGACCTCGGCACGGCATCGCCTGGCCGGCGTGCTGTCGCACGGGCAGAAGCAGTGGCTCGAAATCGGCATGCTGCTGATGCAGCGGCCCCGGCTGCTGCTGGTGGACGAGCCCGTCGCCGGCATGACCGAGCCGGAGATGCACCGCACCGCCGAGCTGCTGACGCGGCTCGCCGGCCAGCAGTCGGTGGTGGTCGTCGAACACGACATGGGCTTCGTGCGCTCGATCGCCAGGCAGGTCACGGTGCTTCATCAGGGCAGCGTGCTGGCGGAAGGAACCATGGACGAGGTCGCCAGCGATCCGCGGGTGATCGAGGTCTATCTCGGCGGCGACGAGGAGGCGGCCTGATGCTGAGTGTCGACAAGCTCAATCAGTACTACGGCGAAAGCCACATCCTCCGCGATCTGTCGCTTGAGGTGCCTGCCGGCCGCTGTACCTGCGTCATGGGGCGCAACGGCGTCGGCAAGACGACGCTGCTCAAGACCGTGATGGGCGAGGTGGCGGCGCGCAGCGGGGCGATTCGCTTCGACGGCGAGGCGCTGCTCAAGCGGCGACCCGAAGCGCGGGCGGGCATGGGGATCGGCTATGTGCCCCAGGGGCGCCAGATCTTTGCCACCCTATCGGTCGAGGAGAATCTGCGCATCGGCCTGCCGGCGAGAAGAGACAGGCAGCGCCGGATTCCCGAGCGTATCTACGAGCTGTTCCCGGTGCTCAACGAGATGCGCCATCGTCGCGGTGGCGATCTTTCCGGCGGTCAACAGCAGCAACTGGCCATCGGTCGGGCGCTGGTGCTCGACCCGCGGCTGTTGATCCTCGACGAGCCGGGCGAGGGCATTCAGCCCAACATCGTCGCGCAGATCGGCGAAGTCATCCGGCGTCTCAATCGCGAGGATGGCCTGACCGTGCTGCTGGTCGAGCAGAAGCTGCCTTTCGCGCGGCGGTATGCCGACAGGTTCATGATCATGGATCGTGGGCAGGCGGTGGCCGGTGGCGATATTGCCGAACTGAGCGACGACCTGATCAAGCGACACCTGACAGTATGACGGTAGATCCTTCACGCCATTGGCAGGCGGCCCCCGCCGATTCGGGGCATCGGTTCGATGCGACCCGACGTTGGGAGGCGTCGCTGTCGCTCGCGTTTGCGGCTCGCACCATGGGCACGGCATCCACCGGCGCGGCGCCAATGAGGCGCACGCGGTTGACCCGAGCGCGACATCACGGCCCCTTGCGGGTGCAGCGGCCGTTCTATCCGGAGCCGTATCGGGCCGGGCTGGCCGATCCTTGCCATGTCTACCTGCTGCATCCGCCGGGGGGGCTGGTCAGCGGCGATGCCCTGAAGATCGACGTGAACGTCGAGGCTTCGGCGCATGCCGTGCTGACCACGCCGGCGGCGACCAAGCTCTATCGGGCAGACAGTCACGGCGTGGTCTGGTCCCAGACCAACCGGCTCGAGGTCGAGGATGGCGGGACACTGGAGTGGCTGCCCCAGGAGACGATCGCCTTCGACGGCTCGAAAGGAGAGCAGCGCACCGAGATCTCGCTGACGGGCAATGCGCGCTGCCTGGGGTGGGAGATCATGGCGCTGGGGCGTCCGGCCAGCCATCTCCCGTTCGAGAGTGGTCGCATCGAGCAGCGCTTTCAATTACTTCACGACGGTCGGCCGCTATGGCTCGAGCGGCAACCGCTGGACCCGCTGCACCGGCGCTTTTCGGGGCGTTGGGGGCAGGGCGGCGCGACGGTCCAGGCGACGCTGTGGGCGGCCGGCCTGACGGATCCGCGCCAGGCGGTTGAAGCGGTGCGAGACGCGCTGCCGGCAAACCCGAACTGGGCCGTGACCCAGCGTCATGGCGTGCTGCTGCTGCGTTATCTCGGCGGTTCGCGCAATGAAGCGTGGGATTTATGCTGTGCTGCCTGGCATGCGCTCAGGCCGCTACTGGTCGGCCGCGAGGCGTGCGAGCCGCGAATCTGGTACACGTAGTCATCATGCCGACGGCGACGGATACTGGTCGAAGCGGCCCAGCACTGTCGTCTGCGCTGCCCCGAAGCCGGCGCATCATTGCAATGCCCGTAGCTCGTAGCTCGTAGCTTACAGACAGGACATCGATATGGAACTGACACCCCGAGACAAAGACAAACTGCTGCTGTTCAGTGCGGCACAGCTGGCGGAACGGCGGCGCGCGCGCGGGCTCAAGCTCAACTACCCGGAAGCGATGGCGCTGATCAGCTTCGAAATCCTGGAAGGGGCGCGTGACGGACGCAGCGTGGCCGAGCTGATGAGCTATGGCCGCGAGATCCTGACCCGCGAGGACGTCATGGACGGTGTCGCCGAGATGATTCAGGAAGTGCAGGTCGAGGCGACCTTTCCCGACGGTACCAAGCTGGTCACGGTTCACGACCCTATTGTCTGACGCGGCTGCGCTGGGTCAGGCGATGTTGGCTGCGCTTCGAAAAATGCTCATTGGCTGAAGCCAACTGCGCTTTTTCGAAGCTTGCCGCCTACCCTGACCTTCGCTTGCATCGCGTCAGATAATGGCAGTTGGCTGTCCAGGTGCTGTCCATGTGACGAACAACCGATAACAAGGGAAAATCGATGATTCCCGGTGAAATGCAGATTCAGGACGGCGAGATCGAGCTCAATGCCGGTCTCGAGACGCTCACGCTGGCGGTGGCCAACACCGGTGACCGGCCGGTGCAGGTGGGCTCCCACTATCACTTCGCCGAAACCAACCCGGCGTTGACCTTCGATCGCGCCAAGGCCCGGGGCTACCGCCTCGACGTGCCGGCGGGATCGGCGATCCGCTTCGAACCGGGACAGACCCGTGAGGTAACACTGGTGCCCTACGTCGGCGAACGCCGCGTCTACGGTTTCCGTGGCGACGTCATGGGCTCGCTGCTCCCTAACGCGCCCGAGGACGCGCGAAGGGCATCTCCGTCAAGAGATGTGCCTGCAGGCGATAAGAATGGAGGGGCCGACTGATGGTCAAAATCACCCGACAAGCCTATGCGGACATGTACGGCCCGACCGTCGGTGACCGGGTCCGCCTGGGCGATACCGAGCTGTGGATCGAGGTCGAGCGCGATGCCACCGTCTACGGCGACGAGGTCAAGTTCGGCGGCGGCAAGGTCATCCGTGACGGCATGGGGCAGAGCCAGCGGCACGACGATTCGGTCATGGATACCGTCATTACCAACGCCTTGATTCTCGACTGGTGGGGCGTGGTCAAGGCGGATGTCGGCCTGCAGAAGGGGCGGATCGCCGCCATCGGCAAGGCCGGCAACCCCGACGTGCAGCCAGGCGTGGAGATCGTCATCGGTCCGGGTACCGAAGTCATCGCCGGAGAGGGCAAGATCCTGACCGCCGGCGGTATCGACGCGCATATCCATTTCATCTGCCCGCAGCAGGTGGAAGAGGCGCTGATGAGCGGGGTGACGACGATGCTCGGCGGCGGTACCGGGCCGGCCACCGGCTCCAATGCCACCACCTGTACGCCAGGCGAATGGCATCTGGGCAAGATGTTGCAGGCGGTCGATACCCTGCCGATGAACATCGGCCTGCTCGGCAAGGGCAACGCCAGCCTGCCCGAAGCCCTGGAAGCGCAGATCGTCGCCGGTGCGATCGGGCTCAAGCTGCACGAGGACTGGGGCACGACGCCCGCGTCGATCGACAACTGCCTGAGCGTGGCGGAAAGATACGATGTCCAGGTGGCGATCCATACCGATACGCTCAATGAATCCGGCTTCGTCGAGGACACGATCGCCGCGTTCAAGGAGCGCGGTATTCACACCTACCACACCGAAGGCGCGGGCGGCGGCCATGCGCCCGATATCATCACCGCCTGCTCGAAGGACTACGTGCTGCCGTCGTCGACCAATCCGACCCGGCCGTACACGGTCAATACCATCGACGAGCATCTCGACATGCTGATGGTGTGCCACCATCTCGACCCGAACATTCCCGAAGACGTGGCCTTCGCCGATTCGCGCATTCGTCGCGAGACCATCGCCGCCGAGGACATCCTCCACGACATGGGCGTGATCTCGATGATTTCGTCCGATTCGCAGGCGATGGGGCGGGTCGGTGAGGTGGTCTGCCGCACCTGGCAGACCGCCCACAAGATGAAGGTGCAGCGTGGTCTGCTGCCGGAAGACGAAGCGCTGGGCGCGGATAATTTCCGTGCTCGTCGCTACATTGCCAAATACACTATCAACCCGGCGCTGACCCATGGCATCGGCCACGAAGTGGGATCCGTCGAAGTCGGCAAGCTGGCGGACCTGGTGCTGTGGAGCCCGGCATTCTTCGGTGTCAAACCAGCGCTGATCATCAAGGGCGGCATGATCGCGGCCGCACCGATGGGGGATGCCAACGCGTCGATTCCAACGCCGCAGCCGGTACACTATCGGCCGATGTTTGGCGCTTTCGGCAAGGCCGCCAGTGCGACCCGCTTGAGTTTCGTCAGTCAGGCGGCGCTGGATGCCGGGATCAAGGCAAGGCTGGGGCTGGAGAGCGAGCTCGCTGCGGTCAGGCAGGTGCGGGGCGTGCGCAAGAAGGACATGAAACTCAACGATGCCTGCCCGCATCTCACCGTCGACCCGCAGACCTACGAAGTGCGTGCCGATGGCGAGCTGCTGACCTGCGAACCGGCGACCGAACTACCGCTGGCCCAGCGTTATCACCTTTTTTGAGTGGGATATTCAACCGTCGGCCAGGGCACTTTTTCGATTATCTATCGTCTGGTTATTCCGGGTGCCCGGTATTGGCCTGCATGAGGCGAACAGACATGTGGAAATTAATGGAACGGCTGGAGGCGACATCCGACGCCGAAGCTGTCGACAGCGTGACGTTACCGTTCGAACTGCGGATGCGGGGGCGGTTGAAGGCGACCAGCGACAGTGGGCGCGAGATCGGCATTTTTCTGGATCGCGGGCCGGTGCTGCGCGATGGGGCGCTGCTGCGCGCCGAAACCGGCGAGATCGTCGCCGTCCGGGCCGCCGATGAACCGGTCGTGACCGCATCGGTGCCGTCCGGTCTGGCGCTGGCTCGGCTCTGCTATCACCTGGGTAACCGGCACGTGCAACTGGCGATCGGCCAGGACGACGAAGGCGGCTGGGTACGCTTCCCGCCAGACCACGTTCTCGAGGCGCTGGCAGCGAGGCTGGGCGCGGCGCTGGAGCGGCACAAGGCGCCGTTCGACCCCGAGCCAGGCGCCTACGCCGAGGGGCTCGGGCACGGACATGGGCACGATCATGGCCATCATCACGATCCGGCGAGCGGCCATGGGCAGGTCTACGACTTCCAGCATCACCTGTCCCACCGTCATGGCCACAACCATGAGCATTGAACGGTGGTAGTCGATTCGATACGGGATCGTGATCCGCTGGCGCTGATGGGGTTGATGCAACTCGTCAGCCCGGCCTTGCCGATCGGTGCCTTTGCCTGGTCGCAAGGTCTCGAGAGCGCCTTCGAGCTGAACTGGGTGAGCGACGAAGAGAGCCTGAACGCGTGGTTGTCCGGCGTGCTGGAAGACGGTCTGACGTCATGTGAGCTGCCGGTGCTGGCCCGGCTTCAGGCCGCCTGGGCGGTGGAGGATCACGAGGCGTTGCAGTACTGGAACGATTGGCTCCAGGCCAACCGCGAGACCGCCGAGCTGGCAGAGGAGGATCTGCGTCTGGGGCAGGCGTTGGTCCGCCTGCTGGATGATCTCGATCTGTTGCCGGTGTCCGGCTGGCTACCGCAGCGCCCGACTTACGTCACGCTATTCGCCTGGCTGGCCCATCGGCGCGGTGTTGCTGTCGAGGATACCCAGCTCGGCTTCGCCTGGGCGTGGCTGGAAAACCAGCTGGCGGCTGCCTGCAAGGCGCTGCCTCTGGGGCAGACCGCTGCGCAGCGGCTCATCGAGCGGCTACGGCCCGAGCTGGCCAGCGCCGTCGAGGTGGCCAATCGGTTATCGGATGCCGAGCTGGGTCCGGTTCTGCCGGGCCTGGCGCTGGCAAGCGCTCTGCACGAGACACAGTATTCACGGCTGTTCCGCAGCTGACGAAGACGCCGTCCGAATGCCGCGATTCATTCAGCGTCTTCGGACGAGATAGCCGTTGAAGGTGAAGGGAATAGGAGAGCAACAAGATGAAGCACTGTTTACGCGTCGGTGTCGGCGGCCCGGTAGGCTCCGGGAAGACCGCGCTGCTCAAGCAGCTCTGTCTGGCGCTGCGCGAACACTACGATATCGCCGTGGTGACCAACGATATCTACACCCGTGAGGATGCCGACTTCCTGCTGCGCCACGATGCCCTGGCCGCAGATCGCATCATCGGCGTGGAAACCGGGGGCTGCCCGCATACCGCGATTCGCGAGGACGCCTCGATGAATCTGGCGGCCATCGATGACCTTCACTCGCTACATCCCTCGCTGGAACTGGTGCTGGTGGAATCCGGCGGCGACAATCTGGCCGCCACGTTCAGTCCCGAACTGTCGGACCTGACGCTTTACGTGATCGATGTCTCCGCCGGCGACAAGATTCCGCGCAAGGGAGGGCCGGGTATCACCAAATCGGATCTGTTGATCATCAACAAGATCGATATCGCCGATTACGTTCATGCGTCGCTCGAGGTGATGGAGCGCGACGCCAAGAAGATGCGCGGCGAACGCCCCTTCGTGTTCACCAATCTGCACGACGGCGTCGGTGTCGAGACGATCGTCCGTTTCATCCTCGACCGCGGCATGTTGCCGGAGCGACGCGGTAAGGCGTGTAGAGACATCGAGGATCAGGCGTTGCTGAGCGCCAACTGAGTTTGCGTCCGTTTCATTCAAGGAGAACCGTCATGACTTCATCCCTTCTCACTGCTCGGCGTCTGGCCTGGCTGGCCGCACCGGTGACGATGCTGGCTGCTTCGGCGGCCATGGCGCATCCCGGAGCGCTGCCGCACACCCACGGCGGCAGCTTTCTTGCCGGCTTGATGCATCCGCTGTCCGGCCTGGACCATCTGCTCGCCATGCTGGCGGTCGGGTTGTGGAGCTGCCGTCAGGCACCCGCGCTGCGCCGTGCCATGCCGCTGCTGATTGCCCTGGGCATGGTCGCCGGTGCCGGGCTCGCCTGGGGTGGCGTGCCGCTGCTCGGCGTCGAGTTCGGTATCGCCTCCAGCGTTCTGCTGGCAGGGGCGTTGCTGGCCAGTCTGGTCAAGCTCCCCAGCGCGCTGGGCGGAACGCTGGTCTTCGCGTTCATCCTGCTGCACGGCCACGCCCACGGCAGCGAGCTCGCACCGGGCGCGTCGGCGGCGCTCTACGCGCTCGGCTTCGTCATCGCCAGTGTGGGTATCACGCTGCTGGGTCGCTTGACCGGCAGCTGGCTGATGCAGCGCGACAACCGCTGGATGCGCGGTATCGGCGCCGCCATCGCCGCCGCCGGCGGTGCGCTGATGCTGGGCTGATTGTCGGCCGAGCCGCCTCGTATCAGAAGCGGAAAAGTTCTCTGGGGCCATCAGGTGCCAGCCTCTGGAAGCCGCCCATCATGGGCGGCTTTCTCTATCGGCCCCAGTTGTCTTCGATCTCCGACCGGTCGTTCCGGAGCCACATGCTTCGTGATAATCGATCAGTGCCGCGGATGACGTACCCGGCGATAGCCGGCATTGATGAAACAGTAGCCGCCATAGGCGATGAGGCCGACGGCCACCGCGCCGAGAAGCCAGTCGCCGAAGGGCTGATGCGCCAGCAGGTCCAGGGCCGCGCCGAGACCTTGCGCATCGCCGGGCGAGAGACGCCACGCAGCTAGTGCGAGCAGCCCGCCGATCAGCAGGAAGGTGACACCGCGGGCCGCCAGACCGAGCCGGGCGATGGCTTCGAGCAGGGGCAGGGGCGGATTGGGCCGGCTTTGCAGGTGCCAGTTCTTGCGATAGGCGCGTCGCCAGGCGCGCACCAGTTGATGGAAACCGACGCCGACGAAGACGAGGCCGATGGCCAGCAGCAGCCAGCGGCCGCCCGGGAGACCCATGAGCCGTTCGGTGTTCTGGGAGGATCCGCTGCTTTGCGACTGGGAGAGGCTCTGAAAGATCAGCGTGGCACATTGCCAGGCCAGCGTGGTATAGAGGCCGCCGCTGATCGCGAACCCCAGCCGCTGAAGCCAGCCTTTCCAGTCGTTGCCCTTGCGCTCGGTATCCCAGAACGCCTGAGCCAGGCGCCACAGGACGTAAGCGGTGAGCCCCAGACCCATCAGCGCCAGCAGCACGCGTCCGAACGGCCACAGCGCGATTTTGCGAATGACGTCCGAAGCGCCGCTTTCGCTGCCGCCAAGCCCTATCGTGGTCAGTAGCGCCAACCAACCGATCGTCAGGTAGATGATTCCCTTGGCGACATAGCCTGCCGATGCAGTATGTTGCAGCCACTCGCGCAGGCTGAAGTGAATCCTTTTCATGCCGTTCCCTATGATTGAGCGGCTACTAGCCTAGAAGAGAAAATGGCTTCACGATACGGCGGGCGGGCGTCAATGCCCGATGCGGTATGATTCTATGGCGCTTTGGGCTTGCGGCGCCAGACACTTCAAGGACGAGTCTCCTCGAAGACGAGACGTTCCAAAGGTGAGACGCTCCAAAGACGAGACTCTTTCAACGACTAGGTTCTTCAAAGGCCAGATTCTTCACAGGCCAGACTTTGCAAAGGCTAGACACATCGATGAAACATTATGTCGTCCGCCCACGTTCGGGTAAGGGATGGATCCTGACTCTGGCGTTCGTGGCGCTGATCGCTCTGGGACTGTGGCCGGTGATCGGCTGGTTCAACCAGCCGCGGCTATGGCTGGGGCTGCCGTGGCTCGCGGTATGGACCTACGTGATCGTGCTGGGGTGCTGGCTGGTCATGCTCCTTGCCAATCGCTGGCTGCGGGTGTCTTCTCATGACGACTAGTCTGTTGCCGCTGTGGATCACCCTGGGGTACATCGGCGTTGCGCTGTTCATCGGGTTGCGCGCACGTGGCGGGCACCTGATGGATAGCCTGGAGGAGTGGGGCGTTGCCGGGCGAAGCATGGGGCCGATAACGCTCTATCTGCTGATCGCGGCGGGCAGCATCAGCGCCTACACCTTCATGGGCGCGCCCGGCTGGGCCTACAGCAAGGGCGTTGCCGTCTTCTACGTGGTGATCTATCTCTCCTATCTGGCGCTGGTGGCATGGTATTGCGGCCCCAAGGTGTGGGCCTTCGGCCAGCGCTTCGGACATGTCACCCAGGGCGCGGCTATTGCCGACCGCTACCAGAGTCCGCTGCTCGGCGGGCTGGCGGCGCTGGTGATGTCGATCGGCTCGCTGGCCTATGCGGTACTCCAGACGATGGGGTCCGCCTACATTCTGTCGGTGATGAGCGGCGGGCGGATCCCGGTCTGGGCCGGCGTGATCGTGATTCTTAGCGTCATCGCGATCTATCTCTATGTCAGCGGTCAACGGGCCATCGGCCTGACCAACGCCTTTCAGGGCATCCTGATGCTGGTCGTGGCCTGGACGGTCGGGCTGTGGGCGGCTCATCACGCTACCGGCGAGATGGGGTTCGCGGGTGTCTTCGAGCGCCTGGCTGCCGAACGGCCGGCGTTTCTGACCCTGCCGGGGGCCGATGGCAAGATGAGCTTCGCGTTCTGGACCACGTCGATCATCGTCTCGATGCTCTCGTTCATGCCGCCGGTCTGGAGCCAGTGGATGAGCGCGCGTTCGGCCGACACCATTCGCCGCAGCGCGACCTGGCTGCCGACCTACTATATCGTCGTGCTGCCGATGGTGGTGGTGGGCTTCATCGGCATCACCGCGCTCCCCAATCTGGGCCGGGCCGATACCGTGGCACTCGAATTTGCGCTGCAGAACCTGCCGAGCTGGCTGGTGGGCCTGCTGGGAGCGGGAACGCTGGCCGCTGCCATGTCATCCTGCGAGCCGTTTCTGCATTCGGTGTCGATGGCCTATGCCAAGGATATCGCTCAGCCGCTGTTTCGCCTCGGCGATGCGGCCACCGCGCGCCTCGCTCGTCGCTTGCTGATTCCGGTGATGGCGTTGATCGTGGCACCGGTGGCGATCAGCGAGCCGAGCAATCTGATCATGATCCTGCTGGTGGGACTGGGGTTCGCGACGCAAGTGTTGCCGGCATTCATCGGCATGTTCCTGTGGACCCGCGCGTCACGGAGGGGTGTGCTGGCTGGGATCGTGAGCGGGTTCAGCGTGACGCTGGCGTTCACGCTGATCTGGCCCAATCCGCTCGGCATTCACGCCGGGTTCTGGGGTTTGATGATCAACCTGCCGCTGTTCGTGATCGTCTCCTGCCTGACGCCGCCCGTGAGAGACGACGTGGTGGAGCGCTTCTTTGAGCTTGCCATCCCTGGCAGGCTCCCTTCGGGACGCCGCTAGGCGGCGTCGAAAATCGCTCCCGACGATTTTCTGCCAGCAGCGCGCCAACGTTTTCAAGACCGTCTTCGACGCGCTGATCCCGCTGGCGACGAACGTCGATCAGACGGCGTTCGCCGCCAGGATCTTGCGCAGAAACTGCTGCGTGCGCTCGTCCCTGGGCTGGCTAAACAACTCCGCAGGCGGGGCCTGCTCGATGATGCGGCCCTGGTCCATGAATACCACGCGATCGGCGACCTCGCGGGCGAACTGCATCTCGTGAGTGACGACGATCATGGTCTGATGTTCCGCCGCGAGCTGCTTCATCAGGCCGAGCACTTCCTCCACCCATTGCGGGTCCAGCGCGGATGTCGGCTCGTCGAACAGGATCACGTCGGCATTGGCCGCCATCGCTCGGCCGATGCCCACGCGCTGCTGCTGGCCTCCGGAGAGCGAGGCGGGATAGGCATCGGCCTTGTCGGCCAGGCCGATGCGCTCGAGAATCTCGCGGCCTCTGGCGTAGGCCTTGGCCTTGGGCATGCCGTCGACCACGATCATGCCCTCGGCGATGTTCTGCAGCGCAGTCTTGTTGGCGAACAGCGCATAGTTCTGGAACACGAACGCCGTGCGTCGTCTCAGCGCGAGGATCTGTTCATGGGTCGCGCGGGTCGCGTCGAGACTGAGATCGCCAACGGTCAGATGGCCGGCATCGGGCGTCTCGAGAAAGTTGATGCAGCGCAGCAGGGTTGACTTGCCGGTCCCGGAGGGGCCGACGATCACGATGATCTCGCCGCGCTCGAGGGTGAGATCGATGTCGTCGAAGACGACGTGGTCGCCGAATTGCTTGCGAATGCCCTTGAGTTCGATCATCGCTGATACGCCCGGTTGAGTCGTTGTTCCAGCCATTTTTGCACCCAGGAGAGTGCCTCGACCACGATCCAGTAGATCACCGCGACCACCAGGAAGGCCTCGAAGTAGAGAAAGCTTCCGGCGGCTTCCTTCTGGGTCGCCCCCATCAGCTCGGTGACGCCGAGGGTGAAGGCCAGCGATGTCGACTTGATCATGTCGATGAAGTAGTTCATCAGTGTCGGTGTTGCTATCCGGGTCGCCTGCGGCAGCACGATCCGTCGCATCAGTTGCGCTCGTGTCATGCCGATGGAGAGTGCGGCTTCGGTCTGGCTCCGGTCGATGCCCACGATGGCGGCGCGAATGGACTCCGCCATGTAGGCGGAGAAATGGAGCGTCAGGCCAAGGATGGTAGCGGTGATACCGTTGATCGCCACCAGGAAGGTCAGTACCTGAGGCAGTCCGTAGTAGAACAGGAACAGCTGGACCAGCAGCGGCGTGCCGCGAAAGAACGAGATGAACAGCAGCGCAACGGCGTTGAGGCCGGGAATACGAGTCACCCGTATGACGGCGAGCAGGCAGGCCAGCACCAGGGCACAGGCCATGCCGGCGGCTGCCATCTCGAGCGTCAGGGGCAGATAACCGAGAAGAATGGGCACCAGGCCCAGCATGTAGTCGAAATCGAGTGCGTGCATAGTGCGTGGCGCTCCGCGCTTGGCGACCTCAGATAACGGAAAAGCCCATGGCGCCGGTCAGCGCCATGGGCCGTTGCTGTGAAACGTCGATCACGGTTGGGTAATGTCGGTCCCGAACCATTTCTCCGAAATGTCGCTCAACTTGCCGCTTTCACGCAACTCGGCGAGCGCCTCGTCGATCCTGTCCTTCATCGCTGCTCCTGCTTCGTCGTCGCGGAACGGGTAGGCGTTCTCGATCCGGGAGAAGGGCTGGCCGGCCAGCTGCAGCGGCAACGGCTTGTCCTTGATCACCTGCGTGGCGCTGACGCGATCCATGACGAACGCATCGGCGCGCCCCAGGGCGACGTCCTGTTCGATGTTGGAGTCGTAGGTCTTGATGTTGATGTCATCCGCGTAGGGCAGCTCGTTCAGCAATTGCTCGTAGTTGGAACCGAGGTTGACCGCGACCGTCTTGCCCTTGAGGTCCTCGACGCCGTGGATGGCATCGTTACCCTTGCGAACCACGACCTGTGCACCATCGTAGACGTAAGGATCGCTGAAGAGATATTTCTCCTGGCGTTCCGGCGTGATGGTGATCTGGTTGGCGATGGTATCGATCCGCCTGGAGTCCAGCATGCCGGCCAGCCCGGAGAAGCTGGCGGTCACGAATTCGACATCGTCGCCGGTGATGTTGCCGATCGCGTTCATCAGATCGACCTCGAAGCCCTTGAGCTCATCCTGTTCGACGTAGGTAAAGGGATAATAGCCGCCCGACATGCCGACTCGCAGCGTATCGGCCTGCGTTGTCATCGCGCCCAGAGACGTGGCGAGGCCCAGTGCCAAGGCCAGCGTGGTTCGGCGCCACGGCGCGGTTGAAGTCGATCGTTTTGCCATGAGAACAGATCCCCCCTGAAGCAGAATTGGGTGATGGATGAGTCAATGCCATCCGTCACGGTCATGCGCGCAGGATAGCGCAGTTTCCGTTTTTGGTAATAAGAGAATTAATTGATATGCCCATTTGTTTGGCGCTATAGGAGGGCGGGCAGGCGCTTCGGCTGCCTGAACTGCACGCCTGTCAGAGTCCGCCTTCGCCGTTCGCGTGGTCTGCATGCTACTCATTGTTGGACAATAGTCTGTACCTCGCTTTGCTGTCTGTAATGTATTGATCTAACATTTGCCCAATTCTTTCTGTGAAGGCTGCTGCAGGGACGTGACCAAGGGACTTACGCTCGGCGTTGGTTAGTGGCATGGGCCAGGGAACGAGTCGCAAGGCTCAGGAGCTCAGGAAGGGTTGGCGCGTGGCTGGCGGAGGTGCTGTGTGGTCTCTTTCGCCTCTGGCATTGAGCTCCATGGCGCAAGTGTAGGCAGGTGTCCCGAAAGCCGGCGTCCTTCCGTCGGTTTTCTTCTCCAACGGATACTCGATCCCCTTCGGCGGGTTCTCTCTTCTTTCCGGCTCTCTCGCGCGATTCCGGCATGACTGTCATTCCAGGCAGTAAAAATTTGATGGAAACTTGACCCGAAGATAACTCTTGTATAACTTTATCCCCGTTAGCTGACTCACCGTACCCAAGGATGGGCTCAAGGACGTACCAGGTGAGTTGGATCCGCAGTCACGGAAGACTGCCAGCCTGTCGGACTCAGGATGGGGATGACAAGGCTCAAGCATTACCGTGAACCACGCTTCGTCAGGATGACGCAACGATAGGACAGGAAGTCCGGGTTCAGGCGGTTAGTTAAAGGCGGGCCGAGAGGCCCGCCTTTCGTATTTCCGAGGCCTGGCCTCGTCCGTGCTCTGTTACACAAACTAAGTTATATCGCCCGCCATCGTTCTCGCCTACATTGACGCCTTCTCGAGTCAAGCAGGCAGGAGCCGATCACGACCATGGAATGGTTGTCAGAACACAGTAAAGCGATTACCGCCATCACGAGCATATTGACGCTCTTTGTATGGTTCTTTTACGCCCAGATCCTCTACCGGAACTTCGCCCGAACACGGCGCCCTCGCATCATTATCAATCGTGGTCACGGCAACGACCTGACCTCGCTTTGCCTGATCAGCAACATGAGCTCCGAGCCGATCTTTCTGGAACATATCATCGTGACCTTGCACACCAGCAAGGGTTCGTTGACCAATGACATGATCGACTTCGAGGCCGACCATCGGCAGGACAAGGCCGATTCCGAGGACTCGTCGGAAGCGGAACACGAGGAACGTAGGCAGGGCATGCAGTCCAGCCAAGGGCCCATGCTCTCCGGGAGCTACAGCCACGTCGGGACTTTCGAGGCCATTCTGAAGCGCTTGTGCAGCGTCCACGGTGTAAAGCTCGAACGCAATCGCCCGATGGATGATACTGTGTTTCACTTTCTCGATATCCGCGTCGTCGCCATCTACGGCAGTGAAGATCACCCGATCGGTGCGGAGCGCCGCTTCCGCCTGCATATGAAAGAGGGTGATAGCTGCACTCTGGTACCGGTATCGCTGGACACCAAACGCTATGCCAATCGGCTCCAGCGATGGCGCGTCCGGCAATGGATACGTCATCTCGACGAGTGATCGTTCCTCGAGCGGAAGAGTATGGCGGGCTCGGTCGCCTCTGGCACCGCGAGCGCTCCATAGCGTTCCCCAGCGCATGCTTGTACACACGAACTTTCGATATACATATCGATGTACCGCGCGAGATGGGATGAACCAGATTGATCTAGTGCGATCAGGGCGGTAAAGCCGCTTGGATGCTGGCTTTTCGGGATTGGCGTTACTTCAGAGGAGAGTCAGGAAACTTGCTTGGTGCGGATGGGGAGACTCGAACTCCCACACCTTTCGGCACTAGAACCTAAATCTAGCGTGTCTACCAATTCCACCACATCCGCAATTCGATAGGCGCGCTCATTGTACTGGCGGCTTCATCGATGTCAATCGTTGCTCGATCGAACCCTGGTGGCTAGCTGCCGGCGCTTCAGTTTTCGCCGCCGCGGTCGACATCATCATTGAGATGATCGAGAGCGGAGCAGTCGAGAGAATACCAATGATGCGGCGTCTGGAAGTGGTGCGGCCAATGGCTCGCGGATTGGTGGACTGGATCAACGCGCAGTTGAAGCGGGCGCTGCCGGGTTACTGTGCCTTTTGCCATACGGCCGTCGCTGGCGGTTCGCCCTGGTGCGTCGAGTGCTTTGCGGATATGCCCTGGAACCAGAGCGCTTGTTCTCTCTGCGCCGAACCGCTGCCGATGCTCTCCTCTGCGTCGTCAGCGCCGCGCCAGTGTGGGCGATGCTTGAAGCATCCCCCCGCGCAGCAGGCCGCGTGGGTGCCGCTGCGCTACGAGTCGCGGGTGGCTCGTCTGATACAGCGCTACAAGTTCTCGGCGGATGCGAGGGCTGGCGAGGTGCTGGTTCAACTCATGCTTGCCACCCTGAGCCGATCGCCCGATGTCGGCGAGGCGGTGATCGGTGTCCCCGGTCACCGCGAGCGGACCCGGGAGCGTGGATTCGACCACACGGCGTGGCTGACGAAGCGTCTGGCCGCGCGGTTGAAAATGCCGGTGATCGAGGCCGAACGACGGCGCGAGACGCCATCCCAGCGTGGCCTGGACCGCCTCTCTCGGCGGCGCAATGTGAAGCGTGCGTTCACCGTGGCCCAGCCGTTACCGCCGGCGGTCGTGGTCGTCGATGACGTGATGACCACCGGCGCGACGCTGGAGTCGCTGGCGATCGCCTGCCGGGAAGCGGGGGCGCGGCGGGTCACGGTGCTGGCCTTCGCGCGTACGCCCTCGGCACGAATCTGATAGCATGCGCGCATGCAACTCCGCCGTCAGTCGAGGTCCGTATGAGCGCCGTTTCCCTGCATCCGTTCGAGACATTGACGCCGCAGCGGGTCGTCGAGGCCGTCGAGTCGCTCGGCTTCTGGTTGCCCGGCGAGCCGTTCGCGCTCAACAGCTACGAGAATCGTGTCTACTCGTTGACCGACGACGACCGCCGCCGCTGGGTGGTGAAGTTCTATCGCCCGGAGCGCTGGAGCGACGAGCAGATTCTCGAAGAGCATGAATTTCTGCAGGCGCTCGCGGCGGAGTCGATCTCGGTGGGGGCGCCTTGGGCAGACGATACGGGTCGGACGCTGCATCACTTCGAGGGTTTCCGCTTTGCCCTGTTCGCGCATGTCGTCGGCCAGGCCCCGGAGCTCGAAGACCCGGCGCATCTCTTTGCTCTCGGCGAACTGATCGGCCGGGTCCATGAGGTCGGGGCTCGCCAGCCTTTCCGGTATCGGCTGCGGCTCGATCCGAACACGATGATCGAGGAGAGTCGCAGCCGAGTTCTCCAGGCGAGCTGGCTCGATGCTCGACAGCGCAAGACCTACGACCGCGTAATCGATTCGCTACTACCGCTGCTGGCGGATCACGCCTGGCCGGACAGCGCGATGCAGCGCGTTCACGGCGACTGTCACCTCGGCAATATGCTGGGGCGTGACGAGCAGTTCTCTCTGGTCGACTTCGATGACTGCCTGATGGCGCCGGCGGTGCAGGATCTGTGGATGCTGCTGACCGCCCAGTTTCCCGAAGAGTGGCAGATGCAGCTGTCCGAAATCATCGAAGGCTACGAGATGACCCGCGAATTCGACCGCCGCCAGCTCGATTGGATCGAGGCCCTGCGAACCTTGCGCCTGATTCGTCACAGTGCCTGGGTGACGGCGCGATGGGAAGATCCTGCGTTTCCCCGAGCCTTCCCTTACGTCGCCGAGAGCGGCTACTGGGATCAGCATATTCGCCATCTCGAACAGCAACGCGTGGCCCTCGACTCGCCGCGCTGGCTGGCCTGATCGGCTAGCGTCCTGTCGAAGTGCGCGACTCGCCCCGTGGCGAGTCGCGATGCGAATTGTCCGTATCGAAGAGACTGTCTGTGTCGGCGAAATTGTCCGTATCGACGCAATTGCCTGGATCGACGAGATAGTGGTGCCGCCGGAGTTTCGCTAGAATCGGCTGACACCGATTTGGGGGCCGAATGTGATCGCGGCCGCGAGCATTCGATGACGATACCGATAGACAAGGCAGCAACATGACAGAGCAACTGGCAGGCCACTTCCACGGGATTCTCGAGAAGCTGGGAGAAGATCCCCAGCGCGAGGGCCTGCGCGATACCCCGATGCGTGCCGCCAAGGCTATGCAGTTCCTGACCCAGGGCTACAGCCAGTCGCTGGAGACACTGGTCAATGGCGCGGTCTTCGCTTCCGATACCGATGAAATGGTGCTGATCAAGGACATCGAGATGTATTCGATGTGCGAGCATCACGTGCTGCCGTTCATCGGCAAGTGCCACATTGCCTATCTGCCCCAGGGCAAGGTGCTGGGGCTGTCGAAGTTCGCACGGATCGTCGATATGTATGCCCGCCGGCTGCAGATTCAGGAAAACCTGACCCGTGAAATCGCCGAGGCGATCATGCAGGTCACGGGAGCCCTCGGTGTTGGCGTGGTGATCGAGGCGCAGCATATGTGCATGATGATGCGCGGTGTGGAGAAGCAGAATTCCAGCATGACCACGTCGGTGATGCTGGGGAGTTTTCGCAAGAACCAGACGACGCGTCAGGAGTTCCTGATGCTGGTCAACGGTCGCTGACAGAGGCGCCGTCGGTCGTCGCACTCGTCAAAAGCCAGCCGGTAAAGCCAGTCGGTAAAGAGAGCCGTTAAAGAGAGCCACAAGGATAGCTGCATGGATGGTCGCCTTTTTCATTTCGACGACGAAGCCCAGACCGGCGAGGTGGAGAGCGACGGCAAGCGCTATCCGTTCGATTTCGCACAGTGGCGTGGTCGCGGCCTGCCCAGCGCCGGCACCCCGGTTCGCTTCGAGCTCCGCGACGGACAGGCGATCCAGGTCTTCAATCGCCCCGAGGCGCAGCGCCGCGCCAGCAGCACTCGCGGCGTCGACGGCAAGACACGGCGCAAACGACTTTCCCACTGGGCGCTGGCAGCGTTCGTGGTGTCGGTCGTCGGGCTGAGCGCCGGGCGTTACGCGCCGGTGGTGGAAGTCGTGGCGATCGTGCTGGCCTGGCTGGGATTGCGTCACGTGCATCGCCAGCCCCAGCGGTTCAACGGCTACTGGCTGAGCGGCACCGCGATCGCGATTGCCGTCGGCGTGACGCTCTGGTCGCAGCTGTAATCGCCCTGGCCCCGAGTGGCATCGCGATGATGCTGCCACGGCATCGGTCCGGTCACGAATGACGCGCTTATGAATGACTCGCGGCGTGACCGATCGTGACTGGCACAGGTGACGCTAACGCGCCATCCTTGACGCAGGAGTCGTGACACTGGCATCACTGTCACACGCCGTCGTCATGAACGATTTCATTGCTCGTCGCACCACGGCAACGACCGGCCTGCGTGGGCCGAATGCCTGCGATCGGCAAGCACATCAAGGAAGGAGTGAGTCATGCAATCCGACAAAGCACAGTCCGACAAAGCACAGTCCCTCAAGGTGCAGTCTGTCAAAGAGAGCGCGCTGTTCAGACCGTTTGCCTATATCGATGGTAACTGGGTTGCCGCCGACAGCGGTGAGCAGATCGATGTCGACAACCCCGCCACGGGCGAGATCCTGGGGCACATGCCGCGACTGGGCCGCGCCGAGACCGAGCGTGCCATCGACGCTGCCGAGGCCGCATTGCCGGCGTGGCGCAACCACACCGCGCTGGAGCGGGCCGACATCCTGATGAAGTGGTACGAGCTGATGCTCGAGAACAAGGATGAGCTGGCGGCGATCATGACCGCCGAGCAGGGAAAGCCGGTCAAGGAAGCGGCGGGCGAGATCGTCTATGCCGCCAGTTTCATGCGCTGGTTCGCCGAGGAAGCGCGGCGTATCTATGGCGACACCATCCCCGCGGCCAGCAACCAGCAGCGCATCGTGGTCACCAAGCAGCCGGTGGGCGTCGTCGGCGCCATCACGCCGTGGAACTTCCCCTCATCGATGATCACGCGCAAGGCCGCTGCCGCGCTGGCGGCGGGCTGCACCATCGTGATCAAGCCGGCCAGCCAGACACCGTTCTCCGCGACCGCGCTGGCCGCACTGGCAGAGCAGGCCGGTGTTCCGCGTGGCGTGTTCAACGTCGTGCCGGGCAAGGCCAGCGAGATCGCCAAGGCGATGACCGACTCCCCGGTGGTACGCAAGGTCACCTTCACCGGCTCGACCGAAGTCGGCAGCTCGTTGATGGCCGGCGCTGCGCAGCACATCCAGAAGATATCGTTGGAGCTGGGCGGCAACGCGCCGTTCCTGGTATTCGAGGATGCCGACCTGGACGCCGCGGTCGAAGGCGCGATCGCCTCCAAGTTCCGCAATGCCGGACAGACCTGCGTCTGCACCAACCGTTTCCTCGTCCAGTCGAGCGTGATCAACGCCTTCAGCGAGAAGCTGGCGGCCGCGATGAACAGCGAGCTCAAGGTCGGTGAAGGATTCGAGGAGGGCGTAAACATCGGCCCGCTGATCGATGACGATGCCGTGGCCAAGGTGACTGATCACATCAAGGACGCCACCGACAAGGGCGCGCAGCTGCTGCTCGGCGGCCACGAGCATTCTCTGGGCGGGCGTTTCTTCTCCCCGACGCTGGTCAGCCACGCCACGCCGGAGATGAAGGTCGCCAGCGAAGAGACCTTCGGTCCCCTGGCCGCGGTATTCCCCTTCGAGACGGAAGAGGAAGCCGTGCGCATGGCCAACGACACCCAGTTCGGGTTGGCCTCCTACTTCTACTCGAAGGATCTGGGGCGTGTCTGGCGCGTCGCCGAAGCGCTCGAGTACGGCATGGTCGGCATCAACACCGGCCTGATCTCCAACGCCAGCGCCCCGTTCGGCGGCGTCAAGGCCTCCGGCCTCGGCCGCGAAGGCTCCAAGTACGGGCTCGATGAGTATCTCGAGACCAAGTACCTCTGTATCGATCTGGGGAAAGAGCCAGACTGAGCTTCGGGCTTCGGGCTTCGGGCTTCGAGCTTCGGGCTTCGAGCTTCGAACGAAGAACGCCAGCGACAATGTCGCTGGCGTTCTTCGTTTCCACAGTCACGCTGCTTTTCGCGGCTCGCGGCTCGCGGCTCGCGGCTCAGTGCCGGAAGTGGCGCATGCCGGTAAACACCATCGCGATGCCTGCTTCGTTGGCGGCGGCGATCACTTCCTCGTCGCGCATCGAGCCGCCGGGCTGGATGACGGCGGTGATGCCGGCGGCGGCGGCGTTGTCCAGGCCATCGCGGAAGGGAAAGAAGGCGTCCGATGCCATGACGGAGCCTTCGACCTGCAGGCCGGCGTGTTCGGCCTTGATGCCGGCGATGCGGGCGGAGTTGACGCGGCTCATCTGGCCGGCACCGACGCCGACGGTCTGGCGGTTCCTGGCGTAGACGATGGCGTTGGACTTGACGAACTTGGCGACCTTCCAGGCGAAGACGAGGTCGTGCAGCTCCTGCTCGGTCGGCGCTCGCTGGGTGACCACCTTGAGATCCTCGGCGGCGATCATGCCGGTGTCGCGGCTCTGTACCAGCAAGCCGCCGTTGACGCGCTTGTAGTCCCAGCCTTCGGCGCTCTTCGCGGGCAGCTCGCCGCACTCCAGCAGGCGCACGTTGGTCTTGCTGGCGACGGCTTCGCGGGCTTCCGCCGAGATGCGCGGTGCGATGATGACCTCGACGAACTGGCGCGCGACGATCGCGCTGGCGGTATCGCCGTCCAGCTCGCGGTTGAAGGCGATGATGCCGCCGAAGGCGGATTCGCTGTCGGTCGCGAAGGCGAGGTCGTAAGCCTTGCGGATGCCGCCGTCGGCTTCCGGCACCACGGCGACGCCGCAGGGGTTGGCATGCTTGACGATCACGCAGGCCGGCTTGGTGAAGGACTTGACGCACTCCAGCGCTGCATCGGTATCGGCGACATTGTTGAAGGAGAGCGCCTTGCCCTGGAGCTGTTCGGCGGTGGCAATGCTGGCTTCCTGCTGGCCGGGCTCGACCGTGCCTGACTCGACCGTGCCCGATTCAATGTAAAACGCGGCTTTCTGGTGCGGGTTCTCACCGTAGCGCATGCCTTGCTTCTTGGTGAACTGCAACGACAGGGTGCGCGGGAAATCGGGCTCGCCGTTACCCACGCGCTGGCCGAAGTAGTTGGCGATGGCGGCATCGTAGGCAGCGGTATGCTCGAACGCCTTGATTGCCAGGTCGAAGCGGGTCTTGTGGCTGACGCCGCCCTCATGGCTGGCCATGTCCTTCAGGATGCGGGAATAGTCGTCGGCGCTGACCACGATCGTGGTGTGCTCGTGGTTCTTGGCGCAGGCGCGAACCATCGTCGGGCCGCCGATATCGATGTTCTCGACCGCGTCTTCCAGCGTGCAGTCCGGCTTGGCGACGGTCTGCTCGAACGGGTAGAGATTGACCACGACCATGTCGATGGGATCGATGCCGTGTTCCGCCATGACGGCGTCATCCTGCCCGCGCCGGCCAAGGATCCCGCCGTGAATCTTCGGGTGCAGCGTCTTGACCCGGCCATCCATGATCTCCGGGAAACCGGTGTGGGCCGAGACTTCGGTCACGGCGATGCCGTTTTCCTGGAGCAGGCGGTAGGTGCCGCCGGTCGAGAGCAGCTCGACGCCGCGAGCTGCCAGCTCACGGGCGAAGTCGACAACGCCGGTCTTGTCGGACACGCTGAGCAGTGCGCGACGGATGGCCCGGGGGGCAGTAGAAGCAGAATTTTGAGACATGCCAGTCCACTCTTTTTTACGGCGAGACGGTTGACGATGAGACGGCTGGCGCCCAGGGCATCGCCCGTCCGGATAGGCTCCGCTGGAGCGAAGCGAAGGAGATTCGGGTCAGGTCGTACGGTCGTGTCATTGTTTCGGATCGTGCCGGCTGGGTCGAATCATCATGGTGGATCGAACCGCGCCGCTGGATCAATCGCACCGTTAGATCAAATCGTACTGCTTGAGCTTCTTGCGCAGCGTGCCACGGTTGAGACCGAGCAGTTCGGCAGCGCGGGTCTGGTTGCCTTCGACGTTGCGCATCACGACCTCGAGCAGGGGCGCTTCGACTTCCGCCAGTACCATGGTGTAGAGATTCGAGACGGATTCCCCCTCGAGGTGCGAAAAGTAGCGCTCCATGACGCGCTCGACGCACTCTCGCAACGTCGTGTGAGACAGCGCATCGGGCATCTGAAGAGGATCGACCTCGGATGGGGATTCTCCATCGAGGGCTAAAGGCTGCCGGCTATTCATGCTGCGTGGGTTCCGTTACCGATCGCGGCGGCGTCACCGCGAAAGAGTTCATGGAGAAACTCGAATTGTTGCGTGGCCTGCTCGAGACGATTGAAACGGGCACGGTGTTCGCGGCCGGGGTCACGCGCGGCGAGATACCAGCCGACATGCTTGCGGGCGACTCTGACGCCGAGATAGTCGCCGTAATGCTCATGCAGCGCGCGCAGGTGACGTTGCATGGTGGTGGCGATCTCTTCCGCGCTGGGCGGCGCATGTTCGCGGCCGGTACGCAGGTAATGCTCGATCTCTCTGAACAGCCACGGGTTGCCCTGGGCACCGCGGCCGATCATCACCGCATCGGCGCCGGTGTAGGCCAGTACTTCGGCGGCGCGTTGCGGCGTCGTGATGTCCCCGTTGGCAAAGACCGGTATCGACACCTGCTGCTTGATGGCGGCGATGGTGTCGTATTCGGCCGTCCCGGTATAACGCTGCTCGCGGGTCCGGCCATGCACGGCGAGCGCGGCAATGCCGGCGTCCTCGGCAAGCCTGGCGACACGTTCCCCGTTGCGGCTCTCGGCACACCAGCCGGTGCGAATCTTCAGCGTGACCGGGATGTCGACTGCCGCCACCACGGCGTCGAGAATCTCCGCGACCAGCTTCTCGTCTCGCAGCAGGGCAGAGCCCGCCGCCTTGTTGCAGACTTTCTTGGCCGGGCAGCCCATGTTGATGTCGACAATCTCGGCGCCGGCTTCGGCGTTGAGTCGTGCGGCTTCGGCGAGCATCTGCGGGTCGCCGCCGGCGATCTGTACCGAACGTGGCCCCGGCTCGCCGCGATGGATCATGCGCTGGCGAGACTTGCGGGTATGCCACAGCCGACTGTCGGAGGTCACCATTTCCGACACCACCAGCCCGGCGCCCAGCTCGCGGCAAAGCTGTCGGAAAGGGCGATCGGTTACCCCGGCCATGGGGGCCAGAATCACGCGGTTGGGTAGCGTGTGATGGCCGATGCGGGGTAACGGGCGATCGGTCTGCGGTGACACCAAATCACGCATCGTTACAGAGGCTCAGGCAAAACGGGGAGGCTATGATACCGATCACCCCGGCGTTGTTGAAGCGCTGTTTGTCGACTCGCGACCTAAGCCGTAGCGCGCAGAGATACCGCATGAAACACTTTCAGGCGTGGGCAATGCCGCATGAATGTCTTCACAGCCGGAGGGCCGAGACGAGGGAGCGGCTTTACAAAACCTCAGCCCGGCCGGTGCCCGGTCAGCAGAACCCAGCCCTCTTTTTCCTGCGGCGCATCCATGAGAATGCCCTGGGCGCGATAGGCATCCAGCACCGATTCCGCCTGGGCAGCGAGGATGCCCGACAGCGCCAGCTGGCCGGCGGGGCGGACCCGGGCGGCAATCGTCGAGGCCATCTCGATCAGCGGTCCGGCCAGGATGTTGGCGACGACGACCTCGAACTCGCCCCGGCCGATCTTTTCCGGGTAATCGAGGATCAGGCTCGCCTCGTCGATCTGGTTGCGTTCGGCGTTGTCGCGGCTCGCCTGCAACGCCTGCGGGTCGATATCGACACCGACGGCGGTATCGGCTCCCAGCTTGAGCGCGGCGATGGCGAGAATGCCGGAACCGCAGCCGTAGTCGAGAATTTGTCGTCCGGCGAGATCCTGTGCGTCCAGCCAGCCGAGGCAGAGTGCGGTGGTGGGATGGGTGCCGGTGCCGAAGGCGAGGCCGGGGTCGAGCAGCAGGTTGACCGCATCGGGATCGGGCGCCTCGTGCCAGCTCGGCACGATCCACAGGCGCTGGCCCATGCGCAGCGGTTCGAAGCCGTCCATCCATTCGCGCTCCCAGTCGCGATCGGCCAGAAGCTCGTACTCGATCTGCGGCGCCGGGTCGTCGGGCAACTGCTCGGCCCACGCGCGCCGAACGCGTTCGATCATCGCCTCGACCTCGTTGAGGTCGTCGTAAAGCCCCGTGAGTACGGTTTCCGACCACAACGGGGTCGTGCCACGGTCGGGTTCGAACACCGGCTCGTCGTGGGCGTCCTGCAGGGTAATCGCGCTGGCGCCCTCGGCAAGCAGCAGTTCTTCCAGCCATTCGGCCTGCTCGGGGGCAATGGATGCCTTGAGTTGTAGCCACGCCATGACGGCTCTCCAGTCGAGATTGAGATAATCCAGTCGAGATTGAGATAAGAAGAAGGGCGGCCATCACCGGATGACCGCCCCATCACCACTTACCAGGAATCAAGGAAGCGCTGAATAAGTCGTCGAGCAGGATGAAGCGCAACGCAGCGATTCGTCTGCGTAGACATTTAGGCAGTGCTTCCTCAGCTCAGCCCGAGCTTCTTTTCAAGGTAGTGGATATTGACGCCACCACGCTGGAAGGCGCTGTCACGCACCAGATCCTTCTGCAGATCGATGTTGGTCTTGATGCCTTCGACCAGCAGCTCGTCCAGCGCATTGCGCATCCGCACCAGGGCTATTTCGCGATCCGCCCCCCAGGTGATCAGCTTGCCGATCAGGGAGTCGTAATGCGGCGGCACGCTGTAGCCAGTGTAGATGTGGGAATCCATGCGTACCCCGAGACCGCCCGGCGGGTGGTAGAGATTGATCTTGCCGGGGGAGGGCATGAAGGTGCGGGAGTCTTCGGCGTTGATGCGGCACTCGAAGGCGTGGCCGCGCAGTTCGACATCTTCCTGACGGATCGACAGCGGCTGACCGCAGGCGATACGCAGCTGTTCCTTGACGATATCGACGCCGGTGACCATTTCGGTCACGGGGTGTTCGACCTGGACGCGGGTGTTCATCTCGATGAAGAAGAACTCGCCGTCCTCGTAGAGGAATTCGAAGGTGCCGGCGCCACGGTAGTTGATCTCGATGCAGGCGTCGGTACAGGCCTTCAGGACCTTGGCGCGCGCTTCCGGGTCGAGATGCGGTGCCGGGGCTTCCTCGAGCACCTTCTGGTGGCGACGCTGCAGCGAGCAGTCACGATCGAAGAGATGGATCGCGTTGCCTTGACCGTCGGCCAGCACCTGGACTTCCACGTGGCGCGGGTTCTCGAGGAACTTCTCCATGTAGACGGTGCCGTCGCCGAAAGCCGCTGCGGCTTCGGAGCGCGTCACGCTGGCCGCCTTGGCGACTTCATCATCGTTGCGCACCACGCGCATGCCGCGGCCGCCACCACCGGCTGCCGCCTTGATGATCACGGGGTAGCCGATACGGCCGGCGATACGACGGATCTCGGCGTCGTCGTCCGGCAGCGGGCCGTCGGAGCCCGGCACCGTCGGCACGCCCGCTGCCTTCATGGCGTTGATCGCGCTGACCTTGTCGCCCATCAGCCGGATGGTCTCGGCGCGTGGCCCGACGAAGGTGAATCCGGAGCGCTCCACCTGCTCGGCGAAGTTGGCATTCTCGGCGAGAAAGCCGTAGCCGGGGTGGATGGCGCTGGAATCCGTCACCTCGGCCGCGCTGATCAGGGCCGGGATGTTCAAGTAGGATTGCGCCGAGGAAGCGGGGCCGATGCAGACGGCTTCGTCTGCCAGGCGCACGTGCATCAGCTCCCGGTCGGCCTTGGAATGAACCGCCACGGTCTTGATCCCCAGCTCCTTGCAGGCGCGCAGGATGCGAAGGGCGATCTCGCCGCGGTTGGCGATGAGTACCTTGTCCAACATGATGGTTTCGCTCGTGTGGCCCTAGTGGAAGATGATCAGTTGATGATGATCATCGGCTGGTCGAATTCGACCGGCTCGCCATCCTCGACCAGGATTGCTTCGATCACGCCATCCTTGTCGGCTTCGATCTGGTTCATCATCTTCATCGCTTCGACGATACACACGGTATCGCCTTTCTTGACGCTCTGGCCGACTTCGACGAACGCCTTGGCGCCCGGCGCCGGGGAGCGGTAGAAGGTGCCGACCATGGGCGAGGTCACTGCGTGACCGGCAGGCTGGGCCGGTGCCGCGTCGCCGGCTTCGGCAACCGGCGCGCTCGGTGCCGCTGGCGCGGAAGGTGCCATCGGCTGCTGCTGTTGCATGACCATTGGCTGCTGCATGGCGCCGAAACCGTTAGGGTGGCGGCTAATGCGCACGGACTCTTCGCCTTCCTGGATCTCGATTTCGCTGATGTTGGACTCTTCCAGGAGTTCGATGAGTTTCTTGACCTTGCGTATATCCATGGCGATGTCTCGGTTTGGTTGAATGCGATAGTTGGATATGGAAGTCGGATATGACAGTAGCGTGCGACGCGTGTCGCTAAACGTCCGCTGGCGAAAAAAGGGATCAGTCTCGATCCAGCTGCCTGAACGCGGCATCCAGCGCCAGCACGTAGCTATCGGCGCCGAATCCCGCGATGACGCCACGGGCGACGTCGGAGAAATAGGAATGTGAACGAAACGGTTCGCGCGCGTGCACGTTGGAAAGGTGCAGTTCGATGAACGGGATGGCGACACCGGTCAGCGCGTCGCGCAGGGCCACGCTGGTGTGGGTGAAGGCGGCCGGATTGAGCAGGATGAAATCGATGTTCTCCTGCTTCGCGCGGTGTACTCGCTCGACCAGTTCATGCTCGGCGTTGGACTGTAGCCAATCCAGTTGATGACCGGCGCTCAATGCGCGCTCGGTCAAGCGAATCCGGATGTCCTCCAGGGTGGTCGTGCCGTAGACAGCCGGCTCGCGTGTGCCGAGCAGATTCAGGTTGGGACCGTTGAGAACCAGGAGTCTAGCCATAACTGTCCTTGCGCTGTTAACCCTTTCATGGATTGTCAAGATCGCGTCACTTTGCTGCAAGATGCCGTCTCGGCGCACCGTTTTCGTTGGTGTCGAAGTTTGCCGAAAAATGCTGAGAGTGTCCACCCTCACCATCGAACGATGTTCGTTAATGCTTGGTTCCCCTTGCCGAGGGTTAACGGCGAAGAACCCTGAACAGCAACTGAGAACTGGAGCAGAAAGCCAGGAACCGAGAGCCAAGAACTAAGAACTAAGAACCGGACGCCGCTGAAGCGCGGTCATGTGCCAGCCGATTCACCGCGTTCAGGTGGCGAGCCAGCGCTTCGGCGTCGACTTCCCCCTGGATGCGGGCCCGTCGAAGCTCCGTGCCGTCGGCGAAAAACAGCAGCGCCGGCGGGCCGAACAGTTGGTAGTGCTCGAGCAGCGTGCGGCTTGCGGCGGTGTCCTGGGTCACGTCGGCGCGGATCAATGTGAAATCCGCCAGGCGTTCGGCCACGGCCGGCGCGGGGAAGACCGTCTGCTCCACCACTTTGCACGAGATGCACCAGTCGGCGCTGACGTCGACCATCACCGGCCGCCCGCTGGCTCGCGCCGAGGCCAGCGCCGACTCGAGCTGGTCGAGGTGATTGACGGTCTCGAAGGTCAGGTTCGATGCCTCCGAAGATGCCTCGGTGTTCGATCCCGATAGCGGGCGCAGTGGATCGCCACTGCCCTGGGCCGCGCCCCAGATCATCGCCACGCCCCACACCAGCAGTACCCAGCCGGCCGCCTGGCGGACCCGCGACCAGCCGCCGCCGATCTGTCGATCCAGCGCGCCCAGTGCCAGCGCGCAACCCAGCGTCAGCGCTCCCCACAGCAGCAAGACCGCCGGTGCCGGCAGCAGGCGCTCGACCAGCCAGATCGCGACACCCAGCAGCATCACGCCGAACAACGCCTTGATGCCTTTCATCCAGGCGCCGGTGCGGGGTAGCCACTGCCCGCCGAAAGTCCCGACGAGAATCAGCGGCACCCCCATGCCGGCGCCGAGCGCGAGTAGCGCCAGTGCACCGCCCAGGGCGTCGCCGGTGGAGGAGATGAAGACCAGCGCGCCCGCCAGCGGTGCGGAGACGCAGGGCGAAACCACCAGCACCGACAGGGCGCCGGCCGCGGCCAGGCCGAGCGGGCCGCTACGCTGCAGTCGGCCTTGCCAGGTATCGACCCGCTGGCTGATCCCGTTGGGCAGCCGCAGGTCGAACGCGCCGAACATCGCTATCGCGAAGAGCACGAACAGCAGCGCGAAGGGGATCAGTATCCAGCCGGATTGCAGCCGCGCCTGGAGATTGAGCGAGGCGCCGAAGACGCCCATCAACGTGCCGAGCAGCGTGAACGTCGAGACCATGCCGATCACATAGCTCGTCGACAGCAGCAGCGCCCGCCCGCGACGCGCGCTCTGGCCCACGATGATGGAGGTCAGGATCGGCAGCATGGGTAGCACGCAAGGGGTGAAGGTCAGCCCTAGCCCCGCGAGGAAGAAAAGCCCCAGCGTGCTCGCTCCGAGGCCTTCACGGAGCAGGGATTGAAACTGGCCATCGGCGGTGGCGATCGGCAGCGCGGAGCTCTCGCTGGCTGAATCGGGCGACGGGGCCACCGTTGGTCTAGACGTTTCGGGAATAGACGCTTCGAGGATAGACGTTTCGGAGATGGACGCTTCGGGGACGGCGGCCGAATTCGAGAGCGGTTCGTCTCCGGGCGATGCGGAAAAAGGATCGCGGGTGGCCTCGGGACCGGAAGCCGGCGATAGGATCGGCGAGGCCTTGGCGTCACTGCTGGCATCGCGATAGGCGGCGGGCGGCGGCCCGGCCTTGGCGGTCAGCGTCCAGTGCTCGGGGGGATAGCAGAGCCCCGCATCGGCACAACCCTGGAAGGAGAGCGTGATCGGTATCGGTGCTTCGGGATCGAAATGTGCGCTGTCGGCCAGCGGTGCGCTGATCTCGACCGGATCATGGAAGACGTGGACATCGCCCAGATAGGGATCGTGCTTGAACTGGCCGGGCGGGATCCGGAGCGATCCTAACGCGATCTCGGGCTGGCGGCTTTCCAGGCCGAAGCGATGACGGTAGAGATAGTAGCCGGGCTGGTTGCGGATGCCGACATAGACCCGTTCATCGTCATGCCAGGCGTAGGCATGAAAGGCCTGGTCGACCGGCAGGAACTCGTTGCCGCCGCGAGCGGAAAAGGCGACCTGATTCGAAGAAGCGGGAGAGTCCTGGGCCTGGGCTGGGGCAAGGGCTGCCAACAGGCAGTAGCCGAGCACCAGGAGACATCCGTAAAAGCGTGACGTCAAAACATGAATTCCTGACAACGATGAAAGCGCAGACCTGGCGTGCCCGGCGATGGTGACATGATGAACCAAGGCATGCCGCGTACGTGCTTACCGCGTACGTACTTATCAAAAGGCGAATGACGCTTTGATCGCAAGGTGCGAGAAAAGTGCCGCGGCGACAGCGCAGTAGGCCGATATGCAGCGAAAGACGAGCTGCGTGTGACGGGGAGCATGATAGGATAGAGTCAATCCTATCCCAACCCTGTTTCCGTTGACGCTGGCCTCCCGGGCCGGTTTTACGATCGATCGTCACGACCGGCTTTCACACTCTCAGCAATCACAAGGATCGTCCATGGCCCTGTTTCGCAAGAAGGCGCCGCTATCGCGCACCGAGGTTCTCGAAACGCCCCAGTACGGCTGGATCTGGAAGCCGCTGGTGGCACTGGTCGTCATCTATCTGCTGGTCTGCATCGTTCTTGGCATCTGGTGGAGCTGGACGCCGTCACCGACGGACCCCAGGCAGGCGGTCCAGATGCAGCGCGGGTTCCCGCAGAGCGTGGATACCGGCGGCGATGACGCCCAATCGCCGCCGGCCATCGCGCCTGGCGAAGCGCTTCTTGCCAGCAACATCTCGATTCTCGATACGCTGCTCGACAAGCCCGGCGGCTACCTTCGCAACGATGTGATGCCGCCCGGTCTGTGGCTCGACAACATGCCCAACTGGGAAGCCGGCGTGACCCGGCAGGTCCGCGATGCGGTAACCCTGCTGGGTGAAGCGCTGAGCGCGGGCGATGCGCCGCTGGCGCAGGCCAACGAATCGCTCGCCGGCGATCTGGAAAGCTGGCGCTGGCCGGCCTCCGAAACCGTGTTGCGCGCGGCGCGCAATAATCTCGGCGAAGCCTTCACCGCCGTGGAGAATGCTGCCGGCCCGGGGGCGCCCAATCAGGACGCTGCCGCTTCGACTGACGCACCCGCTTCGCTCGATGCTTCGGCGCTCTCCGACTGGCTGGCGCAGGTTCAGCAGCGACTGGAGGCCCAGACCCGGCAGCTGGCCGCCAACGTCGGTCAGTCGCCGAACGGCGATGAGCAGGACGACAGCACGCCGTGGCTGCGAATCGACAACGTGTTCTTCGAGGCCCGCGGCACCACCTGGGCGCTGGCGCAGCTGATGCAGGCCGCCAGAATCGATTACGCCGATGCCATCGAAAGCAGCGGCGTCGGCGCCGATTTCGATCAGCTGGTGGCGGAGCTGGAGAGCTCCCAGGCGCGGGTCTGGAGCCCGGTCATTCTCAACGGCTCCGGATTCGGGCTGTTCGCCAACCACTCGCTGATGATGGCCAACTACACGGTGCGGGCGTCTCAGCTGGTCGAGAAGATCCGCAATCAACTGTGAGCCTGACCTGACCGGCCGATGAGCCGTAACGCAAAACGCCGCCCCGGTTTCGATGCCGGGACGGCGTTTTTTCATCGTTTCATCAGAGCCTCGATCGGACGCCGAGGCTCGATGAGCAGTCGCGGCGCTTATTCGTTCTCGTAGGCGGCGACGGCCTTCTCGATGGCCTTGCGGGCGGCGTCGGCGCCGTCCCAGGAGTCGATCTTGACCCACTTGCCTTTCTCGAGATCCTTGTAGTTCTCGAAGAAGTGCGCGATCTGCTGACGCAGCAGCTCGGGCAGGTCAGTGACCTCGTGCACGTCGTTGTAGAGCGTGCTCAGCTTCTCGTGGGGCACGCAGACCAGCTTGGCGTCCTCGCCAGCCTCATCGGACATGTTCAGCACACCGACTGGGCGGGCGCGGATCACGCTGCCGGGCTGGACCGGGTAGGGAGTGACGACAAGCGCGTCGAGCGGGTCACCGTCATCGGCCAGGGTGTTCGGAATGAAGCCGTAGTTGGCCGGGTAGAACATCGGCGTGGCCATGAAGCGGTCGACCACCAGCGCGTCCATGTCCTTGTCGATTTCATACTTGATCGGCACGTGGTTGGCGGGAATCTCGATCGCCACGTACACGTCGTTGGGGAGATCCTTTCCGGCGGGAATCTTGTCGAAACTCATCGTTGAGTCCTTGCGGTTTGCAGGTTGAACACCAGCGGGCGAAAATCGGGGGAATTATACGAACTGGCTAGGCCGATTACCAACCTGGGCATTGGCGTCCGTTCATGCGGGATAGCCGATGCCGCCTGCAGTCGTGAATCCGAGATTGCCCGATCACTCGCCGTTCGTCGATCCATTGGGAGAAACCCGTTGTCCAAGAGTTCGCTGTCACTGACCTATGGCCAGGCCTTCGTCGCGCCGGACCTGCATCGTCATCGCAGCTCGATGTCGGTGCAAATCCCTCAGGGCGAGCAGCTGATCTCCAAGGGGGGCTGCGCGCTGATCAGCGATTCCACCTGGCGCAACTCGATCGCCAAGCAGGCCGGCGACCTCAGCGTCAGGGGCTTTCTGGCCGACTACTACTCGACGCCGGATCACTGGGACATCAAGACCTCGGCCACTCGCGTGCTGCGGGCGCTGAATAGCTGGTGCCACAGTCAGAGCGGCTATATCGAGGGCGGCAGCTACATCTGTTCGCTGTCGGCGATGATCTTTCATCAGCACGATGCGCATCTCTTCCACATGGGCGATACCCTGGTCTATCGAATCCGTGGTGCGGAGTTCGAACAGCTGACCCGCGACCATGTCACCGACCTGGGCGGCTATCGCTATCCTTCGCGGGCGCTGGGGATGGATGGCCATGTCGATATCGACTACTCCACCTTTCCTCTCAAGCAGGGCGATCTCTTCCTGTTCATGACCCAGGCCGTCCGCGGCACGCTGGTGCCCTCAGAGTACGTGCAACTGATCCGCGCCGATGTCAGCGATCTCGACGCCGCCTGCGAACGGCTGGCCGAAGCCGCCAACCAGCGTGCCATCGAGCGGGGCTACAACGCCAACCAGTTCTGCTTCCAGCTGGTCAGGGTCGATCGCCTCTCCGACGACGAACCGGACGAACAGCCCCGCGTCTTTCATCATCTGCCGGTGCCGCCGGAGCTGGCCAAGGGCGAGCGTCTCGATGGCCTGGAAGTCGTCGAGGTGCTGTCGCGCACTGCCAAGGCGCGTCTCTACCATGTGCGGGACGTGCGCAGCGGACGCGACATGGTGATGAAGGCGCCGAGTCCGGAGCTTTCGACCCGTAACGTCTATCTCGAACACTTCGGCCTGCAGCAGTGGGTCGTCGAACGCGTCAACTCGCCGTTCGTGGTCAAGGTGATGGAGCCGGCCAGAACGCGCCGCTATCTCTACTACCTGATGAGCTATGTCGACGGCGAAACGCTGACCGAATGGCTGAGAAGGCATCCGCAGGCCAGTCTCGACCAGCGGCTCGACATCGCGCGGCAGCTGGTCAAGGCGGTACAGGCGCTGCATCGTCACGACGTGCTGCATCAGCATATCCACCCGGACAACATTCTCATCGACCGGCATGGCAATCTGGTGCTGACCGATTTCGGCGCCTGTCACAAGCGCGAAGGCGATGCCCAGGGCGAGGCACGCCAGCTGGCGCGTCAGGTCGGCCTGACCGAGCACAGTGCGCCGGAGTACGCGCTGGATACCGAGGTCGGCCGTCGCAGCGATCAGTATTCGCTGGCATCCACCGTCTACTGGATGCTCACCGGGCATCTGCCTTACACCCTGCTGCCCAACCATCTGCGCAGCCATACCGATCTGGAGCAGATGACCTATCGCCGCGCCCAATTGAGCAATCCGGCGATCAGCACGGATCTCGACGACGCACTACGGCGCTCGCTCGATCCGCTGCGTGCGTTGCGGTTCCGGCGGCTCACGGAGCTCGCCTACCATCTGCGGGCGACCCCCAAGGGCGACGACGAAAGCCGGCGCCCGCCGTGGCGGGAGCCGGCGAACGTGTGGCAGGCGATCGCCACCGTACTGCTGCTGTTGCTGATTCTTTCCTGGTGGTTCAAGTAGCGATGTGACCCATGTGGCTGGGCTAGCCGGGCGATGGCATGCTCAACGAAGAGGGCGCCGTGATGGCGCCCTCTGTGGTTGCGTTGTGTGATCCTCTTCCAGTTCGCTAAGGCATGCCCAGCCAGTTGGGCAGGCCCAGCGACAGGAATGGCACGTAGGTGACCAGCAGCAGGAAGCCGAGCAGCAAGAACAGCCAGGGGGAAGCCGCCCGGATCGTGCGCGTCAGCGGCATGCCGGTAACGGCGGAAGCCACGAACAGGTTCAGACCCACCGGCGGCGTCACCAGGCCGATCTCCATGTTGACCACCATGATGATGCCGAAATGGATCGGATCGATGCCCAGTTGTGCCGCCACCGGGAACAGGATCGGCGCCAGGATCAGAATGATCGCCGACGGCTCCATGAACGATCCTGCTACCAGCAGCACGATATTGACTACCAGCAGGAAGGTGATCGGCGAGAAGCCCTGATCCACGACCCATGCCGTGATCGTCTGCGGGATCTGCTCCGTGGTCAGCACATGGGCGAACAGCATCGCGTTGGCGATGATGAACATCAGCACCACCGACAACTTGGCGGCGTCGAGCAGCACGCCCGGGCACTGCTTGAAGGTGATGTCCTGATAGACGAACAGGGCCACGAAGCCGGCGTAGACGGCGGCTACCGCCGCAGCCTCGGTGGGCGTGAAGAAGCCGCCGTAGATACCGCCGAGCACGATCACGATGGTCAACAGCCCCCAACTGGCCTTGCGGGCCGTGGAGAGAAATTCACCGATCGAGGGGCGGGGCAGGGCCGGCATCTTCTTGACGCGGGCGACGATATAGATCGCCACCATCAGGATCAGGCCCAGCAGCAGCCCGGGCACGATACCCGCGACGAAGATCTTGCCGACAGAGCTTTCGGTGACCGTGGCATAGACCACCATCACGATCGACGGCGGGATCAGGATGCCTAGCGTCCCCGCGTTGCAGACGATGCCGGTGGCGAAATCCTTGGTGTAGCCGGACCGCGCCATCCCGGCGATGACCACCGAGCCCACTGCCGCGACCGTCGCCGGGGAGGAGCCGGAAAGCGCCGCGAACATGACGCAGGAGAGTACCGAAGCGATCGCCAGGCCGCCGCGAATGTGCCCGACACAGGCGTTGGCGAAATTGATGAGCCTTCTTGCCACGCCACCGCTGGTCATGAAGGCGCCGGCGAGAATGAAGAACGGAATCGCCAGCAGCGTATAGTGCTCTGAGGTCTCGAACAGCTTGATCGCCAGCGAGCTCAGGGAATCCTGGCTGAACAGCAGGATCGTCAACGAACTGGCAATGCCCAGCGAGAATGCGATCGGCACGTTGAGGAAGAGTAGGCCGAAAAGCACCACGAACAGAAAGGCGATGGTCATGCCGACTTCTCCTCAGTGCTGGCTTCTTCCTTGAGCTTCAGGGCGTCCGTGGACTCGTTGCTCAATTCCATGGTGATCTGCTTGCCGCGCAGCATGCGCACCAGCACCTCGATCAGGCGGATAAGGACCAGCGTGAAGCCGATCGGCACGATGATCGTGATATGCCATTGCAGCACGCCGTACTGGTCGAGATCCTCGGCCCCGATCCGCGCGCGCATCAGTGCCTGTACCCAGGTGTAGCTGGAGACGGCGAACAGGGCGGTGTAGGCGATGCAGATCAGGCACGTCAGGATGCCCACGGCGCGACGCAAGCGCTCCGGCAGCAGCCTGACGAGCAGGTCGACCCCGATGTTGGCGCCGATGCGCACGATGTAGGCAATGCCCAGGAAGATCAGCCAGGCGAAGCACGCCTTGGTCAGGGCGATGCTCCAGGTCATCTCCTGGGCCAGATCGATGATGAAATCACCGATCGCGAAGAGCGGCGTTTCCGCGAACGGGAACAGGTCCGCCGCATCGTAGAAGACGGTATAGAGGTTGTTGACCATCACGTAGCTGAAGGTCACCAGGGTCATGAGGGCGAGGAGGAAGGCCACCAGGCCCTCCTCCAGATGCGCCCAGGCACGCAGGAAACGTGTCATGGTTCGGCTCGATTACTGGCTGTTTTCAGACGAGGTGGCGTCGGACTGGTTGGCGCTATCGGCAGCCTTGATCAGGTCTTCGCCGATATCATCCTGAAACTTCTCCCACACCGGACGAACCGCGTCGCGCCACTCTTTACGCTGTTCGGGAGTCAGCTGGATGATCTCGCTGGTACCAGCATCGACGATGGACTGCTTGGCGTCCTGGTTGAGATCGTAAGCCTGCTGGTTCACCTTCTGCGAGACATCGGCCAGGATCTCTTCAAGCTGGGTGCGAACGTCGTCCGGCAGCCCGTTCCAGAAGTCGGCGTTGGTGATCACCATGTAGTCGATGATCCCGTGGTTCGACTCGGTGATGTAAGGCTGCACTTCGTGCATCTTCTGGCTGTAGATGTTCGACCAGGTATTCTCCTGACCATTGACCACGCCGGTCTGCAACGCCTGATAGACCTCGCCGAAGCTCATCTTGCGGGGGACGGCACGGAGTTCCTTGAACTGTTCGTCGAGCACGTCCGAGGCCTGCACGCGGAACTTGAGACCGCGGGCATCACCGGGTTCACGCAGCGGCTTGTTGGCGGAAAGCTGCTTCATGCCGTTGTGCCAGTAGGCCAGGCCCTGAATATTGCGATCCTGCATCGAATCGAGCAGGCCCTGGCCCTCGTCGGACTGCTGGAAACGGTCGACGGCGTTGATGTCGTCGAACAAAAACGGCAGATCATAGAGCTGCAGGCTGGGGCTGTACTGCTCGAACTTGGCGAGTGAAGGCGCCAGCATCTGCACGTCGCCGAGCAGCAGGGCTTCCATCTCCTTGCCATCGCCGTAGAGCGACGAGTTGGGATAGACCTCGACCTTCACGCGGTCGCCGAGCTTTTCTTTCACTTCCTCGGCGAACATCTTCGCGCCCTGGCCCTTGGGCGTGTTCTCGGCCACGACGTGGGAGAACTTGATGACGATGGGATCCTGCGCCTGAGCGCTAGCAACGCCACCCATCAGGATGGCAACCCCGATCGCGCCAGCCACGGTTTTTGGATTGATGAGAGACATGGCATTTCACTCCTGAGTTTGTTCTGTCGTCTTGGCGTCTTTGAAGACACCTTATTGGCGATGCCATGCGGAGTATGCGGAGAATTACATGGACTCGTATATTCAACCTTTGGCGGGAGTCGAGGCGCTGAAAATCAGGGAAGATAACATCGTTTTCTGGTTTAAAAAGTTTAAAAAGTCGATATAAGATAGGGCGATGTAATTATTTTTGCGTCGCTTTGAGAATTAAAAATCCATTAAATTCAATGATTAACATTGATTATGGAATATCGAAAAGGCGGCGTCGCCGGTATTGTCGTCGATCTAAATGCGGGGTTGATGAGCCGAGGGGAATCGAAAATATTCCGGCAGGTTGCGCTGGTGGAAAAACGTCTCGTGACGGAAATTGACCGTCGTCCCCGTTGCGTGGAGAGCCGGACGTTCGAAGAGCCGGAAGTCGAACGGAAATACTCCTCCCGACTTCCGGCAAAATCCGGGTTCAGCCCCGTTTCGCGCTGGCGATGAGCCGGCGGGCACGGGCCATGACCGGCGCATCGATCATCTGGCCGTCGATCTGGCCGGCGCCAGCATCGCGTTCGGCGGCTTCGAGTACGCGTGTCGCCCAGGCCAGCTGGTCGACGGTGGGCTGGAAAGCATCGTTGACCACCGCAACCTGACGCGGATGAATGCAGAGCATGCCGCTGAAACCCATCTCGACGGCCAGCCCGGCAGCGCGTTCGACGACGGCCATGTCGCGAAATTCGGGGTGTACGGTTTCGATCGGTGCCGCGAGCCCGGCCAGGCGCGATTGCAACAACAGTTGATAGCGGGCCTGATTCAAGATCCAGTCGCCGCCTTCGCTACCCGGCTCGATCCCCAGATCCAGGCCGAGGTCCAGCGCGCCGAAGCTCAACTGCACGACGCCGGGAGAGCGGGCGAGCTCGGGCAGTGCCTGCAAGCCCCTGGCGCTTTCGATCAGTGGCATCAGCGCCAATCCTAGGGTGCCAGCCTGGGCGAGTGCCTCGGTCGTCTCCGCCTTGGGCACGACGAGGCCGGCGATGCCGGGCCGATCCCGGCACAGCGCCAGATCCGCGTCGAAATCGGCGGTATCGGCGGCATTGATGCGCACCCAGACGGCCTTTTCCGGCGCCTGGTCGAGGAAGGCTTCCAGCGCGCGGCGCGCTTCCGGCTTGGCTTCGGGGGCGACGGCATCTTCCAGGTCGACGATGACGATGTCGGCACCGCTGCCGAGCGCCTTGGGGATGCGTTCGGGACGATTGGCCGGCACGAACAGTGCCGAGCGGGGCAGGGTGGTCGAGGTCATGGGCGCATTTCCTTGTGTGAGCGGATGAGGGCGCGGGCGAAGGCGATAGAGAGAGAATTAGCCGGTCCGCTCAGATCGTACCGGCCTGGCGCAGCTTGTCCACGTCCTCGTCGGCATAGCCCAGCTGCTTGAGAATGGCCTCGCTATGCTGGCCGAGCGCGGGGACGGCATCCATGCGGGGCTCGTATGCCGCGTTGCGTCCGGGCGGCAGCGCTGCCGGCACCTCTCCGCCGGGCGTCATCACGCTACGCCAGCGATCCCGCGCCGCCAGCTGCGGATGCTGCCACACGCCCGCCATGTCGTTGACGTGGGCGTTGGCGATCTGAGCGCTTTCGAGACGCTCGATCACCTGCTCTGCGCTGAGTTCGGCAAAGACTTCGTCGATCAGCGTGCGCAGCGCGGCACGATTCTCGGAGCGCTTGAAGTTGGCATCGAAGCGCTCGTCCCGGGCCAGCGCCGGTTGCTCCATTACCTTCTCGCAGAACAGCTGCCATTCGCGCTCGTTCTGCAGACCGAGCATGACCGTGCCGCCGTCGCCGGTGGGGAAGGGGCCATAGGGATAGATCGTCGAGTGGGACGCGCCGGCACGAGGCGGCGGGGTTGCGCCGTCGAAGGCGTAGTACATCGGGTAGCCCATCCATTCGACCAGGCTCTCCAGCATCGAGACGTCGATGTGAGAGCCTTCTCCGGTACGCCCGCGCAGCAGCAATGCCGAGAGGATGTTGCTGTAGGCGTACATGCCGGCGGCGATGTCGGCGACCGAACAGCCCGCCTTGGCCATTTCGTCCGGCCCCGGGCCGCCAGTGACGGAGAGAAAGCCCGCTTCGCTCTGGATCAGCAGGTCGTAGGCTTTCTTCGTCTCGTAGGGGCCGCCCTCGCCGTAACCGGAGATATCGCACACGATCAGGCGCGGAAACTGCGCATGCAGCGTGTCGAAGTCGAGCCCCATGCGGGCGGCGGCGCCCGGCGCCAGGTTCTGCACCAGCACGTCGGCTTCCGCGAGCAAATCGGAGAGAATCGGTTCGGCAGCGTCGTGCTTGAGGTTGAGCGTCAGGCTCTCCTTCGACCGGTTGGTCCAGACGAAGTGCGAGGAGAGACCGTGGACGCGCTCGTCGTAGCCGCGGGCGAAGTCGCCGACGCCGGGGCGCTCGATCTTGATGACTCTAGCGCCCTGATCGGCGAGTTGCCGCGTGCAGAAAGGCGCGGCTATGGCATGCTCGAGGCTGACCACGGTGATGCCGTCCAATGGACGAGGGGGATGAGCAGTCATGGCAGATCCTGTCCGGAAAGCGGAAATTCGATAGGGGTAAGGAGCCGGGTCACAGCAGCGGCTCGAGACGGTCGAGCGCCGGCAGGTTCCAGGCATGGGCGATCAGTTTGGCGGTTTCATCGTCACTGGCCGCGCCCGAGAACGTCACGAGACGGCGGAACTTGGCCTCCAGTTCGTCCCGGCTCAGGGTGTTGCCCGGGTCGCCCTTGGGTTCGTCGATCGCTGCGCTCAACTGGCGGCCGTCGCGGGTCGTGACGTCGATCCGGCCCAGCCAGCGGCGCGGGTAGGCCGCATCCACCTCAGGGTCCAGCACCATCGACACCCGCCGGCGGAAGTCGGCTACGGCCTCGTCCTGCAGCGCATGGTCGCGGAAGCTGGCCAGGCTGGCATCGCCGTGGACGGCGATCAGCCCCAGCACGCTACCCATCGAGAACTTGGCCTGGTGAATGGTGCGAGGGTCGGTCACGGGGCCGAGTACGTCGATCGCGGCCTGATGCACTCTGGCCGTGACGGTTTCGATATCGTCATGAGCCAGGGCTTCTCGCTGCATCAGGGCCAGCAAGGCGTCCGCTGCCGGATGTGTGTGCCGGCAGGAGGCATGGAACTTGAACGAGGTCTCGACCAGCGCCCAGCGTTCGCCGAGCCGATCCGTCAGCCGGTCGAGATCGGCATCGGTGGACATGCCGGCAGCCATGCCTTGGGGGCCTTCGAGAACATGTCGGGCGCCCGTCAGGCCGCTGTGGGTCATGTAGGCGGCGAGCAGGCCGTCGGACGCGGCCTTGGCAGTGTGGAGCTGCTTGGAGTCGGCGGCGTCGCGCAGAAACTCCCACAGCCCGGCGGCCTGGGTACCGGCGCTGCCAAGCAGGTTCACGAAGCCGTCGGTGTCGAGCTTCATCAACTTGCCCGCGGCCACGGCGGCAGCCAGGGTGCCGGCGGTGCCGGTGGTGTGGAAGATGCGGTAATGGGAGCGGCCGAGAAACTCGCCGACCCGAATCCCCGCTTCGTAACCGGCGACGGCGGCGGTGATCAGATCCTGGCCACTGCAACCCAGATCCTGGGCGGTCGCCAGCGCGGCGGGGAAGACCACGGTGGCGGGGTGGAGCACGGAGCTGTTGTGCAGGTCGTCCTGCTCGACCACGTGCGAGGCGGCGGCATTGACGAAGGCGGCAAAGTGGGGCGAGGTCATGCGACGGTCGGTCAGCTGCTGGCAGCCGCCGTCGCTCGGGCCCATGAGCTGGCTGTAGCGTTCGAACAGCGGGATCGGTGCATGATCCTTGCCCGCCAGGGCCGAGCCCAGCCAGTCGAGGTAGAGCGCCTGGCAGCGTTCGACGACATGGCCGGGCAGTTGCTCGTAACGGAGTTCGGCCAGAAACGCGGCCAGGGTTCGGGTGGCATCCATGGTCATTCCCTCGCGGTTGCGGCGTCAGAACGAACGTGGCAGATCGAGCAGATGCTCGGCCACGTAGGAGAGAATCAGGTTGGTGGAAATCGGCGCGACCTGATAGAGCCGGGTCTCGCGGAACTTGCGCTCGACGTCGTACTCGGTGGCGAAGCCGAATCCGCCGTGGGTCTGCAGGCAGACATTGGCGGCTTCCCAGGACGCCTTGGCCGCCAGGTACTTGGCCATGTTGGCGCTGGCGCCGGCCGGCAGGCCCGCGTCGAACTCCTGGCAGGCGCGCCAGCGCATCAGGTCGGCGGCTTCCACCTCGATATGCGCCTCGGCGATGGGGAACTGCACGCCCTGGTTCTGGCCGATCGGCCGGTCGAAGACGATACGCTCGTTGGCGTAGCGGCTGGCCTTGTCGATGAACCAGCGGCCATCGCCGATGCACTCGGCCGCGATCAGGGTGCGCTCGGCATTGAGCCCATCGAGAATGTAGCGGAAGCCCTTGCCTTCCTCGCCGATCAGGCTATCTGCCGGCAGCTCGAGGTTGTCGAAGAACAGCTCGTTGGTCTCGTGGCCGACCATGTTGGCGATCGGCTGGACCGTCATGCCGTTGCCGATCGCCTGGTGCAGGTCGACCAGGAAGATCGACATCCCTTCCGACTTGCGCTTGACCTCGGCCAGCGGTGTGGTGCGGGCGAGCAGAATCATCAGGTCCGAATGCTGAATGCGCGAGATCCACACCTTCTGGCCGTTGATGACGTACTTGTCGCCGCGCTTCACGGCCGTGGACTTGATCTTGGTGGTGTCGGTGCCGGTGGTGGGCTCGGTGACGCCCATCGATTGCAGCCGGAGCTCGCCGCTGGCGAGTTTGGGCAGTATCGCGCTCTTCTGGGCCTCGCTGCCGTGCTTGAGCAGCGTCGCCATGTTGTACATCTGGCCGTGCACGAACCCGGCGTTGCCGCCACAGCGGTTGACCTCCTCGAGGATCACGCTGGCCTCAAGCAGACCCAGGCCGGAGCCGCCGAACGCCTCGGGGATCATCGCGCCGAGCCAGCCGGCTTCGGTCAGCTCGGTCACGAACGTTTCGGGGAAGCCCTGGACTTCGTCGATCTGGCGCCAGTACTCGCCATCGTACTGCTGGCACAGGCTGCGCACGCCGTCGCGGATCGCTTCCAGCGCCTCGTGGTCGATCGGATCATGGCTCATGGTCGGGGGCTGGTTCATGAGTGTGTCGGCTCCTGGGGTTCGGCGCTGTCGTTATTGTGGAATTCGACCGTGGCGCGCTGCGCCGGTCCGTCCGCGTTGCCTGCCGTCAGCTCGGCACGGCCGGCGTCGGTTATCCGTCCGGTGGTCTGGAAGGGCTTGTTGGCGATCAGCGGGCGCAGGCCGCGATATTCCAGGCGTGTGGGCCGGGCTTGGGGGTTGGCCTCGCAGAAGGCTTGCAACTGGAGCGTGGCGATCAGCGGCCCATGCACCACGAGGCCCGGATACCCCTCGGTGTCGGTGACGTAGGGCCAGTCGTAATGAATCCGGTGGCCGTTGAAGGTGACCGCCGAGTAGCGGAACAGCAGAACCGGATCGGGCTCGATGGTCTGCGTCCAGTCCGCGGCCGGCATCGGTTCGTCGAGCGACAGCTTGGGCGGTGCTGGCTGGCGGTAGACGATGTCCTGTTCTTCGCGGATGGCGAGCTCGCCAGCCTGGTAATAATCGTGTTGCACGGTCACGAACAGCAGCGAGCCGGTGCGGCCGTGCTTCTCCTGGATGTCGGTCACCGTCGAGGCACGCTCGGCTTCGATGCCCGCTTTCAGCGGCGTCAGGAACGCGAGCCGCCCGCCGGCCCACATGCGGTTGCGGTCGTCTGCCGGGGGCAGAAAACCGCCGCGGGTCGGATGACCGTCGCCGCCCAACTGATCGCCAGGGAGCGGGTTCTGGAAGAAGGCCCAATGCCACAGTGGCGGCAAGGGTTCGCCCGGGGCCGGGCAGGGTTTGCCGAAGGTGGCGGCGACGCGGGCGACCAGCGCACTGTCGAGATGATCCGTGCTCTGTTCCCGATTACCGATCCAGCGTTCGAGCGTGTTGTGGGGCATGCTGTCGGACATGAGGCTATCCACCAGTCTCGTAAGGTGTCGCTAGCATGGCCGGACTCGATTCCCGGCGAAATCTGTCTTTCGTGGCAGGGGGCTTTGGTTTTGCTGAATACGACTTTTGGCGTAGCTCATCGAGCGCCAAAGTTGGCGTGATACTCGTGTCGATAGTCCTCGGGCCATGAAACGAGACGAGTCATGAAACGAGGCAGACAGTGAAACGACGCGAAGAATAAACCGAAGCGAATAGTGAGAAGAGGGGAAGTGAAGCGGATGGCAGGAAAAGGCGGGCAGCGAGATGAAGGGTAAAACGCTGGCAGTCACCGAAGACTGACGATCATGAATACCCACAGAGGCCGGCGGCTTTCACCGTCGGCCTCTCTTTCAGTGTTGGCTGGTCGCTACGGCGCTCAAGCCTCGTCCAGCTTCTGCTTGAGCAGGCCGTTGACCTGCTGCGGGTTGGCGGTGCCGCGAGAGGCTTTCATCACCTGGCCGACGAAGTAGCCGATCATCTTGCCGCGCTTCTCCGGGTCGGCTTCGCGGTACTGCGCGACCTGAACCGGGCTGTCGGCGATCACCTGATCGATCATCGCTTCGATGGCCCCGGTATCCGTGACCTGCTTGAGGCCGCGGGTGTCGATGATCTCGTCGGCGCTCGCGCCTTCGTTGTTCCATAGGGCGGCGAAGACCTGCTTGGCAGCCTTGCCGTTGATGGTGTCGTCGAGCACGCGGCTGATCAAGCCACCGAGCTGTTCCGGCGTCACCGGGCTGTTACTGATGTCGATATTCTCGCGGTTGAGATGCCCGGAAAGTTCGCCCTGGACCCAGTTGGCGGCCTGCTTGGCGTCACCGCAGACGGCCAGTACGGCTTCGAAATATTCGGCCATCGGGCGCGTCGACGACAGTACGCCGGCATCGTAGGTGGAAAGCCCCAGACTGGTTTCGAAACGGTTGCGTTTCTCGGTGGGCAGCTCCGGCAGCGTCGAGCGCTGGTGCTCGATGTAGGCTTCGTCGAGCATCACCGGCAGCAGGTCGGGGCAGGGGAAGTAACGGTAGTCGTTGGCTTCCTCCTTGGTCCGCATGCTGCGGGTTTCGTCCTGGTCCGGATCGTAGAGCCGGGTTTCCTGAACGACCTTGCCGCCATCCTCGATCAGCTCGATCTGGCGTTCGACCTCGAATTCGATCGCGCGCTCGACGAAACGGAAGGAGTTGACGTTCTTGATCTCGGCGCGGGTGCCCAGCGTCTCCTGCCCTTTGGGGCGGACCGAGACGTTGACGTCGCAGCGCATCGAGCCCTCGGCCATGTTGCCATCGGAGATACCCAGATACGTGACGATGGCGTGAATCGCACGGATGTAGGCTACCGCTTCCTTGGCCGAGCGCATGTCGGGCTCGGAGACGATCTCCAGCAGCGGCGTGCCGGCGCGGTTGAGGTCGATGCCACTCATGCCATGAAAGTCTTCATGCAGAGATTTTCCGGCGTCCTCTTCCAGATGCGCGTGATGAATGCGAATGCGCTTGCGCACGTCGTCATCCAGCACGATTTCCACTTCGCCCTTGCCGACGATGGGCTGGGCCATCTGGCTGGTCTGGTAGCCCTTGGGCAGGTCGGGATAGAAGTAGTTCTTGCGCTCGAACAGCGAAGTCTCGGGGATCTCGGCATTGATCGCCAGGCCGAACTGAACGGCCATCGCCACGGCGCCTTCGTTCAATACCGGCAGTACGCCCGGCAGGCCCAGGTCGATGGCGCAGGCCTGGGTATTGGGCTCGGCGCCAAAGGCGGTCGAGGCGCCGGAGAAGATCTTGGATTGGGTGGCGAGCTGGACGTGGACTTCCAACCCGATGACGGTTTCCCACTGCATTAGGTTGTCTCCTGATCGGTCGGGTGCCGACGGTGCCAGTCCGTCGCCTGCTGGAACTGATGGGCCACGTTGAGCAGTTGGCTTTCGGCGAAATGCTGGCCGAGGATCTGCAGGCCGATCGGGCGCTTGCCGGCGAACCCGGCCGGCACGCTTATACCCGGAATGCCGGCCAGGTTGATGGCGATGGTGTAGATATCCTGCAGGTACATCGAGACCGGGTCCTTCTTGGCGCCCAGGTCGAATGCCGGCGTTGGTGCGGCCGGCCCCATCAGGACGTCGACCTCCTCGAAGGCGTCCACGAAGTCCTGCCGGATCAGGCGGCGAACCTGCTGGGCCTTGCGGTAGTAGGCGTCGAAAAAACCTTCGGACAGAGTGTGGGTGCCGATCAGAATTCGGCGCTTGACCTCGTCACCGAAGCCCTCGGCGCGGGTACGCTTGTAGAGATCCTCGAGATCGACCGGATTCTCGCAGCGATGGCCGAAGCGCACGCCGTCGTAGCGCGATAGGTTGGAGGAGGCTTCCGCCGGGGCGATGACGTAGTAGGCCGGGACGGCCAGATGCGTGTGCGGCAGGCTCACCTCGCACACCTTGGCGCCGAGGGATTCGTAGACGCGAATCGCCTCGCGGATGGCGCTTTCGACCTCGGCATCGAGCCCGTTGCCGAAATACTCTTTGGGCAGGCCGATCTTGAGTCCGTCCAGCGGGGCGTCCAGCTCGGCGAGATAGTCCGGCACCACGCGGGCGACGCTGGTGGAGTCGCGCAGGTCATGCCCGGCGATGGCGCCCAGCAGGTGGGCGCAGTCTTCCGCGCTCCGGGCCATCGGGCCGCCCTGGTCGAGACTCGAGGCGAACGCGATCATGCCGTAGCGGGAGACGCGGCCGTAGGTCGGTTTGAGCCCGGTAATGCCGCAGAAGGCGGCGGGCTGGCGAATCGAGCCGCCGGTGTCGGTGCCCAGCGCGGCGGGGGCCAGGCCGGCAGCGATGGCGGCGGCACTGCCGCCGGACGAGCCGCCCGGTACGGCGGTGCGGTCCCACGGATTCTTCACCGGGCCGTAGAAGCTCGATTCGTTCGACGAGCCCATGGCGAACTCGTCCATATTGGTCTTGCCGAGGCTGATCATGCCGGCGGCTTCGAGTTTCTCGACCACCGTGGCGTTGTAGGGCGCCTGGAAGTTGTCGAGCATCTTCGAACCGCAGCTGGTACGGATGCCCTGGGTACAGAAGATGTCCTTGATCGCCAGGGGCAGGCCGGCGAGCGCCCGTGAATCGCCCTTGGCGCGGGCCTGGTCGGCGGCATCGGCGGCGCTCAGCGCCTGGTCACGAGTGACGGTAATGAAGCTGTTGATGTCGCCATCCAGCCGCTCGATGCGGTCGAGCAGGCTGGTGGTCAGCTCTCGACTGGAAAAGTCGCCGGCCTTGAGCCCTTTGGCGAGCTCTGTGAGCGTCATATGGTGCATGGGGTCGCAGTTCCCTGAATCAAATCGCTACGCAGAATGGGGGGCGAATGGTGCCGGCCCATCGAAGAAGTGGCGCCGAACCTGATCGTCTCGCCATCGGCGTCGAACTTGTTTGTCGGTTCATGACGTCGAACTCGTTCGGCTATTCACGGCGTCGAACTTATTCGGCTACTCATAGCGTCGAACTTATTCGACGACGCGCGGTACCAGATAGAGACCATCGGCCGTTTCCGGCGCGCAGGCCTGGAAGGTTTCGCGCTGGTTGGTCTCGGTGACTTCGTCCGGTCGCAGACGCTGAGTGGCGTCGAGCGGATGAGACAGGGGGGCTACGCCTTCGGTGTCCACGGCCTGCAGGCGGTCGACCATTTCAAGAATCCGGGTCAGGTCGTCGACATAGCCGGCCGCTTCGGCGTCGCTGTTGAGACCCAGGCGTGCCAGATGCGCTGCGCGCAACACGTCCGAGTGTTCGATTGCCATGTAGTGAAGGTCCTCTCGTTGGGACATCGCGTCGTTGGTGTCGAAGACGCCGCATCAGCGGCGGTTCCGTCTCCGGAACGATTCGTCTCTGGAGCGTTCGTCGCGAAAAGGCCGCGAAGGTTCGCGATCTCATGTTCGCTACGTCAAGAAATGGAGGAGACATTATCATATTCACGCCCCATCTGGCAGGCTCGCGCTTGCTGCTTTACCCCCACGGTGATACCGTTTGCGTCCGCACAGGGTTCCGGTCTGGACTAGGTAAAAGTTTCCATGTTTAAACGTTTACGGGGGCTGTTCTCGAGCGATCTGTCGATCGATCTGGGAACCGCCAACACGCTGATTTACGTCCGCGGTCGCGGTATCGTCCTGGACGAACCCTCCGTTGTGGCGATTCGCCAATCCGGCAACATGCGCAGTGTTGCGGCCGTGGGCCTCGACGCCAAGCGGATGCTGGGGCGCACGCCCGGTAACATTACCGCCATCCGTCCGATGAAGGATGGCGTGATTGCTGACTTCACCGTTACCGAGCAGATGCTGCAGCACTTCATACGCAAGGTTCATCAAAGCACCTTCCTGACACCCAGTCCGCGTGTGCTGGTGTGCGTTCCCTGCATGTCCACGCAGGTCGAGCGCCGCGCGATCAAGGAGTCCGCCGAGGGCGCCGGAGCGCGTGATGTCTATCTGATCGAGGAGCCTATGGCTGCCGCGATCGGTGCCGGTCTGCCGGTCGAGGAGGCTCAGGGGTCGATGGTCGTCGATATCGGTGGTGGCACGACCGAGATCGCGATCATCTCGCTCAACGGCGTGGTCTATTCCGAATCCGTGCGTGTGGGTGGCGACCGTTTCGACGAGGCAATTACCTCCTACGTGCGCCGTCACTACGGCAGCCTGATCGGCGAAGCCACGGCGGAGCGGATCAAGGAAGAGGTCGGCTGCGCCTATCCGGGTGGCGAGCTGCGCGAGATCGATGTGCGCGGCCGCAATCTGGCCGAGGGCATTCCGCGCAGCTTCACGCTCAACTCCCAGGAGATTCTCGATGCGCTGCAGGAGCCGCTGGCGTCCATCGTGACCGCGGTCAAGAGCGCGCTGGAGCAGTCACCGCCGGAGCTTGCTTCGGATATCGCCGAACGTGGCCTGGTGCTGACCGGTGGCGGGGCCCTGCTGCGGGATATCGACAAGCTGATTGCCGAGGAAACCGGCCTGCCGGTCATCATCGCCGAGGATCCGCTGACCTGCGTGGCACGCGGTGGCGGCAAGGCGCTCGAGATGATCGATCAGCATACCTTCGAACTGCTCTCCAGCGATTGAGGCCAGCCGCGACGGATGAAGCCGCCGGGTGGCGCCATCCGTCCACGGTAGGTGGGGGTGAGGCCTATCAAACCGCTGTTTTCCTACGGCCCGATACCGACGTACCGCATGCTGTTGTGTGCGGTGCTGGCATTCGGGCTGATGTTTGCCGAACATCGCTTCAGTGCGGTGGAGACGGCGCGTTCTCATTTGACCACGGTCGTGGCGCCCATTCAGTGGTTGGTGGCGCTGCCGAGTGAGGGTATGCGCTGGAGCGCCATGGCGATCTCCGATCAGCAGGCGCTGATCGACGAGAACGGGCGGCTGCGCGAGCAGCTGTTGACGCTCTCCAACCGCGTGCAGCGCATGGCGAGCCTGACCGCCGAGAACATCCACCTGCGCGAGCTGCTGAACGCGCCCAATCCTGCCGATGTGCCCTACATCACTGCCGAGCTGCTGTCGCTGGACTCCGATCCGTTCACCCAGCAGATGGTGATCAATCGCGGTCGCCGCGACAGCGTCTACATCGGCCAGCCGGTGATGGACGCCTCTGGACTGATCGGTCAGGTGGTATCGGTATCCGCCTATACCAGTCGCGTGCTGATGGTGGCCGATGCCAACCACGCCGTGCCGGTGGAGATCAATCGTAACGGTCTGCGCTTCATCGCTCAGGGCACCGGCCAACTCGATACGCTCAATATTCCCAGCGTGCCGGCCACGGCGGACATTCGCGAAGGCGATTTGCTGGTGACTTCCGGTCTAGGAGGGCGTTTCCCGCAGGGATATCCGGTGGCTCGAGTCGACGAGGTCAAGCGCGAGTCGAGCCAGGCATTCATGGAGGTGTCGGCCGAGCCGATTGCCCAGCCGGAGCGATCGCGCTACTTCCTGCTGCTGTTTCCCCCCGAGCGTCCCGACGAGAACCTCAGCGGACCGGAGCGCATGGCGCGGCAGGTGGTCTGGCCGGGCGATCCGGCGCACCCCGACGCCAATCGTATCAGTGAAGCGGCGTTGACCGCCGCGCTGATGCTGCAGTCGACGGAGCAGGAGTGAGCATGGGGCCTTTCGGTTATCTCTTCGTCTGGTTCACGCTGCTGCTGGCGCTCTGCCTGCAGGTGATGCCGCTGCCGGATGCCTGGCTGGTATGGCGTCCGGACTGGCTGGGTGTGCTGCTGGCCTACTGGTGTGTCGCCACGCCGCAGCGGGTCGGTGTGCTGCATGGGTTCGTGCTGGGCCTGATGCTCGATCTGATCGAGGGCGCGCCGCTGGGGCAGAATGCACTGGTGCTCTCGCTATTGGCCTATCTTTTCCTGCTGCTCTATCAGCGCTTTCGGGTCTATTCGATCTGGCAGCAGGCGGTGCTGGTGTTCATCCTCCTGGGTATCGCGCAGTTGGTGGAACAGTGGCTGCGCACGATCTTCGGGCCGATCTCCGTCAGCCTGGAATTCCTGCTGCCGGCGCTGATCGGGTCTCTGCTGTGGCCGTGGCTCTTCACCATGATGCAGGCGGTGAGGCGCCGGCTGGGTATCGGTTAGGTTCGGCAATCGGCGCTGTCGAGGCGCCTCCGGCCCGATCGGCGTTTCTCGGCTGCGGTGCCGCCGCGGCCCGAAAACTCTCAGGTTTCCGACGAGGAATCACGATGGCCTCCTTTCTTCAATCCACTTCCCGGGCTGTCCTGCGCCTGGCATCGGCCTCGCCGCGTCGGCGCGAGCTGCTGGCCTCGATCGGTGTTGCCGTCGAGGTCTCACCCGCGGATATCGACGAGTCGCGCCGCGAGGGTGAATCGCCCGAGGACTTCGTTTCCCGGCTGGCCCGCGAGAAGGCCAAGGCGGGCCATGTCGGCAGTTCGTTGCCGACGCTGGGTGCGGACACCGTGGTGGTCTGCGATGGTGCCATTTTCGGCAAGCCGAACGACGAGGCGCACGCCCGCGAGATGCTGGCGACGCTGTCCGGGCGGACCCATCGCGTACTCTCGTCCGTGGCGGTGATCGGCGCCCACGGCATGCGTGACTGTCTCGTTGCCACTCGCGTATCCATGCGCCGAATCGACGAGGCGGAAATGGCCGCCTACTGGGCGACGGGAGAGCCGGCGGACAAGGCCGGCGGCTACGCGATCCAGGGACACGCGGCCATCTTCGTCGAACGGCTGGAGGGAAGCTATTCCGCGGTCGTCGGGCTGCCGCTTTACGAGACGGCGGGACTCCTGCGCGCTCAGGGCATCGCCTTGTGGGATGGTGTCGGGGCTGTGTCATAATCTCGAGCATGGCCCCAACAACTCGCAAGAATCTGTTTACGATCTCGCGAGCTAGAGTCTCGATTCTGGATAATTCGGGGCGAAAACACTTTAGGATGCGGAGTTTACATGGGGTTAAATGAGCATTCCGAAAGTGTTTGCCTCGCTTCGCTCGCCCTACGGGCCAGCCTCCGGCTGTTGTCTCCGCGAAGCTCCGACTCAACAATGTTTGGCCGACGCGCAGCAGATCGTAGGCAGGTTCTGACAAGGATGCCCGCATGAGCGGTGAAGTACTGATCAATCTGACGCCGATGGAGACGCGGGTTGCCGTGGTGGAAAACGGCGTGCTGCAGGAAGCCTTCATCGAACGCAGCCGACGCCGCGGTATCGTCGGCAATATCTACAAGGGCAAGGTCGTTCGCGTGTTGCCGGGCATGCAGGCCGCCTTCATCGATATCGGACTCGAACGCGCGGCGTTCATCCACGTCAACGAAGTGCTGCCGCCGGATGCGCCGCACGATTCGGTGCGCGATGAGCCGGCCTCCATCAGTCATCTGCTCCACGCCGGGCAGCCGCTGGTGGTCCAAGTCACCAAGGACCCCATCGGTTCCAAGGGCGCGCGGCTGACGACCCATCTCTCCATTCCTTCCCGCTATCTCGTCTACATGCCGGATTCGCCCCATGTCGGCGTGTCGCAGCGCATCGAGGACGATACCGAGCGCGAGCGACTGAAGGCCCTGGTCGAGAGTGGCAAGGCCGAGCTGCCGGACGAGGGCTGCGGTGGCTTCATCATTCGCACCGCCGCCGAAGGCGTCGGCCAGGAAGAGCTGTTCGCCGACATGGTCTTTCTGCAGCGTCTGTGGCAGAAGATCGCCGAGCGACGCACCACGGCGCCGGTCGCGACGCCGATCTACGACGATCTGCCGCTGTTCATTCGCACTCTTCGCGACGTGATGCGGGACCAGATCGAGAAGGTGCGCATCGACTCCCGCGAGAACTACTTCAAGCTCAAGGAGTTCGCCCGGGAGTTCATGCCGACGATGGAGTCGCGCATCGAATACTATCCCGGCGAGCGGCCGATCTTCGATCTCTACAGCGTCGAGGACGAGATCCAGAAGGCACTGGGGCGCAAGGTGCAGCTCAAGTCCGGAGGATATCTGGTCATCGACCAGACCGAGGCGATGACCACCATCGACGTCAATACCGGCGGCTATGTCGGCCATCGCAATCTCGAAGAGACCATCTTCAAGACCAACCTCGAAGCGGCCACCGCCATCGCCCGCCAGCTGCGGCTGCGCAACCTCGGCGGCATCATCATCATCGATTTCATCGACATGGAAGAGCTGGAGCATCAGCGTCAGGTGCTGCGCGTGCTCGAGAAGTCGCTGGAGCGGGATCACGCCAAGAACAAGCTGACCGGCGTTACCGAACTGGGCCTGGTGCAGCTGACCCGCAAGCGCACCCGAGAGAGCCTCGAGCAGACGTTGTGCGAACCCTGTCCGACCTGTCTGGGGCGCGGCTCGCTGAAGACGCCGGAGACGGTCTGCTACGAAATCTTCCGCGAGATTCTGCGCGAAGAGCGTGCCTATTCGCCGGAAACCTACATGGTGCTGGCATCGCAATCCGTGGTTGATCGTCTGCTGGACGAGGAGTCCGCCGCCGTGGCCGATCTCGAGTCCTTCATCGGCAAGACCATCCGCTTTCAGGTCGAGGCCCACTATTCCCAGGAACAGTACGACATCGTACTGATGTGAGCCGATGAGCCGTCCGTGGATCACTCGTTTGCGACTGACATGGCGCTGGCTGCTGATGCTGGTCGCTCTCGTCGCCATCGTCGTCGCCGTGCTCTCGACCGGCGTTCGACTGGCGGCGTGGCAGATCGACCGGCTAAGTCCCTGGCTTGCCTCGACGCTGGAACATCAGCTCGATGCCCAGGCCGAACTCGGCCGGCTGTCGCTGGCAGTTCGCCACTGGAATCCCCGCCTGGCAGTCGACGATCTCCGCTTGACGAGCGAAAGTGGACGGCCACTGCTCAGTATCAACCACGCGGCAGGTCGTCTCGAGACGCTGGCGAGCTGGCAACTGGGCGCGCCGGTGATTCGGGAAGGCGAGGTCGCCGGCATGACGCTGCATCTCTACCAGACCGCCGATGGCCAGTGGGCGTGGCCGGATGGCGCGGGCAGCCGCTGGTTCGGCGGGCCCGACGATTCGAAGTCCTCATCGTCACTCGGCGTCGATGGCTGGTTGCGCACGCTGATGCGCCAGCAGGCGACGTTCGAGGATGTCACGCTGGTGCTGCATGGGCCGCGCGAGCAGGATGGACAGCGCGAGCAGGCGCGGGTGGCGGTATCCCGGCTGACGCTGGCCAGTCGAGGCAGTCAGGCGTCGATTCAGGCCTCGCTGAATGCCAGTGACGAAAACGCCGGACAGCTGCATCTGACGATCGAGAGCGGCGACCAGGAGACGGGCACTGGAGCGGATACGCCCGGCGGCGCCAGCCATCCCGAGGCGCGCTTCGCCGGAAAGCTCGATCTGGCTGCACTGTCGCCGGCGCTGGCGGTGGCGAGTTCGGGCTGGCCGAAGGCGCTGGGCCTGATCGACGGGCAGGCGTCCGTGACGGGCGCATGGCGTGATGGCGGGCTGCGCGATGGTCGTCTGTCCATGGATATCCCAACCCTCCGAGTGGTCGACACCAGCAATGAAATCTCCGAGACGCTGACGCAGCTGGGCCTCGATGCCGGACTACAGCGGCGAGCGGACGGTCACTGGCAGGCCTGGCTGGATGGCCTGAAACTCTCCCACGCCGGGCTGGCGGCGATCGATTGGCCGCAGCAGTTGCAGGCGCGGTCCACCGACAGCGGCTGGCGGCTGCGCAGCGCACCTTTCGACCTGGCGGGCATGACGGATTACCTGCGCTATCTGCCGCTGCCTTTCGAGCTTTCCCAGACCTTGATACAGCTCGACCCGCGCGGTCACGTTGCCGGCTTCGAAGTGGGGCAGGATCAGGGAGAGTGGTACGCGCAGAGTGCCCTCGAGGGGGCCTCGGTAACGGCCTGGAACGAGATCCCCGGCGGCGGCCCTGTCGATGCGTGGGTCACCTTTCGCGGGCGTGGCGGCACGGTCTCTTTTGCCGGGAATGACTCGACGCAGTTCTCGATCCCCATCGTCTACGCCGACCCTCTGGATCTCTCTCATGCCAGTGGTCAGATCGACTTCGAATTGACGCAGCAGGGCGCCGTCATCAGCGGCGAGAATCTCGAGGCGGGGTGGCGTGGCGCCAGTGCCGAGGGGCGATTCGGACTGACGCTCTACGATGCCCAGGACAAGCCCGGCACCTTCCTCCTCGATCTCGCCTTTGCCAATGCCGATGCACGAAACTCGCGAGTGCTGTCGTGGCTGCCGACGCGAGTGATCGACGACGAGCAGCTGCGCGAGTGGTTCGGCGGTGATATCGGCGGCATCGTCAAGCAGGGAAAGCTGGGGCTATCGGTCACCTTGAGCGACAAGGAGGCGCCGGAAGGGAAGATGTTCGTCAACCCGGACGACTACTTCACGCTGTCGCTGGACGTTGCCGACGGGCGACTGCAGTACGCACCGGAGTGGCCGGCGCTGGAGCGGGTCTACGGCCACCTGCAGATGGAAAACATGAATCTCGATGCCGATATCGAGCACGCCACCAGCCATGGCCTGACGACGCGAAACGCCGTGGTCAAGCTGGCCGACAAGCAGCTGACCATCGATGGCGACGTCGATGGCAGTAGCGGCGGCGTGCTCGATTTTCTGGCTCACGCACCGTTGGAATCGATGAGCGAAACGTTTGGACGCTGGCAGAGCGAGGGCGCGGTCAATGCGAGGCTCCATGTCGCCATGCCGATGACCGACGGGAGCGATGCCGAGACCGACATGGCAGTCGACATCCAGGGGCAGATCGACGCGAAGAGGCTGACCTTTCCCGAGCTGCAACTGACGCTGGCCGATATCGGCGGCGACTTGCGTTATCGTCGTGAAAAAGGCGAGGACTACGTCACGGGGAATCTGAACGCCCGGGCTTTCGATGGGCCGACCCAGGCTCACTTCAACATCGGTGGCTACCAGAATGGCTCCAGCGGTATTGCGTTCGAAGGAGAGGTTCAGGGGGGCGGGCTACTCGAGTGGGCCGGTCTGGGCCGTGTCGACGGTCTGCTGAGCGGTTCCTTCCCCTATCAGGCCAGCATGGACTTCGACGATCAGGGCGACTCCAAGAACGGTGCCAGCCTGACACTGCGTAGCGATCTGCAGGGGCTGGAAATAGCGCTGCCGCCGCCATTCGGTAAAGTGCCCAAGTCCGAAGAAGCCCTGACAATCGATGCCGATATCGCCGCGGGTACCGGCAGCGTGACGCTAGGGAGCTGGGGGCGTGCGCGCTGGCGAACGATCGAGGATCAGGCCCAGGGGCAGGTATGGCTGGAAGGGTGGCCGGGCAAACAGGCGGCCTGGCCCAGCGAGCCGGGCTGGTATGTGCTGTGGCGTCCGGACCGCGTAGATACGCAGCGGTGGGTTCAGGCGCTGACCCAACTGGAGGCTACCGATGCGGCTTCGGCGCCAGAAAACCGCCTCGAGACCACGCTCGAAAACGACGCCGACAACCCAGACGCCCAGCCTGTGAGCGATGGTGGCGGGCTCAAACGGGTGGCACTGTCGACGCCATGCGTCCTAGTAAAAGGCCGTTGTCTCGGGGGCTTGCAGGTCGACGCCGCGCCGCTTTCCGATGGTTGGCGGCTTTCGCTCGATGGCGGCATCGCCGCTGGCGAGGCAAGCTGGCAGTCGGAGTCGGCGATGCCGATCGATGTCGATCTGCAGCGGCTCAATCTCGATGCGTTGACGCCCGACGACAAGGGAGCGGAGGATTCCTCTAGCCTGATGGAGGCGATCGAAACCGCACCTCATCCGATTGCGCTGCCTGCGGAACTGGCCAAGGCACCGGCGGGCCACGTGCGTATCGCGGAGCTCGAGCGTCAGGGGCAGCGATTCGGGCCGTTGGAAGCGACCTGGCGGGCCGACGAGCAACGCCTGACCGTCGAGCCATTGACGCTTTCCCTGGGCGAGCTGGATCTGTCGGGATCGCTCGACTGGGAGGCCGCCGGGAGCGCGAGCCTGAGCCGGGCCCGGTTGCAGGCCAACGGCGGCGATGTCGGGAGCGTGTTCCGTGTGCTGGATCAGCAGGTGCCGATCACCAGTGAAAGCGCCAAGGTCGATCTCCAGCTATCCTGGCCGGGCGCGCCCTGGCAGTTTGCCCTGCCGCTGTCGACGGGGCGGGTCCAGGCCACGATGAGCAACGGGCGGCTGCGTCAGATCCATTCGTCCGGGGCCAAGCTGGTGGGGCTTTTCAACCTCGACAATATCCTGCGGCGCCTGCAACTGGACTTCTCCGACGTCACCAGCGGCGGTACCTCTTTCAATGGCCTCAAGGGCAGCGCTACCCTGTACAACGGGCGTCTGCAGACCGAAGGGCCGATCGTGATCGATGGCACCGCGACGCGGTTCACGCTGGCCGGCAGCGTCGATCTCAACCGCCAGACGCTGGATCAGCGCCTCGGGATCACCGTTCCCGTAAGCCAGAATCTGCCGCTTGTCGCGGTCATGGCCGGCGCGCCGCAGGTCGGCGTTGGCCTATTCGTCTTCGACCAGCTGTTCGGCCGCTGGCTGGATCGGGCAACGCAGATTTACTATCGCATCGAGGGCCCCTGGTCCTCGCCGAACATCAACCTGGAAAGTGCCCAATGACACTGAGTCCGATGAGACAAACGAGTGATGATGCCCTGAAGCAGGCGTCGACGCTGTTGTTGACCCCGGGTGGGCTGGACGTGGAATCGTTGAATGTCGGCCTCGGCCACGCCATGGGCGTCGGGATCGATTACGCCGATCTCTTTTTCCAGCGCACCTGGCACGAGATGTGGGTGCTGGAGGATGGGGAGGTCAAGGACGCCAGCTACAGCATCGATGGCGGCGTCGGCGTGCGGTCGCTCTCCGGCGAGAAGACCGGATTCGCCTACTCCAGCCAGATCAGCCAGGACGCGCTGCTGGATACCGGGCGCACGGCTTCCGGTATCGCCCGCAGCGGCGATCGGCGCGCCCCGAAGTCGATCCAGGTCGCCGCGGCGGCCTCTCGCTATCAGGGCATCGATCCGCTGAGCGGGCTGAGTGCCGAGGACAAGATCGCCATGCTCAAGCAGGCGGATCGCGTGGCGCGGGCGGCGGACCCCAGCGTGACGCAGGTCAGCGCGTCGTTGACCGGTGTTCACGAGGTGGTGCTGGTGTGCGCCAGCGACGGCACGCTGGCGGCCGACATCCGTCCGCTGGTGCGCTTCAACGTCAACGTGATCGTGGCGAAGGACGGCAAGCGTGAACGGGGCAGTGCCGGCGGCGGCGGCCGTTATTCCATGGAGCGGCTGCGCGACGAGAACGTGGCCGACAAGTACGCTCGCGAAGCGGTTCGTCAGGCGCTGGTCAATCTGGACGCGGTGGCCGCGCCCGCGGGCCAGATGCCGGTGGTGCTGGCCAATGGCTGGCCGGGCATTCTACTGCATGAAGCGGTGGGCCACGGGCTCGAGGGCGACTTCAACCGCAAGGGGAGCTCCTCCTTCGCCGGCCGTCTGGGCGAGCGGGTCGCCGCCAAGGGCGTCACGGTGGTCGACGACGCCACGCTCACCGACTGCCGCGGGTCGCTCAGCATCGACGACGAGGGCACGCCGGGTCAGTACACGCCGCTGATCGAGGATGGCATTCTCACCGGCTACATGCAGGACAAGCTCAACGCCAGGCTGATGGGCATGAAACCCACCGGCAACGCGCGCCGCGAATCCTACGCCCACGTCACCATGCCGCGCATGACCAACACCTACATGCTGGCGGGCCAGGACGATCCGGAAGAGATCGTCAAGAGCGTCAAGCGCGGCATCTATGCGGTCAGCTTCGGCGGCGGCCAGGTGGACATCACGTCCGGCAAGTTCGTGTTTTCCGCCTCCGAGGCGTATCTGATCGAGGACGGCAGGATCACGGCGCCGGTCAAGGGCGCCACGCTGATCGGCAATGGTCCTGAGGCCATGTCGCATGTCTCGATGATCGGCAACGACATGGCGCTGGATAGCGGCATCGGGGTTTGCGGAAAAGAGGGGCAGGGGGTGCCGGTTGGCGTAGGCCAGCCGACGCTGAAGCTGGACGAGATCACGGTCGGTGGTACGGCATCCTAGGCCACGAGTGCAGAGGATGCGTAACTCGACCGTTTGCCGGTGCCGGGTCGTCGTGGCTGGCGCTCAGAGCCCGACGGTATCGCGGAGCAGCTGGAACAGCTTGCGCGAACTGGCGGGCGGCTTGGCACGCTGCTTCTCGCTGCGAGCGTTGCGAATCAGCTGGCGCAGTGCCTGGCGGTCGACCTGGGGGTGCGCTTCGATGAACGGCTCCAGTGCTTCGTCATCGTCGATCAATCGATCGCGGAGCTGCTCGAGCCGGTGGAAAGCCGCGTTGCGCTGGGCATGCTCCTGGTCGATCTCCTCGAAGGCGGCTCGGATCGCTTCGCGATCTTCCTTGCGCATGACCTTGCCGACGTACTGCATGTGGCGACGGCGGCCTTCGTGGGAACGGATGCGTCCGGTTTCTTCGACGGCGTCACGCATGTCGTCGGAGAGCGGCAGTCGAGCGCGCACGGCCGGGTCCAGCGCGATGATGCGCTCGCCCAGTGCCTGCAGCTCCTGCATTTCGCGTTTGAGCTGGCTCTTGCTGGGAGGCGCGTCGTCCTCGAAAGCCATGTCGTTGTCCGAACCCTTGCCCATGTTGTTACCCCAAGCGACGAATGAAGGCCGCAGTATATCAGCGTGAACCCGCACGCCAACGCATGGGGTGCATCATGCGTGTGAAGCCGGGCCGCAAGGCCGCTTCGATGGCCTGCGTTACCGGCAACCCCGGGCTGTGATCCGAATGTCCACGATCCGAGTTTCATGAATCAGGAGTCCGAGATGAGTCAAGCTTTCAATGCCGAGGCGCAGCAGTCGCGTCTCGAGGAGCGCGCCGGCATGGCGCTGGAGCTCGCCAAACGACTGGGAGCGGACGCCTGCGAGGTGGGTGCCAGCGTCGACCAGGGGCTGGGCGTGAGCGTGCGGCTCGGCGAGACCGAGACCGTGGAACTCTCCCGCGATCAAGGCATTGCGGTCACGGTGTACGTGGGCAACCGCAAAGGCAACGCCTCCTCGTCGGATGCGGGCGATGCCTCCATTCGTGCCGCGGTCGAGAAAGCCATTTCGATCGCGCGATATACCGGCGAGGACCCGGCGTCGGGGCTGGCGGACGCCGAACTGATGGCGACCGATCTGCCGGATCTGGATCTGCATCATCCCTGGGCGTTGAGCACGGACGAAGCGATCGAGCTGGCGTTACGCTGCGAAACGGCCGGCCGCGAGCAGGCGGGCATCACCAACTCGGAGGGAGCGAGCCTGTCTTCTTCCGAGGTGGTCACGGTCTACGCCAACAGTCACGGCTTCCTGGGCAGCAAGCGTGGCACGCGGCACTCGCTTTCGTGCCTGCTGATCGGGGGCAGTGGCGATGGCATGCAGCGCGATCATGATTTCACCACGGCGCGCCGGGCCAGCAATCTGGCCAGCCCGGAATCGGTGGGCATCAGCGCCGCCGAGCGCACGCTGCGCCGGCTGGGCGGTCAGCGCCCGAAGACCGGCCGATTGCCGGTGCTGCTGGCGCCGGACATGGCTCGCGGATTGGTCGGCAACCTGCTCAACAGCATTGCCGGCGGAGCGCTCTATCGCGAGTCTTCTTTCCTCTGTGACCAGCTGGGCGAGACGCTGTTTCCCGAGTGGTTCTCGCTGGGCGAATATCCGCGCGAGATCGGTGGCATGGCGAGCGCCGCGTTCGATGGCGACGGCGTGGCCACGCGCGACAATGTCTTCATCGATCGAGGCAAGCTGGCGAGCTACATGCTGGCCGCCTATAGCGCTCGGCGACTGGGACTGCAGACCACCGGCAACGCCGGTGGCGCGCGCAACGTGCGCATTCAGGCGCCGACGACCTCGCTGGAGGACCTGATGCAGCAGATGGGAACGGGCATCATGGTGACCGAAATGATGGGCCAGGGGCTCAATCCGGTGACCGGGGACTACTCGCGGGGCGCTGCGGGCTTCTGGATCGAGAATGGCCAGATATCCCATCCGGTCGAAGAGTTCACCGTGGCGGGCAACCTGCGCGACATGTTTGCCGGCCTGCGGGGAATCGGCGATGACATCGACCGACGCGGCAGCATCCAGACCGGCAGCTGGCTGCTCGATTCGATGACGATTGCGGGGCAGTAGTTGCCCGGGCTTCGCCCGGAGCTGTGAGCTTTAAGCTGTAAGTAAAACCGTAAGCCGATTGGTTATGCAGGTAAATGGTTGCATCCCGGCTTACGGCTTACGGCTTACGGCTTACGGCTTACGGCTTACGGCTTCAGCCCTCGAAGCGGTCCTTGATATAGGTAATCTCGGTGCGGCCGTGGGGCGCGGGGGTCCCGTCGTCGCCGAGATTCACGAAGACCATTCTGTCGATCGTCAGGATACTCTTGCGGGTGATCTTGTTACGCACGTGGCATTCCAGCGTGATCGAGGTGGTGCCGAAGTGCGTGGCCGTAATGCCGAGCTCGATGATGTCCCCCTGACGGGCGCTGGAGACGAAGTTGATCTCGGAGATGTACTTCGTCACGACCTGGGCGTTACCCAACTGAATGATGGCGTAGATCGCCGCTTCCTCGTCGATCCAGCGCAGCAGGCTTCCACCGAACAGTGAACCGTTGGGATTGAGATCCTCGGGCTTGATCCATTTGCGGGTATGAAAGTTCATCCGCTGCTCCTCGTTGGCATCACCCGGCGTCGTGGCCCGCCCTGGCGTTCGGTGGTCGGGCCTGCCGGGTCGTTACAGATAAAAGGCAGTCGCCAGACCCAGGAAAGCGACGAAGCCGACCACGTCGGTAATGGTCGTCAGCAGCACGCCGCCGGACAGCGCCGGGTCGATCTTGAACTTCTTGAGCAGTACCGGAATCAGGGTGCCGGCCATCGTGGCGACGGTCAGGTTGATGACCATCGCCATGGCGATGATCTGCCCCAGCCGGATGTCGTCGAAGCGGAAGACCGACATGGTGCCCACCACCACGGCCCAGATCAGACCGTTGGTCATGCCGACGAGCAGTTCGCGGATCAATAGCCATCGCACGTTGGCGCCGGAAACGTGGCCCAGCGCGATGCCGCGAATCAGCACGGTCAGCGTTTGCGAGCCGGCGATGCCGCCCATGCTGGAGACGATCGGCATCAGCACCGCGAGAGCCGCGATCTGCTGAATGGTGTCCTCGAAGAACCCGATGGCGATAGAGACGATCGTTGCCGCGATCAGATTGATACCGAGCCAGAATGCCCGGCGACGGCTCGTTCGCAGCGCCGGGGCGAAGGTGTCTTCGTCCTCGTCGAGACCGGCCATGCTCATGACCTGATGCTCGGCATCCTCGCGGATGACGTCGACCACGTCGTCGATGGTGATGCGGCCGAGCAGTTTGCCGTCGATGCCGACTACCGGCGCCGAGATCAGGTCATGCTTCTGGAACAGCGTCGCGACGTCGCTGTCCGAGGCGGTGGCCTGAATGGAGTGGAAGTCGGTCTCCATGACCTCGCGCACCAGCACCGAGACATCCGAGACCAGCAGGCGGTTGAGCGACAGGATGCCGATCAGCTCGTCACGACGCGTGACGACCAGCAGGGTGTCGGTGGCATCCGGCAGGCGCTCGTGGCGGCGCAGGTAGCGCAGGACGACATCCAGAGTGATATCCGGGCGGATGGTGATCGCGTCCGGGTTCATCAGGCCGCCGGCGGTATCCTCCGGGTAGGAGAGGACCGCTTCGACCCGCTGGCGTTCCTGCGCCTCCATCGACTGGAGGACTTCCTGGATGACGGTATTGGGCAACTGCTGCAGCAGGTCGGCGAGGTCGTCGACATCGAGACCCTCGGTCGCCGTCAACAGCTGCTCGGCATCCATGCGGTTGAGGAATTCGATCTGGACGTCATCGCCCAGATACTGCAGCACGTCGCCATGCAGCTCGGGGTCCAGCAGGCCCCAGAGAATCTCGCGCTCCTTGGGTGGGCTGGACTCGAGCAGGTGGGCGACATCCACCGGCGCCAGGCCGCGATTGAGCATGCGCCGCGCCTGATCCAGTGCGCCGCTTTCGAGAGCTTCGTTGAGCTTGGCCAGCCGTGGCTGCAGCTTTTCGGGATTGTTGCTCATCCTGAACGGTCATCCTTGAACGACTGGCGGGATGAGCATTCTACCATCGTCGAGCAAAATGACGAGGATGGAAAACGCTGTTCACGAACGGTGTGAAGAGAGTGGGAGCTACTCGTCTTCGTGGAAACGCGCTTCGAAAAGTTCGGCGATCGCGTCCATGGCGGCGTCTGCATCGTCGCCCTCGGTAGTCACGGTCAACTCGGTGCCGCAAGGCGCGGCTAGCATCAGCAGAGACATGATATTGGCGGCATCGGCCTGCCGCTCACGGTGTTGAATCGCCACACGGACGTCGAAGGGTTGGCAGCATTGGACCAGTTTGGTGGCGGCGCGGGCGTGCAGCCCACGACGATTGGTCAGGCGAAGTTCACGTGTCGGCATCGCGCTTGAGTGATCCTGCGTCTTTTGTTGGTGCATCCTGCGGCGCCGGCTCGCGCGGTTCCGAATCCTGCGGGAGCGCGGTCTGAATACCGAGTTCGCGATGGCGAAGTCGAATGTCGGTGGATTCATGATGGAAGTGGCGAGCCAGGCGTTCGATCAGGTAGACCGAGCGGTGCTGGCCGCCGGTGCAGCCGATCGCCACCGTCAGGTAGCTACGATGGCTGGCCAGGTAGGCGGGCAGCCAGCGAGTCAGCCAGGCGTGGATATCGCCCGCCATGGCGTGGACGTCGGGGTAGGATTCCAGAAACTCGACGATCTGGGCATCGCGGCCGTCATAGGCGCGCAGGCCGGGGTCCCAGAACGGATTGGGCAGGCAGCGCGCGTCGAAGACCATGTCGGCGTCCAGCGGCACGCCGCGTTTGAAGCCAAAGGACTCGAAGGTCAACGTCAGACGGCCGCCGGTGTGCTTGGCGACCTGTTCCCCGATCCGCGCCCGCAGTTCGTGTACCGAAAGCCCCTGGGTATCGATCACCAGGTCGGCCATGCGGCGAATCGGTGCGAGATATTCCTGCTCGTGATCGATCGCCTCGGCCAGCGTCATGTCGTTGCCGCGTGTCAGCGGATGACGCCTGCGGGTGGCCGAGTAGCGCTCCAGCAGAATCTTGGCGTCGGCGGTGAGATAGACGACCTGCGTGTCGATCCTGCGCTCTCGCACCGCATTCAGCAGGACCGGGAAGCGTTCGAGCGATTCCGGCAGGTTGCGTGCATCGATGCTGACCGCCACGTTGGGGCGCGTGGGCGGAGCGCTGCGCAGTTCGTCGATCAGCGGTGCCAGCAGATTGGCCGGGAGGTTGTCGATGGCGTAGTAGCCCAGATCTTCCAGCGCCTGCAGGGCGATCGATTTTCCCGAGCCGGAGCGGCCGCTGATGATGACGAGTTGCATGCCTAGTGTGTCCTGGTTCAGTCGTCGTCGTTGGGTTGATGATGACGAATGGCATCGATCAGCGCGTCGTGCAGCGCCTGCTGAGTCTCCGCGTGACGCAACTGCTGTCTGACGCTGCCCTGATTCATGACGCCGGCGACCTCGGCCAGTAGCGAAAGGTGGGTATCGTCCGCTTCTTCCGGTACCAGCAGCACGAATACCAGATCCACCGGTTCACCGTCGATCGCGTCGAAGTCGATGGCGTCCTTCAGGCGCATGAATCCCGCGATCGGCCCCTTGCAGTGAGGGCTGCGCGCGTGAGGGATGGCAACGCCGTTGCCGATCCCCGTGCTGCCCAGTCGCTCACGTCCGATCAGACGGCTGAAGACTTCCTGGCTATCCAGGCTGGGTGTGTTTTGGGCGATGAAGGTGCTGAAGAATTCCAGCAGACGTTTTTTACTGCCCCCCGTGACCCCGTAGAGGATGCGTTCGGGGGGCAGAATGCTTTCCAGTGTCATCATCAGGCGTTAACGGGCGCCGGCGCCTTGGGCGCGGGCTTGTGCCTTCTCTTTGTGTTTGACCAGTTGGCGGTCGAGTTTGTCGGCCAGTGAATCGATGGCGGCATACATGTCGGTATCGCTGGCTTCGGCGTGTAGATCGCCGCCTGCGGCATGCAGGGTACAGGCTGCCTGTTGGCGCTCCTTCTCGACACTCAGGGTGACCTGAACATTGGTGATGTTGTCGTAGTGACGCTCCAAACGAACGAGTTTTTCTCCGACGTAGTCCCGGAGGGCATCGGTCAGCTCGACATGGTGGCCGGTAACGTTCACTTGCATGACACACTCCTGTTGCGGCAGATGGCACTTTTGATTGTAACCCTTTTCAGGTCACTGCAAAGGCATCGTGATCGATATCGCCCGGTTTGGCGAGCCCTGGATTGATTTTGCCTCGTGCAGCCGCACCGTTAGGAAAGGCGCTTGCGCTCACTGGATGAAGGAATGCCCATGGCTTCCCGGTATTTGGCCACGGTACGCCTGGCAACGCAGATATCGGACTGGGCGAGCAATTCGACCAATTTGCTGTCCGAGAGCGGCTTTCTGGGGGGCTCTTCGCCGATGAACTTCTTGATCCGGGCGCGAATCGCGGTGCTCGAATAGCTGTCACCTTCCCCGCGTTGACCGCCGACCTGGCTCGAGAAGAAGTACTTGAGCTCGAACACGCCGCGAGGCGTGTGGATGTACTTCTGTGTCGTGACACGGGAAATCGTCGACTCGTGCATGTCGACGCTGCCGGCGATATCGGCCAGGATCAGCGGCTTCATGGCCTCTTCGCCGCGCTCGAGGAAATCGACTTGGCGCGACATGATCTCCCTGCCGACACGCAGCAGCGTGTCGTTGCGGCTCGAAAGACTCTTGAGCAGCCAGCGGGCCTCCTGCAGATGCTGGCGCAGGAAGGTGTTGTCGTCACTCTTGTCGGCGCGCTTGATCAGGGCGGCGTAGTCGGGCTGGATGCGCAGACGTGGCAGCGCCTCGGCGTTGAGCTCGATGCGCCAGCCGTCGGGAGAGGGCGTGGCGACGAGGTCGGGAATCACGTAGTCGTCGCGGCTGGTATCGAAGCGTTGCCCGGGGCGTGGTTCGAGCATGCGGATCATCGCGATGACGCTGTCGAGTTCGTCGTCCTCGAGCCGCAGCCGGCGCTTGAGCAGTCGACGATCATCGCCGGCCAGGGCCTCGAGAAACTGGCGTACCAGACGTTTGGCTTGTGGCAGCAGCGGGGTGTCCGGGTCCAGCGTGCCGAGCTGGAGCAGCAGGCATTCGCGCAGGTCGCGGGCGCCGACGCCCGTGGGGTCGAACTGCTGCAGGCGCATCAGCACGCGTTCGAGATCCGCCGTGGTCACGCGGTCGCTGCGTTGGGCACGGAGGCTGAGGGCCAGTTCGTCGAGCGAGCCGGTGAAGTAGCCGTCGTCATTGATCGCATCGATCAGGCATTCGCCCAGCTCGCGCTCGCGGTCGTCGAAATCGCCCATCGCCATCTGCCACAGCAGATGATCGTGCAGGCTGGTGACAGCGGCGTTGCGATCGAAATCCGGCGCCTCTTCGCTGCCACTGCTGCTGCCGAGCGATCCGGCGGTGGCGTCCTGGTAGGTGTCGCTCCAGTCGCTGTCGAGCGCCAGTTCATCGGGGATGTCGCTGGGCCAGTCGTCTTCCGGGGTTTCCTGGGTCTCCTGCTCCGAGTACTGCTCTTCCAGCTCCAGCATCGGGTTGGATTCGAGCGCTTGTTGGATCTCCTGGCACAGGTCGAGCGTCGACAGCTGCAGCAGTTGAATCGCCTGCTGAAGCTGAGGCGTCATGGTCAACTGCGTGCCGAGTCTGAGTTGCAGCGAAGGCTTCATGGACATGGCGAAACGGTCGTCACAATCAACGAGGGAATAACCACGTTACTCATTGATCTGGCGACATGCAACGATTTATGCAAGAAACATGCCACTCAAGGCGGCCTAGCCTAGGCTGGCCGCTGGAAAGCAACCTGGTGGGGCGGGAGATCGGATTATAACCGGAATTCGTGGCCAAGATAGACGTCGCGAACGCGCTGGTTGTCGAGGATGGCTTCCGGGCGACCCTCGGCAATGATCTGTCCGTCACCGACGATATAGGCGTTGTCGCAGATATCCAACGTTTCGCGCACGTTGTGATCGGTGATGAGGACGCCGATCTCCCGGTCGCGTAGCTGGCGGATGATGCTCTTGATATCGCCGACCGAAATCGGGTCGACGCCGGCGAAGGGTTCGTCGAGCAGGACGAAGGCCGGCTCCGTGGCCAGCGCGCGTGCGATCTCGACGCGCCGGCGTTCGCCGCCGGACAGGCTCATGCCGAGGTTGTCGCGAATGTGGTCAATGTGAAAATCGGCGAGCAGCCGCTCGAGCTGTTCGCGTCGCCCGGCGCGGTCCAGATCCTTGCGCGTCTCGAGAATGGCCATGATGTTGTCGGCGACGCTCAGCTTGCGAAAGATCGAGGCTTCCTGGGGCAGATAGCCGATCCCGGCTCGCGCCCGGTCATGCATCGGTGCACGGCTGAGGTCGTGGTCGTCGATATGAACGCTGCCGGCATCGGCCTTGACCAGGCCGACGATCATGTAGAAGGAGGTGGTCTTGCCGGCGCCGTTGGGGCCGAGCAGGCCAACGATGCTGCCCTGGCGCAGGGTCAGGCTGAAATCGTGGACGACGCGACGTCCCTTGTAGCTCTTGGCCAGATTGGCGGCCGTTAGCGTTTTCATGGATACGGTCCTTGTGGCGACGCGGCGCAGAGCGATTCGGGCCCGGTGGGCATGGTCGGAAACAGAGCCCGAATCTTCTCTGGAGTCATGACTGTAAGAACTATTGGGACGGCTGCTCGGAAGCGTTGCGCGGCGTGAGGGTCATGCGAACGCGACCGTCGCCGCTGCCGTCGCCGTCCTGGCTGGAACGAGCCTGGACGCGGCGCGAGTCGAGATAGTATTCGACGTAGGCGCCATCGAAGGTATCGCCGGCCTGATGCAGCTCGGCGTTGCCGACCAGTTCCACGCGGCGCTCGGCGGCGTGATAGACGACGGTGTCGCCCCAGCCCTTGACGATCTCTTCGTCGGGCGCCGGTTTCTGTTCGAGGTAGGCGCGCTCTCCGCCCCCACCTTTGGCGGTGACCTGGTTGACCTCGCCGTTGTTACCCCGCTGGATGTCGACGCGTGCAGCCTTCAGTTTCATGCTGCCTTGTTGCATGTCGACATTGCCGGTGTAGACGGCAGTGCCCTGGCGGTCGTCGAGCTCGAACTGATCGGCGGCGATCTCGATCGGCGAGCTGGCATCGCTTTCCAGTGCCATGGTCGGAAGGCTGGTGAAGCCCAGTGCGGTAAGCACCAGGAGTTGGCCGAGTTCTCGCCTCATGATCCTTGATCCTCAGATTGCTGTGACTGGGATTGCTGTGATTGGGGTTGCTGTGGCAGGTGCCCCTGCACGTTGTCGGTCAGGCGCATACGGTCTTCGTTGATCCAGGCATCGAAGTGATCACCACGCATGCGCTGGTCATGCTGACGCAACACGGCGGGTGTGTCACTCCAGGCATGGGCTTCGCGATTATCGTAATGCAGTGTCTGCGTTTCCAGGCTCCACGCCTGCTCCGGTTGTATCAGGCGCGCATTGCCCTCCAGGGTCAACTGCTCGCCGCTGCGATCCATTACCCCCGTGTCGCTGGTCACCTGCCACTGGCGCTGCTCGTCGTCGATGAGGTAGCCGTGGGGTGTCTCGGTACGAATGACATCGTCGGCGGGCGTGTGTACCAGCCGCGGCGTATCCAGGCGTTGATAGGCGCGCCCCTGAGCATCGAAGCGCGTCATGCTGGCCTCTTCGAGGTAGTAGTCGGGCTCGCCAGTCATGTTGCTGGTTGCGGACTCCTGCTGGTTTTCTCCACGCTGATCCAGATAGGTCAGCCCGCCACCCAGAATCAGCAGTAGTGCCAACAGGCCGAGGCGCCTCCACCAGGGTGACTGAAATCCGGCTGTCTTGGCCACGGTTGCTCCTTGTCTTGAACGAAAGCCTTGATCGAACTGGCGTTGATGAATATGGGCTCTGGCGGCTCGAACCGCATCGTTATTCCAGTGCTGGATTCCGGTGCTGGAAACGACATGGCCATTTCATTGAGACGATGCCATCAGGGTACAACTTCGACGATGAATCGGATGTTCGACGACGAATCAGATGACTCCGCTTCTCAGCAGGTCGTGCATGTGCAGCGCCCCCACGGGGACGCCATCTTCGATCACGGCCAGTGCGGTGATTCGGTTGTCCTCCATGATCCGTACCGCTTCCGCGGCCAGCATGTCCGGCGTTGCCGTCTTGCCACCCCGAGTCATGACGTCATCGACACGAAGCAGGCTGAAATCGCCACGCTGGTCGAGCGTTCGGCGCAGATCGCCGTCGGTATAGACACCGACCAGCAGGCCGTGTTCATCGACGACGCAGGTGAACCCCATGCCCTTGAGCGTCATCTCCAGCAGCGCCTCTCGCAACGGGCTGCCGGTCGGGACGCTGGGGAGCCGGCTGCCCTCGTGCATGAGGTCGGCGACGCGCAGCAGCAGGCGTTTGCCGAGCGTGCCGCCCGGATGCGACAGGGCGAAATCGTCGGCGCTGAAACCGCGCGCCTCGAGCAGCGCCAGCGCCAGCGCGTCGCCCATCGCCAGTGCGGCGGTGGTGGAAGAGGTCGGCGCGAGATCGTGCGGACAGGCTTCGCGAGAGACGCCGACATCGATGTGTACATTGCTGTACCGTGCCAGAGTGGATGCGGGCCGGCCGGTCAGGCTGACGAGCGGCGCGCCGAGGCGCTTGAACAGCGGGAGCAGACCGGTGATTTCCTGGGTTTCGCCCGAATTGGACAAGGCGATGACCACGTCGTCCCCGGTGATCATGCCGAGGTCGCCGTGGCTGGCTTCGCCGGGGTGCACGTAGAAGGCCGGCGAGCCGGTGCTGGCCAGGGTGGCTGCCATTTTGCGGGCGACATGGCCGGATTTCCCCATGCCGGTCACGATGAGGCGGCCACGACAGTCGAGCAGCAGTCTGCAGGCAGCGTCGAAACAGTCGTCGAGTTTCTCGACGAGCTCACCAATGGCCTGCTGTTCCAGCGTCAGCGTGCGTCTGGCGCTGGCGCGGAAGTCTAGCGTAGCGGGTTCACTCTGAGGCACGGCGGAAGCGACTCGGGGATCGGTCATGGCATGAATGTCGGTCGTGGAATGGTGGGCGCTGGGCGATTTCGGCGCGGCGCGATACGCAAGAGTATACCTTCGATCGTCCGGCGATTCGTCCCTTTGCAGGATAGCAGGTGTGACGGCTGATCAGTGACGGCTGGTCGGTACCATCTAGGTTAAGATACAATGTTCGATAATTGATCTCACTGGATTGGTGGATGCTGCATGGATGATCCGATTATGGTCGAGGTCAAGGATCTGCATTTTTCCCGCGGCAACACGGATATCTTCCGTGGTGTCGACTTGCAGATTCCGCTTGGCAAGATAACTGCCATCATGGGGCCCAGCGGAACCGGCAAGACGACACTGCTGAAGTTGATCGGTGGTCAGCTGGTGCCGGACAGGGGGCAGGTTCTGATCGACGGCCAGGACGTACACCAGCTATCGCGGCGTTCGCTTTTCAAGCTGCGCCGTCGCATGGGCATGCTGTTTCAGAGCGGCGCACTGTTTTCGGACCTCGACGTGTTCGAGAACGTCGCGTTTCCGCTGCGTGTACATACCGAGCTGCCGAACGCCATGGTGCGTGACATCGTGCTGATGAAGCTTCAGGCGGTCGGGTTGCGTGGCGCACGCCACCTGATGCCATCCGAACTGTCCGGCGGCATGGCTCGACGGGTGGCGCTGGCTCGCGCGGTGGCGCTGGATCCGGATCTGGTGCTCTACGACGAACCTTTCGTCGGCCAGGATCCGATTTCGATGGGGGTATTGGTGCAGTTGATCAAGAAGGTCAACCAGGCGCTTGGGCTGACCGCCGTGATGGTCTCCCATGACATCAAGGAGACGCTGTCGATCGCGGACTACGTCTACATCATCGCCGATGGCAAGGTCATGGCGCACGGCACTCCGCAGACGCTGGACGTCAATGATGACGCCCATGTGAAACAGTTCGTGCATGGCGAACCCGACGGCCCGGTGCCGTTCCATTACCCGGCACCGGATTTCTTCGACGACATCCTGGCGCCGGCGGGGCAGTTCTCATGATGCGACATATCCATGCGCTTGGGCGGGCGACGCTCGATATCGTGAGTTCGATCGGCCGGGCCGGGCTGTTTCTGATCCAGTCGATCGTTTGCCTGCCGTCTCGCGAGGGCTTTCATCTTTGGGTCCGACAGATGCACTTTGTCGGCGTGATGTCGGGGGCGATCGTGCTGGTGTCGGGGCTGTTCATCGGCATGGTGCTGGCGCTACAGGGCTTTACCATCCTGGTCGGCTTTGGCGCCGACGAGGCGCTGGGGCAGATGGTGGTGTTGTCGTTGGTTCGTGAGCTGGCTCCCGTGGTCGCCGCGCTGCTGTTCGCCGGCCGTGCGGGATCGGCGCTGACCGCCGAAATCGGCCTGATGAAAGCCACCGAGCAGCTCACCAGCATGGAGATGATCGGCGTCGATCCGCTGCGTCGCATCGTGGCGCCTCGACTCTGGGCCGGTTTCGTCTCGTTGCCCATTCTGACGGTGATGTTCGCCGTGGTCGGCATCTGGGGCGGGTATCTGGTCGGCGTCGACTGGCTCGGCGTCTACGAGGGCTCCTACTGGAGCAACATGCAGGACAGCGTCGACTTCGTCGACGATGTGCTCAACGGCATGATCAAGAGCTTGGTGTTCGGGCTGGTCGTGACCTGGATCGCGGTCTTCCAGGGCTATGACCTGATTCCCACCTCGGAAGGTATTTCGCGCGCGACCACCCGCACGGTGGTATACGCCTCGCTGGCGGTATTGGGCCTCGATTTCGTGCTCACCGCGCTGATGTTTGGAGACCTCGGATGAAGCGCAACAACTTGTTGGAACTGGGCGTCGGCATTTTCATGCTGGCAGGCATTCTGGGGCTGGTGTTCCTCGGGCTCAGGGTCAGCGGTCTGGGCGTTGGCGTGCCCAACGACACCTTCACGCTGACGGCCAATTTCGCCAACATTGGCGGGTTGCGGCCGCAATCCAAGGTCACTATGTCCGGTGTGCGCGTCGGCAAGGTGACCAATATCCAGCTCGACCCCAAGTGGTTCGATGCCAAGGTCACCATGGAGCTGGATTCGGAATACGAAGGCAAGCTTTCCAATGACACCACCGCGGCCATTCTGACCTCCGGCCTGCTGGGCGAGCAGTACATCGGCCTGACCGTGGGCGGGGCGCCGGAGATGCTGCATGACGGTGATGTCATCCACGACACCCAGCAGGCGCTGGTGCTGGAGGAACTCATCCAGCAGTTCGTGTCGAACATGGCCAATTGATTTCAGACGAGGAGTCGATGATGAAAATGAGTTTTGCGCGGTATGACTCGGCGGCGCCGAAGCGCGTCTCAGGCCTGAGCAGGGCCTGGATGGCGGGTGTTGCCCTCGTTGCGATGTGTCTGGCGAGCGTCGCGCCGGTGGCCCAGGCCCAGCAATCGCCGACCCAGGTGATTCAGCAGAGTGTCGATTCGCTGATGTCCGAGCTGGAGGGCAAGAAGGACTACTATGCTCAGCACGATGGTGAGCTCGCCAAGCTCGTCGATACCAACATGGCGGAAGTGGCCGATTTCCGTTACATCGGCGCCAGCGTCATGGGGCGCTATTTCCGTGGTGCCACGCCGGAGCAGCGGTCTCGGTTCGTCAACGTCTTCCGCAAGACATTGATCGACACCTATGCCAAGGGGCTGGTGACGTTCGACTACCAGACGCTCCGGGTGAAGGAGAGCGAGAACGCCGGACGCTACGAGGATCAGGCATCGGTTCCCATGGAGGTGGTTTCCACCAATGGTGAAATCTTTCCGGTCAATTTCACGCTGCGTCAGAATGATGGGCAGTGGAAGGTGATCAACGTGATCGTCAATGGTATTAACCTCGGTCTGACGTTCCGTAATCAGTTCGATCAATCAATGCGGGACAACAATCGTGACATCGAGACCGTGATCAACAACTGGGCGCCGGAAGTCGGTACCGACGAGCTCGAAAAGGGCGGCGACGCGTGAGTCTGCTGCTCGAACGAGAGGACGCCACGCTGGAAGTCGTCGACGGCAACGTGCTGACGATTCGCGGCGAGGCGGACTTCGACAGCGCCGGCCCGCTGGCCCAGGCGGGGCGTCACTGGCTGGCGGATCAGCCGGAAAATGCCAAGGTCTCCTTCGACCTAACCGGCGTGCAGATTCCCAGCAGCGCGGTGCTCAGCGTGCTGCTGGTGTGGGTGCGCAGCGTGCAGCGCCACTCGCTGAGCCTGCAGCGGGTGTCGCTGTCATCGGCGTTGAAGCGGCTGATGGATATCACCGAGCTGGCACCGCTGCTGCCCGCGGTCGAAACCACTTGCGTCGAGTCGACGCCACCCCGCCACGACTAACCTGCTTCCATCGTCCCGTCTTGGCGAACGCTTGCGATGTTTTTGCATGCGGCCAAGATCGCCAAGAAGGGGCGCTTTCCGCTACCATGTGGCGCTTTCCCTGCGCATCCGGCGCAGCAGTCACAAGGGAGCCCGATCGTCATGCAACCCAGCGATGTCAAAAGCCGTCTCGAGAACCAGATCGATGGCTGTGAGTTTCATATCCAGGGCGAAGGCTGCAACTTCCAGGTCATTGCCGTGGGCGAGGTTTTCGAGGGCATGAGTCCCGTCAAGCGCCAGCAACTGATCTACGGTGCCTTGGCCGACGAGATCGCTTCCGGCGCGCTGCATGCCATCAGCATCAAGACGTTTACGCCTGCCCAGTGGGAAACGGCGCCCGAGAATCCCGGCGTCTGATCTTTCTTCCGGGCCTCTCGGGCCGGTCATCTCTATTCGATTCTATAGCGAACCTTCATGGACAAGCTGATCATCACCGGTAATGGACCGCTCGACGGCGAGGTCTGGGCCAGCGGGGCGAAGAATTCCGCGCTGCCGATTCTGGCTTCGACGCTGCTCGCCGACGAGCCCGTTACCATCGGTAACCTGCCGCATCTTCAGGACATCACCACGACGCTCGAGCTGCTCGGCCGAATGGGCATCGAGCCGGTCATGGGCGAAAAAATGAGCATCCAGATCGACGGTTCGCAGGTGCGTGACTGTCACGCCCCCTACGAACTGGTCAAGAAGATGCGCGCCTCGATCCTGGTGCTCGGCCCGCTGCTGGCGCACTTCGGTACCGCTGATGTGTCGTTGCCGGGAGGGTGCGCCATCGGCTCGCGGCCGGTCGATCTGCATATCCGGGGGCTTGAGGCGATGGGTGCCGATATTACCGTCGAGGGGGGCTATATTCGCGCCCGTGTCGACGGTCGGCTCAAGGGGGCCACGATCTTCTTTGATACCGTGACCGTGACCGGCACCGAGAATCTGTTGATGGCGGCTACTCTGGCTGAGGGCACGACGATCCTCGAGAACGCCGCGCGCGAGCCGGAAGTGGTCGATCTGGCCGAGTGCCTGATCGCCATGGGTGCCAACATTCGTGGGCAGGGCACCGATACCATCACCATCGAAGGTGTCGAGCGTCTCCACGGCTGCCACTACGATGTGATGCCTGACCGTATCGAAACGGGGACGTTTCTCGTCGCCGCCGCGGCGACCGGTGGGCGGGTTCGCGTGCGCAAGACCCGTGCGGACATACTGGAGGCGGTGCTGGCCAAGCTCGAGGAAGCCGGGGCGACCATCACCACCGGCGAGGACTGGATCGAGCTCGACATGGGTGGGCGCCGGCCCAGGGCCGTCAACCTTCGTACCGCGCCCTATCCGGCTTTTCCCACCGACATGCAGGCGCAGTTCGTGGCGCTGAATGCGGTGGCCGAAGGAACCGGCACGGTGGTCGAGACGATCTTCGAGAACCGCTTCATGCACGTGCAGGAGCTCAACCGCATGGGGGCGCATATCGCTCTCGAGGGCAACACGGCGGTAGTCACTGGCGTCGAGAAGCTGTCCGGCGCGCCGGTGATGGCGACCGATCTGCGTGCCTCGGCAAGTCTCGTCATCGCGGCGATGGTAGCCCAGGGGGAGACGATGGTAGACCGGATCTATCATATCGACCGCGGCTACGAGTGCATCGAAGAGAAATTGCAGCTACTGGGCGCGCGCATTCGTCGCGTGCCGAGTTAGGTGACGGCAAGAGAGAACATGAGCAACCAACTGATTCTGGCCCTGTCCAAGGGCCGTATTCTCGAAGAGACACTGCCGCTACTGGCGGATGCGGGTATCACGCCGGCGGACGATTTCGGCAAGAGCCGCAAGCTGCTGTTCGATACCAACCTGCCCGACGTCAAGCTGGTGGTCATTCGCGCGGTGGATGTGCCGACCTATGTCCAGCTCGGTGCAGCCGACCTTGGGGTAGCCGGCAAGGACGTTCTGCTTGAGCATGGCGCCGAGGGGCTCTACGAGCCGCTCGACCTGGGAATTTCACGCTGCCGCCTGATGACGGCGGGCATCGTGGGCGCGCAGCCGGCGCATGCCAAGCGGCGGGTCGCAACCAAGTTCGTCAATGTGGCGCGCCGCTATTACGCGGAGCAGGGCATCCAGGCCGAGGTGATCAAGCTCTACGGGGCGATGGAACTGGCGCCGCTGATGAACCTGGCGGACGAAATCGTCGATATCGTGGATACCGGCAATACCCTGCGGGCCAACGGCATGGAACCGCGTGAGCTGATCGAGAACATCAGCACGCGACTGGTGGTCAACAAGGCGTCGATGACGATGAAGCACGAGCGGCTGAGGCCGCTGATCGAGCGCCTGCGTCAAGCCGTGGCAACGCGTCTTCCAGCCGCCTGAGACGTCGATCCGTCAAGCGTGAATGGCGTGCCGGTCGGTGGACGGCGATCGGCCGAACGTAGAGAGAATGCAAAGATGAGCCAAACGACTACCATTGCCCGCCTCACCACGCGGGATGCCGATTTCGATACGCGTCTCGATTCACTGCTGGCCTGGGAAGGTGTCTCCGACCATGAGGTCGGGGGGCGGGTCGCGGAGATCATCGCCGCCGTTCGCCAGCGCGGTGACGACGCCGTGATCGAGTACACCAACCGCTTCGACCGTCTGTCCGCTACCGACATGGCCGAGCTGGTGATCGGCCCGGAACGTCTCGAGGCGGCATTCGAGGGCGTGCCGGCGGAACAGCGCGAGGCGCTGCGTCATGCCGCCGAGCGCATCCGGCTCTATCACGAGCGCCAGAAGCCGGAATCCTGGCAGTACAGCGAGCCGGATGGCACCGTGCTGGGCCAGAAGGTGACGCCGCTCGATCGGGTCGGTATCTACGTACCCGGCGGCAAGGCCGCCTATCCCTCGTCGGTACTGATGAATGCCGTGCCGGCGCACGTGGCCGGTGTGCGCGAAATCATCATGGTCGTGCCGACGCCGGATGGCATCGTCAACGAACTGGTGCTGGCTGCGGCGCATCTTGCCGGGGTCGACCGGGTATTCACGCTGGGCGGTGCCCAGGCCGTGGCGGCGCTGGCTTATGGCACTCGGAGCGTTCCTCGGGTCGACAAGATCGTCGGGCCGGGCAATATCTATGTGGCGACGGCCAAGCGCGCGGTATTCGGGCAGGTGGGCATCGACATGATCGCCGGCCCCTCCGAGATCCTGGTCGTTTCCGACGGCGGGACCGATCCCGACTGGCTGGCAATGGATCTGTTCTCGCAGGCCGAACACGATGAAGATGCGCAGGCGATTCTCGTCACCTGGGACGCCGGGCATCTCGAGGCAGTTCAGGCCTCCATCGAGCGGCTGCTGCCGACCATGGAGCGCGAGGCGATCATCCGCGAATCGCTGGCGCGGCGCGGTGCGCTGGTGCTGTGCGACGGTCCCGAGCAGGCGGTCGAGCTGATCAATCGGATCGCCCCCGAGCACCTGGAGCTTTCCGTGGAGGCGCCACAGGCGATGGCAGAGAAGGTGCGCCACGCCGGCGCCATCTTCATGGGGCGCTACACCGCGGAAGTGCTGGGCGACTACTGCGCCGGCCCCAACCACGTACTGCCGACCTCCGGCACGGCACGCTTTTCGTCGCCACTGGGTGTCTACGATTTTCAGAAGCGCTCTTCACTGATTCAGTGCTCCCCGGAAGGGGCCGATACGCTGGGCCGGACCGCCTCCGTGCTGGCGCGAGGGGAGTCGCTGACGGCGCACGCGCGCTCGGCGGAGAATCGCCTGAAGCGCTGAGCAGCCACCGTTCGGACCGGTTCGATCGCCGCCCTTGCCGGGGCGGCGATGTCGTTTCTGGCCTATGATGCTATGGAGAGGTGCCTTCCGTGTCGGTGCCTGGGGCAGGGGAGGCTGAATCATCGGCGTCCGCCGGTGCATTGGCTTGACGGGCGGCATCGTGGCCGGGCTCGACAGGTTGCGGGCGCTCGCCGACGGTCAAGGTGATCTCCCGCTTTTCACCGCCCCGGACGATGGTCAGCGGGAGCTGGGCGCCGGGCGGAATTTCGGCAATGTCGACCTGGGTTTCCCGCGGGTCGAGGATCGGCTTGCCATCGATCGCCAGCAGAATATCGCCGGGTCTTAGCCCAGCCTCGTCTCCAGGGCCGCCGGGCACCACATTGGCGATGATGACTCCGCTCAGTGTCTTGAGGCCGAACGAGGCGGCCAGGTCCGGGGTCATCTGCTGGGCGTCGATGCCCAGCCAGCCGCGGATGACACGTCCGTGGGTCACGATGTCGTCGAGGATGCCGCGTGCCAGATTGGCCGGAATCGCGAAGCCGATGCCCTGCGAGCCGCCGGAGCGGGAAAAGATCGCCGTATTGATACCGATCAGAGAGCCGTTGGCATCCACCAGCGCGCCGCCGGAATTGCCCGGGTTGATGGCAGCATCGGTCTGGATGAAATCTTCATAACGGCTCAGGCCGAGGTGATCGCGCCCGGTGGCGCTGATGATGCCCATGGTCACGGTCTGGCCGACGCCAAAAGGATTGCCGATGGCCAGCGTGACGTCACCGATGGCGATGTCTTCAGAGTTGCTCAGTTGAATGACCGGCAGGTTTTCCATGTCGATCTTGAGTACGGCCAGGTCGCTGTCCGGATCGGTCCCGATGACCCGAGCAATGGCTTCGCGCCCGTCTCGCAGCGCGACCTGGATCTGGTCGGCGTCGTTGATGACGTGGTTGTTGGTCAGGATGTAGCCTTCTTCGCTGGCTACCACGCCGGAGCCGAGGCTCGACAGCATGCGCTGGCGCTGCGGCATGTTCTTGCCATAGAACTGGCGGAAGAAGGGGTCTGACATCAATGGGTGTTGGTTGGTGTCGACGACGCGCGACGAGTAGACGTTGACGACCGCGGGGGCGGCGCGATTGACGGCCCTGGCGTAGCTGACCGGGCCTTCGTGACGATCCAGTGCCGGCGCGTCGACGACATCGGGTGGCGGCCGGTCGGCGTTCTGCGAGCCGGTCGTGGTGGCGATGCCAGTTGGCCGGGAGGTCTCGTCGGGTGTGTCTCGTCCCAGCAGTGATGGAAACGCGTAGAGCAAGACGACGGCAAGCAGAATGCCGCAAAGGGCGGGCCACAGATAGGCGGCTAGGTGGCGGCGCATGTGCTGAGTCCTTAGACTGAAAACCCGGGTGGTCTCGTTAAATCCGTATTGCCGCGTCATCGAGTCGGTATGTCATCCTCGTGACTTGATGATGCCGCAAGGCGGTTTATCGAAGCCTCGTCGACTGCGGCAAGCGATCGGATACGCAATCACATCAGGCTCGTCGATCGAGAGGAGACGAGAGAGAAACGACGTCCGTCATGACATCTCGCAACGTGGACGAGGCCATGGCGACAAGTGACATAAGTGTAACATTCACCAAGGCTTTCCGCTGGGAGACAGTATGATTTCGCGGCAGACGCTACAGGCGGCTATCGATACGGAGCTGCGTACCGACGCGTTCAAGGATTACACGGTCAATGGGTTGCAGGTAGAGGGACGGGAGTCGATCGGTCGGGTTCTGACCGGAGTGACGGCCTGCCAGGCGCTGTTGGACGAGGCCGTCGCGTGGGGAGCCGATGCCGTACTGGTGCACCACGGGTATTTCTGGAAGAACGAGCCGGTCAGCGTGACGGGGATGAAGCGCCGCCGTTTCGCCACCTTATTGAGCAACGATCTCAACCTGCTGGCTTATCATCTACCGCTGGATGCACACCTCACGCTGGGCAATAACGCCTGCCTGGGGCGGCGGTTGGGCTTCGAGGTGGAACGCTGTCTCGATGGCGAGCTCGGGCAGGGGCTGCTGTGGATGGGTAAGCCCGACACCGAACTGGATAGCCGGGCGCTTGCGGCTCGCATCGAACAGGCGCTGGGCCGCACGCCTCTATTGATCGAAGGGCATTCCGGTACCATCCGAAACGTGGCCTGGTGTACCGGCGGTGCGCAGGACATGCTGCCACTGGCGGCCGAGGCGGGAGCGGACGTTTTCATTTCCGGCGAGGTTTCCGAACGTACCACGCACATGGCGCGCGAAATGGGTATTACCTACCTTGCGGCGGGGCATCATGCCACCGAAAGAGACGGTATCCAGGCTCTGGGCGAGTGGCTAAAGAGCCGTTTCGACGTCGAGCACCGTTTCGTGGATATCGACAATCCGGCGTGAAGGAAGAAGGCCGGCGTGAAGGGAGAAAAAATAGAAGGGACGACCCGTCGGAAGCCGGATTTCGACTGCCGACGGGAGTGAAAGACATCAATAGCGAGGCGGTTGGGGAGTGTTCTCCTGCTGCTCTGCCGTCTTGCGCTGACGAACGCCATAATCCTCGGCTAGCGTGCCGCCTGTGCCGTCGGCGTAGTCACGCGGTACCTGCGGCGCATCGACGTCTTCGCTTTCGTCCTGAGTGCCGTGCAGCCGGCGTTTCAGTTTTAGGTCATCGACCAGCTTGTCCGCGCCATTGATCAGATGCTGCTCGAGATCATGGCTCTGGCGCTGAATGCTGGAAGCCAGATCGGCTACCTTGGCGAAGTGATCGTTCAAGGCATCCTTGACCTGATTGAGTTCCAGTTCGGTCTCGGCCAAGCGCTGGCGCACTTTCTGGTTGCGGGCCACGTTGGCATTCAGCAGATGATAACAAAGGGCGCCGATACCGATGCCCGCCAGGAAGCAGGCGATTGCCAGAATCCAGTCGATATTGCTTTCGTTCACAATGCGCTCCTCGTCGTCGTGCTGGGCACGACCTTTCTCATAGACCGTTCTCGGGGTCGGTGCGGGGCCATTATATCGACCCGCTCGGCTACCGGGTCAAACCTTCCTTGTCTGATTGCCACTGTCAAGACTTTCGTCGGAGGTTATAATGCCGCCACCTGTTTCGACGTGAGGTCACGATACCGCCATGAGTTCTCCCCAGTCTGCGACGTCAAATCCGAACGCCATGACGCCGATGTCACGCTACCGTGCCGATCTGGAACGTGATGACTTCAGCTACGACGCCGCGCAGGAGAATGCCGTCAAACATCTGCAGCGCCTGTATGACGATCTCCAGCGAAGCCCGGCTCCCAAGCCGTCCGCGGCTGTCTCCGGGGAGTCGAAGCTTTCCAAGGTGGCGGGGCTGTTCGGCAAGCGCAAGGCGTCGGAGCCCCAGGCACCCGAGAAGCCGCAGGTGATGGGGCTCTACTTCTGGGGCGGTGTCGGCCGCGGCAAGACCTACCTGGTCGATGTGTTCTACGAATCGTTGCCGTTCGATCGCAAGATGCGCACGCACTTCAACCGGTTCATGCAGCGCGTGCATCGTGAGCTCGAGGTGCACAAGGGCGAGAAGAACCCGCTGACGCAGATCGCGGCCAAGTTCGCCGGAGAGGCGCGCGTGATCTGTTTCGACGAGTTCTACGTCAAGGACATCACTGATGCGATGATCCTGGGGAATCTCATGGAGGCGCTGTTCGCGCAGGGTGTCGTGCTGGTGGCGACTTCCAACATCGTGCCTGACGATCTCTACAAGGACGGCCTGCAGCGGAGCCGGTTTCTTCCGGCAATCGATCTGCTCAAGCGCCACTGCGAGGTGGTCAATGTCGATTCCGGCGTGGACTATCGCCTGCGGGCACTCGAGCAGGTCGAGATATTCCATTCTCCGCTCGATGCCGATGCCGAAAAGCAGCTGGCGAGGAGCTTCCGTTCAGTGGCCGGTAGCGAGGGGCGGCGCGAGGAGACGCTGACGGTCAACCATCGCGAGCTGAAAGCGCGCCGTCGCCATGAAGGCGTCGTCTGGTTCGATTTCAAGATGCTCTGCGACGGACCGCGCAGCCAGAACGATTACATCGAGCTGTCGCGGGAATTCCATACGGTGCTGGTGTCGGATGTGCCGCGCATGGGCGGGAGTAATGACGATCAGGCGCGACGCTTCATCAGCATGGTCGATGAATTCTACGATCGCGCGGTCAAGCTGCTGCTCTCTGCGGAGACCGAGGTCGAGTCGCTCTACACAGGGGGCAACCTCAGTTTCGAATTCGAGCGTACGCTGTCGCGCCTTCAGGAAATGCAATCCCGTGACTATCTGGCGCTGGCGCACAAGCCCTGAGAGAGTTGTTTACAAAATGCCTGCGCTCGACAATACGGCGTTGAAATCGGTCTCAAAATACTCATTTAGCCCTTGTAAACTCCGCTTTTTCGGCCGATTTCGCCTTGTCTTGTCTTCGCTCGCCGAATTTGTAAACACCCTCTGAAGGCAGGGCATGACGGGGTGGCGCGAGACAGGCTCGTCTACCTCTTTCGCCGCCCAGAGGGCTCGTGTACAATGCGCGCTCTTCGATTCGTTACCGTCTGAACGGGAGCTGTTCTGCAGCCTTCGGTGGGCGAGTAACCCAAGAAAAATAGGGATGGCCGAGAAGCATCCGCTTCGACGCCCAAATACGCTTATTTGGTGAAACACTCATGAAGACGTTCAGTGCCAAGCCGCATACCGTGCAGCGCGATTGGTATGTCGTTGATGCATCGGGCAAGACGCTCGGTCGTCTGGCGACAGAAATCGCTCGCCGCCTGCGTGGCAAACACAAGCCGGAATACACCCCGCACGTCGACACTGGCGATTACATCATCGTCGTCAATGCCGAGAAAGTGCACGTGACCGGTAACAAGGCGCAAGCCAAGAATTACTACCGTCACACCGGGTATCCGGGCGGTCTCCGTACCATGTCGTTCGAGAAGTTGATCGACCATGCGCCGGAGCGAATCATCGAAGGCGCCGTCAAGGGCATGCTGCCCAAAGGCCCGCTGGGTCGTGCCATGCACGCCAAACTCAAGGTGTATGCCGGTACCGAGCATCCGCACGCCGCGCAGCAGCCGCAAGAACTGAACATCTGAGGGTAACCGTCATGGCACAACAGTATTACGGCACCGGGCGTCGCAAGACCTCTACCGCTCGTGTGTTTCTCAAGCCGGGCACCGGCAAGATCACCGTCAACGATCGCGAACTGGGCGAGTTCTTTGGTCGCGTCACGGCACAGATGGTCGTGCGTCAGCCGCTGGAACTGACCGAAACGACCGGCCAGTTCGACGTCTACGTCACGGTCAAGGGCGGCGGTGGTTCCGCTCAGGCCGGCGCGATTCGTCACGGCATCACGCGCGCGCTGATGGAATACAACGAGGAACTGCGTCGTCCGCTGCGTGCGGCTGGCTACGTGACCCGCGATGCTCGTGAAGTCGAGCGTAAGAAAGTGGGTCTGCGCAAAGCTCGTCGTCGTCCGCAGTTCTCCAAGCGCTGATCCTGCAGGATCGCCTCTGCGCTCAACGCCCGACTTATTCAGTCGGGCGTTTTGCTGTTGGTATATGGCTGTTGGTGCGTGGCGGGTGTGCATTCTAGCTCCCCGTGGTCGGCGAGGCGCCCGGCCGGGTTGCCCGTCGTGTTATCATGGTCGTTGAATTAATGCGAGGAAAGTTTCATGGGTGTAGTGGCCAAGCGATCGTCGATGACCTTTTACTCCGGCAGTGAAGATCATTTCAGCCATCGCGTCAGAATCGTGCTGGCGGAAAAGGGCGTGGCTGTCGATATCCTGGACGTCTCGGCCGACGAGCATAACGCTGAGCTGGCGGATCTGAACCCTTACAACAGCGTGCCTACGCTGCTGGATCGTGATCTGGTGCTCTACGAGTCCAAAGTCATGATGGAGTATCTCGATGAGCGTTTCCCGCATCCGCCACTGTTGCCGGTCTACCCGGTAGCGCGTGCGCGGAGTCGTCTGTGGATGCATCGCATCGAGCGTGAATGGTGTCCGCTGGTGGAGCAGATCCAGCAGGGTTCCAAGAAGGATGCCGACAAGGCGCGTAAGGAACTGCGTGAGAGTCTGACCGGGATCTCGCCAATCTTCGAAGACATGCCGTTTTTCATGAGTGAAGAGTTCACCCTGGTGGATTGCTGCATTGCACCGATCCTGTGGCGTCTGCCGGCGCTGGGCGTCGAGTTGCCGGAGAAGCAGGTCGCTCCGTTGATGAGCTACATGGAGCGGGTCTTCGCGCGTGACGCTTTCAAGGTGGCGCTATCCGAATCCGAACGTGAGATGCGTAGCTGAACGGCGCCTGTCGTAAGCTGCCTGAAAGGAGATGACATGCTGACTAGCCGTCCCTATCTGGCAAGAGCTCTTTATGAGTGGTTGCTGGATAACGAGCAAACACCGTATATCGTGGTCGATGCCGGGAAGCCCGACGTCAAGGTGCCGCAACAGTTCGTGCAGAATGGTCAGATCGTGTTGAACATCGCGCCGGCAGCCGTGCGCGACTTGATGATCGACAATGCGGCGGTCACTTTCGGGGCGCGCTTCAGCGGTCAGCCGATGCAGGTCGTCGTGCCGATGGACGCTTTGATCGCTATCTATGCTCGCGAAAATGGTGTGGGTATGGTCTTCGGCCAGGAGCCGGTCATGCCGAACTTCTCTGGTGGAGAGGAGGAAGAGCTGGAGGAGGAGGGACGCCCGACGCTGGAAAGCGTCGAGAACCGCTCGGAAAATACCTCTTCGAAGTTGTCCGAACCTGCCGACGAGAAGAAAAGTGACGAAGCGCCAAACCGGCCCGAAAAGGGCAAGCCGTCGTTGCGTATCGTGAAGTAGGCTGGCGTTTGCATTTGTCGCTGGGCCTGCCTTCATGCCAGTGACAAGTGAGGAATCATAAAAAGCCGCTGCCGAATCAGATTCGGCAGCGGCTTTTTCGTCACGGACCTGCGCCCGGGTGATTAGTTGAGGTATTCGAACACCTTGACGATGCGCTGGACACCGCCCACGCCGGAGGCGGCGCCGGTTGCTTGGCTGGCTTGCTGTTGCGTGACAAGCCCCATCAGATAGACCGTGCCATTCTCGGTAATGACGCGAATCAAATTGGCGTCTAGGTCCTCGTTGGCGACCAGATTGGCCTTGATGCGCCCGGTGATCCAGGTGTCGGTCATGCGCTGGCTGACCGGCGTATTGGCCGATACCATCAGCTCGTTATGAACCTGGCGAACGCTGCGCACGTTTCGGGCGATTTCCGTGGCGCGCTGCTTGAGCTCGTCGCTGGGCACCTGGCCGGTCAACAGGACATTGCTGTTGTAGCTGTCAACGTTGACATGGGCGTCGCCGTAACGAGCGTCCGCGGCGTTGAGAGCGTCGAAAATCTTGCTCTGGATACTGCTGTCTTCGACCTTGGCGCCGGGCGTGCGCTCGGCGTAGTTCTCTTCCTGGCTTCCGGTGGCGCATCCGCCAAGGGCCAGCAGGCCGATCAGACAGGAGGAAACGATCAGTGTCTTCTTCATGGGTCTCACTCGTTGCTGCCAAATAGCTGTTGGTCGATCAGATCACACAAGCAGTGAATGACCAGGAGATGAACTTCCTGGATTCGTGCGGTGGAGGTTGCCGGGACGCGGATTTCGCAATCTTCCTGACCCAATAGCGAGGCCATGTCTCCGCCGTCGCGTCCTGTCAGGGCAACGACGCTCATTTCCCGATCATGCGCGGCCTGGATGGCCTGGACCACGTTGGCTGAATTGCCGCTGGTCGAGATCGCCAGCAGGATGTCGCCTGGCTGGCCCAGGGCCCGGATCTGCTTCGAGAAAACATCATTGTAGCTGTAATCGTTGGCGATCGAGGTCAGGGTCGAGGTGTCGGTCGTCAAGGCCAGCGCCGGCAGGCTCGGCCGCTCGCGCTCGAAGCGATTGAGCAGCTCGGAGGAAAAGTGCTGGCTATCACCGGCGCTCCCCCCATTTCCGCAGGCCAGGATCTTGCCTTCGCTGACCAGGCACTGGACCATCATCTGGCTGGCGACTTCGATGAAAGGTGGCAAGACTTCGCTGGCGTAGGTCTTGGTATCGATACTGGCGTTGAACAGGTCGAGTATGCGTGTTTGAAAATCCATGGGCTGCCTATTAGGGCCTGGGTCAATATGCGTCGAAGGCTGCACGAATCCAGTCGAATTCGAGCAGGGGAGGGCTTCCGGTCACGCCCACGACGTCGAAGCGGCAGGGGCATGATAGCTGTTGCGCATGAAGATAAAAACGCGCGGCCTTGATGATGCGTCGCTGCTTGGCTGGCGTGATCGTTTCGAGCGGATTGCCGTAGTCGCTGCGTTGGCGGTGACGCACCTCGACGAACACGAGATCCTCGCCGTCGCGCATCACCAGATCGATCTCGCCGCCCTTGGCGTGCTGATTACTGGCAACCAGCGTCAAACCCTGTGTCGCGAGCCAGCGGGCAGCAGCCTGCTCGACCTGCTGCCCGAGTTGGCGCCGACTAGTGGGCGCTGCCTGGTTGGCTGGCTTCGGTCGATCAGTTGGCGTTGACATCGTCGGTATCGAGTGCGAATCCGTTGAGATCGCTGTTGGCCGAGTTTCGTGATTCTTCCTGCGATGTGCTGCCGGCGGCGCCGTCAGGATTCGAGGGCGAGTGAGTCGGCGTGGCTGCCGGTGCCATCAGTAACGGTTGTGGCGTGCCGGACTGGAACAGCGCCCAGGGTAGGGTGCGCTGGATGCGGCCATCGTCGCGCGCCTGTAACGTCCCGGTGGCGCCGAAGATCTGCGTGTTCGGCAATGCCTGGATCAGCGGCAGGCGGCGGGCGAGCTCGTAGGCATCGACGCCCATGGCGTTGAGCTTGAGCAAGCCGGGGTCGCTGTCTTCCTGCGATAGTCGGCGGAAGGTGGAAACGAAAGGCAGGGCGTCGACACCGCCGACGGCCGCATCCGGAATCATCCATGGAATGTCGAGGAACTGTACGCCGTTCAGGTCATGATCGGCGCGAGGCTGTGGCGTGCCCTCGTAGAGGTGAGAGGTGGCGTAGACAGGCAGATCGCCGGCGTAATAGAACTCCAGAGTTGGTGGTACCTGGCGGGCGTAGCTGGGCAGTGCGAGCAGGAACAGCATGTCCATGCTCGAAGGGTCGCTGTCGAGCAGATTGCGTACCGCCGTGGCCACGGATCCCGACGGATCGTAACTGACCACCGAATCGACGTTGCCGCCCTCGGCCTCCCACGCGTTGTGGAACGCCGCCAGAATACGTGAGCCCCACTCGTTATCCGGCACCATGATGCCGGCCCGGCGATGACCGTCGAGATACGCGCGATGGGCGACCTGGCGTGCCTCGTCTTCTGCCGACAGACCGTACTGGAACAGGTTGGTTGCCTGATTGTGTGCATGCTGCCCATAGTTCAGCGCGAGCGTGGGCAGAGGCACGCTGCCGCGGGTTTCCAGTTCGCTGACCTTGTCCTTGTCGAGCGGGCCGATCACCGCCTGGGCGCCGTTCATCGTCGCCTGGGCGTAGAGGGCGTCGAGATTTTGCTGGCTGGAATCGATGAAGGTCAGTCGAGGGATGCGTTCCCCCTGGCTTTCGGCGTCGCTGGCGCGGGCTTCGAGACCCTGGCGGATAGCCGAGGCAATGTTGGCCAGCGGGCCGCTGTCGGGCAGGAGTACGGCGATCTGGTCGACCTCATTGCCTTCGAGCTGACGTAGCGTCGACAGGTCTTGCGGGAGTCGTCGATTGGCCGGGTGGTTCGGATAGCGGCTACGCCACTGATCCAGGCGATCGAACAGGTTGGAGATATCACCGCCGCTGGTACGGTAAAGGCGGGCGAGATCCACCCAGCCCTGCGTGACCGGGTCGCCATCCGTCGCAGCCAGGGCATTCAGCGCGGTGGGACTGAGGCTCGACAGCGGCTTCCAGATATCGTCGTTCAGCTCGTAAGGGGCATTGTCGCGCTGCAGGCCGATCAGCAGGCGGGCAGCCGCCTCCGGTTCACCGATCATGTTCAGGGCAAGGCCGCGGCGATAGCGCAATGTCTGTCGATCGCCGGTCGAGAGCTCGGTCGTGCTATCGAGAATGTCGGTGGCGCGAATCACGCTCTGACCATCTTCCTCGGCTAGCGCGCTGTCGGATAGCACCATGGCCCAGCGGATTCGTTGGGTGCCGTCGAGCTGGGTGCTGTCGATCTGGCTAGCGACCTGGAGTGCCTGCGCCGTGTCGCCCTGGCGTGCTAGGATATCCGCCGCCTCGAGGCGGGAAGTGGCAGCCTGTTGGCCGCTCTGGGTATTGGCCTGCTGGAGTAACTCCTGGGCGCTCGGGCCACTGATGCCCTGCATCATGCTCTGGCCCGCACAGCCTGCCAGTGTCAGAGTTGCCACCAATGGCAGGAGGAGTCGCCGCAGCGCGTTGCACATAGTGTCTTTCCCTTTACTTGTTGAGAGGTCTTGCGCCCGGGACACGAATCGCCGATGAAACCGCCGCGATAAATCGTAGCCCGAAGCATTGACCCTTACCCGTTCCGCTAGAAGGCGTCTGTCGATCGATGGCCTGTGGTCGTCCATCGCGGCCTTGCGGAGGCTTCCTTGCCGAACTGAACATCGAGTCTGCCAGTGGTGGTCGTCGATGTGAATGCATGTCAATCCGGATGGTACCGAATGAGCGAGACAAAGGAAGGCGTATTGTACGTGGTCGCTACGCCGATTGGGAATCTTGAGGACCTGAGTGCCCGGGCGGGTCGGGTTCTCTCGGAGGTCGATGCGATCGCTGCCGAGGACACGCGGCATACGCAGCGTCTGCTTCGGCACCTGGGTATCGAGCGGCCGCTGATTTCATTGCACGAACACAATGAAACGGCGCGCGTCGAGCAGCTGCGCCGACGGTTGGCCGATGGCGCGCAGCTGGCGCTGGTCAGCGATGCCGGTACGCCATTGATCTCCGACCCTGGCTTCGTCCTGGTGCGAGAGCTGCGTCGAGCCGGGTGTCGCGTGGTGCCGATCCCGGGGCCTTGCGCACTGATCGCGGCGCTGAGCGCTGCCGGGTTGCCGACGGATCGCTTCACTTTCGAAGGGTTCCTGCCGGCCAAGTCCGGCGCGCGCCGGAAGCAGCTGGAGGCCGGCGCATCGCGGGAAGAAACGCGGGTGTTCTACGAGTCGCCTCACCGGATTCGCGATCTGCTGGCGGATCTGGCCGCCGTGGTCGGCGAGCGCCAGGTGGTGCTCGCACGGGAGCTGACCAAGACCTTCGAGACTCTGCTCGACGGTTCCGCGGCCGAACTGCTGAGCATCATGGACGAAGATCCCGATCAGGCGAGGGGGGAGTTCGTGGTCATGCTGGCCGGTGCGCCGCGCCGGGAAGAAGCCGCCGACGACGCCGAGGGCGAAGCGCTGCTCCGGGCGATGCTGGCCGAGGGCGTGGCGGTCAAGAGCGCGGCGGCGGTCGTCGTGCGCCTGTTGGGCGGGCGTCGCAAGCACTGGTATCAGATGGCGCTGACTCAGAAGCCCGGCGCCTAGATCGACGGTCGATCTGCCACGTTTCCACAGATGAGTTTCGGGCTGCCGCGGGTCTGAAACTGTCGGCATTACGCGACGTTTTCGTGCCGATGACAACGGCTTTTGCTCAACGCGGCAATGCTGTCTTGAGAGGGTCACGGGGGGCTGCTATTCTTGCGCGCTTGGGAGTCGGCCAGACAGTCGCCGCCGGCATTGCCGGGGGAGGAAAGTCCGGGCTCCATAGGGCAAGGTGCCAGGTAACGCCTGGGCGGCGCAAGCCGACGGCTAGTGCAGCAGAGAGTAGACCGCCTAAGCAGCGATTCGCTGCCGGTAAGGGTGAAAGGGTGCGGTAAGAGCGCACCGCGCGCCTGGTAACAGTGCGTGGCACGGTAAACCCCACCTGGAGCAAGACCAAATAGGGATCCTTTGGCGCGGCCCGCGCTGGATCCGGGTAGGTTGCTTGAGAAACGTGGCGACGCGTTTCCTAGATGAATGACTGTCTTAGACAGAACCCGGCTTATCGGCCGGCTCCCTCTTTCTTTCGATTTCCGCCGTTCGACACCGAGATCTTCATGCAGCACCGCGACAACGCTCCAGAAGCACCCCAAGGCGGTGCGGCGAATCGCGCCGATTTTCGCCATACCAGCGTGCTGCTCGACGGAGCCGTGGAGGCGTTGGTGCAGTCCCCCTCCGGTGTCTATCTCGATGGCACCTTTGGCCGTGGTGGTCACTCTCGAGCGATTCTCTCCCGTCTCGACGAGGATGGGCGCCTGATCGCGATCGACCGCGATCCTGCCGCGCTGGCAGTTGCCGCCGAGATCGACGACTCGCGACTGACGGTATGCCGTGGCGTATTTGGCGAACTGGACCGCCATGCCGAGGCGTGCGGTGTCCATGGCCGTTTGAACGGCATTCTTCTTGATGTCGGTGTTTCTTCCCCGCAGTTGGACGACCCCGAACGCGGATTCAGCTTTCTGCGGGATGGTCCGCTGGACATGCGCATGGATCCGACCTCGGGCATTGGCGCTGCCGAATGGGTCGCGCGCACCGACGACCAGGAAATGGCGCGGATCTTCAAGACCTACGGAGAAGAGCGTTTCGCCAAGCGAATCGCGCGGGCCATCGTCGCGGCCCGTCGTGAGGCTCCGATCGAACGGACCCATCAACTCGCCGAGGTCGTCAAGGCGGCGCATCCCGCCTGGGAAAAGGGTAAGCACCCCGCCACGCGGGTCTTCCAGGCCATTCGTATCCATCTCAATGACGAGCTGGGCCAGCTGGAACGTGCCCTGTCGGTCGCTCTGGATGCGCTGGAGCCGGGAGGACGCCTGGTAGTGATCAGTTTTCACTCGCTGGAAGACCGACTGGCCAAGCGTTTCATTCGCGATCAGTCTCGCGGGGATACGCATTTGCCTCGTGGCATGCCCATTCGCGAGGATCAACTCAACAAGCGGCTCAAACCGGTAGGCAAGGCAATGCGTGCCAGTGAGAGCGAGGTCGATGCGAACCCGCGCGCGCGCAGCGCAGTCATGCGCATCGCCGAGAAGCTGGGACCTGCCGTCGAGAAGTTGAGATAAGGAGCAACATGGCCGTTCAAGGACGACGACGCAGCCTGTTGGAGACCGGTGACTGGCCGTTCGCCCGGCGTCCGGGGTTCCGCGCCACACTGCTCGGCATCGTGACCATCGCCGTGCTGGTGACGGCGCTGGCCATCATCAGCACGTCTCACTTGACCCGGGTACAGTATGCACGGTTGCAGAAGCTGGAGAATCAGCGGGATTCCCTGCAGACGGAGTGGGGGCGCCTGCTGCTCGAGGAGAGTACCTGGTCGTCGCCGGCACGGATCGAGTCGTTGGCCAGCAAGCGTCTGAACATGCGCGTACCGAGCGTCGATGAAGTCAAGGTGATCCATCCATGAGTGCGGCGAGACGCGCTGCCACGGACAGGAGACGCCGGCCGAATGCACCACTGGGGGCGGGACGCTACTGGTTCATGTTGTTCATCATCCTGGTGGCGCTATCCGCCCTCGTGGGACGGGTTGTCTATCTTCAGGTGATCGACCGCAGTTTCCTCCAGAATCAGGGTGACGCCCGCACGCTGCGTGTCGAGTCCATTGGCGCTCATCGCGGAATGATCAGCGATCGCAACGGCGATCCCCTGGCGATCTCGACGCCGGTAATCACGTTGTGGGCCAATCCGCAGGAACTTCCCCAGGATCCCATCCAGCAGACGTTGCTGGCAAAGGCGCTGAAGGTCGACCCTCAGCAACTGGAAGCACGCATAGCGCGTTACTCGGATCACGAATTCATGTATCTGCGGCGTCAGCTCACGCCAGCCGCGGCCAAGCCGGTGCTCGATCTGCAGATGCCCGGCGTCTACGCCCGCGATGAATACAAGCGCTACTATCCGGCGGGGGAAGTGGCGGCGCAGCTCGTCGGCGTGACCAATGTCGACGATAAGGGGCAGGAAGGGCTCGAGCTCGCCTACAACCGCTATCTCACCGGCCAGCCCGGCAAACGGCGTGTGCTCAAGGATCGAAAAGGGCGGCTGGTTCGGGACCTGCACTTGATCGAGGAAGCCAAGCCGGGCGGCGATCTGACGTTGTCGATCGATCTGCGTCTGCAGTACATGGCGTACCGCGAACTGGCAGCGGGAATTCGCAAGAACGATGCCGACGGCGGTTCGCTGGTGATGCTGGATGCGCGGACCGGCGAGGTGCTGGCGATGGCGAATTTGCCATCCTACAACCCCAACAACCGTAGCGACGTCGACGTGCGCGGGTTACGCAACCAGGCGATTACCGACGCCATCGAGCCCGGTTCGGTGATGAAGCCGCTGGCCATGTCGGCGGCCCTGGCGTCCGACCAGTTCTCGCCGGAGAGCATCATCGACACCTCGCCGGGCTGGATGGTCGTGGATGGCTATACCATTCGGGACTTCCGCAACTACGGCAAGCTGACGCCGGGAGGCATCCTGCTTCACTCATCGAATATCGGCATGTCGCATATCGCGTTGTCGCTGCCCCAGGATGCCATCTGGAATCGCTATCGCGAACTGGGCCTAGGGCAGTCGCCCGGGACCGGCTTCCCCGGTGAAAACAGCGGCAGCCTGCCCTCCATGATCAACCTTCCACGCAGCGCCCAGGCGGCCATGGCTTACGGTTACGGCGTCGCCGTGACGCCGTTGCAACTGGCGAGCGCCTATACGGCCATCGCCAACGATGGCAAGCGCCTGTCTCCGTCGCTGCTCAAGCTCAATGGCGAGCCGGATAGCGAGCAGGTCATGCCGCCGCGTATCGCCCATGAATTGCTGGCGATGTTGGAAAAGATCGTCCAGCCCAACGCTGGTGGGCATCTGGCGATGGTGCCGGGCTACCAGATCGCGGGCAAGACCGGCACGGTACGCAAGGTGACCAGCACGGGCTATCAGGAAGTCGAATATCGCGGGTTGTTCGCCGGTATTGCCCCGGCTTCCAATCCGCGTATCGTCACGGTGGTGATGATCGACAACCCCAAGAAGGGGGATTACTACGGTGGCCTGGTCGCCGCCCCCGTGTTCAGTCGCGTCGTCGGTAGTGCCCTGCGCCTGCTGGACGTGCCTCCCGATGCGCCGCCCAAGGCGGCGGAACAGGAGTCCTCGCCATGAAGATCGATACCGCAAGACTGGCCGACGCGCTGACCTCGCTATGGCCGGAGATCGCTCGCCCCGAGCGGTCGGCGTCCTGGCTTCCTGCCGCTGCCGATTCGACCCTGTGCCTCGACAGCCGGCAACTGCAGGAGGGCGATCTGTTCCTGGCGGTGCCGGGCGTCAGCGCGGACGGGCGACAATTCATCGCCGATGCGCTCGGGGCCGGTGCCGCGGGCGTGTTGTGCGAGGCCGACGGGCTCGATCCGCAATGGCAGGGTGACGAACGAATCCTCGCGCTGCCGGGTTTGAGACGGCAGTTGGCTGCGCTGGGCCGTCGATTGTTCGACGTGCCGGCATCGTTGACGGTGATCGGCGTCACCGGCACCAACGGCAAGAGTTCGGTGACTCACTATATCGCCGCGTTGCTGGAGGCGCTGGGTACGCCGGCCGGCGTCATCGGTACGCTGGGGTATGGCCGGCCCGGTGCTGTGCGTTCCGCGCTGCAGACCACGCCGGGGCCGTTGGCGCTGCAGCAGATGCTCGGCGAACTGGCGAGCGAGGGCGTCGAAGTCGTGGCGATGGAGGTGTCGTCGCATGCCTTGGTGCAGGAGCGGCTGGGCGATACGCGAATCGATACGGCGGTCTTTACCAACCTGAGCCGCGATCATCTCGATTACCACGGCAGCATGGCGGCTTACGCGGCGGCGAAGGCCAGGCTGTTCAAGCGCGACGGGCTGAAGCTGGCGATCGTCAATGGCGACGACCCGCTCGCGCGGCTGATGCTGGCGGGGCTACCGGACGGCGTCCGGGTATTGGCCACCGGCAGCAGCGAGGCGACGACCTTGCGGGTCGTCGATTGCGAGGCGTTGCCCGATGGACTGCGCGCCATCGTCGCGACGCCGGAGAACGAAGGCGTCCTCGAATTGCCGTTGATGGGGCGTTTCAATCTCGACAATGCGCTGTCGGCGATCGCCACGCTCTATGGGCTGGGCTATTCGCTGGACTCGCTATGGCAAGCCGCGTCCCGGCTCCAGCCGGTGCCGGGGCGCATGCAGCGGCTGCCGGGGGCGGCCGATGGCGATGGGCCTGTCGTGGTGGTCGATTACGCTCATACCCCTGATGCCCTGGAGAATGCGCTCTCGGCACTGCGCGCACATCTTCCGAGCCGGAAAGGCGGCCAGCTCTGGTGCGTGTTCGGCTGCGGCGGTGATCGCGACAGCGGCAAGCGCCCGCTAATGGCTGCCGTGGCCGAAACGCTCGCCGATCGAATCGTCGTCACCGACGACAACCCGCGCAGCGAAGATCAGAGCCGCATTCGTGACCAGATCGTGGCCGGCTTGTCGCTTTCGGCAAAAGAGACGGCCTGGTCCGTCGATGGCCGACGGCAGGCGATCGAGCGCGTCATCGAGGCTGCCGGCGCCGACGACATCATATTGATTGCCGGTAAGGGCCACGAGGATTATCAGGAGATCGACGGCGTGCGCCACCCGTTCAGTGACATCGACATCGCGACGGCGCTATGCCGGGCAAAGGGAAAAACCGCATGAGCGAGGGGTTGAGCACCGTTGCTGCGCGGCTCGGTGCGTCTTTCGAAGGGTCGGATACCGCGGTCTCGCGAATCGTCACCGATACGCGAGCGCTCCGCCCCGGCGATCTGCTGGTCGCGCTGCGGGGGGAGCGGTTCGATGCCCATGAATTCCTGGCCCAGGCGCGGGAAAAAGGCGCGGTCGGCGCCGTCGTCGATCATCCGGTAACCGATTCGCTGGCACAGATCGTCGTGCCCGACACACGCCTGGCGCTGGGTCTGCTGGCCCGCGCGCATCGGCTCGACTGGGACGGACAACTGATCGCGGTGACCGGCAACAGTGGCAAGACCTCGGTCAAGGAGATGCTGGCTTCGATACTGAGCCGGCGGGCGCCGACGCTGGCCACGCGGGGCAATCTGAACAATGACATCGGCGCGCCACTCACGTTGCTCGAACTCGCCGCCGAGCATCGCTATGCGGCGATCGAGCTGGGGGCCAACCATCTGGGAGAGATCGCCTGGACGACGGCGCTGGCCAAACCGCAGGTGGCGATCATCACCAACGTCACGGGGGCGCATGTCGGCGAGTTCGGCGGCATGGGACAGATAGCCCAGGCCAAGGGAGAAATCCTGGCGGGTCTCTCCAGCGATGGCTATGCCGTTCTCGATCGGGACGAAGCCTATTTTTCCGTCTGGCGGGCGCTGGCCGGGCGCGCCCGGGTCGTCGACTACGGCATCGATGACGGTGCCAGTGTCACCGCCCGTGATCTGGTCTGCGACTCGGCCGGGCGTTATGCTTTTACGCTTTGCCTGCCGGGCGAGGCATCGGTACGCGTCGGGCTGTCGCTGATGGGGCGTCACAACGTACGCAATGCGCTGGCGGCGGCGGCGGCCACGCATGCGCTGGGTTTCGGCGCGGCGGAAATCGCGACCGGACTCGAAGCCTGCCGCAGCATGGCGGGGCGAATGCAGGTGGTCGGCGGCATTCGCGGCAGTTGCTTGATCGACGATACCTACAATGCCAACCCCGGCGCGATGCGAGCGGCGCTCGAGGCGTTGTCGTCGCTGCCGTCGCCGCGCTGGTGTTTCCTCGGCGCGATGGGGGAACTGGGCGAGGCCAGCGAGCGTCTGCACGCTGAGGTCGGCCGTTCGGCCCGCGACCTCGGACTCGATTTTCTGGGCACGTACGGCGAGCCCGCGCGTGCCGCATCCGCGGCCTTCGGTGACGAAGGTCATCATTTCGATGACTGGGAAGCGCTCGTGCGCTTTGCCCAGGATCAGCTTCCTTCCCGGGCCAGCGTGCTGGTCAAGGGATCGCGCAGCGCCGGCATGGAACGACTCGTCGCCGCACTGCGTGATGATGCCTCAAGGTGAATCCGACTCATGCTGCTTTTTCTGGCTGAACTGCTGACCCATTTCCATAGTGCTTTCAACGTATTCGGGTATCTGACCCTGCGCATGATTCTGGGGACGCTGACCGCGCTGTTCCTGAGTCTGTGGATGGGACCGCAGATGATTCGCCGTCTGGTCGAACGCCAGATCGGCCAGGCAGTGCGCGACGACGGCCCCCAATCACACCTGTCCAAGGCAGGCACGCCGACCATGGGCGGCGCCATGATCCTGATCTCCATCGCCGTCAGCACGCTGCTCTGGGGCGACCTGACCAACCACTACGTCTGGGTGGTGCTGGCGGTCACGCTGGGGTTCGGTGCCATCGGCTGGGTCGACGACTTCCGCAAGGTAGTGGAAAAGAATCCTCGCGGGCTGCCGGCGCGCTGGAAATACTTCTGGCAGTCGGTGATCGGCCTCGGCGCCTCGCTGGTTCTCTATTTCACCGCGGCGAGCCCGGTCGAGACCAGCCTGATCGTGCCACTGTTCAAGGACGTGGTGATTCCGCTGGGCCTGTTCTACATCGTGCTGAGCTACCTGGTCATCGTCGGCAGCTCCAACGCGGTCAATCTGACCGATGGCCTCGATGGCCTGGCGATCATGCCGACCGTGCTCGTTGCGATGGGGCTGGCGGTCTTCGCCTATGCCAGCGGTAACGCCGTTTTCGCCGAGTACCTGCATATTCCCGAGGTGCCGGGCGCCGGCGAACTGGCGGTATTCTGCGGCACCATCGCCGGCGCGGGGCTCGGATTCCTCTGGTTCAATACCTATCCCGCCCAGGTCTTCATGGGGGATGTCGGCGCGCTGGCGCTCGGCGCGGCGCTGGGTATCGTCGCGGTCATCGTGCGCCAGGAGATCGTGCTGTTCATCATGGGTGGCGTCTTCGTCATGGAAACGGTCTCCGTCATTCTCCAGGTCGGCTCCTACAAGCTGACCGGGCGTCGCATCTTCCGCATGGCGCCCCTGCATCACCACTTCGAGCTCAAAGGCTGGCCGGAGCCGCGAGTGATCGTGCGCTTCTGGATCGTTACCGTCATGCTGGTCCTGCTGGGCCTGGCAACCTTGAAGCTGCGTTGATGCCATGAGCGATTCCGTGCATTCCACCCCGTCAATGCATCGCCCGCCGGAGCCTCATCGTCGAGATGGGGCTCCGTGGCTGGTCGTCGGGCTGGGGATCTCCGGCCGCGCGATCGCCCGCTTTCTGCAGCACCGGGGGGAGCGCTTCGTGGTGGCCGATACCCGCACCGCTCCGCCGGGGATCGAGGCCTTCCGCGAGGCATTCCCGACGGTAGATATCCATCTGGGCGATCTCGAGGCGCTGGATCTGCAGGCGTTCTCCGAGATCGTCGTCAGCCCCGGCGTGGATCTGCAGAAGTCCGGGCTGGCCGCGGTGAGGGAGCGCGTCATCGGCGAGATCGCGCTGTTCGCACGTCACTGCAAGGCGCCGATAGTCGCCATCACCGGATCGAACGCCAAGTCCACGGTGACCACGCTGGTCGGCGACATGGCGCGGCAGGCCGGCAAGCGGGTCGCCGTGGGAGGCAACCTGGGTGACGCTGCGCTCGATCTACTGATCGATCATCCCGATGCCGAACTGTTCGTGCTGGAACTGTCAAGTTTCCAGCTCGAGACGCTCAAGGGACTGGGCGCCGTGTGCGCTGCCTTCCTCAACCTGTCCTCCGACCACCTCGACCGGCATGGCGACATGGCCGGCTATCGGCAAGTCAAGTCGCGAATCTTCGACAAGGCCAGGCACGTCGTGGTCAATGCCGAAGACGAGGCAACATGGCCGGAGGATACGTCGATACCCTGCGAGTGCTTCACGACGAAGGCCCCCGCGGACGGGATGTGGGGCATCTCGCCTCTCAAGGCCGGCGAGTGGCTGTGCCACGGCGAGCAGCCGCTGATGCCGGTCAGCGAGCTGCGTCTGGCGGGGCGTCACAATCAGGCCAACGCGCTGGCCGCGATGGCGATCGGGCATGTCATCGGACTGCCGCTGGCGGTCATGCGCCAGGTACTCGGGCACTTTGCCGGATTGCCGCATCGCGGCGAAGTAGTTGCCGAGCGCGGTGGCGTTCGCTGGGTCAACGATTCCAAAGGCACTAACGTGGGCGCGACGTTGGCGGCCATCGCCGGACTGGGCGAGACCTTGGCTGGGAGACTGATCTGGCTGGGGGGCGGCGTCGGCAAGGGGGCGGATTTCACACCGCTGGCCGCACCGCTGGCCCGGCATGCCCGCGAGGCGATCGTCTTCGGTCAGGATGCGCCGCAACTGGTGGCGGCGTTGGCCCCACATGTGGCGACACATCGCGTCGATACCCTGGCCGAGGCCATGCAGCGGGCGGCCTCGATCGCCGAGGCGGGGGACTGCGTGCTGCTGTCGCCGGCCTGTGCCAGTCTCGATCAATTTCCCAATTATCTGGCGCGTGGCGAGGCGTTCCGCGCCTTTCTTGATCAAGGACCGCTCGAACCAGGGCAGGAAGCCGCATGCTGAAGGCGATGTTGAAGACCTCGCAGGAGCGACTGACCACGCGGCATCAGGCGTTCGATGGCTGGCTGCTGCTGGCGACGCTTTCGTTGATGTTGATCGGCTGGGTGATGGTGACTTCCGCTTCCACCGAAATCGCTGCAAGCCTGACCGGCAACCCTTACTACTTCAGCATCCGACATGGCATTTTCGTGCTCGCATCGATCGGGGTGGGGCTGTTTGCCGTGCGTTTGCCATTGGACTGGTGGCGTCAGAAAGGTCCGATGATGTTGATCGTGGCGTTGCTGCTACTGTTCGTGGTCCTGGTCGTCGGTCGCGAGATCAACGGCAGTCGGCGCTGGATTCCGCTCGGCATCATCAATATCCAGGCCTCGGAAGTCGCCAAGCTGTGCCTGATCGTCTACATCGCAGGCTATCTGGAGCGTTACCTGCCCGAGGTGCGCCGAAGCTGGGGCGCCTTCATGCGCCCGCTGGCGGTGATGGCGCTGATCGGCTTTCTGCTGATCCTCGAACCCGACTACGGTGCCGTCGTGGTGTTGACCGGCTGCGTCATGGGGATGCTGCTGCTTTCCGGGGCGCCGCTGTGGCGGTTCCTGCTGATCCTGGTCGTCGTCGGGTCGGGCGCGGTCATGCTGGCCGTGGCGGAACCCTATCGCCTGCAGCGTATCACCAGCTTCGCCAACCCCTGGGCGGACCAGTACAACACCGGCTACCAGCTGACCCAGGCGCTGATCGCCTTCGGTCGCGGCCACTGGTTCGGCCTGGGGCTGGGTAACAGTGTCCAGAAGCTGTTCTATCTGCCCGAAGCACATACCGACTTCGTGTTCGCCGTGCTGGCCGAGGAACTGGGGCTGTTCGGCGCCGTGGGCGTGATCCTGCTGTTCGCGCTGCTGGTGTTCCGTGCCTTTCGCATCGGGCGCAAGGCGGAGCTGGCCGGCATTCCGTTTGCGGCCTACCTCTGCTACGGCATCGCGCTCGTCATTGGTGCGCAGGCATTCATCAACATCTCGGTCAGTTCCGGCATGCTGCCGACCAAGGGGTTGACGCTACCCCTTCTGAGTTACGGCGGCTCGAGTCTCATCATCAGCGGGATCATGATGGCGATTCTGTTCCGCGTCGATGTGGAGATCAGGCGACTGCAGCGGCGGCCGAAGCCCGCGAAGGAAAGCGGCGAGGCCAAGCCCACGAGCGAAGCGGTGGAACCGACTTTATGAGCGAACTGAAACGTGTACTGATCATGGCTGGCGGTACGGGAGGGCATGTCGTCCCGGCGCTATCGCTGGCCAAGGCGCTGATCGAGCGCGGCGTGGCGGTGGAGTGGCTGGGGAGTCCGAGGGGAATCGAAAACCGCCTCGTTCCCGAGGCCGGCATCGCGCTGAACCGAATCGACGTGTCCGGCCTGCGGGGCAATGGGCTGGCTGGCTGGCTGTCGATCCCGTGGCGACTGACGCGAGCCATCCGGCAGTCGCGTCAGGTGATCCGGCGCTTCGACCCACAACTGGTGGTCGGTCTGGGCGGGTTTGCCAGCGGTCCCGGCGGGCTGGCGGCACGCCTGGCCGGCAAGCCGCTAATCGTTCATGAGCAGAACGCCATTGCCGGTTTGACCAATCGGTCGCTGGCGCGTCTGGCGACCAGAGTCTACGCCGCGTTCCCCGGTGCTTTCCCCGACGGAAAGGCCGAGGTGGTCGGCAATCCGGTGCGTGCGGATATCGCCGCACTGGGCGAGCATCCCAGAACGGCGGAGCAGATGAACGATCGCGCCCTGCGCTTGCTGGTGCTCGGGGGGTCGCTGGGCGCGCAGTCGCTCAATCAGAAGCTGCCGGTCGCGCTGTCGGCGCTGGACGCCTCGAGCCGTCCGCAGGTTCGCCATCAGGCCGGCCGCGACAAGGACGAGGTCACGCGGGAAGGCTATCGCTCGGCGGGTGTCGAGGCGGAGGTCAGCGCTTTCATCGATGACATGGCTGCCGCCTACGACTGGGCAGATATCATCGTGTGCCGGGCCGGCGCGCTCACCATTGCCGAGCTCTCGGCGGCAGCCAAGCCTTCCTTGCTGGTGCCTTTCCCCCACGCGGTGGATGACCATCAGACACATAATGCGCGTCATCTGGTCGAGGCCGGCGGCGCGCAATTGATACAGCAGGCCGAGCTCACTCCTGAACGTTTGGAGGCGGCGCTTAAGTCACTTTTGCAGCCGGACGTGCTGGCGCGGATGGCGAGTCAGGCACGCCGGGTAGCCCACCTCGATGCCGTCGAACGTCTGGTCGACGGCTGCATGGAGATCGGTTTTGAGCGATAGCATTCAGACGCGTCCCGCGCGCTCGCATCTCGGCATGCGACGCATTCGAGGCATTCATTTCGTCGGGATCGGCGGTGCCGGCATGTGCGGCATTGCCGAAGTCCTGGCCAACGAAGGCTACGAGGTCAGCGGCAGTGACCTGCGTGAGTCGACCGTCACTCATCATCTGCGCGAGTGCGGCATTCGGGTCGCCATCGGTCACGCGGCGGTCAATGCCGAAGGGGCCGATGTCATCGTGGTGTCGACGGCGGTGGATCTGACCAATCCGGAAATCCAGTGGGCGCGCGAGCATCGCGTGCCGGTGGTGCGGCGAGCCGAAATGCTGGCCGAGTTGATGCGCTTTCGTCACGGTATCGCGGTTGCCGGTACCCACGGCAAGACCACGACTACGAGCCTGCTGTCGACGCTGTTCGCCGAGGCGGGACTCGATCCCACCTTTGTGATCGGCGGCAAGCTGACCAGCGCGGGTACCAATGCACGGCTGGGGTCCGGGGACTTTCTGGTTGCCGAGGCCGATGAATCGGATGCGTCCTTTCTGCACCTGCAACCGATGACGGCGATCGTCACGAATATCGACGCCGACCACATGGCGACCTACGATGGCGACTTCACGCGATTGAAGACGACCTTCGTCGAATTCCTGCACAATTTGCCTTTCTACGGCCGCGCCGTGCTGTGCCTCGACGACGATCACGTGCGTGAATTGCTGCCCCAGGTTCAGCGCCAGTTCGTGACCTACGGCTTCAGTGAAGAGGCCGACTTTCGCGTGCGGGATTTCCAGCAGACGGCGGGGGTCATCCGGTTCGTCGCCGAACGGCCCGAGGGATTCGAGCCGCTGACCATCACGCTGGCCATGCCCGGCACTCACAATGCCTTGAACGCTCTCGCTGCGATTGCCGTCGCTACGGATGCCGGTGTCAGCGATGACGATATCATCAAGGGTCTTGCGTCGTTCGGGGGCGTTGGTCGACGGTTTCAGGTTCATGGAAACTACTCGCTTCCGCAGGGTGGCGAGGTGATGCTCGTCGACGACTACGGCCATCATCCGCGGGAGGTGGAGATGGTCATCCGTGCGGTGCGCGCCGGCTGGCCGCAACGACGCCTGGTGATGGTCTATCAGCCGCACCGCTATACCCGGACCCGGGATCTTTACGAAGATTTCGTCAGGGTGCTTTCCGGGGTCGATACGCTATTGCTGCTCGATGTGTATAGCGCTGGTGAAGCACCGATTCCGGGTGCCGAAGGCAAGATGCTGGCAGGGTCGATTCGCCAGCGCGGCCAGGTCGACCCACTGTTCATCGAGAAAAAATCGGCCCTGCCGGATATTCTCGCGCGGGTGCTGCGCCCCGGAGATATCCTGATTACCCAGGGCGCCGGCGATATCGGCGGCATTGCGCAGGCGCTGGCACACAGTGCGCTGAGACTCGACGAGGTGGTCCTTTGAGTGTGGCGATCCTGTCCAAAGGCGCGCGTCTGGCTAAGAGGTTCGGAGCCGTCGGTCGGCTTCATGGCAGCTCGAGGGCAGGGCGGACGTCATGAATTCCAGTGCGCGGGGAACGCTGCTCGGTATACTCATGATCGTGGTGCTCCTCGGCGCCGGCGGCAGAGCGCTGTGGCTGTGGCTGGACAAGCCCATCGCTCGCGTGTCGATCAGTGGCGACTTGAACTACGTGAGTGCGAATTACCTGCAGAAGGAATTGGCGCCCCTGGTTCGCGGTCACACCTGGCTTTCCTTGTCGTTGTCCGACCTGCGTAACGAGGCGCGCGAGATCGGGTGGCTGCGAGAGGTCACCGTTTCTCGGGAATGGCCCAATACCCTACGATTCGTGCTTTACGAACAGGAGCCGGTCGCGCGCTGGAACGATGAATTTCTACTCAATACTCGGGGACAGCCTTTTTCGCCTGGACCGGTGACCGATTTCGGTCGTCGCCTGCCTGACCTTGGCGGCCCTGCCGGGTCGGGACGAGAAGTGCTCGGTTACTATGATTCACTGCGTCGCGCGCTGTCAGGGCTGGGGCTTTCCATAACGCAATTGAGATTGGAGCCTCGCGGTGCCTGGCGCTTTCAGGTCAATGACGGAGTCTGGGTCATTCTCGGGCGTGCAGACCTGGATGCGCGATTGGCTCGCTTTATTGCCGCGTGGAAGCGACAGTTGGGTGAAGAGGCGTCGCAGATTCGCTACATCGATCTTCGTTATCCCAATGGTGTTTCGGTGGCAAGGCATGGTGAAACGGCCGCGGTCTCCAGTGATTAGTCTGAAACTCATTGGCAGTTAAACAAGCCTGAGTCCCGCGGTTGGCGGCATCTCGGCGCGGCTCATCCGGCAAGAAGTCCGACCGACGACGGATGGCATTTGCTCGCTGACCGCCGTTCTTGGCCTCGACTATCGGCGCATTCTGTTATGCCAGCGTTACTTAAATAGCGGTAAAGCTTCCTTCCTATTTCCTTTTCAAAGAAAAAGGGCTTACTGTGGCTTTTGTTTTCACGATGGGCTGGTGAAAAAGGTCGTCTTGTTCCTATAATAAGCCCGAATCTTTATTGACCCATTTTTATCCGATTTATCGGTGAAGTTTGAGGAGCGACCCCGACCTATGGCAGGACAATCCAACGCTTCCAATATGGTGGTCGGGCTGGATATCGGAACATCCAAGGTGGTTGCCATCGTGGGGCAGCCCACTGATGATGGCGGGTTGGAAATCGCCGGGATCGGCTCGCATCCTTCTCGTGGCATGAAGAAGGGTGTCGTGATCAATATCGAATCAACCGTTCAGTCGATTCAGCGCGCCGTCGAAGAAGCCGAACTGATGGCAGGCTGCGATATCCACTCTGTCTATGTCGGCATCGCCGGCAGCCATATCAGCTCCATGAATTCCGACGGTGTCGTGGCGATCAAGGAGCGCGAGGTCGCGCCCGCAGATATCGACCGCGTCATCGATTCCGCCCGCGCCCGAGCCATCTCCGAAGGCCAGCGGGTACTTCACGTCATTCCCCAGGAGTTCGCGATCGACACCCAGGAGGGCATCCGCGAGCCTCTGGGCATGTCCGGCGTGCGTCTCGAAGCCCGCGTGCACCTGGTGACGGCGGCGATGAATGCCGTTCAGAACATCGAGAAGTGCGTGCGACGCTGTGGTCTGGAAGTCGACGACATCATTCTCGAGCAGCTGGCCTCCAGTCACGCGGTGCTGACTGAAGACGAGCGTGAGCTCGGCGTCTGCATGGTCGATATCGGTGGCGGGACGACGGACATCGCCGTGTTCACCGAAGGCGCCATTCGTCATACCGCGGTGATCCCGATCGCCGGCGATCAGGTGACCAACGATATCGCCATGGCGCTGCGTACGCCGACTCAGTACGCCGAAGAGATCAAGGTCAAATACGCCTGTGCGCTGACGCAGCTGGCGAGCAGCGACGAGATGATCAAGGTTCCCAGCGTCGGCGATCGGCCGGCGCGGGATCTCTCTCGTCAGGCGTTGGCGGAAGTCGTCGAGCCCCGTTACGAGGAGCTCTTCACGCTGGTACGCGAGGAATTGCGCCGCAGCGGTTACGAGGATCTGGTAGCAGCCGGGATCGTGCTGACAGGGGGCACTTCCCGGATGGAGGGGGTCGTGGAACTGGCCGAGGAGATATTCCACATGCCGGTTCGCATCGCTTGTCCGTACAATGTCCGCGGCTTGGCGGACGTGGTGCGCAACCCGATTTATTCGACCGGGGTAGGTTTGCTACTCTACGGTATGAAAGACGCCAAGCACTCTCGCGCAGTATCAGCCCAGCCTCAACGGGAAGACTCACTTCCCCGGCGCGCAACCAGGGATGAGGTTTCGGCGCTGGAGCGACTCAAAGGCTGGTTTAAAGGAAATTTCTGACAGGCCGCAAGCGGTCTTGGAGACGGGGCAATGTTCGAACTAGTAGATAATGCACCTTCTAGTAGTGCAATCATCAAAGTCATCGGTGTCGGCGGCGGCGGCGGCAACGCCGTCAACCACATGGTCGAGAGTAACATCGAAGGCGTCGAGTTCATCTGCGCCAACACCGATGCCCAGGCGCTCAAGCGCGTGGCGGCCAAGACCGTTCTCCAGCTGGGTGGCGAGATCACCAAAGGGCTGGGAGCGGGGGCGAACCCGGACGTGGGGCGTCAGGCCGCGATGGAAGATCGCGATCGCATCGCAGACATGCTGCAAGGCGCGGACATGGTCTTCATCACCGCCGGCATGGGCGGTGGCACCGGCACGGGGGGGGCGCCTGTCGTCGCTCAGGTCGCCAAGGAACTCGGTATTCTGACCGTCGCGGTCGTGACGCGCCCGTTCCCGTTCGAGGGACCGAAGCGCATGCGCGCAGCGGAAGAGGGGATGAAGGAGCTTTCCGAGTATGTCGACTCCCTGATCACCATTCCCAACGAAAAGCTGCTGTCGGTACTGGGCAAGAACGCCAGTCTGCTGACTGCGTTCAGTGCCGCGAACGACGTGCTGTTGGGCGCCGTTCAGGGGATCGCCGAACTGATCACCAGTCCGGGCATCATCAACGTCGACTTTGCCGACGTGCGCACGGTGATGTCGGAGATGGGCATGGCGATGATGGGTACCGGCGCCGCGACCGGCGAGAACCGCGCTCGCGAAGCTGCCGAGAAGGCCATTCGCAGCCCGCTGCTCGAGGATATCGATCTGCATGGCGCCCGGGGCATCCTGGTCAACATCACTGCAGGTCCGGATCTCTCCATCGGCGAGTTCAATGATGTCGGTGCGACGGTTCAGGAGTTCGCTTCCCAGGATGCGACCATCGTGGTGGGTACCGCCATCGACATGGAAATGTCCGACGAACTGCGCGTGACCGTGGTTGCTGCGGGGCTGGATGCGCAGAAAGAGAAGGCGATCCCGCGTGAAACCGTGGCTGCCCGTCCGGAAACGACCGATTATCGCAAACTGCAGCAGCCGGCGGTCATGCGTCAGCAGGCGGCGCGCGCCGAGCAGGAAGCCGCAGCGAAGAAGTCGCAGCAGGAGAAGCGCAAGACCTCCGACATGGATGACTATCTGGACATCCCGGCGTTCCTGCGTCGTCAGGCTGACTGATAGCGCTTTAAACTGCCCGTCATCATTCTGTAACGTCAATATGATTGGTGAAACGGTGGTTTGGTGTTATAGTGAACACCGTTTCCAAACCATTTGACTGTCAGGTCGATGCTCATGATCAAACAACGAACGTTGCAGAACACGATCCGCGCAACAGGCGTGGGACTCCACTCCGGAGAAAAAGTGTATCTGACGCTGCGGCCCGCGGCGCCCAATACGGGCATCGTGTTCGTGCGTACCGATCTCGACCCGGTAGTGCATATCCCGGCGCACGCAGAGAGCGTGACCGACACCAATCTATGCACCGCGCTATCCAAGGATGGCGTCAAGGTCGCCACGGTCGAGCATCTAATGTCGGCGTTCGCTGGCCTGGGGATCGACAACGCTTATGTCGAGTTGAGCGCGCCCGAAGTGCCGATCATGGATGGCAGCGCAGGCCCGTTCGTGTTCCTGATCCAATCGGCAGGTATCGCCGAGCAGGCCGCGCCGAAGCAGTTCATTCGTATCAAGCGCGAAGTCACCGTCAATGATAACGGCAAGCAGGCGACGTTTCTGCCGCATAACGGCTTCAAGGTCAGCTTCGCGATCGATTTTGACCATCCCGTCTTCGAGCAGCAGAAGCAGACGGCCAGCGTCGATTTTTCGACCACTTCCTTCGTCAAGGAAGTCTCTCGTGCTCGCACCTTCGGTTTCATGCGCGATCTGGAATTTCTGCGGTCGCAGAATCTGGCATTGGGCGGTAGCCTCGATAACGCCATCGTCGTCGACGATTATCGCATCGTGAACCAGGATGGCTTGCGCTACGACGATGAGTTCGTGAAGCACAAGATGCTGGACGCCATCGGCGATCTGTACCAGTTGGGTCACAGCTTGATCGGCGAGTTCAAAGGTTACAAGTCCGGTCACGGCCTCAATAACCAGCTTTGCCGCGAGCTGCTCGCTCATCCGGAGGCATACGAAATCGTGACCTTCGAAGAAGCGACTCAGCCTGCACCGATCTCCTATGCGGCGCCTGCAATGGCCTGAGATGGACCAGCATCGATTGATGTCGTGACGATCTGATGATCGTGAGAGATTAGATGGAGAAAACGCCGATCTTGTGATCGGCGTTTTCGTGTCTGAACGATGCCAATGGCCGCGCTACCGCGGTCGGAGCGCGCGTCGTCGAGACGGGATTGGCCGTTATCGTCAGGCGGGGTCGTCGCTGGGCTCTGCGGTAGCATCGGCGTGTGATGCCAGCCGATTCAGTGAACGCTTGAGCGGCGAATCCTCCAGGCCTTCCGCGCAATGGGTGAGTGCCTCGGCGCCGGCCGGCGACAGGCGCCGCGTCTGTCGCGGAATCGCCTTGACCGGCCGGATCGGGCGTACCTTCAACGAGAATTTCATGACTGCCTCGAATCCCGGCAGTTGATGCAGCAGCTTGAGCAGGCGCGGCTGCTCGTAGCGCAGCCAGGTCAGCCAGGCGGCGCGATCGGTGATCAGCGTCAATACACCATTGCGATAGCCGCCGACATAGAGATGTTCGGCAACGTCCGGCGGCAACTGGCGTCTCAGGTGATTCTGGGCACGTTCGATCAGCGTTGCCATGCGCATGACGTCACCCAGCCCTCCTGGTTGTTCCAGGAGTCGGGAAACGGGCTGGGCTCGCAAACGCTTAGCCTTTATACTCATCGGCTTGCACGCAGTGGGGATAGACCCGCTAAACCTATCACGACGCGGAGTTCGTCGACAGCATGACTTCGGCCAAAGCGCAGTCCGGTCAGCGTGGTGCCGTGTGGCGCCCCCGGCAGCGAGCCCATTGGTGGTTGGCCAGTGTGCTGGTCGGTTGCCTGCTGCCTGCAGGATTGATGCATGCCGAAGCCATGCGGCTGGCCGAGCGGCTCACCCAGGTCTACTTGATGGCCCCGGAGGCCATTCGTGCCGAGTCCCGACGCGTCGCTCGAGTCGCTGCCAAGCGTCCCGTATACCCGCAAGCGGCAGCTGCCTTTATCCAGTCGCCGGGTTATTCCCCGCCTCTTATCGCCGCCAGTGCCGCGCTGGATGTCATTTCCCGTCGTGGTCCTCCCGTTCCTGCCTGATCATCGTCAGAAGCTCAGTTTATCGGTGGTCGATGCCGGCTTTTTGTCGCATCTTCGCCTTGGTACTACGCAGGAACAGAGTCAGGCAGGAAACGGATCATGTTGAACGGATTGCTACACAAATTGGTCGGCTCCAAGAACGACCGCGACGTCAAGCGCATGCGCAAGCAGGTGGCGGCGATCAACGACCTGGAAGCCAGTTTCGAGACGCTGGATGATGCATCGCTCCAGGCCAAGACAGTCGAGTTTCGCCAGCGCCTTGCCGACGGCGAGAAGCTCGATGCGCTACTGCCGGAGGCTTTCGCCACGGTTCGCGAGGCGAGCAAGCGCGTCCTGGGCATGCGTCACTTCGACGTCCAGATGGTCGGCGGCATGGCGCTGCACGAAGGCCGGATCGCAGAGATGAAGACCGGCGAGGGCAAGACCCTGGTCGGCACCCTCGCGGTGTACTTCAATGCGCTATCCGGCAAGGGGGTTCATGTCGTTACGGTCAATGACTATCTGGCCAGCCGCGACGCCAACTGGATGCGCCCGCTCTACGAATTTCTCGGTCTGAGTGTCGGTGTCATCGCTTCCGGGCAGCCCAACGAAGAGAAGCGGCAGGCCTACGCCTGCGACATCACCTACGGCACCAATAACGAGTATGGCTTCGACTACCTGCGCGACAACATGGCGTTCTCGCTGCAGGACAAGGTTCAGCGGCCGCTGCACTACGCGATCATCGATGAGGTCGATTCGATCCTGATCGATGAAGCGCGTACGCCACTGATCATTTCGGGTCCCGTCGAAGAGAACGTCGAGCTCTACCGGACGATTCACGCGCTCTCGAAGCAGCTCAAGCAGTGCACCGATGAAGAGGATCCGTCTACCGGCGACTTCCTTATCGACGAGAAGCAGAAGCAGGTAGAGCTGACGGAAGAAGGGCACCAGCAGGTCGAGCAGTTGATGCGTGAAGCCGGGTTGCTGAAGTCGGAAGATTCGCTCTACGCGGTGCAGAATCTGGGCCTGTTGCAGCATATTCATTCCGCGCTGCGCGCTCGTTGCCTCTATCACCGTGACGTCGATTACATCGTCTCCGACGGCAATGTCGTCATCGTCGACGAGCATACTGGCCGTACCATGCCGGGGCGGCGCTGGTCGGAGGGCCTGCATCAGGCGGTCGAGGCCAAGGAAGGCGTGCCGATTCAGCGCGAGAGCCAGACGCTGGCTTCCACTACCTTCCAGAACTACTTCCGTCTCTACGAGAAGCTGGCGGGGATGACCGGTACCGCCGATACCGAGGCCTTCGAGTTCAACCACATCTACGGACTCGACGTGCTGGTCATCCCGACCAATCGGCCGCTGGCGCGTCAAGACTTGAACGATCTGGTCTATCTCAGTGCCAAGGAGAAATTCAACGCGATCATCGAGGACGTCAACACCCAGCGAGAGGCCAACCGTCCGGTGCTGGTCGGTACCGCGTCGATCGAGACCTCGGAATATCTCTCCAAGCTGATGCAGGCGAAGAACATCCCGCACAACGTGCTCAACGCCAAGCAGCACGACAGGGAGGCCGAGATCATCGCTCAGGCCGGTCGTCCCGGCGCTGTGACGCTAGCCACCAACATGGCCGGCCGTGGTACCGACATCGTGCTCGGCGGCAACTGGGAAGCCGAGGCCGCCAAGCTCGAGAACCCGAGCGAGGAGCAGATCGCGGCCATCAAGGCCGAGTGGCAACAGCGTCATGATGCGGTGCTCGAAGCCGGCGGTCTGCACGTGATCGGCTCCGAGCGTCATGAGTCTCGTCGTATCGACAACCAGCTGCGCGGTCGCGCGGGGCGTCAGGGCGATCCCGGCTCGACGCGCTTCTTCCTGTCTCTGGAAGACAGCCTGATGCGGCTGTTCGGTTCGGATCGCGTCCAGCGTCTGATGGGCGCGCTGGGCCTCGAAGAGGGTGAAGCGATCGAGCACAAGATGGTCTCGAATGCGGTCGAGCGGGCGCAGAAGAAGGTCGAAGGGCGCAACTTCGACATTCGCAAGCAATTGCTGGAGTACGACGACGTCTCCAACGACCAGCGTCGGGTCATCTACGAACAGCGCGACGATATTCTCGCGGCCGACGAGATCTCCGATAATATCGCCAGCATTCGCGACGAGGTTCTCGAGCAGACGATTTCCGACTACGTACCGCCGCAGAGCCTGCCGGAACAGTGGGAGCTCGCCGGGCTTCAGGATCAGCTCAAGCAGGAGTTCAATCTCGATCTGCCGCTGGTGCAGTGGGCGGAAGAAGACGACAACTTCAACGAAGAAGTGCTGCGTCAGCGTCTGCTGGACCAGCATCGTGGACAGTATCTGGCCAAGGTCGAAGCGATCGGCGCCGACATGATGCGTCGCTTCGAGAAGCAGGTGATGCTCCAGGTGCTGGATACCCGCTGGAAGGAACATCTGCAGTCGATGGACCATCTGCGTCGCGGCATTCACCTGCGGGGCTACGCGCAGAAGAACCCGAAGCAGGAGTACAAGCGCGAAGCCTTCGAACTGTTCCAGTCGCTACTCTACAACATCAAGCATGATGTCACGCGTATCCTCAGCCACGTTCAGGTCCGTCGCCAGGAAGAGGTCGAGGATCTCGAACGTCAGCGTCGCGAGGCGCTGGAGCGCGAGAAGGCTGCCAGTCAGTCGGTGCACGAAGATGCCGTGGCCGCCGCGCAGCAGACCGCCGAAGGGGAAGAACCCGCCCCCGAGTCCGGTGATGACAATGCGCAACCGGTTCGACGCGAGGGCCCCAAGGTCGGGCGCAACGACCCGTGTCCCTGCGGTTCCGGCAAGAAATACAAGCAGTGCCACGGCACGCTGAGTTGAGTTGGCTTCGGACTCGGGCCGGGCTCGAGTCCGCCAAGGAGAATCGAGATGGCGGTAGGTAAGTCAGTATTCCCGGAAATGCCGGCCATTGACGGCGTGCGTCTGGGCACGGCGAAGGCTGGGATCAAGAAACCCGATCGGCGTGATCTGGTGGTGATCGAAGTGCCGGAAGGCGCCACGGTCGCGGCAACGTTCACCCGCAATGCCTTTTGCGCCGCCCCGGTGCATGTCGCCCGGGATCACCTGCAGCACACGGCGCCACGGTATCTGTTGGTCAATACCGGTAACGCCAATGCCGGTACCGGTGCCCGTGGCCGCCAGGATGCCGAGAGCTGCTGCAACTCGCTGGCGGACCTCGCTGGCGTCGATGCACATCAGGTGCTGCCGTTCTCGACCGGCGTGATCGGCGAACCGCTGCCGGTAGAGCGCATTGCCGCCGGCCTGCCGGCAGCGCTGGAGTCGTTGAGCGAAGCGGGCTGGGAGATGGCCGCCGAGGGTATCCTGACCACCGACACCCGTATCAAGGGTGCCTCGATGCAGGTCGAACTGAGCGACGGTACCGTTACCATCAACGGCATCAGCAAGGGCTCGGGCATGATCCAGCCCAACATGGCGACCATGCTCGGCTTCGTCGCCTGCGATGCGGCAATCGACGCAGCCCGGCTTCAGCAATGGCTACGCGACGCTGTGCGGGTGTCGTTCAATGCCATTACCGTGGATTCCGACACCTCCACCAATGACGCCTGCACCCTGATCGCCACCGGACGCGGGCCGAAGGTCGAGTCGCCCGAGGACGAGCAGCGGTTTCGCGAGGCGCTGACGACGGTGCTGACCGACCTGGCCCAGGCGATCATTCGCGATGGCGAAGGAGCGACCAAGTTCGTCACGCTGCAGGTCGAGCAGGCGACCAGTGTCGACGAAGCGCGGGCGGTGGCGTTCACGGTGGCCCATTCGCCGCTGGTCAAGACGGCGCTCTACGCCAGCGATGCCAACTGGGGGCGCATTCTGGCCGCCGTGGGCCGCGCACCGGTCGACGAGCTCGATGTCGAGCGCATCGTCATCGATCTCGGCGACGTGCGTCTGGTCGAGCACGGCGGGCGCGCAGACGGCTACACGGAAGAGGCTGGCGCCCGGGTGATGGCTCAGGAAGAGATCGTCATCCGCATTCAGCTCGGTCGTGGCGACGCCAGCGCCACGGTCTGGACATCGGATCTGTCCCACGATTACGTATCGATCAACGCGGATTATCGTAGTTAACGAAATTCAGACGTTGAACGCTATCCAGACGTCGCGCGCTATCTCGACCTCGCGCGTCAAGGTTAAACACTGCAGTGGTACGAGAGACTTAGCAAGATGATCAAAAGACGGGTCCACGTAGCGGCAGCCGCCGTCATTCGCGGCGACGGCCGAGTGCTGATCGCCAGACGCCCGGCGACTGTCGACCAGGGCGGTCTGTGGGAATTCCCGGGGGGCAAGCTGGCACCCTACGAAACCGGGCTCGAGGCGCTCAAGCGGGAGCTGAACGAGGAGCTCGGTATCCAGATCGTGCGCGCTCAGCCGCTGATCCGCGTTCATCACGAATATGCCGACAAGCACATTCTGCTGGACGTCTGGCAGGTGCGGGAATACGACGGTGATCCGTACGGCCGGGAAGGTCAGCCGGTACGTTGGGTCGAGGTCGACGATCTGCCCAATTACCCGTTCCCGGCAGCCAATATGCCGATTCTCCGTGCGGTAGCGCTGCCTCAGGAGTATCTGATTACCGCCGAAGCGGACGACGATGTTTTCCTGGCGCGGCTCGAGCGGGCGTTGAAGGAGGACGGCGTCCGCCTGGTACAGTTGCGTGCCAAGGAGCTGGATGACGCCGCCTACCAGGCGCGGGCGGAGAAGACTCTGGCGCTGTGCCGACGCTATAGCGCCCGGCTGCTGCTCAATGCGGATCCCGAGTGGCTGCAGCGCGTCGATGCTGATGGCATCCATCTGACCAGCGCGCGGCTCATGGAGCTCAAGCACCGGCCCATTCCCGCCGACAAGTGGCTGGGAGCGTCGACTCACGGTGATGAGCAGCTCGCTCAGGCCGGTCAGATCGACTGTGATTTCGTTACGCTGTCGCCGCTGGCGCCGACGCCGTCGCATCCGGATGCGGTGACCATCGGCTGGCACGATTTCCAGCAGATGGTAGAAACGGCCGCGATGCCGGTCTTCGCGCTGGGTGGCATGACCCGGCATCATGCCAATCAGGCGCGTGGTGTCGGTGCCCAGGGAATCGCGTCGATTCGGGATTTCTGGCGCGACGACGCCTGAGCCACGGGCTACGACTAGCGCCGGCTTCGGGGCGCTGTGGACAGTGGCTACGAGCTACGAAAAGGGCCAGCGACTGACATCGCTGGCCCTTTTCTTCGCTACAAGCACATGCTGAATTTCGCGGCTCGCGGTTTCCGCTATTCCTGACCGCGCTCGAGCCGGTCGATCAGCTCGTCGAGTTCGGTTTCGTCCATATGGGGTTCGCCGGCAATACGGTGGGAGCCGTCGGCCCAGGCGCCCAGGTCCAGCAGTTTGCAGCGCTTCGAGCAGAAGGGGCGGTAGGGGTTCTCGGATGTCCAGGCGACGGATTTTTTGCACTGGGGGCAGGGCACGGTCAGGCCGGGTTTGTTCGCATTCTGGCTGGCACCGCTATCGGCACTGGCGTCCGGATGACGGTCTGGGTCGTTACGTCGAGTCATGGCGAGGGGTATCGTGTCGGTGATCGTTGCATCAGGCGCGAGGGTCAGAAGACCCGTTGGCGATACCGGGCGTCCAGCCGGGCAACCTGGTCGAGTAGGTGTTGTCGGTCGCGACTATTGTCGATGACGTCGTCGGCGGCTGCAAGGCGACGTTCCCGGGGAAGCTGGGCCGCCAGTATCGACTCCACCTGACGCCGGTCGACCCCGTCCCGCGCGAGGGTGCGCTGAATCTGGATCTCCGGCGGCACATCGACCACCAGAACGCGATCGACCAGCTCGAGCTGCCCCGACTCGATCAACAGCGGTGACACCAGCAGACAGTAGGGGGCGTCGGCGTTGCGCAGTCGCTCCAGATGCATCAGCAGCCGTTGGCGAATACGCGGGTGCGTCTCTCGTTCCAGCCACCGGCGTTCGGTTTCGTCGTCGAAGATCCGCGCCCGGAGCGCGCGCCGGTCGAGTGTCCCGTCGTCGTCGAGTATCTCCGGGCCGTAGCGCTCGACAATGGCCGCCAGCGCCGGCTCGCCGGGCATCACGACTTCCCGCGCCACGTGATCGGCATCGACCCAGCCGATGCCCAGGGCACCGAAGGCATCCGCCACCGCGCTCTTGCCCGAGCCGATCCCGCCGGTGACGCCCACGACCAAGGTGCCGCGCTCGCCTTCCGTCTTGGTGACGTTCGTGTTCATCCCCAGCCTCCCAGTAACAGTGCCTGATAGCCGGCCAGCAGCGGGGCGCCGATCAGTAGGGCGATCCATCCGGCCAGGGCGATATAGGGGCCGAAGGGCATTGCCTGGTTGCGATCCTGCTGGCGCAGGGCGATCAGTATCAGGCCGACCACGGCGCCCACGCCTGCCGAGAGCAACAATAGCAGCGGCAGGCTCTGCCAGCCGAGCCAGGCGCCGAGTGCCGCCATCAGCTTGAAATCCCCGTAACCCATGCCTTCCTTGCCGGTCGCCAGCTTGAAGAGCCAGTAGACCGACCACAGTGACAGATACCCGGCGACGGCGCCCAGCACGGCGCTTTCCAGCATCAATGGCGTGAACAGCCACTGATAGAGCAGGCCGGCCCAGAGTAGCGGCAGGGTCAGCGCATCCGGCAGCAACTGGGTACGCCAGTCGATCACCGCCAGCGCCAGCAGGCAGAGGCAGGCGCCGACCAGCCACAGGCTTTGCCAGCTCACGCCATGCAGCGCCACGACCGCCACCGTCAGCAAAGCCGAGACCAGTTCGATCAGCGGGTACTGAACACTGATCGCCGTACCGCATGCGGCACAGCGGCCGCGACGCTTGAGCCAACCGACCAGCGGCAGGTTGTCATGCCAGGCGATGAAGTGTCCGCAGCCGGGGCAGTGCGAGCGTGGCGTCGCCAGATTGTAGGCAGGGCTGGCTTCCACCGGCTGCTCCAGCGCTTCCAGCGCCTCGGCTCGCCAGCGCTGCATCAGCATTACCGGCAGCCGCACGATGACGACATTGAGAAAACTGCCCAGTGCCGCGCCGAACAGGAACGCCAGCGGCCAGACGAGCAGAGGGGAAAGATCGGACAACGGAAGCTCCATGAACATCGGATAGAAAGATAGCGCCAAGGGTAACGCACATAAGAGCTGGTTTTTGAGAGCACTGACGTCGAGATTCATCGGCGAGCGCTTTTGCCGCCAGGCGCCCGCCACCGAGAACCCGGGGCGGACGTGGTTGTTCCGTGAGGATTTCGAGGTGGCGGACAACAACGCGGCAGACGCGCGCAGCCTTGAATGACATCTATATGGCGGAACCCATCTGAAAGATAGGCAAATACATCGACACCACCAATCCGCCGACCATGGTGCCGAGCACCACCAGAATGAACGGCTCCAGCAGCGAGGTCAGCGCGTCGACCTGGCTGTCGACCTCTTCCTCGTAGAATTCCGCCACCTTGTCCAGCATCGTGTCCAGCTCGCCGGCTTCCTCGCCGATGCTGACCATCTGCACGGCCATCACCGGGAAGACCTTGGTGCGACGCATGGCGAAGTTGAGCTGCTGCCCCGTGGCGACGTCTTCGCGAATCTCGGCGATGGCGCGCTGATGAACCTGGTTGCCGGTGGCGCCGGCGGCGGTATCGAGCGCTTCGACCAGCGGAATGCCGGCATTGAACGTGGTCGCGAGGGTGCGCGAGAAGCGGGCGATCGAGCCCTTGTCGATGATATTGCCGATCACCGGCAGCTTGAGCACCAGCTGATGGGCGCGATAGGCGAATGCCGGCGAGCGCTTCATGGCCTGGCGTACGCCGAGGATCGTCACCACGAGCGCCAGCATGGCCTGCCACCAGTAGGCTTGAGTCAACTGGGACAAATGCACGGTGAACTGGGTGAAGACCGGCAGCTCCGCGCCGAACCCTTGAAACAGACTCTCGAACTGGGGCACGACCTTGACCAGCAGCAGCGCGGTGACGCCGATCCCGACCAGCACTACCGCCGTTGGATAGTAGAGCGCTTTCTTGACGCGTCCCTTCAGGGTTTCGACCTTCTCGCGGTAGCTGGCGACGCGCTCGAGCATCTGGTCCAGTGCCCCGGCCTGCTCGCCGGCCGCGACCATGTTGACGAACATGCGATCGAAACGGGATGGATGCTTGGCCAGCGCTTCCGAAAAACTGGAGCCGGCGCTGATGTCGTTGGCCAGTGTCTCGACCAGATTGCGCATGGCCGGGTTCTTGAGCGTCTCTGCGACGACCTTGCAGGCTTGAAGTAGCGGAACGCCGGCCCGGAGCATGGTGGCCAGCTGACGCGAGAACAGGGTGATGTCCCGAGACTTGACTCGGCCCAGACCGAAGATGCCGGTCTTGCGCGTGATGCGCTTGACGATGATCTTCTGGCGGGTCAGCTCCTTGCGCACCTCGTCGATCTCGCTGGCGACGAGTTCCCCGGAGACGACTTCGCCACGCAGGTTCTTGCCGCGCCACTGCCAGCGGTGCATGACCACCCGCCGAGGCGGCTTGGGTGGCTTCAGTGACTTGGCTGACTTCCGGCTGGTCGCCATGATCGCTTTCCTGACAATGAGTCGACGAGGCGTCGAGCGTGAGTGGCATCGAAGATTGGCCCGAACCGCGAACCACGGATTGTGCCAGAGTCCAAGCGAAAACGGATGGATCGCCGTCAGTCGATCGTCACGCGGTTGATCTCCTCGAGACTGGTCACGCCTTGGAGTACCTTGTCGATACCGCTCTGGCGCAGCCCTGGGAAGCCGGCATCGCGTGCCGCGCGGGCCAGTTCCAGCGCGTGACTGTCGGCCATGATCAGCCGGCTCATGGCATCGTCCACCGGCACCACCTCGTAGATCCCGATGCGCCCCTTGTAGCCCAGCGTGCATTGATCGCAGCCCACGGCGCGGTAGAGCGTGGCGTTTGCCAGTCTTTCCGGCGAGACGCCTTCGTGGCGTAGCACGTCCTCGGGAATCTCCGCCGGCGCCTTGCAGCGTGGGCAGAGCATGCGCGCCAGCCGCTGGGCAATGATCAGCGATACCGAACTGGCGATATTGAAGCTGGCAACGCCCATGTTGCGCAGGCGCGTCAGGGTTTCGGCGGCGGAGTTGGTATGCAGCGTCGATAGCACCAGGTGGCCGGTCTGGGCTGCCTTGACCGCGATCTCGGCCGTTTCCAGATCCCGGATTTCGCCGACCATCACCACGTCCGGGTCCTGGCGCAGAAAGGCGCGCAGCGCGCTGGCGAAATCGAGGCCGATGCGCGGCTGCACGTTGACCTGGTTGACGCCGGGCACCTTGAGTTCCACCGGATCTTCCGCCGTCGAGATATTGCGCTCCTCGGTATTGAGCAGATTGATGCCGGTATAGAGCGTTACCGTCTTGCCGCTACCGGTGGGGCCGGTGGCCAGAATCATCCCCTGGGGCTCGGCCAGCGCGGCCTCGAACAGTTGACGCTGCTCCGGGGTGAAGCCCAGCGCATCGATGCCGAAGCTGGCCGTTCGGGCGTCCAGCAGTCGCAGGACGATTTTCTCGCCGAACACGGTGGGCAGCGTGTTGACGCGAAAATCGATGGCACGCTGGCTGTCGAGCCGAATCTTCATCGAGCCGTCCTGGGGCAGGCGGCGCTCCGAAACATCCAGTCGCGCCATGACCTTGAGCCGGGCAGCGAGGCGGGTGCGCAAGCTCAGCGGCGGCCGTGCGATCTCGAGCAGCAACCCATCGATGCGAAAGCGAATCCGGTAGCTCGACTCGTAGGGCTCGAAGTGGATGTCGGACGCGCCGCGCTGGATGGAGTCGTGCAGGATCTTGTTGACGAAACGCACCACGGGCTCGTCGTCTTCCCCGATCTGGTCGAGCGCGGCCGCTTCGCTGGCCAGATCGGCCTCGCTGGTGTCCAGCGTCAGCGCCTCGCTGGCTTCCCCCAGCGCTTCCAGCATGCCGGAGGTTTCATGGCGCTGGTAACGCCTAGCCAGCGCCCGCTCCAGTTGATCGAACGGCACCAGGACGCCCTCGATCGCAAGCCCAGTGGTGAACTGCAGCTCGTCCAGCTGTGCCAGCGTGACCGGGAAGGCGATCGCCACGGTGAGACGGCGATCGTCGCGGGCCAGCGGCAGCACCTGAAAGCGACGGATGACCTTGTCCGCCACCGGCTCGATGATCGGCAGCTTGTCCCAGTCGACATGCTCCAGATCCATGAATGGCAGGCCATACTCGCGCGCTGCCAGCACGCCGGCTTCGCGGGCATCGACCCTGCCTTCACGGACCACCAGCTCCAGTAGCGTCAGTTGCTTGTCCGACGCGTCGCGGATCGCCTGCTCGCACGCCTCCGCGCTGATCAGTCCGTGTTCGATGAAGCGCTGGGCAAGACTGCTTTGCGTACGCGATGTGGTGACGTCCGACATGGAGATGAGAGCCCCGGCTAGCTGGCTGGCGAACGGATGGCGGGGGAGCGGCCCCGTGGAGCCCCGCGTTCACCGGCACGAATGGTTCGATCGACGAATCCGTTATCGGCTGACGCCTTTTTTTCTTTAAGTATTCTTGGCAATCTGCCGATAAAGCAGTCGAATGTCATCTACGGTAAATTTGTGTATCCTCGCAGGCGCGAGCTTGCGAGCGGTTCGGCAGGGTTCGACAGGCTTCGGCACCGTCCGAACACCCGACGTAGCGCTCGGGAAGCAAGCGGAAGGAATGCAAGGATAGAACGAATGTAACGATAGCGTGAACGCAAAAACAGCGTGAGCGTAACGATAGCATGAGCATAAAGAGAGAAACGACCGGCGGCACGATGGAAACCATCATGCCAACCGGCTCAATAACGGCTTCAACATCGGCAAGGCAGGGAACCACGATGCAACAGCAGCGCAAACCCGTTTCACACCGCCAGGGCGGCTTCACCCTGATCGAACTCATGATCGTCGTCGCGATCATCGGCATCCTCGCCGCCATCGCGATTCCGCAGTACCAGAACTACACGGCCAGGGCCAAGATGTCCGAAGTGATTCTGGCCGCCTCAAGTTGTAAGACTGCAATCAGCGAAGCGGCGATGGTAGGACTGAGCGAGAAGCCTAGTGGCACCGATGCTTTCAATTGCGATCAGAACACCACTGATGAGGCTGTGTCTCAATACGTCAAGTCAATCACTTCTAGCGCAGACGGTGTGATCACTATTACAGCGCAGAATATCGCTACGAATGTCGATAACACGACAATTGACTTTGTGCCTCACTCTACAGTGAGTACGGACACAACCAGTGGTACTCCTATGAAGGCGGCTGACTTTACTGGCAGCAAGCCAATCAAAGAGTGGCAATGTAAAACTGGGAGTTCCAGTGGGGTTCCTGAACAGTATTTGCCTGCAAGCTGTAAGTAACCTCTCCCGCAGTATTTCAGGGCCGGCATTCGCCGGCCCATTTTGTTTCTTCCTTCTTACAGCTTCCTACTTAAAGCTTACAGCTCTAATAAAGTGCCTTCTCCTCCCCCACGACCTCCCGCAACACCTCCAGAAACAGCCGATCCGCTTCCGAATGCTCGGCCGGGTCTTCCGGAATATGCACGCTGGTGGTATCCGAAATCTCGTTGGCGATGGTCGCCCAGGCCTGGGCGTCGTTGCTGCCGTCGGAGTGGCGCTTGGCGATGGCCAGAGAGCTCTCGAGAATGCCGGGCTCCTGCAGCAGTTTCTTGATAAAGGCGCGAAGCTCCTGAATGACGCGAGTCTTCTGCATTTCCGAGGCGGAACTCATGGGGGCTTTCCTCCAGTGACTAGCTTGTAATATTCGGCCTGTCTCGGCGCCGGCTCGTCGTCGAGATGAATGTTCGTCGTAGCTTTCAACGCCGGGCCGGCGCGCCTGCGTTGCGATGGCGCCACCATAGCATATCTCGCTGCGCGGCCAGAGTCGGTGCGGTCGATGAACCATCGTTCATGGACCGGGCGAGAACAGCGGATGCGAAATGCAGGCCGAGTCGTGTCTTGCACGGCGGGATGGCCTATCATCGCTCCGATTCGTTCGGCGGGGATGGCGTCGGCCGAATGACAATAGCGAATGCAGTAGGGTTGGACTCGGCCGCAGTGCGGTCGGATAGCGCCAGTCGAGCTCGCGTGACGAAGACCGGGAGGAAGTCTTGCAAGACGCCAAGCCAATTTTCAAGATTCTGGCGCTGCTGTTGATCGTGCTGTCGCTGTTCATGGTGCCACCGGTGGTGCTGCTGGGGCTCGAGAACGATCCGGACCTGTGGGCGTTTCTCGAGTCGATGGCGCTCGCGCTGGTGGTGTCGCTATCGCTGCTGGCGTGGACCTGGCGTACGCCGGTGGAACTGAAGACGCGCCACATGTTCATCCTGACCACGTCGAGCTGGGCGGTGATCAGCGCCTTCGCCAGCCTGCCGCTGGTGCTGGGAGCGCCGCAGCTGTCGTTCACCGATGCGGTGTTCGAATCGGTGTCGGCGATCACCACGACAGGTTCCACCGTGCTCGTCGGTATCGAGAATCTGTCCGATGGGCTCAAGCTGTGGCGCGGGCTGATGCAGTGGCTGGGCGGTATCGGCATCATCGTGATGGCGATCGCGATCCTGCCGTTTCTGAAGGTCGGCGGCATGCGGCTGTTCCAGACCGAATCCTCGGACTGGTCGGACAAGGTGCTGCCTCGGGCCGGCGGTATCGCCAAGGCGTCCACCATCATCTACCTCGGATTCACGCTGGTGGCGATCCTGAGCTACCGGCTGGCCGGCATGGGGACGCTGGATGCCATCGTGCACGCGATGAGTTCGGTCTCCACGGGCGGCTTCGCCAACTACGACGCCTCGTTCGGTATCTATCATGACCAGCCGCTGATCCTGTGGCTGGGCTGTGCTTTCATGCTGGCCGGAGCCTTGCCGTTCGTGCTCTACATCCGGCTGCTGCGCGATAGTCGTGGCGCGCTGTGGCAGGACCAGCAGGTGCGAGGGCTGGTCGGGTTGCTGGTCGTCGTGATCATGGCGCTGACGACCTATCGGGTCCTGGCGTTTTCCGAAGCGCCCTTCGAGGCGCTGACGGCAGTCGCTTTCAATGTGATTTCGGTGGTGACGACCACCGGCTACGCCAGCGAGGACTATTCGCTATGGGGGCCGCTGGCGGTCACCACGTTCTTCTTCATCACCTTCATTGGCGGTTGTAGCGGTTCGACCAGCGGTGGCATGAAGATTTTCCGCTTCCAGATCGGCGGCCTGCTGCTGGTCAATCAGCTGCGCTATCTGGTCCATCCGAGCGGCGTGTTCGCCCAGCGCTACAACGGCCGGCGGCTCAACGACGAGGTGGTGCGCGCCGTCATCGCGTTCTCGTTCTTCTTCTTTCTTACCGTGGCCGTCCTCTCGCTGGCGCTGGCCGTGCTGGGGCTCGACATGGTCACGGCGGTTACCGGCGCGGCCACGGCGTTGGCCAATGTCGGCCCGGGGCTGGGGGAGACGATCGGGCCGGCCGGCAATTTCGCCTCGCTGCCGGCTGCCGCCAAATGGCTGCTTTCCCTCGGCATGCTGATGGGGCGTCTCGAGATCCTCACCGTGCTGGTGCTGTTGATGCCGTTCTTCTGGCGCAAGTAGGCAGGAGAGCGTCGAGTATCAACGATAAGATGGCCTCACCGTGTTTCGTCGTGCTGCGCTCGCGAATGGCGCTTGAGCCGGGGTAGCAAGCGGCGTTTCCAGGCGTGCTGGAGACCTCTGATCCAGGCCGGTTTGCGACGCAGGCGAGCCTCCTCCGGCGTGAGGGCTTCGCCAGTCAGCCGGGCCTTGAGCTTGAGCCCGCCGGCGAGGTCGCTGCGCCGCAGGGGGCGGAGCAGAAAGCGCAGCAGTCGCCCGCCGGGCAGATAGATCGCCGAGGCAAAATCGATCAGCACCACGCGACCCCGGCTCACGATGATGTTGGAACCTCGTATGTCGTTATGCACGATCGAGCTGCGGTGCAGGGAGGTCAGCACGGTCATCAACTGGGCGAAGTAGATCGGGCTCGTGGGATCTGCCGCTTCGCTCAGCATCTCGCCGGGCACGTACTCCAGCAATAACGCGAGCTTGCCGACCTGACCGACCACCTTGGGCGCGTGAGGCCAGTGGCGCAGGCGTTCCAGAATGCGTGCCTCGTGGCGCAGCAGCAGGCGTGCGGGAACTGCCAGCCAGCTGCCGGCGTAGCGGCCGTAGTCCTTGCAGATCACGGGCTGGCCCGCATGGGTCTTGAGGACGACATCGGCTTTGAGCAGACCTTCGCCGCGTTGCAGTGTCCTTGGCGTGATCAGCGGTGGCGTCAGGATCGTTGGAAATGAGGTTGATGACGGTGGCGGCGGCTGGGTTGCCGAAAGCACGCTGTCGGCATCGAGCGTTCTGGCCTCGGCCGGGGAAGTGGTGGCGGAATCGAGAGGAGCATTCATGGCTGGAAACGTTAAAGATGCTAATTAGCTGGCTAAATTTAAGCGTATTTTAAGAAATTTCCTGCGATCACGCCAGCACGGGATCGATGGGCAGCGATAAAGTCAGCTCAGGGGAGCTGTTTTTGGCCAAGCCGAGCCGAGCCGAGCCGAGCCGAGCTTGATACGGTTCGATTTGGTTCGGTTCGATTTGGTTCGGTTTGGTTCGATTCGATTCGATTCGATTCGATAGAAGAGAAAGGCTGGGTAGCGGGCGCGGAAAAGGGGTGAGGCATCAGGAAAACCGCCATCGCAAGGAGCGATGGCGGTTGGGTCAACGGTATGCGGGTGTCAGGACTGGGCTTCCCGGCCGTGGGCTCGGCCGGCGCGGTTCAGAATGGGGTTGGCGTACTGCATCAGCCACCAGTGCCGCAGTTCGTCCGGCACTTGGGATAGCTGCGCCTGGAAACGCTCGCGATCGCCCGCTGTCACGCCGGAAAGGTCGACCAGATCCGGAGCCAGTCCGGTTTCGGCCAGCGCGAGCCGATGGCTGGGGAAGATCGGGTAGTTTTCCAGCACCTGACGGTCGATCTCTGCGGCGACGTCATCGGCGTTGTCGAAATCCGCCGAGAGCGGCGTGCCGAACACCAGCTTGACGCGTCCCTTGTCGCCGGTGATCCCGGCGACGATGGAGAGGATGTCCTCGAATTCCACCTTCTTGTAGGCGCCGTCGGTCTCCTTGGCATGCAGCTCGCGGGCCTTGTTGATGGCGCAGGGGTCGTACTCGTAGCTGATCGAGACCGGCACGATCTTGAGCTCGCGCACGGCGGCGCCGATATCGCTGTCGCCTTCTTCCAGGCGCCGTGCCATGGCCAGCATCTTGACGATGGCGCTGTCGGTGCGGTCGACGCCATCCTTGGCCCGGCCTTCCCGCTGGGCCAGCCAGACCGAGTGATTGTCGTCGGTGATCGAGAGACGGATATAACCGGATAGTGACTGATACGCTGCCAGCATCGCCCGTTTGCCCTTGACCGAGCGCGGCACGATGAAGCTCTTGTTGAGCCGCATCAGGTCGGTCACGAACGGCTTCTGCAGCAGGTTGTCGCCAATGGCGATACGGACGGTGTCATGCCCTTCCGTATAGAGCGCGTAGTTGACGAAGGCCGGGTCGAGGGCGATATCGCGATGGTTGCCGATGAACAGATAGGCCTGATCCGACGACAGTCGATCCAGACCTTTGACTTCGAATCCTCGGGTGGTGCTGGCGATCATGTGCGCCATGTATTCGGCGATGCGCAACTGGAAGTCGCGCACCGTCGAGACGTTGCGGACCTCGCGCTGGATCCGGAAGCTGGCCAGCTTGCGCGCCAGCGGCGGGGCGAAGCGCGACAGCCGTGGCAGCCGGTACCGGGTGATCGCATCCAGCAGTTCGCTGTCGTGCGCCAGCCGGGCCAGTACCGCCGCTACCTCTTCGTCGTGATAGGGGCGGATATCGGCAAAGCGATCGAGATCGATGGCCGCTTCGGCGCTGTGCGGGTTGCCATGCGAATTGCCGGCCGCGGTGCCCTGGGAGGGGGCTGCGCCTTTGTCGGTATCGAAACGGAGCGTCATGGTGTCGGGGCTGCCGGGTCGGCTTCGCCACCCAGCCATTCGATCAGTTGGGTGACGAAGGTAGCCAAGGTTTGGGACATCAAGGCGAAGTCCGTCTCCAGACTGATGATCGGATCTTCACCGTCGTCGCTCTGGCTGGCTTCGTCCAGCAGGGCGTCGTCGAACTGCAGCGACTTGAGCGCCAGGTCGTCATGCAGCATCACGCGGAGCTGACCTTCGCTGCCCAGACTGAGCTGGCTCGCCTGGCGCCCGTTCTCGAGCAGCGACTGGATCTCTTCGCTGTCGAGGTCGACCTGGCGCGCGCGCAGCACGCCGTCGTCCTCGGCGGCGCGCAGCTCGACCTGATCGCCGAGCAGCAAGCTGGCGGGGCGGCTGGCGGGGTCGCTCAACCACTGGGTCATGCCGCGAGAGGGCGGCGTTTTCGTCGCCAGCGGTGTCACCTTCAACGAGCCGAGCGTCTGACGCAGCAGATCGAGCACTTCTTCGGCACGCTTGCGGCTGGAGGCGTTGATGCCGATCAGCTGCTTGCGGGTGTCCCACCACAGTTCGACGCGCTGCGTCCGGGTGAAGGCCTGCGGCAGCAGTTCCTCCATCACCTGCTCCTTGAGCAGTTGGCGCTCCCGGCGCGAGAGTGGCTGCCCTTCGGCCTGCTCGCGTGCCTCGCTACGCTCGTTGACTTCGTCATTGACGACCGCGGCCGGCAGCAGACGCTCCTGGCGCAGCATCGACAGCAGTCGATGCCCCTGAATTTCGTGTACGCGTTGTTCGCTGCGGCGGCCGGCCGGTGCGCTCCAGCCAACCCGGCGTGCTTCACGCGGGGAGACGGGGCGAAACGCAAATTCTGCCAGCGCGGTTTCCAGATCCTCGACGGAGAGAACCTCGGTGTCATGGCAGCGATACAGATGACAATGCTTGAACCACATGCGCCCGATCCGTTTGAAAGGAGGCATATTATGGCGAAACGACCCAGGTGTTACCACCAAGGTTGCGCGTCGATATTTGCGCGTCTGTTTCAAACGGGCGTATGTTTTCGAGCTACGAGCTACGAGCTACGAGCTACGAGCTACGACGAGACTTTGCATCAACAGGAGAGATACCATGGATTCACGCACTACCGTGACTGCCGTGCGCGTTCGCGGCTTTCATCTCGATGGCTACGGCCACGTCAATCACGCCCGCTATCTGGAGTTTCTGGAAGAAGGGCGCTGGGCCTATGTCGACGCGCACCCGGAGTTTGCCGAAGGCTTGGCAAGAGGCGTGGCGCTGGTCGCGGTCAATCTCAATATCGATTACCGGCGCGCGGCCGTCATGAACGACGACCTCGAGGTCGAGACCTGCCTGACCCGGCTTGGCGGGCGCAGCGGGGTGGTCGGCCATCGCATTACCCATGTCGGCAGCGGTGAGCTGGTCGCATCGGCTAAGCTGACCTTCGTGTTGCTGGACCAGCAAAGCGGCCAGGTGATTCCGATGGAAGGGGAATGGGCGGAGCGATTGGGACCCTTGGTCGTCGATGTGGCTGAAACGAAGTAGAAAACCGGGTCAAAGCGCGTCAACGCCTGCCTTTGAAGTCCCTGAAATGGTATGATCCCGTGATTGTGTGGCTGAGCCACTTGGCCGCCTAGCCAGGGCTTTATTAACGCTGCCACGGCCGGACTCCGGGCGTGGCAGCGGTGCAAAGGATTTGACGACCCATGGGTGATATCGCCAGAGAAATTCTGCCAGTCAACATCGAGGACGAGCTCAAGCAGTCCTATCTGGACTACGCGATGAGCGTCATCATCGGGCGCGCGCTGCCCGACGTCCGCGATGGCTTGAAGCCGGTCCATCGTCGTGTGCTCTACGCGATGCACGAGCTCGGCAACGACTGGAACAAGCCATACAAGAAGTCGGCGCGCGTGGTCGGCGATGTGATCGGTAAATATCATCCCCACGGTGACAGTGCGGTCTACGACACCATCGTCCGCATGGCACAGCACTTCTCGATGCGCCACGTGCTGATCGATGGGCAGGGCAACTTCGGGTCCATCGACGGCGATAACGCGGCGGCAATGCGTTATACCGAAGTGCGCATGGCGCGCCTGTCGCATGAACTGCTCGCCGATCTCGAAAAGGATACCGTCGACTGGGTCGACAACTACGATGGCACCGAGCGGATCCCCGAGGTGCTGCCGACCAAGGTGCCGAATCTGCTGATCAACGGTGCCTCCGGCATCGCCGTCGGCATGGCGACCAATATTCCGCCGCACAACATGGTGGAGGTGATCAACGGCTGTCTGGCGCTGATCGAGGATTACACGCTGACGGTCGATGACCTGATGGAGTACATCCCCGGCCCGGACTTTCCGACCGCCGGTATCATCAACGGCCGCGCCGGTATTCTCGAGGCCTACCGCACCGGCCGCGGGCGCATCTACGTGCGCGCCAAGCATACCGTCGAGTTCGACAAGAAGAGCGGTCGTGACCATATCGTCATCACCGAGCTTCCCTACCAGGTCAACAAGGCGCGGCTGATCGAGAAGATCGCCGAACTGGTCAAGGAGAAGCGGATCGAGGGCATCGCCGAGCTGCGCGACGAGTCCGACAAGGAAGGGCTGCGCGTGGTGATCGAGGTCAAGCGCGGCGAATCCGGCGATGTCGTCGTCAACAACCTGTTCGCCCATACCCAGCTCGAGAACGTGTTCGGGATCAACATCGTCGCCCTCGACGATGGTCAGCCCAAGACACTGAACCTCAAGCAGCTGCTGGAAGCGTTCGTGCGGCATCGCCGCGAAGTGGTGACGCGGCGCACGCTGTTCGAATTGAAGAAGGCCCGCGAGCGTGGGCATCTTCTCGAAGGCCTGACGGTCGCGATCTCCAACATCGACGAGGTGATCGAACTGATCAAGGCCTCGCCGAACGCTGCCGAAGCGAAGGAAAAGCTGCTCGCCCGCGACTGGCAACCGGGGCAGGTGACCGGCATGCTCGAGCGCGCCGGCGCGACGTCCTGCAAGCCGGAGGATCTCGAGGAAGGCTATGGCCTGACCGACGACAGCCAGCTCTATCGGCTCTCGCCAGCCCAGGCGCAGGCCATTCTGGAGCTGCGCCTGCATCGCCTGACCGGCCTGGAGACGGAGAAGCTGCTCGACGAGTACCTGAGCATTCTCGAACGCATCGCCGAGCTCAATCACATTCTCGCCTCGCCGGATCGTCTGCTGGAGGTGATCCGCGAGGAACTGGAAGCGATCCGCGACCAGTACGGCGACGCGCGCCGGACCGAGATTCACACCAGCCGTCTCGACCTGTCCATGGAAGATCTGATCGCCGAGGAGGACATGGTGGTCACGCTGTCCCGTGGCGGTTATGCCAAGACGCAGCCGATCTCCGATTACCAGGCGCAGAAACGGGGCGGTCGCGGCAAGTCGGCGACCAGCATGAAGGACGAAGACGTCATCGAGCATCTGGTAGTGGCCTCGACCCACGACACCATGCTGCTGTTCTCCAGCCGCGGCAAGGTGTACTGGCTCAAGACCTACGAGATGCCCAATGCCAGCCGAGGCTCCCGCGGCAAGCCGCTGGTCAACCTGCTGCCGCTGGATGCCGGCGAGTCGATCAGTGCGGTCCTCCCGGTGCGCGAGTATCGGGAAGACAGCTACATCTTCTTCGCTACCGCTAACGGTACGGTCAAGCGGACAACGCTGGATCAGTTCTCCCGGCCGCGTAGCGTGGGCCTGATTGCGCTGGATCTCGACGAGGGCGATCGTCTGGTCGGTGCGGCGATCACCTCCGGTTCGGATCATGTCATGCTCTTGTCCTCCAATGGCAAGGCGATCCGCTTCGAAGAGGGCAATGTTCGTCCGATGGGCCGTACCGCTCGCGGCGTGCGCGGCATGCGCCTGCTCGATGGGGCCGAGGTGATCAGTCTGATCATTCCGCAGAGCCAGACCATCGATGCGGATGCGGATAACGAGGCCGACGCCAATGACGGTGAAGGCGGCAGCGTCAATGACGAGCAGATCTATATCCTGACGGCTTCGGAAAACGGCTATGGCAAGCGCACCCGGCTCGAGGAGTTCCCGATCCGTGGACGCGGCGGTCAGGGCGTGATCGCGATGCAGGCCACGGCCCGCAACGGTGCGCTGGTCGCGGCGATGCAGGTTCGCAGCAGCGACGAAATGATGCTGATCACCGATCGAGGCACGCTGGTGCGTACCCGTGTCTCCGAAGTCTCGATCAGCTCGCGTAACACCCAGGGTGTCACTCTGATTCGCACCGGCGACGACGAGCGTCTGGTGAAGACGGTTCGCGTAGACGAACCGAGCGAGGAGGAGTTGGCGGAAGACGAGGTCGCCGTGGATCTGGCGGAAGAGACGCCGCCTGCCGATGCGGACGCTGCCGAGCCCGGTGACGAACGCGAGTAGGCAGCTGGTGCCCCGAGAGCGTCTCCGGGGCGTGTTTCTGAGTAGTGGTGTAAGTGGCTTTTAGGCTTGAATCGGGAAACCTTGACGATGACACGTCTGCATAATTTCTGTGCTGGCCCGGCGGCGATGCCGACCGCCGTTCTGGAACGCGCCCGCGAAGAGTTGCTCGACTATCGGGGCCAGGGGCTATCGGTGATGGAAATGAGTCATCGCAGCCCGACGTTCGAAGCAGTCGCTGCTCAGGCCGAGCAGGACCTGCGCGATCTGCTGGCGATTCCTGACAACTACCGCGTGCTGTTCATGCAGGGCGGCGCCACCATGCAGTTTGCCTGCGTGCCGCTCAACCTGCTCGGGCAGGGCGGTACGCCCAACTATCTGGATACCGGCATCTGGTCGTCCAAGGCGATCAAGGAGGCGGATCACCTCGCCGCTTCCCATATCGCCGGGTCGACGCGCAACAACGGTTACGTCCACGTGCCGCGCCCGGATGACATTTCGCTCTCGAGCGATGCCGCCTACCTGCACTACTGTCACAACGAGACCATCGGCGGGTTGGCATACGACTACACGCCAGAGGTTTCCGTGCCGCTGGTGTGCGACATGTCGTCGTCGATCCTGTCGGCGCCGCTGGATGTGAGCCGCTATGGCGTCATCTATGCCGGCGCGCAGAAGAACATCGGCCCTGCCGGTATCACCGTGGTTATCGTCCGCGACGACCTGCTCGAGCGCGCTCTGCCGCAGACGCCGTCGCTGCTGGGGTGGAAGGTCTACGCCGAAAACGACTCGATGATCAACACGCCGCCCACCTACGCCTGGTATCTGGCCGGCCTGGTATTTCACTGGCTCAAGCAGGATATCGGTGGCCTGGCCGAGATGGAGGCGATCAACCGCCGCAAGTGCGAGGCGCTCTATTCGATGATCGATAACAGCGATTTCTATGCCAACCCGATCGACCCGACCAACCGCTCGATCATGAACGTGCCGTTCACGCTGGCGGACGAGTCGCTGAATTCGGTCTTTCTCAGTGAGGCCGAGTCGGAAGGGTTGCTGAATCTCAAGGGGCACCGCAGCGTCGGCGGCATGCGTGCGAGCCTCTACAATGCGGTCAGCGAAGCCGACGTGCAGGCGCTGACCACGTTCATGCAGGATTTCGAGCGCCGCCGCGGTTAAGCGGGGCGTCACCCACCTCCTTCAGGATACGGTCATGAGTGACTCCTCGAATTCGCCGCTGGACCTTGCAGCCCTGCGGCAACGTATCGATACCATCGACAGCGAACTGCTGCGGCTGATCAGCGAGCGCGCCGATTGCGCCCAGCAGGTCGCCCACGTCAAGACGGCGGATGATCCGGACGCCGTGTTCTATCGGCCGGAGCGCGAGGCTCAGGTCCTGCGCCGGGTGATGGAAAGCAATCCCGGGCCACTGCACAGCGAGGAAATGGCACGCCTGTTCCGCGAGATCATGTCGGCCTGCCTGGCGCTGGAGAAGCCGATCAAGGTGGCTTATCTCGGCCCGGAGGGGACCTTTACCCAGCAGGCGGCGCTCAAGCATTTCGGGCATAGCGCGATCAGCCTGCCGATGGCCGCGATCGACGAAGTGTTCCGCGAGGTCGAGGCGGGCGCGGTCAACTATGGCGTGGTGCCGGTGGAGAACTCCACCGAGGGCGTGGTCAACAACACGCTGGATTCGTTCATGGATTCCGGTCTGCATATCAGCGGCGAGGTCGTGTTGCGTATCCATCATCACCTGTTGATATCGAGCATTACGCGCCAGGACAAGATCTCGCGCATCTACTCGCATCCGCAATCCTTTGCCCAGTGCCGCAAGTGGCTGGACGCGCACTATCCGCACGCCGAGCGTGTGGCGGTATCCTCCAACGCGGAGGCCGCGCGGCTGGTCAAGACCGAATGGCACAGCGCCGCCATCGCGGGCGATATGGCCGCCCAGCTCTACGGGCTCGACCACGTCGCCGAGAAGATCGAGGATCGGCCGGACAACTCCACGCGGTTTTTGATCATCGGCAATGAGTTGGTCCCGCCATCCGGCACCGACAAGACTTCCATCGTGGTCGCCATGCGTAACGAGCCGGGCGCGCTGCACGATCTGCTCGAGCCGTTCCATCGCCACCGTGTCGACATGACGCGGCTGGAAACGCGTCCGTCCCGTACCGGGGCCTGGAACTACGTGTTCTTCATCGACTTCAAGGGACATGTCGATCAGCCCGAGATCGCCCGTGTGCTGGATGAAGTGCGCAACTGTGCCCAGGACATGAAAGTGCTGGGCTCCTACCCGGTAGGTGTGCTGTAAGGTGCGGGCCGGAGATACGCCAACAGGAGAGGCGACGCTGCTGATCGTGGGGCTGGGCATGATCGGCGGTTCGCTGGCCGCGGCGCTCAAGGCCAACGGCTATGCCGGGCGCATCCTGGCTTGTGACCGTGATCGGGACGAGATCGCGACCGGACTCGAGCTGGGCGTGATCGACGAGGGCGGTGGCGAACTGGCGCCGTTGGTCGCTCGGAGCGACATCATCGTGCTGGCGGTGCCGGTGCTGGCCATGAAGCAGGTCTTCGCGCAGCTGTCGCCGCTGATCGACGAGCAGATCCTGACCGATGTCGGCAGTACCAAGCGTCGCGTCTGCGATGCCGCACGGGAAGCCTTCGGCCATCTGCCGACCAATTTCGTTCCTGGCCATCCCATCGCCGGCTCCGAGAAAAGTGGCGTGGCTGCGGCCAATCCGGCGCTCTATCGTCATCACAAGGTCATCCTGACACCGGAGGCTGGCACGGCGCCGACAGCCGTTGCTGCGGTGCGTGCGCTGTGGCAACGCTGCGGTGCCGACGTGCTGGAAATGCCGGTGGACCGGCACGATCAGGTCCTGGCGAGAACCAGCCACCTGCCGCACCTGTTGGCGTTTTCGCTGGTCGATACGCTGGCACGGCAGGACGAACGGCTGGAGATCTTTCGCTATGCCGCCGGCGGGTTCCGCGACTTTACCCGTATTGCCGGCAGTGATCCGGTCATGTGGCGCGATATCTTCACCGCCAATCGCAGTGCGTTGCTGGCGGCGCTGGACGATTTCGAGGCCGGGCTCTCCCGGCTGCGAACGGCGGTGGAGCAGGGCGACAGCGACGCCATGCTGGGTACGTTCGACCGTGCCAGTCACGCCAGACACTATTTTGAAACGCTGTTGAATCAGACGAGTTATCAGACCATGGAAGCACGACAGGTTCAGTACCGGGTGTCGCCCGGCGGTTCGGTCAATGGCCGGATTCGCGTTCCCGGCGACAAGTCTATCTCTCACCGCTCGATCATGCTCGGCGCACTGGCCAGTGGCGTCACCGAGGTCAAGGGTTTTCTCGAGGGCGAGGATAGCCTGGCAACGCTGCAAGCCTTCCGCGACATGGGTGTCGCCATCGAAGGTCCGCATCAGGGTAGAGTGACAATCCATGGCGTGGGTCTGCACGGGCTGAAAAAGCCGGCCGGGCCGATCTACGTAGGCAACTCCGGTACCGCCATGCGTCTGTTTGCCGGTCTGCTGGCCGGCCAGGCCTTCGATACCGAGCTGACCGGCGATGCCTCGTTGACCAAGCGGCCGATGGCCCGGGTGGCCGATCCGCTGCGCCTGATGGGGGCGAAGATCGATACCGCGGAAGGGGGGCGTCCCCCGCTCCGGATCCACGGTGGGCAGCCGCTGAAAGGCATCCATTACGACATGCCGATGGCCAGCGCGCAGGTCAAATCCTGCCTGCTGCTGGCGGGTCTCTATGCCGAGGGCGAAACGCGCGTGCGCGAGCCGGCGCCGACGCGTGACCATACCGAACGCATGCTCAATGGCTTCGGCTACAAGGTCGTCCGCGACGGCGACCTGGCGACGCTGCAGGGCGGAGGCGAGCTGACCAGTGCGCCCATCGATGTGCCGTCGGATATTTCCTCGGCGACCTTCTTCCTGGTAGCAGCGGCCATTACGCCGGGATCGGATCTCTTGCTCGAGCATGTCGGGGTCAATCCGACGCGTATCGGCGTGATCAACATCCTCAAGGCGATGGGAGCCGATCTACAGTTGGAGAATCCGCGTGAGGTCGGTGGCGAGCCGGTCGCCGACCTGCACATCCGCTACGCACCGCTGAAGGGTATCGATATCCCGCTCGATCAGGTGCCGCTGGCAATCGACGAGTTTCCGGCGCTGTTCGTCGCGGCGGCCAACGCCGAGGGCACGACGCGGCTGCGTGGCGCCGAAGAGCTTCGCGTCAAGGAGTCCGACCGGATCCAGGCGATGGCCGACGGCCTTACCGTTCTCGGCGTCGACACGACGGTCTACGAAGACGGCATCGATGTCGTCGGCCGGGCCGATGATGGTGCCAACTACGGTGGCGGACAGGTGGATAGCCTGGGCGATCACCGTATCGCCATGGCTTTCGCCGTTGCCGCACTGCGTGCCAGCGAGCCTGTGGTGATCGATGACTGTGCCAACGTGGCGACCTCCTTCCCGGGTTTCGTCGCGCTGGCCAACAAGGTGGGGCTGGAACTGACGGAGACATCGACATGACCCAGCTAGCACCGACCCAGCTAGCACCGGTTCTGACCATCGACGGTCCGGGCGGGGCCGGAAAAGGCACCATCAGCCGGATGATTGCCGAGCACATGGGCTGGCATCTGCTGGACTCCGGCGCGCTCTATCGCTTGACGGCGCTGTCGGCATTGCGCCATGGCATCGCCGTCGATGATGCGCAGGCGCTCTCCGAGCAGGCCCAGAATCTCGATGTGGTGTTCGCGGTCGAGAATGGCGCGATGCGGATCCTGCTGGAAGGCGACGACGTGACCACGGCGATTCGCAGCGAGGGGGTCGGCAACGCCGCTTCCCAAGTGGCGGCGCTGCCACCGGTACGCAATGCGTTGCTGCAGCGTCAGCGCGATTTTTATCAGGCGCCGGGGCTGGTGGCCGATGGTCGCGATATGGGGACGGTGGTCTTTCCCGATGCGCCGCTCAAGATCTATCTCACCGCTTCCGCCGAAGAGCGTGCCAGGCGACGCCTGCTGCAATTGCAGCAGGTGGGTGAAGATGCTAGACTCTCGACCCTTTTGGAAGAAATCAAAGCGCGCGATGCGCGTGATATGCAGCGCGCCGTGGCCCCGCTCAAACCCGCCGAAGATGCGGTAGAGCTGGACACGACGCAGCTGGATATACCGGAAGTCGTGGAGCGTATCGAGACGCTGCTCGCCGAACGAAACCTGGTCTAGCGCCAATTTTTGGTCTGACATCCGGTTCGTGGCAAAAGCCGACGACGCACTTCCGCTACCGGGGACCCTGGCAAGATGTCATGACGTGCAATGATCCGACTGACAAGTCGTTGCAGGTCGAACCAGCGCCAACATCCCCAGGGATATGTCGATAAGGCCCGTGCTCGCTGGTGGTACGGAGGAAGACGGTATGACCGTCATCAACGTTGATCACGTAGGAATCACATGAGCGAAAGCTTTGCTGAGTTGTTTGAACAGTCTCTCCAGGACATCAACATGGAACCCGGTGCCATCGTCATGGCAACCGTGGTTGACATCGAAGGCGACTGGATCACCGTCAACGCCGGGTTGAAGTCCGAAGGGCAGATCCCCGTCGCGCAGTTCCGCGACGACAATGGTGAAATGACCATCGCGATCGGTGATGAAGTCAAGGTCGCGCTGGAAGCCGTGGAAGATGGCTTCGGTGAGACCCGCCTGTCACGCGAGAAGGCCAAGCGTGCCGAAGCGTGGAAGGAACTGGAAGCGGCCTTCGAGAAGGACGAGATCGTCAAGGGCGTGATCAACGGTAAGGTCAAGGGCGGTTTCACCGTCGATGTCGCCTCCATCCGTGCCTTCCTGCCGGGTTCACTGGTCGACGTGCGTCCGGTTCGCGATACCGCGCACCTGGAGCACAAAGAGCTGGACTTCAAGGTCATCAAGCTCGATCCGAAGCGCAACAACGTCGTCGTTTCCCGCCGTGCCGTTCTCGAAGCCGAGAACAGTGCCGAGCGTGAAGCACTGCTTGCCACCCTGCAGGAAGGCCAGCAGATCAATGGTATCGTCAAGAACCTGACCGACTACGGCGCGTTCGTGGATCTCGGTGGCGTCGACGGCCTGCTGCACATCACCGACATGGCCTGGAAGCGTATCAAGCATCCGAGCGAAATCGTGGCCGTTGGCGACGAGATCAATGTCAAGGTGCTGAAGTTCGACCGCGAGCGCAACCGCGTATCGCTGGGTCTGAAGCAGCTGGGCGAAGATCCGTGGGTCAATATCGTCGACCGCTATCCGGAAGGCATGAAAGTCAACGCCCGCGTCACCAATCTGACCGACTACGGCTGCTTTGCCGAGCTGGAAGAGGGTGTCGAAGGTCTGGTTCACGTTTCCGAAATGGACTGGACCAACAAGAACATCCATCCGTCCAAGGTGGTTCAGGTCGGTGACGAAGTCGAAGTCATGGTTCTGGACATCGACGAAGAGCGTCGCCGTATTTCCCTGGGTATCAAGCAGTGCACCACCAACCCGTGGGAAGACTTCAGCGCTCGTTACAACAAGGGCGACCGCGTTGCCGGTACCATCAAGTCGATCACCGACTTCGGTATCTTCATCGGTCTGGAAGGCGGCATCGACGGCTTGGTTCACCTCTCCGATATCTCCTGGAGCGAGACCGGCGAAGAAGCCGTTCGTCAGTTCAAGAAGGGCGACGAAGCGGAAGCGGTCATCCTCTCGATCGATCCGGAGCGCGAGCGCATCTCGCTGGGCATCAAGCAGCTCGAGTCCGACCCGGTCTCCGAGTTCCTGGCCGTCAACGACAAGGGCTCCATCGTCACGGGCCGCATCGTCGAAGTCGACGCCAAGGAAGCCCATGTCGAGCTGGCGACTGATGTCGTGGCCGTGCTCAAGGCTTCCGAGATCAGCGCTGACCGCGTCGAAGACGCTCGCAACGTGCTGAACGAAGGCGACAGCGTCGAAGCCAAGATCGTCAACGTCGATCGTAAGAGCCGCGTCATCAACCTGTCCATCAAGGCGAAGGATCAGGTCGAGCCGCGTCGCAGTACTGGTGGCAAGCGGGATCAGGAAGCTGAGCCGAACGGCCCGACTACCATCGGTGATCTGATTAAGCAGCAGATGGGCCAGGACTGATTCTCCGAATCCGTTCTCTCTCATGAAAAACAGCGCCTCCGGGCGCTGTTTTTTTATGGGCGCTTTTTGTGCGCGAGCCGAGGACCTTTGTCGTCGGGTTTCATTCGGATGGGTTACGGCTCTCCAGGGCATTGAGTACCCCGCGGAGAATCGACAGCTCCTTGCGGCTGGGTTCGGCGCGAGTAAACAGGGCGCGCAGATGAGATTCGGTCTTGGCGTGAGGCTGTGTCAGAAATCCGGCGCTATCCAAGGCGCGATGCAGGTGATCGTAGAAGTATTCCAATTGTTCCACTGTCGGGTAGGGGCCATTGGCTCTGGGAGCTTGATATGCTTCTTGGGTTCGAGACTGTCGGAACGTCTCGTAGGCGACGATCTGCACCGCCTGGGAGAGGTTGAGCACGCCATAGTCCGGATTGGCGGGGATGTTCAACTGGTGGGTACAGTGACCGATTTCCTCGTTGGTCAATCCGTAGCGCTCCCGCCCGAAGACGATGGCAACCGGCCCTTCCGGCAATCGCTGCCAGAGTTCGGCGGCCATTCGATCCGGCGCGTGATAGCAGGGCAATGGCAGGCTGCGTAGGCGGGCGCTGGCGCCGATGACCTGAACGCAATCACCGATGGCCTCGGAGAGAGAACCGACGACGCGACAGCTGTCGAGGAGGTCGGTAGCGCCAGCGGCAAGCCGAGTGGCTTCCTCGGCCGGAAACTGGCGGGGTGCGACCAGTACCAGATCGCTCAAACCCATGGTCTTCATGGCGCGCGCGCTGGCACCGATATTGCCAGGATGATAAGTCTGGACGAGAACGATGCGGATGCGATTCAGCATGCGCGAAAACTCCTGCAGGCAAAAGGGCGAGAAAAGGCACGATCATGTAGCCTCGAACGCTCGGCTCGAGAACAAAAAAAGCCCCGCCAATGGCGGGGCTTTCCATGATACCTGAACCTTTCAACAGTCTGAAAAATCAGGTGATGGCGGGGCGATGATTTACATCATGCCGCCCATGCCACCCATACCGCCCATGTCCGGTGCGCCGCCACCTGCCGGTGCGTCTTCCGGATCTTCGGCCACCATGGCTTCGGTGGTGATCATCAGACCGGCAACGGAAGCTGCGGACTGCAGTGCGGTACGCGTGACCTTGGCCGGATCGAGAACGCCCATTTCGAACAGGTCGCCGTACTCGCCGGTCTGTGCGTTGTAGCCGAAGTTGCCTTCGCCATCCTTGACGCGATTGACGACGACGGAAGCTTCTTCGCCAGCGTTGGTCACGATCTGGCGCAGCGGCGCTTCCATGGCGCGCAGCGCAATGGCGATACCGTGAGTCTGGTCTTCGTTGTCGCCGGTCAGACCCTGGATCAGCGTCAGGACGCGAACCATGGCGGTACCGCCACCAGGCACGACACCTTCTTCGACAGCGGCACGAGTCGAGTGCAGCGCGTCTTCGACGCGAGCCTTCTTCTCTTTCATCTCGAACTCGGTAGCAGCACCGACACGGATGACCGCAACGCCGCCTGCCAGCTTGGCAACACGCTCTTGCAACTTTTCGCGATCGTAATCGGAAGAGGTTTCTTCGATCTGGGCACGAATCTGGGCGACACGGGCTTCGATGTCGGACTCGACGCCAGCACCATCGATGATGGTGGTGTTTTCCTTGGACATGGTGATGCGCTTGGCGCTGCCCAGGTGGTCGAGGTTGGCCTGCTCAAGGCTCAGACCGACTTCTTCGGAAATCACGGTGCCACCGGTCAGGATGGCGATGTCCTGCAGCATGGCCTTGCGGCGATCGCCGAAGCCGGGCGCCTTGGCCGCAGCGACCTTGACGATGCCGCGCATGTTGTTGACGACCAGTGTTGCCAGCGCTTCGCCTTCGATGTCTTCAGCGATGATGGCCAGCGGCTTGCCTGATTTCGCGACGGCTTCCAGAACCGGCAGCAGTTCGCGAATGTTGGAAATCTTCTTGTCGACCAGCAGCAGGTACGGATCTTCGAGCTCGACCGCCATCGTGTCCTGGTTGGTCACGAAGTAGGGGGAGAGGTAGCCGCGATCGAACTGCATGCCTTCGACGACTTCCAGCTCGTCTTCGAAGCCGCGACCTTCGTCGACGGTGATGACGCCTTCCTTGCCGACTTTTTCCATTGCTTCCGCGATGATCTCACCGATGCGAGCATCACCATTGGCGGAGATCGTGCCGACCTGAGCGATAGCCTTGGAGTCGGTGCACGGCACGGAGAGCGACTGGATGTGCTTGACAGCCTCGACGACGGCCTTGTCGATGCCGCGCTTCAGGTCCATCGGGTTCATGCCGGCAGCAACGCCCTTCAGACCTTCGTTGACGATGGCCTGTGCCAGGACGGTTGCGGTGGTGGTGCCATCACCGGCAGCGTCGGAGGTCTTGGAAGCGACTTCCTTGACCATCTGTGCGCCCATGTTTTCGAACTTGTCCTTCAGTTCGATTTCCTTGGCGACAGAAACGCCGTCCTTGGTCACGGTCGGTGAGCCGAAGGATTTTTCCAGAACGACATTGCGGCCTTTCGGGCCCAGCGTAGCCTTGACGGCATCGGCGAGAACGTTGACGCCACGCGCCATGCGCTTGCGAGCATCATCAGAGAACTTGACTTGTTTAGCTGCCATTGTTCGATCTTCCTAATGTAATACGTGAAATATGTAATACGTGAAATCGTAATGAAGCGTCGAGCGATGCGACGATTAGCCTTCGACGACGGCCAGAATGTCGCTTTCGCTCATGATCAGGACTTCTTCACCGTCGACCTTCTGCTTCTCGACGCCGAAACCTTCCTTGAAAATCACGGTATCGCCAACTTTGACGTCCAGTGCGCGGACTTCGCCGCTTTCGAGGATGCGACCGTTGCCCACGGCCAAGACTTCACCGCGGGTCGGCTTTTCCTGGGCACTGCCCGGAAGCACGATGCCGCCAGCAGTTTTCTGCTCTTCTTCTTTGCGACGTACGATGACGCGATCGTGCAAGGGACGGATTTTCATTGCTCACGTTCTCCTGATGGTTGCATGTTGCAAATGCACGTTCCCACATGAGCGAGGCTCAAGGGGTGAAGGCTTAGCCTTCCGGTTAATGGGCCTGATGGCCTAAAGCTATCGCTGTTGCCTTGATTGGGCCTTGCCGGTCGGTTTCAAGGGGCGGGCCAAAAATTTTCTCGCCTGGTGTCGTCTGTGTGGCAGACGATCGGATCAGCGATCCTTGCCCAGATACTCCCCTTCGATCGGCGTGCTCCCATGTGGAGCTTGCTCATGGTGGGAAGCGCTCTCGGGTTTGTGTCGGCGAACGTCCCAGTCGCCGGGCATCTTCTGTCCGCTTCCACCAGCATGTCGCGTGCCGCGTCCGGACCACCGGCGCATTAACTGGCTGCTGCCGGGGAGTAGGCATAGTAGGCCCACGATGTCCGAAAGAAAACCGGGCGCTATCAACAGGATGCCGGCGAGCAGGAACGAGGCGCCGGCCATCAGTTCGTCAGAGGGAATTTCGCCCGCGGCCATGCGTTCACGAGCTCTCTGAAGCGTAAGCAGGCTCTCGCGGCGAATGAGATGAATACCGAAGGCGGCACTCACGATGATCCATGCCAGACTTGCCAGCAGACCGATCTTGGCGCCAATGGTGAACAGCAAGGCGAAATCCGCAATAGCGAAAAGCGCCAGTAGGAATAGCAGGGGCATGGTGTCTCCGTCGTTGACGCTGCCTGTTCAGCCAAGATGGAGACGATCGACAGGATTACAAGTACTGACGTTCCGGGGCCGTCGGCGACCCCGGAGCTGATTACAGCGTCGCTTCTTCGGCCAGGTTGCTGACGGTTGTTTCACCGATGCCGTCGACGCGAGTCAGGTCCTCGAGGCTCTTGTAATCGCCGTTGGCCTCCCGGTCATCGACGATGGCTTGTGCCTTGACTTCGCCGATGCCGGGGAGGGTGGCCAGTTCTTCTGCCGACGCTTCGTTGATATTGACCGGGGCGTCCTGCGCCAGTGCGGGAAGGGCGCTGAAGCTGAGAAGCGAGAAGAGTGCTGCGTGAATCAAAGTCTTCATATCGATTTCCTTGATCGGAACAGGAAGATGAATGAAGGCCGGTCATGCTTCTGGCCGGCCCTCACTCTGTGTATCGACGGCTGTTCTCGGGAATTAATGGGTAAATATCGCAGATTATTGTAAGACAATGGCTACATGACGGTACCAGGCGGCGCTTCGGTTCGCTTCTGCCCCGCAGATGCCTTCCATTCGGTATACTCCGCTCGAACTCGAATGCCGGAGACGATTCATGCCTTCCCCGAACTCGCCGCTCATCATTGCGCTCGACTATTCCAACCTGTCGCAGGCGTTGCCCTTGGTCGATGCGCTCGACCCGGCCCGTTGCCGCGTCAAGATCGGCAAGGAGCTATTTACTCGGGCGGGGCCGGCAGCCGTCGAGGCCATGCATCAACGGGGGTTCGAGGTCTTTCTCGATCTCAAGTTTCATGATATTCCCAATACTGTGGCCGGTGCCGTCGAGGCGACGGCGGATCTGGGGGTATGGATGGTCAATGTCCATGCCTCCGGTGGCCGTAGAATGATGGAGGCGAGTGCCGAGCGGCTGGCGCAGCGAGGGCTGAAAACTCATCTCATCGCGGTCACCGTGCTGACCAGCATGTCGGACGACGAGCTGCAGGAGATAGGCGTATCGGGCGATGCGCTGGCCCAGGTCGAACGGCTGGCCAGACTGACACGGGAGAGCGGGCTGGATGGCGTCGTCTGCTCGGCACGTGAAAGCGCGAGGCTGACGGAACTCTGTGGCGAGGCCTTTTTCAAGGTGACGCCGGGGATCCGTCCCGCGACGGCCGAGCAGGGGGATCAGCGACGCGTAATGACGCCGGAGGCCGCGATGGCTGCCGGCAGTACGCATCTGGTCATTGGACGGGCGATCACTCAGGCAGCAGACCCGATGTCGGCGCTGACGGAGATCGAGCGTTCACTCTCTTGGCAGTAGCGTGATCATTCGCCTTCCAGACCGGCGACCGGCTTGGTGGTGCCCCAACTGCGGCAGCGAGGGCACTGCCAATGCAATTGTTCGGTACCGAAACCACAGCGTTGGCAGCGGTGGCGAGGCCGGATGCTCAGCAACTGGCGGGTGTGTTGCTTGAGCAGCTCCAGGCGATCGCGCTCTGCAGGATCGCTGTCGTCGAGATAGAGATCCATCAGATAGTCGATCCCGCGCAGGCTGGGATGCTCGCGCAATTGATCGCTGACGAAGGCGCAGGCGATATCGGCGCCTTGTCGTTGTCTCAGTGTGTCCGCCGCCATCATGACTACCGTGGTCTGCGGGTTGTGCTGCAATTGCCTTTCCAGAAACTGCCACCAGCCGTTGTCGTCGTCGAGCAGGCGATACGTATCCCGCAACGGCTCAAGCACGATGGCGGTGAAGCTGGCGTCCTGTTCGGGGACGCGCTGCCAGAACCGCGCTGCATCACGATACTGGCCGATGTCCCATTCGAGCTGGCCCAGCATCCAGTTGGCCCGAACGCAGCGGTCATCGATACCCAGAGCCTGCTTCAACGCCTTGCGTGCCAAGGATGGGCTGCTGTTGTTGCGATGCTGGCTCGCCAGTTCGCAATGCCAGTGCGCGGCGGCTCGACGGATATCGGCATCCTGGCGCACCAGCTGTGGCTGGGCGGTCTCCAGAGCTTGTGCCCACTCCTTTTCTCGCTCGAACAGATCGACCAGCAGGCGTTTGGCGGCGAGCTTCTGCGAGTCGTCGACATGGCTTTTTTGCAGGGCCAGCAACAGCCGTTCCGCCCTGTCCAGCAGGCCGAGATTGAGAAAGTCGCGGGAGAGTTCGAGCTGTACCTGCCCGCTCTGAGAGGGCGTCAGGGCAGGGCGGGCGAGAAGATTCTGATGGATGCGCACCGCCCGATCGGCTTCTCCCCGTGAGCGGTAGAGGTTGCCTAGCGCGATGTGCGTTTCGACCGTGTCGCTATTGACTTCCAGGGCCTGGGTGAAAGTCTCTATCGCGCGATCGGGCTGCTCGTTGAGCAGGTAGTTCAGGCCGACGAAGTAGTCCCTCGGCAACGAACCGCGCGGCGGCTGTGGACGAGACCGGAACCGGCCGGACTCCCATCGCCCCAGAAACCAGCCGATGGCGATGGCTGCCACCAGCAACGCCAGTAGCAGAACATCGCTCATTCAGGGGCTTTCCTTGAACTCCTGCGTCCGGAGACGATCGAGTTCCTTGCGTTGTTGCTGGTTGTGACGTTGTGCACGAGTCAGCAGGGTTCGCAGCCGCAGATACATGCCGGTCATGGCGAGCATGCCGAGGATGACGCCGCAGGCGAGAGCGACCAGAAGCCACAACGACAGCGAAGCCGGGGGCAGCTGTACCCAGATCAGATCCAGAGGCAGCGGCTGCTGGTTATTGACGGCAAAAAGAATGCCCAGCAGCAACACGACGATCAAGATGATGGCGAGAATGACGCCTTTGAGCCAGCGCATAGGTTTTCCTGGTGACGCACCGCCGACGGCTCATGCCGTCGTTACATATTGCGGTGGCAGCCGCCGACTCTGCGCCGGCTGCAGTGACTGGGAAGATCAATAGCCGAGCGCGCGGCTGGCATTGACCTGTTCGCGTAGTTCCTTTCCCGGTTTGAAATGCGGGACGTACTTTCCGTCGAGATCGACGGGGTCGCCGGTCTTTGGGTTGCGTCCGGTGCGGGGCTCGCGAAAATGCAGGGAAAAACTGCCGAATCCGCGAATTTCGACGCGCCCGCCCTCTGCCAGGGCGTTGGTGATGTCGTCAAGGATGACACGCACCGCGGCTTCGACCTCCTTCGCCGACAGTTCCGACCGGCGGGCGGCAATCTGCTCGATCAATTCAGACTTGGTCATCGACATTCTCCGTAAGGCCTCGGCCTGGCGGTGGGAGACCGCACAATGGGCGTCCGACGTCTGTTATTGTCGTCTCAGCATACTTCGCAACTTTCGAGAAAACAACGCATTAGCCGGTCACCGCGCGTTCCCGAATAGTGGTGGGGGATTCCCTTGGGTATAATGCAGCGCGACACATTCATTCAGTACACGGGATCGAGGATAGTCCATGTCAGACAACGAAGATGTCACGCGTCGACGGCTTTACTGGCATTCCCGACGCGGCATGTGGGAGCTGGACCTGCTTCTGATGCCGTTTCTCGAGGCCTGCTACGACGGACTGCCCGCCGGGGACAAGGAGCTCTATCGTGAGCTGCTGGCCCAGGAAGACCAGGATCTCTTTACCTGGCTGATGCGTCGCGAATGGCCGCAGGATCCGGAGATGCGTCGCCTCGTCCAGATGATCGTCGAACATGCCGAAACCACTGACCGCAGTCGTCATCAAGCGCTCTAGGCTATCGCTGGGCTTTCAACTCCTGCTGGGAGGGGGACTGGCACTCTATGCGAGCTGGTGGGTCGATTATCGGATTGCTGCCATCATTGCGATGGTGGCCATTGTGGCGGGGTATCGCCAGCATCTCGAGGCGCCGCAGAAGCTGTACCTGCGCTGCGCATACGAACGGGAACGACCGGTCTGGGAAAGCTCGGTCGATGCCCGTACCTGGCAAACGAAGACGTGTCGCCTGATTCGGCTGGGTCCGCTGCTCTCCGCTATCGATCTTTCGGGGCGACGAGTGTGGCTCTGGCCTGACAGCAGCGATGTGGATTCGTTACGCCATTTGCGCGAAGCCTTGGCCGAACAGATCGAACGTGCCGATTTCTCATCCTGAAGGAGTCCTTCATGCCCATTGTGACAATCCAGCAGTTCCCCCGTAGCGTCGAGCAGAAGCGCGAGCTTGCCGAGCGAATCACCGATGCTTTCGTGCAGGCATACGGTCAGTCGCCCGAGTCGGTGCAGATATTTTTTCAGGAAACCGAGCAGGAAGATTGGGCAAGAGGCGGTCGTCTGGGAGTGGACCAGACCTGAGCCTGAGAGGCTGTCCTGCGTCTACCAGGCAGTGGGGTACCCGACTCTCGAATCGGAAACGGCCCCGTGATGCATGAACTGCATTGCGGGGCCGTTTCATTCAGCCGACACTCGGCTGCCGGCCGCTACGGGGCCGACAGTGAAGGAAGTTAGCGACGGCCGGCCAGGAAGCCAATGGCAAACCCGGCGAGGGCGGCAACACCCATGCTGCTCCAGGCGTTGCGATGAACGTAATCGTCAGTTTCGCGCCACGCCTCTTCTGCGTTTTCTACCAGCTCATGGCTGATATCGTCGGCGCGATGCCGGGCCCGATCGAGGCTCTTGCGGCCGCGGCGCTTGGCATCCCGGTAGTAATGGCGCGTGTCTTCACGGTAATTACGGCTCATGGATCGTCCTTAACCATTCGTCAATGTGTGGATCGGTGCACGTGACCGATCAAGTGGAAAACGGCTATCAGCGCCGGTTCAACAGCAGGGTCATCAGCGCGCCGCCCAACGCGGCGATACCGACACTCTGCCAAGGCTTGCGTTGTACGAAGTCGTCGCAACTCTCGCAGGTGTCGCTGATCTGGTCGTTCAGTCGGCGACGCGAGCGGCTCGCCCAGCTGTCACGCGTCAGATAAGCCGTTGCGTAGGGTGACGGTTCGTCGATGCTTTCTTCAAGCGGTTCTTCTTCGGGTGCCAATGCAGGCTCCTCCCGGATCGGATCATCTCCCAAATGGGGCGCGCGCTCGGCAGCGGCCGCCATGTCTTCATCGATACGGCTAGCCCCGGCTTCCTTGTCGTCACGATGGAACAGACTCATGTTCATCCCTCCGGTTCGATGGAATGACCTCCCGACTGGCTAATGCAATGGCACCATTGCAGCAGCATGGTTACGGTTACCCTAGTGTAGTTGCAATTCCGTTCCTCGCTAGGCTCGTGTGGTAGCCAAGTCTCACCCATTGATTTCTTGGTCTCGTGTCTCGTGTCTCGTGTCTCGTGACCGTGTATTTCGCGTTCGAGACGTCGGCTGATGTCGCCGGGTGAACCGGTACGTCGCGCTAGCATGTTGTAGGCCACCGGAACGATGAATAGCGTCAGCAGCGTCGCGGCGGCAACGCCACAGAAGATGACGGTGCCAATGACGATGCGCGATTCGGCACCAGGGCCGAAAGCCAGGATCAGGGGGACAGCGCCGGCCATGGTGGTGACGGTCGTCATCAGTATGGGCCTGAGCCGAGTCACGGAAGCCTCGACCAGCGCGTCGGAGAAGGCCTGACCTTCGTCACGCAACTGATTGGCGAATTCGACGATCAGGATGCCGTTCTTGGCGGCCAGACCGACCAGCATGACCAGCCCCACCTGACTGTAGATATTGAGGGACTGCCCGCTGGCCCATAGGCCCAGCAAGGCGCCGCTGATGGCCATCGGTACCGTGAGCATGATGACCAGCGGGTGCACGAAGCTTTCGAACTGGGCAGCCAGCACCAGGAAGACCACGACGATGCCCAGGATGAGCAGGAAGGTCGTCGCACCGCTGGCTTCCTGGTAATCCCGGGAGGGCCCCTTGTAGTCGATGACCAGCTTCGCTGGGCAGCTCTTCTTCCGCGATACCCTGCAGGTAGGCCAGCGCGTCGCCGATCGCGACCCCTCCCTGGAGATTGGCCTCGAGCGTGATCGCGCGCATTCGGTTGAAGCGGTTGAGCTCGCTGGCACCGGCAAATTCCGACACCGACACCAGGCTTGCCAGCGGAATCAGCTCGTCACTGACCGCTGAACGTACCTGCACGTTGTCCAGCGAGCTTGGGGCGCGCTGATTGTCACGTTCGCCTTCGAGGATGACGTCGTACTCTTCGCCGCCGTCGACATAGGTGGTGACGTTACGGCCTCCGAACAGTGTCTCCAGGGTATTGCCGATGGTGCTCACGGTAACGCCCAGCGCGGCGGCACGGTTGTAGTCGATCTGGATGCGCAGCTGTGGCTGGGTTTCCTTGTAGTCGCTGTCCACCGCCTCGAGGCCGCTGCTGTCGTCGCTTCGAATGCGAGTCAGCAGCCGATCGCGCCAGTCGGCCAGCTGTTCGTAGGTGCTGCCACCGATGACGAACTGGATCGGTTTCTCGACCCGGCCGCCAAAGCCCTGGCGCATCACCGGCGTGGCAGTGACGCCGGGCAGATCCGACAGCCGGCTGCGGACGTCGGCGAGGATATCCCAGGCCGATCGTCGATCGCCCCAATCATTGAGCGTAACGACGGCCATGCCATCATTGAAGTTCTCGATATTGCCGAAGCCGCGGGGACCGCGAACCGACACCTGATTGATGTCGCCGGCGTCGACCAGCGTCATCAGGCGGGCCTCGATCTCGTCGTAGTAATCCTGCATGTAGTGAAAGGTCGCGCCGGGCGGCCCTTCGATCAGCACGAAAAAGGCGCCGCGATCTTCCTGGGGCGTATATTCGTTGGGCAGCTGTTGAAACAGCCAGGCGGTGAGTGCCAGCACCAGGGCGAACAGTCCGACCACGATCCAGCGCCAACGCAGCGCCCGTAGCAGTGCCTGTCGGTAGATCGTCTGCGAACGGTCCAGCAGCCAATGCACGCCATGGCTGATACGACTCTCATGCATACGCGGACTGAGCAGTTTCGAGCACAGCATCGGTGCCAGCGACAGTGCCACCAGGCAGGAGAGGCCGACCGACGCGGCGAGCGTCAGGGCGAACTCCGAGAACAGGCGACCGATATCGCCTTGGAGCAGGCTCAACGGGATGAAGACGGTGATCAACACCAGCGTGGTGGCGATGACCGCAAAGCCTATCTGACGGGTGCCCCGAAAAGCGGCGACCAGGGGCGTCTCGCCGTGGACCACCATGCGGCGATGAACGTTCTCGATGACCACGATTGCATCATCGACCACGAGCCCGATCGCCAGCACCAGCGCCAGCAGCGTGAGCAAGTTCAGAGTGAACCCGAACAGCGCCAGAAAGATGAAGGTCCCGATCAGCGAGATCGGTACTGTTACCGCGGGCACCAGGGTCGTGCGTATGTTGCCGAGAAACACGAAGATCACCACCACGACCAGCCCCATGGCAATGAACAGTGTCGATACGACTTCATGCAGCGCGCCGGAAACGAACACCGACGAGTCGAAATTGAGCGACAGCTGCATGCCTTCGGGTAGCGTGGATTGCAGCCGGACCATTTCCGACTTGGCCCCGTTGGCGACTTCCAGCACGCTGGCGGTCGACTGCTTGATCATGCCGAGGCCCACCATCGGTACCTCGTTGCCTCGGTACAGCGAACGCTCCTCTACCGAACCGACCTCGACGCGCGCCACGTCAGCCAGTCGTACCAGGTAACCGTCGTTGCCGCGGGCGACGACCAGGTTCTGGAAGTCGGCGGCGGTAGTGAAGCTGCGCGGGATTCTCAGGGTGAACTGCCGATCGCGGGATTCGAGGAAGCCGGCCGGCAGTTCGACGTTCTCGCTCTCCAGCGCATCGGCCACATCGTCGACGGTCAACTGGCGCGCGGCCAGGGCGTTGCGATCCAGCCAGACCCGCATCGCGTACTCCTTGCCGCCGCTGAGGCGCACCCGGGCCACTCCGTTCTGGGTCGAGAAGCGGTCGACGAGATAGCGGTTGGCATAATCGGTCAGCTCCGGAATGGTGTAACCCTCTCCGGAAAGCGACAGCCAGATGATGACGTCGTCACTGCTGTCGCTCTTCTCGATTTCCGGCGGCTCGGCCTGGTCGGGCAGGTTGTCGGCTACCGACGAGATCCGGTCGCGAATGTCGTTGGCGGCGCCGTCGATATCGCGATCCAGCGAGAACTCGACGTCGATCTCCGATTCGCCATCGGCACTGCTGGATTCGATCGAGACGATGCCCTCGATACCGGCGATGCGGTCTTCGAGCAGTTGGGTGATGCGCGTCTCGACGACACTGGCGGAGGCGCCCGGGTAGTTGGTCTCGATGCTGACGATGGGCGGATCGATGGCCGGATACTCCTGCAACGGCAGGCGCTCCATGGCCAGCAGGCCGAAGGCGATCAGCAGCAGCGAGACGACGGTCGCGAAGACCGGACGACGGATCGATAGGTCGGAAATCCGCATCAGTTTCTGGCTCGCGATTCGTTGAACTGCGATTCGTTAATCTGCGATTCGGTGGCGCGGCGCTGACGCTCGAGGACTTCTTTGATGTCACCGTCGCTGACGTCCTCGGCGATCAGTTCGACGGGGTCGCCTTCGCGTACCTTGAGGGTGCCATGCGTCACGATACGCTGGCCGCTCTCGAGACCATCGGTGATCTCGACCTCACCCTGGCGGCGTTCGCCGATGGCGACTTCCCGACGCGTGACGCTGGCGGGCTGGCCGGGTTCGATCAACCAGACGGTCTGGCGTTCCCCATCGGGCACCAGCGCGCTCTCCGGAATCGTCAGCGCCTCGCGGGCGGGCTGGTTCAGTTGCACTTCCATCAGCATGCCCGGCAGCAGGCGCCCGTCGGGATTGTCCAGATTGGCGCGCACCACCAGGCTTCGGGAGACGGGGTCGATTCGGGTGCCGAGGGTGGCGACCTCTGCACGGAACGTGGCGTCGGGATAGCTCGGTGTCGTGGCGCTGAGCGTGAGCCCAGGATGCAGCACCGAGAGCAGCGTTGCCGGTACGGTGAAATCGAGCTTCATGGTATCGAGCTTGTCCAGCGTGACCAGCTCGGTGCCGGGGGTCACCAGCGCACCGACGCTGACGTCGCGCAGCCCGACGGTGCCTGCAAAGGGCGCGCGTAACCGATGATCGGCAAGCCGGGCGCGAATGGCATCGATTTCCGCTTCGCTCTGCCTGACCAGCGCGGCATTGTCCTCGAGCGTGGCACGTACGCCCAAATTGCGATCCTGAAGCTGTTGGGCGCGGTCGAGGGCGCTCCGGCGCTGATCAAGCAGCGCCTGGGCGGCCCGAAGTTCTGCCTGGGCCTGTTCGTCGTCGAGCTGGACCAGCCACTGACGGGCCTCGACGCTGTCGCCGTCCTCGAAGTTGATGGCACTGACAGTGCCGGTGAGCGTCGAGGAAAGGGTAACGCTCTCGTCCGCCTTCAAGGTGCCCAGAGCTTCGACCGGGTCTTGCCAGATCGAGGTGTCGACGGTGGCGCCGATCACTGCGATTGGTGCATCACTCTGCATCTGAGCGAATACCGAGCCGGTATGGATCGAGCCGAACAGTAGCGCGGCAGCGGTTGACAGGCTCGACAGTGTCGACGGTGACGGAAGGCGTCTGTGGAAAAGAGCGGGCGTCGAGCGGGTCACCGATATCATTGTCATAGTGGGCTGGTGTCTGCGCTGCGTTACAAAGTGTAAGTATAGGGCTGTCGATACGTTGTGAAGTCTTGCTACTCGTTAGTACCTCAACCCCTGCCGAATGAAAAGGGCGTGTCGCAAAATGGCTCTGTTAGAATGCCCGCCCAACCAGCAAGGCAAGATCGGTGCGGACATGAAAACCTACGACGTCGTCATTATCGGCGCTGGCGCGGCCGGCTTGATGTGCGCGCTCACGGCGGGCTATCGCGGCCTTCGGGTGCGCGTCGTCGATCATGCCAACAAGGCCGGCAAGAAGATCCTGATGTCGGGTGGCGGACGCTGCAACTTCACCAACCTCGCGACCACGCCGGCGAATTTCTTCTCGCGCAATCCGCATTTTCCGATCTCGGCCCTGAAGCGCTACACGCCACACCATTTCGTCGAGCTGATCGAGCGGCATGGCATCGAGTATGTCGAGAAGGCGCCCGGGCAGCTGTTCTGTGCCCATTCGGCCAAGGATGTCGTCGCCATGCTGTTGACCGAGTGCGAGTGGGCGGGCGTGGAGGTCTCGCTCTCCACACCGGTGAACCACATCGAGCGTCTCGGCGACGGCATGCGGCTGGAGATCGATGGCGCCAGGGTCGAGGCGGGGGCCGTGGTCGTTGCCACTGGCGGCCTGTCGATCCCGACGCTGGGAGCCAGCGGTCTGGGCTACGATCTGGCTCGTCAGTTCGGGCTCGAGGTGACCGAGACGCGAGCGGCACTGGTACCCTTCACCGTGACGTCGCAGTGGAAGACATCGCTGGCGGCGCTAGCCGGCCTTTCCTGCCCGGTGGCGGCCAGATGCGGAGATGGTCAGTACCAGGAGCCGCTGCTCTTTACCCATCGTGGCCTGTCGGGGCCGGCGATGCTTCAGGCGTCGAGCCACTGGCGGCCGGGAATGGCGGTCGAGATCGACTGGCTACCATCGATTCCTGTCGAGGAGACCCTGCGCAAGCTGCGCCAGGAAGCGCCTCGCCGGCATCTGGGAACCTGGCTGGGAGAGGTGTTGCCCAAGCGGCTATCGCAGGCCTTGCTCCAATGGCAGGGATGGAAGGATCGGCCGATGGCCGAGCTCTCCAATGGCGATATTCAGACGATTGCGCAGGGGCTCGGGGCATGGCAGTTCAAGCCGGCAGGCACGGAGGGATGGCGGACGGCGGAAGTCACCATGGGCGGCGTCGATACCGATGCGATTTCTTCGAAGACATTCGCGGTCAATGCGTTGCCTCAACTCTACTTCATTGGCGAGGTGCTGGACGTGACGGGCCAGTTGGGCGGCTTCAACTTCCAGTGGGCCTGGGCGTCCGGCGTCGCCTGTGGTCAGTCGCTCTAGGCTGAACGAAAAAGCGGCCACTAGGTCATAGTGGCCGCTTCTGAGGCTGAAGAGCGAGTATGGCGTCGCTTAGCGATTGCGCCCGCGAGACGCCCGGTAGAGTGCCTTGCCGCGGTTGTACATCAGCAGTCCGGTCAGGGCGCGACGAAACAGCCGACCCGTCGAACGTGGCTTGCGCGCGCTGCGCATGGCCACCAGACTGCCGATCGCCATCAGCGGCACCTTCCAGCTCACGATCTTTTCCCAGGCATGGTCGATCGGTGCCGTGGCATCGCGCCATTCACGCATGGCGGACGTCATGTCGAGGCGTTGCTGGAGAATCTCGTCCTCGAGGTCGTCGATCTGCTGCTGCCGAGTCCGTTCAGTCATGGGAAGGCCCCAGTGCCTCTCGATCGCGTTCGAGGTGATGCAAGGTCGCGGCCATCAACTTACGTTGTTTGGCCACTCGCTTGGCCGAGAGAATCAGCGCGCCCGCGATGACGAAAAGCACCGCCGAGCAGATCCCGATGGCCTGCAAGCGGTTATCCTCCCAGTACACCACCACGACCAGCAGAAGCAGCATGCCGATGGCGAAGGAGAGCATGATCAGGCCGGCGCCCGCCAGCAGCAGCAGGGTCAACATTCGGTCGCGTTCGGCTTCCCATTCGACAACGGCGAGACGCAGGCGCGTCTCGCCACTGGCGATGAGGTTGGCGATCAGCCGCCGGGCGGCGGTGATGACGTTTTCAGCCGGACCCGCCATCAACGACGCCCCAGCAGCAGCCCCAGAACGACGCCAGCGGCGGCGCCGATGCCGATGCTCGTCCAGGGATTCTCGTGCACGTACTGATCGGTGGCGTCCATCTGATCCTTGGCGCTGGCATAAAGCTTCTCGCCGCGGGCCTCGAGACGTCCACGTGTCTCCTGCAGGCGCTGCTGGGCGCGTTCACGCATTTCGGAGATATTGGTACGGGAGTCGTCCGCCGTGGCGTGGATCAACTCTTCGACGGTCTGCGACAGGTTGCGCAGATCTTCCTTGAGCTGCTCGGTAGAAGCTTCGCGTTCGCGCTCGGAGCCGTTGCCGCCGATGGATTGCATGGTCATGGTCGTCTTCCTTTGACAGTCAATTAACGTGGATCAGCATAGACAGGCTATCTGCAGGGATCAACGAGTGCCAGGGATGCCGGCCAAAAAGGTATTGATACTGAAGCCGAGGCCGAAACGCTGCACGTCATGGTCATAGTCGATCAAGCTTTCGCCGTAGCCCTGATAGTACTGGAGGTAGCCGCGAACCTTGCCGAACAGCGGAAAGGAGTAGTCGAGCTGACCGCCATAGTGTGCCTTGCCGGGGTTGCCGCGAACCATCAACGAAACTTCCTGGTCGCCGAAGGCGCGGACCACGGTCAGGTCACCATAGCCGATATAGTTCTCCAGATCGGGATTGTCGTCATCCTCGTCGTTTTCCGGAATGCGCCAGTGAGGGGCGACACTGAACGCCCAGTTGCCACGCTGAAATATCGATTCGGCATAGATTCGGTTCCAGCTGCGTGACAGCGGGTCCGAACGGCCATTGGACTGATGCGCGAAGCCGACCCGGTTGATGGTGTTGGTCCAGCCCAGCACCGTCCATCGATTATCGAAGCTCACGAAACCCTCGGGTTCGTAATTGGTCTCGCGAAAGGGGGCCGATGCCTCGGAGTTGTAGGCTTGCCACCAGCTACGCTGGGTATAGGCGAAATAGAGGTCGCCGTTGTCTCCGAACATGTCGTCGAGCAGCTTGATCTTGAAGCTCAACTGGAACTTGATTTCCGACTCATCGATGTCGCCCTCGGACGTGATCTGGCGGAAATCGGCCTCGTCCGGGTTAGCGTTGTAAGTCCATGGCAGGAAGTAGTTGCGGCGATAGGTCGTGATCGCGAGTGGGTTCTCGGCGGTTTCCGCTTCGAGGTTACGGCGCACTTCGGCCTGCTCGTTCGCTTGTTGAACCGGGTCGCCATCGCTGTCCGGTGTCTGCGCAGTCGCTAATGGGGTAGCCAGCATCCCCAATAGTAGAAGGCTGGTATCGCGCAGCGAACGAATGGGCGTCATAAGACTGTCCTGTCAAGGTAATCCAGTGGATAGAAGCGCGATCAGGTCGATGAAGATCAGGCTTCGTATTAAGTAGTGACGATTTCTAGCATGTCGTCGGCTTAAGTCAAACTCGGCAAACGCGGTTAACGGACGCCTCGGAATCCGCTCGCCCTGGCGGTAAACTCCGACTTCGATAGGAATCGCACCGCGCGAACGCGACGGTGGCCGCATGAACGGAGTTGACGAGGAGAGGGCATGTCGGATTATCCGGCCGGGAGCGAGTATGTCAGTCAACCAGAGCCTCTTGCTCAGAGGGCGTTCAAATCCACGAGGGCCAATGCTCTTATAATGACCGCCTGGGCGCCTGCGCCTGCTGTCTCTGTCGTCAAAGCTGTTTCGGTCGTCAAAAAAGCGGCTCAGCGTATCACGTTCCTCGCGCTGGCATTGTGCATACTGATGACAAGCACTGTCGCCTTGGCGCAACAGCAGGAAAGCCTGCCGACGCACGACACGCTCACTGCCGAACAGCAGAAACTCGAGCAGATCGAGACGCCCGATGAGCAGCAGCAGACGGAATTGGAGGATCTGGGCGTCGCGTTGCAGACGCTGGATTCACTGGAGGCGCTGCGCAAGGAACTGAAGATGCTCGAAAGCTCGGCGCAGCAGGCCCCTCAGCGTATTCGCGAACTCGAGAGGCAGCTTTCCGCGCTGAGCGATGACGACGCCCCGGCAGCCGATGCTCTCGACGAGCTCATGGTGGACACCCTGGGCCGAAAAACCTCCGAAGCACTGGATCGGCTCGAAGCGTTGCAAGGCCAATTGGCTTCGGTCAACGCGCGGCTGATCAGCGCGGAGACACGGCCGGAGCGGGCACAGTCGGCCATTGCCAAGGCGATGGCCGATGCGGAACAGGCACGAACACAGCTCCAGACGCCCGATAGCGACGAAACCCAGACCTTCGATCCGGCCCAGGCACGCTATCGACTGGAACTCGCGCTGGCCGAGCTGCAAGCCGAGTATCATCGCCGGGAACTGGCCAACAACACGCAGCTTCGGGAGCTCGATGCCCAGCGCCGCGACCTGCTCCAGCGCCAGATTGCCATCGAAGAAGCCCGCCTGAATGCATTGCGGGCGGCGCTCGACCGGCAGCGGCGTGCCGAATCGGAGAAGGCCGTCGCCGATATCGGAGAAGAAGATCGGGCAGCGATCGCTGCGCATCCGGTGCTGCGTGATATTCAGGCGACCAATCGCGAGTTCAGCGACCAGCTGCTCGAGGTCACCGACCGCACCAACGATCTGATCCGGCGGGCCATCGATATCCGCTCGCAGCTCGATCGCGTGCGCCAGATCAAGCGTACGCTCAACGAACAGATCGACGCGATCCGCGGCAGCCCGCTGCTGTCGCGCATCCTCAACGAGCAGCGCCGAGCCCTCCCGGACGTGGACGAACTGGGCGGGTTGCAGGAAGAGATCGCCGAAACGCGGCTGAGTCAGTTCGATCTGGTCGAACAGCGGGACGCCCTTCGCCAGCCAAGGGCATTGGCCGAAAAGAGTCTGGCCGATACCGATATTGATGTGACGCCAGCGTTGATCGATTCATTGGTGAAGCTGTTCCAGTCGCGGAGCGAAATCCTCGAACAGCTCGATCGCGAATACGGCAACCTGTTGACCGTGGCGATCGATCTTCAGCTCAACCAGGAGCAGCTGGCCGGACTCACCACGTCGCTTCGTGGCGTCATCGAGGAGCAGCTGTTCTGGGTCGCCAGTTCGCGTCCGCTGACGCTGAGCTGGTGGCAGGATGCGCCCGGTCTCCTCGCGAGCCAGGTGCGTGGAGATGCCTGGCCACAGGCGTTGGCGAGTTTCTGGCAGGTGCCGGATCTTCGTGCGCTGGCGGTCGTGCCGGTTCTGATTCTGGCTGCCGTGCTGCTGATGGCGAGGCGCCGGATCAAGGTCCGGCTGCTCAATCTTCATGAGCAGATCGGCCGTCTCAAGCGCGACACCCAGATGCATACCCCGCGCGCGATTCTCTACAACGCGTTGCTGGCCGCCCATGGCCCCATGCTGCTGGCCGTGATCGGCGGGCTGCTGAGACTGGGCAGCGATGCGTTCGCCGAGCGGGTGGGTGAGTCGCTATTGCAGCTCGCCCTGGCATGGGGCGTCATTGGCTGGACTCGTCGACTGCTGGTGTCGGACGGCGTGGCGACACGCCATTTCCACTGGTCGACCGGCTACGTGGCCCGGCTGCGCCGGCTGCTGTTCTGGCTGGGAATTTCGCTCATTCCCGTCATTCTCATCAGTGGCACGTCGCCCGGCAGCCAGGCCGAGCTATCCAGTCGACCGCTGTTCCTGCTGTTGCTGCTGGCCGGCCTGCTGGCGATGAGCGTCATCCTGGTGCGGTTGATCCTGGCGCATGTCCCCTATTTCGGGCTCAAGCTGTTTCGCCTGCTGCTGGGGTTGGCACTGGCGCTGGTGCCGCTGGTGCTGGCCGGGCTGATCGCGTTGGGCTACGAGTACGCGGCGTTGCGGTTGATCGGGCGATTCATCAATTCGCTCTATCTCTTCGGATTGTGGATCCTGGTCGAGGCCACGGTGGTGCGTGGGCTCGCGGTGGCACAGCGCCGCCTGGCCTATCGCCGGGCGGTGGCACGTCGGCGGGCGCAGATTCAGGAAGGGGCCGAGGGCGGGCTCGAGGTGGTCGAGGAGCCGCCGCTGGACATGGAGCAGGTCAACCAGCAGTCGCTGCGACTCTCCAAGCTGATCCTGTTCATCGGTTTTACCTTCGCCTTCTACCTGATCTGGTCGGACCTGCTTGAAGTCTTCTCCTATCTCGATCACGTCAGCGTGTGGCAAATCGAGCGTGGGCAGGGCGAGGCGATGACCCTGGATCCGATCACGGTGGCGGACATCGTCGTGGCGCTGGTCATGGTGGCGCTGACCATGATGCTGGCGCGCAACCTGCCCGGTCTGCTGGAGGTCATGGTTCTGTCGCGCCTGACGCTCAAGCAGGGCAGCGCCTACGCGATCTCCTCGCTGCTTTCCTACACCATTGTGGGGACCGGGGTGGTGGCCTCGCTCGGCACGCTCGGGGTCTCCTGGGACAAGCTGCAGTGGCTGGTGGCGGCGTTGGGCGTGGGGCTGGGCTTCGGCCTGCAGGAGATCTTCGCCAATTTCATTTCAGGCCTGATCATCCTGTTCGAGCGCCCGATGCGGATCGGCGACACCATCACGCTCGGCCAGCTCCACGGCTCGGTCAGCCGCATTCGTATCCGGGCGACCACGGTGACCGATTTCGACCGCAAGGAGATCATCATTCCCAACAAGACCTTCGTCACCGATCAACTGATCAACTGGTCGCTGTCGGATAACGTGACCCGAGTCGTGCTGACCTATGGCGTGGCCCATGGCTCGGATCTCGACGAGGTGCATCGGCTGATGCGGCAGGCGGCGGACGAAAACCGTCGGGTATTGCGGGATCCCGAGCCGCAGGTGTTCTGCCTCAGCTACGGTCCGACATCGTTCAACTTCGAGTTGCGGATCTTCGTCAACGATCTGCTCGATCGGCTCTACGCCAGCGACGAGATCAACCGCCGGCTGGATCAGTTGTTCAAGGAGCATGGCATCCGCGTGGCGTTCAACCAGATGGACGTCTGGCTGCATGGCGACAACGGACAGGTGACAAAGGTCCAGAGCGCCAACGGGAACGAGGCGGCGCTGGGGGCGGAGCCCGACTCGGCATCCCCGACGCCGGCGGCACCCCGGAATTCACGCCAGTCTCGCAGTGGTGACGATGGCCACCTGGGCGATGGAGAAGTCGGTGGCGCCGGGCACGATGGTGGCGGCGATGGAGGAGGGGACGGCGGTCGTTGATCGCACCGCCTCGGAAATAGAGCGACGTTCAACGGCGCAGTGCGTGGAGCAGAAACTCGCGATTGCCGTCGCCACCCTGGATCGGGCTTTCCTGCCAGTGGTCGATGTCGAGACCGTGAGAGCGACAGGTCTGATGCAGCGTATCGGCGACTCCTTTATAGAGTTCGGCATCGCGGACGATGCCCCGCGAGTCGACCTTGCCGGGGCCGACCTCGAACTGCGGCTTGACCAGCGAGTAGAGCTCGCCACCCGGGCGCAGGACGCGGGCAATTTCCGGCAGGATTAGCGTCTGCGAGATGAACGAGACGTCCATCACCACGGCATCGATGCCGCCAGGTGCCAGGGCCTCCAGTTGCGTCATCGGCAATTGGCGGGCATTGGTGCCTTCCAGACAGATGACTCTGTCGTCGTCACGCAGGGAGGCATCGAGCTGATCGTGTCCCACCTCGATGCCGATGACCTTTGTCGCGCCGTAGCGTAACGCGCAGTCGGTGAAGCCGCCGGTGGACTGGCCAATGTCGAGCACGGTGAAGCCGTCGAGGCGCCGGTCCAACGTCTCCAGCAGCGCTTCCAGCTTGAGGCCGGCTCGCGAGACGTAGCGTTCTTCCGGTGCTTCGGCGATATGCAGTGCCGTCGTCTCCGGCAGTTTCTCGCCGGGCTTGGTCGCGACCTGCCACTTTCCCCCTGTATTGATGCTGACAAAGCCCTGGCGAATCAGGCGTTGCGCCCGGGTGCGCGAACGCACGTGGGCGGTGACGAGTTGGTCGAGTCGTTTCATGGCGTGTTCATTCCTGCAGTGCTCATGTCTACGGTGCTCATATCTACGGTACGCATGTCTGCCATGCTCATTCCTGCGATGGTCGGGGGAGCGGAGAGGGGTCGGCCAGCGGCCCGTCGGCGTAGGTCGAGTGGTTCTTGAAGGCTTGTTGCCACTGTTCCAGCAGCGTCTGACGCTTGAGTGTATCCAGCGTTGCCAGCAGGCCGGGGCCGATCTGCACGGGGCGGATCGCCTCTCCCAGTCGCTTGCGCAGGTCTGCCGCGGTGCCGAGCCCGTCGATCGACGGGTGCACGGCGCCCAGGGTCGTCCGCGTCGCGAGAAGGCGCTGGGCTGGTGCGCTCAGGAGATAATCGATGAAGCGCTGTGCGGCGACGGGATGCGGCGCGTTGCGAGACATCATGACCAGGCGTTGCAGCACCAGCGCATAATCCTTGGGCACGACCATGGCCAGTTCGGGATGTTCGGCCACGTAATCCTGGACGTAGGAGCCGATCAGGTTGTAGCCGATCCAGTAGCGCCCTTCGCTGAGCCCCTCGAGCATCGCTGCCGTGGTGGTCTTCAGCTCGCTGTGTGCATGGCCGAGCGCCTCGACCAGATCCCAGTAACGGGCCGAGATCCTGGCATCCTCGATGGCATAGGTATAGCCGGCGCCGCTGAAGCGCGGATCGTAGGTGACCACGCGGTGGCTCAGTTCAGCGGACCGTTGCCGTAGCAGGCTCAGGAGCTCGGCGTGGCTTTCCGGCGGGGGCATGCGGGCGGCGAGATCTCGCCGATAGACCATGACGATGGGCTCGAAGGTGAAGCCGAACAGCTCCTGACGCCAGCGAGCCCAGCTTGGCCAGGCCGCGGCGGCGGGCGAGTCGACGGGGGCCGAGAGTCCTTCGTTGGCGAGCTGGTATTGCCATGGCATGGCGGGCGACATGATCACGTCGGCCCGTGGCGTGTCACGTTCCTGAAGTACCCGCGCATGTAGCGCCAGTGTCTCCAGGTTGTGATAGGTGATCGCGATATCCGGATTCCGTTGGTGAAAGTCCGCGAGTAGCGGGTACACCTGCGGTGGGTCGACGACACCATAAATGGTCAACGGCTGGGACGACTCGGCGTCTGCAGTGAAATGTAGTGTCCTTGCCTGCGCAGGCGCCGTCATCAGCAGCATGAGCGCCAGCAAGGCGCTGGCGAGACGCCGGGTACGGTGTGGCGCCGTTGTCAGGCGTTGGATGAGGCGTCGGATGAAAAGGTCAGGGCGATACATAGGCCGGGACGCTCGGGGTGGTCGGGATGGGCGGCTTGCAGACTTAAGCGGATGTCGTGGGCGCGGGCAATGCTGTCGACGATGGCCAGCCCTAGGCCGCTACCGTCGCCGGTTTCCTGGCCGCGGTGGAAAGGGCGCAGCATCAGCAGGCGCTGGGACTCGGGAATGCCCGGACCGTCATCGGTGACCGTCAGCCGCGCCGGTGCATCGGTGACCTGAACGGTGACCTGGCTGGCGCCATAGATTGAGGCGTTTTCGATCAGGTTATTCAGCGCTTCCTCCAGCTGCCAGTCGTTGGCGGAGACCATCACCGCATGCTCCGGGACCTCCACGCCGAGGTCGATGCCACGGCGATGGTGGCGGGAAAATGCCTCCCTCACGCAGCGCCGGGCCAGCGCCGTGAGATCGACGGCCTGCTTGGTCGGCGTCGCTTCGGGGTTGTTGAGCCGGGTTAGCGACAGCAACTGGCCGGCCAGCCGCGCGGTCTTGGTGGCGGTGCCGTGCATGGTGGCAAGCGCCTCGTGCCAGGCCGCCGGATCCGACTGCCGCAGGGCCAGCTCCGCGCGGGTCGAGAGTCCGGCCAGCGGCGTTTTCAACTGGTGAGAGGCATCGCCGATGAAACGCTCCTGGTTGGCACGAACGCGACGCATGCGGGCCAGCAGTTCGTTGAGGGCTTGACGTAGCTCAGCCAGTTCGAGGGGCAGAGCCAGTTCGAGCGGTGACAGTGTCCGAGGGTTGCGCTGGCGGATCGCGCGGCGCAGTCGCGTCAGCGGTTCCAGCGCGAAGCGGGCCGAGAGCAGGACGACCACCACGGCCAGGCCGGCAATGATCAAGATATTGACGAAACTTGCCAGGAACAGCTGATTGGCCAGGGCTTGCCGGCCTTCGCGCGTCTGCGCCACCCTGACTTCGAAGCGATCGCTTCGATCCCAGCCCTCGAGACGAGCACGCAGGACCCCGAGCCGGAGCGGCATGTCCTGGGAAGTCACGTCCCCATAGTTCATTTGAATGTCGTTCTCGGTAGGCAGGGAGGGAAGTGACCGATTGCCGGTGACGAAATGCCCCTGGGCGTCGTAGAGCGCGTAGAACACTCGCTCCTCGGCGTCGGTGGCGAGCATCTCCAGCGCCGAGGGGGGCAGGTCCATCCACAGCCGACTCTGCTGCCAGCGAACCTGCTCGGCGATGGAGAGCGATGCCGCGTCCAGCAGCCGGTCGAAGGCTCGATCGGCCGCCTCGCGGGAGGCCAGCCAGGCTTGCACCAGCATGATGGCGACCAGCAGCGCCAGCGGGCAGAGCAGCCAGACCATCAGGCGCCGGTAAAGGCTTAGATGTGACAGACGCCAGCGTCGCAATGAGGTCACTCGACCTCCAGCAGATAGCCGATACCTCGCACCGTGCGCAGTCTGACGTCGGACGCCGCGAGCCGACGACGCAGCCGATGTACATAGACCTCGATGGCATTGTCGCCGACCGCTTCGCCGGCAAAGGCCTCGTCGAGCAGTCGTGCCTTGTCCACCGGCTCGCCGGCGTAGTGGATCAGGCACGCCAGCAGGCGGTGCTCCCGCGGTGGCAGCGACAAGGCGGTGTCGTTCAACGTGAAATGCTGGCGCTGGCGATCGAAGCTCAGCGAGCCGAGCATCAGCGGTTCGCTCGGATCATTCTGACGACGGCGCAGCAGCGCGCGAACCCGGGCTTCCAGCTCGTCGAGCGCAAAAGGTTTGGCGAGGTAGTCGTCGGCGCCGAGATCGAGTCCCTTGACCCGATCCTCGATCGCTGCCCTGGCAGTGAGGATCAGGACCGGCGTTTGTCGATCACGTGAGCGTAGCGCCTCCAGTACCTCGAGGCCGCTGCGATTCGGCAGGTTGAGATCGAGCAGGATCAGGTCGTAGTCATGGTCGAAGGAAAGGCGGTCCAGAGCTTCGCCGCCATCGGCAATCCGTTCGACGCGCTGATTCTCGACGGTCAATGTTTCGGTCAGGGTGCTGGCGAGCAGAGGATCGTCCTCTATCAGCAGCAACTTCAGGGGCATGGAAAACTCCTGCAGGTGAAAGAGACAGAATACCCCGGTGCGCGTCTATGCGCGTTTATCGGATACGCCGGCGCTCGAGGAATCCACTTTCCTTCACCGTTCTTCGTGCGATGAACCAGCGATGGCATCGCCCATCGCGCGTTGGCGGGCGATTGTAAACGAATTGAATATCGGGGCATTGAACTTTAGTCGGCTTTTGCGTTCGCGCCGTTGACCGTTACATGACTTCACCCTAATTTCCGCCCATGGAAACAAAGTTCTACCTTACGGAACTGTAAGGTTGGTGTCAGCGTTAGGGATAACTCCGCTCTATCAGCGAGGAGAATAATCATGTTTGCAAGCAAGACGATCCGTTGGGTGGCCGCTGCAGCGCTGGCCCTGACCGCCAGTGGCGCCATGGCGTTCGAGCCTGCTGGCAAGGTCGAATGTATCGCTCCGTCAGACCCGGGTGGCGGCTGGGACTTTACCTGTCGCAGCGTGGGTAACGTGCTCGAGGAGCTGGAGCTCGTGCCGGCCAGCGTTCAGACCATCAACATGGCAGGCGCCGGTGGCGGCGTCGCGTTCGCTCACACCGTCAGCAAGCGCAAGGGTGACGACCAGCTGCTGGTGGCGGCCTCGACGGCGACCACCACCCGCCTGGCTCAGGGCCAGTTCCCTGGCATGGACGCCGACATGGTCAACTGGATCGGTGCCGTAGGGGCCGACTACGGCGTGATCGCGGTATCCAAGGATTCTCCCTATCAGGACCTCAACTCGCTGATGAGCGCCTTGAAAGAAGACCCGCGTTCGGTCAAGTTCGCCGGCGGTAGCGCCAATGGCGGATGGGATCACCTCAAGGTGCTGATCGCTGCCAAGGCTGCCGGTGTCGAGAATCTGCCGCGTATTCCGTATCTCTCCTACAACAACGGTGGCGAAGCGATGACGCAGGTCATCGGCGGCCACGTCGATGCATTCACCGGCGACATCACCGAAACCCAGGGCTTCCTCGAGTCCGGCGATCTCCGCGTGCTGGCGGTGCTCTCCGACGAGCGTCTCCCCGGCGATCTGGCCGATATCCCCACCGCAAAAGAGCAGGGCATCGATGCGGTCGGCCCCAACTGGCGCGGCTTCTACATGCCGTCCGACATCGACGAAGACGCCAAGCAGTACTGGGTCGATGCCGTCGACGAGCTCTATGCCAGCGATCAGTGGAAGAAGGTCATGAAAAGCAACGGTCTGATGCCGTTCCACCCGGATTCCGGTGAATTCCAGGCCTTCGTCAAGCAGCAGATCAACGATATCCAGTCGCTGTCCAAGGAAATCGGGCTGATTCAATGAGCAAGTTCAATGATCGCGTCTTCGGTCTGATCATGCTGGTGATCGCCGTCGCCTACTACTACGGCGCCACCCGGTTTCCGGTTCCCTTCGGGGGGTCGGAAGCCGTTGGCCCGGAGACCTTTCCCAAGCTGCTGGCCGTGATTCTGGCCATCTGCAGTCTCTACATGATCGTCAAGCCCGACCCCGACAATCACTGGCCGGTCGCCAGGACCTTTGGCGAGCTGGGGATTGCCGTGGTCACCTTGGTCGTCTACGCGCTGCTGCTCGAGCCGCTGGGCTTCATCGTCTCGACCACGCTGGCGGTCGGCACGCTTTGCTGGCGCATGGGCGCGCGGCCGATCAAGGCCTATCTCACCGGGCTGATTAGCGGTGTGGTGGTGTTCGTACTGTTCACCTATGGACTGGAATTGCCGCTGCCGCTTGGCCTGCTGGAGATGAACTGATGGAAACGTTGCACTATCTTTCCCTCGGCTTCGGCGTGGCGCTGCAGCCCGAGAACCTGATGTTCGCCTTGATGGGGTGTTTCATCGGCACGCTGATCGGCGCGCTGCCCGGTCTGGGCCCGGCCAACGGCGTGGCGATCCTGATTCCGCTGGCGTTCACCCTCGGCCTCAAGCCGGAAACCGCCTTGATCATGCTGACGGCCGTCTATGCCGGGGCGATGTATGGCGGACGTATCTCGTCAATCCTGCTGAATATTCCCGGTGACGAGCCGGCGATGATGACCTGTCTCGACGGCTACCCGATGGCTCGCCAGGGCAAGGCCGCCGAAGCACTGGCGATTTCGGCGATCGCCTCCTTCATGGGCAGCCTGATCGCCACCATTGGCCTGATCCTGCTGGCGCCGCTGCTGGCTCGCTTCGCCTTGACCTTCGGCCCAGCCGAATACTTCGCGCTGTTCGTGCTGGCCTTCGCCACGCTGGGCGGTATCACCGGCAAGAACCCGATGAAGACGCTGATGGCCGCAGCGATCGGGCTGATCATCGCCACTGTCGGAATCGATCTCTCCACCGGCACGCAGCGCTACACCTTCGGCGTGCTAGAGCTCTACGAAGGCGTCGACTTCATCATCGCCATCGTCGGTCTGTTCGCGGTATCCGAGCTTCTGTTCTTCATCGAAGAGAAGGCCGGCGCCGGCCGCGAGATGATCAAGGTCAACCCGCTCAAGCTGAAGTGGCGGGAAATTCTGTCGATCATGCCGACCACCGTGCGCGGCGGCATTTTAGGCTTCATCGCCGGTGTGCTGCCGGGAGCGGGCGCGTCGCTGGGCAGCTTCATCACCTATACGCTGGAAAAGAAGATCGTCGGCAAGAAGGGCTACTTCGGGGAAGGCGATCCGCGTGGCGTGGCTGCGCCCGAATCGGGCAACAACGGCGCGTCCAGCGGCGCACTGGTGCCAATGCTGACGCTTGGCGTACCGGGTAGCGGGACCACGGCGGTGTTGCTGGCGATGCTGGTGTCGCTCAACATCACGCCGGGGCCGTTGATGTTCACGCAGAATGCCGACCTGGTGTGGGGCGTCATCGCCGCACTGCTGGTGGGCAACTTCATGCTGCTGCTGCTCAACATTCCGCTGGTCGGCGTGTTCGTGAAGATCCTGTCGGTTCCGCCGATGTATCTGCTGCCGATCGTGACCATGGTCGCGTTCGTGGGCATCTACTCGATCAGCCACTCGACCTTCGATCTCTACTTCATGATCGCCTTCGGCGTCGCCGGCTACATTCTGCGCAAGCTGGAAATTCCGCTGGTCCCGGTGATTCTCGGCCTGCTGCTGGGGCCGGAAATGGAGAAGAACCTGCGTCACGCGATGCAGATCTCCGACGGCGACTGGTCGATCCTTTGGGGTAGCGGTCTCTCCATCGGGCTGTGGCTGGTGGCGATCATCGGGCTGGTGCTGCCGGTGGTGGTGGGGCCGATTCTGCGGCGCCGGATGCAGGCGGCCAAGGAGAAGGTCGGCTGAGCCGCGAGATGACATGTTCCATGCCCCGCTCGTTGAAACGGCGGGGCTTTTTTGTTCGCAGCGAGGGTAGAGATATTCGCTGCTATCGTTTTCTGGGTACTCTTGAATCCTTCCCGGTTGCCGCAGAGCGATGACGCTGTTATAGTGCCGCTCGCTCGGCAACGTCTTGATGGAACAGGCTTTGTCGGCCTTCGATCTCATCGCGTCACTGATGAATCGAGCTATGGTGGCCCTTGCCGGTCCTCCCGCAACGCTAAACCGCAAACCCCGCCAGGCCCGGAAGGGAGCAACGGTAGTGGTGGCCGCGTGTGCCGGGATGTGGCTGGTAGGGGCCGCCTCCATTTCTGGCCCTGCGCAATTTGGCCTGTCATGAATTCGGCGACCAAGTCGCTGCCTCCCGCCTCGTCAGTTTTCTCCCGACCCTGCTAGAATGGCCCGATCACTTCAGGATGACCGATGCTGGCAACGATGTTTCGATCGTGGTCGTGCCGATTCCTGACCATCACGTCCAGCCGCGAGCCTATCTGCGAGGAGTATCGCGCCGCATGAGTTACCAGGTTCTGGCCCGTAAATGGCGCCCGCGTACCTTCCACGAACTGGTCGGTCAGGAGCATGTCAGCCGTGCTCTGGTCAATGCGCTCGACCAGGGGCGACTGCATCACGCCTATCTGTTTACCGGGACTCGCGGTGTCGGCAAGACGACGCTGGCGCGGATTCTCGCCAAGTGCCTCAATTGCGAGCAGGGCGTGGGCTCCCAGCCCTGTGGCCAGTGCGAGACCTGCCGCGATATCGATAGCGGCCGCTTCGTCGATCTGATCGAGGTCGATGCCGCTTCGCGCACCAAGGTGGAAGACACTCGCGAACTGCTGGACAACGTCCAGTACGCGCCAACCCAGGGGCGTTACAAGGTGTACCTCATCGATGAGGTGCACATGCTGTCGACGCACAGTTTCAACGCGCTGCTCAAGACGCTGGAAGAGCCGCCGCCGCACGTCAAGTTCCTGTTGGCGACCACCGATCCGCAAAAGCTGCCGGTGACGGTGCTGTCGCGCTGCCTGCAGTTCACGCTCAAGAACATGCCGCCGGAGCGGGTGGCCGAGCATCTGACCCGGGTTCTCGAAGCTGAGCAGGTGGCCTTCGATCCGCAGGCGCTATGGCTGCTCGGCAAGGCCGCCGACGGCTCGATGCGGGATGCCATGAGCCTGACCGACCAGGCCATCGCCTTTGGCCAGGGCGAGGTGCGGCGGGAAGACGTGGCCGCCATGCTCGGTACCCTGGATCACGCGCATCTGATCGCGCTGGCCGAGGCATTGGCGGATGTCGATGCCGAGCGGTTGCTCACCGAAGTGGCCTCACTGGCCGAGCAGGGGCCGGACTTTGCCGGCGTGCTCGACGAGCTCTCCGGCCTGATGCATCGCCTGGCGATCGCCCAGATGGTTCCCGGCGCACTGGACAACGGCCATGGCGATCGTGACGAGCTGCTGGCGCTGGCCGGACGCTTCACCGCGGAAGACGTGCAGCTCTATTACCAGATTGCGCTGCAGGGCCGAGGCGATATCGATAACGCACCGGATACCCGCGCGGCGGTCGAGATGACGCTGCTGCGCATGTTGGCCTTCCGGCCCCAGGGTGTACCGACGCCACCGCAGACTGACCTGCCTTTGCGCAGGGGCGCCCAGCAAGGCGGCAGGTCGCCGAGCGACGAGCGTCAGACATCGGCCACGTCGACGGCGGAGGCGCCGCAGGCGACCAGCACCGTTCCTGCGCCGAAGATCGCGCCGGAGCCAGCCGCTGCGGCACCGTCGGCACCTGTCGAGCGTCAGGCGCCGTCGGCGGAGCCTGCCGATCCCCCTTTGTCTTCACCGGCCGAGCCGCCCGCGTCCTCCGATTTTGAAGAGGACCGCCCGCCTTGGTCTACCGAGACCGAGGCATCCCAAGCTAAAGCTCCCGCGACCGGTATCGTCCCGGAAGCGGCGTCACCGGAGCCGAGCGCGGAACAGGGCGCGGAACAGGGCGAGACAGTCACTGTCGCGGCCGAGTCGGGCAGCGCGGCTATCGATGACGCCAGCGATTTCGAGGACGCGAGCCGTTTCGACGATCAAGCCGGTTTCAGCGACGAGGCCTACGCCTGGGCGGCCGAAGCGGCAGAGGCTTCGGCACCCGAGCCCGGCGACTCGCCGGCTGTCGACGTCGCGACCGATATAGCAGCGGCTTCCGCCCCGGTCGAGCAGATAGCGCAACCGGCCCGGCCAGACTTTCAAAGTAGCGGTATTCAAAGCGACGGTGCTCAAGGCGACGTCGCTCCAGCCGACACGGGGCATGCATCGGCTGGCGCTGACGGGTCGACAGCCGCTATCGAAGCGGATGCGGTGCCGGCGATGGCCGAGGCGCCGATGGCAGAGATGAACAGCCCGGCGGCGACACAGGACTCGCCGGTAAATGCCGGCCAGCTCACGCACGGGTTATGGCTGGATCGCTTCGATCAGCTCGATATTGGCGGTCTCACGCGCAATCTCGCGGCTCACTGCGTTATCGAGAGTGACGATGGCAGCGCGCTGAAGGTGACGCTGGACCCCGGCCAGTCGGCCATGCTCTCCGATCTGCATATCGAGCGCATCACCAAGGCGTTGGCGGGCCTCGGCTACACGCGTCGGCTCGAGATCAGCGTTGCTGAACTGGACGGCGCACGCGAGACGGCCAAGGCCAAGCGTGACCGCGAGGCACGCGAACGTCACGCACGCGCTGTTGAAGCCTTGCGTGTCGACCCGCATATCCAGGAATTGGAAGCGCGTTTCGGCGCTCGGCTGATGGAAGGAAGCGTAACCGCCGATCGCGTGTGATCCCGACCGGGCATCACGATTTCGCAGGCATATGATTTCGCAGACATACGATTTCGCAGACGTCACGCTTTCGCGGGCGTCACGCTTTTGCAAAGCATTCCCAATCTCGAAGGAGTTCGTCATGTTCAAGGGTGGCATGGGCAATCTGATGAAGCAGGCCCAGGAAATGCAGGAAAAGATGCAGCAGGCTCAGGAAGAGATCGCCCAGATGGAAGTGTTGGGCGAAGCCGGCGCCGGCATGATCAAGGTGACCATGAATGGCCGCCATGACGTCAGCCGCGTCGAGATCGATCCTTCCGTAATGCAGGAAGACAAGGAGCTGCTGGAAGATCTGCTGGCGGCTGCCGTCAACGACGCGTCACGCAAGGTCGAGACCCAGTCCAAGGCGCGCATGGAAGAAGTCTCTTCCGGACTCAATCTGCCGCCCGGGATGAAGATGCCGTTCTGATGAGCTTTTCACCGCTTGTCGAGCAGTTACTGGATAGCCTGCGCGTGCTACCGGGAGTCGGGCCGAAGACCGCGCAGCGGATGGCGCTTCACCTGCTGGAGCGTGATCGCGAGGGTGGGCGGCGGCTCTCGGAAGCGCTGGTCCAGGCGATCGAGCAGGTCGGCTACTGCGAGCGATGCCGTACGCTGACCGAAGAGGCGCTGTGCGGCGTCTGCCAGGATTCGCGGCGCGACTCGGCCCTGCTGTGCGTGGTCGAGTCGCCGGCCGACATGCTGGCGATCGAGCAGGCAGGCGGCTTTCGCGGTCAGTATTTCGTGCTGCATGGCCATCTGTCACCGCTCGACGGCATCGGCCCCGACGATATCGGCCTGGATCAACTGGAGTCCCGGCTCTCCCGAGAGATGGTCAGCGAGATCATCCTGGCGACCAACCCGACCGTGGAGGGGGAGGCCACCGCGCATTACATCGCCGAGCACCTGGTCGGGCGGGAGGCCAAGCTCTCCCGATTGGCCTACGGCGTCCCGATGGGCGGCGAGCTGGAGTATGTCGATGGCGGCACGCTCAGCCGGGCGTTTCAGGGGCGCCAGCCATTTTCCTACGAGTAAGGGCATCGGTGGCTCGTCCGCCGAGCCCTCGCTCCGATTTTTTGTAATGCCGGCCGAATGACGGGCCGAGAGGGATCTGAATGAGTTTTGACTATTCGCTGTGTTGGGTCGACACCCCGGAAGGATTGCAGGCCGCTTGCGAGGCGTTGACCACGGCGGATCTCGTCGCCCTGGATACCGAATTCTTCCGGGAGTCGAGCTTTTTTCCCGTGCCGGCGCTGATCCAGCTGACGGCCGGGGAAGTCGTCTATCTGATCGATCCTCAGGCGATCGCGGCAAGTGACGATTTGCGGCAATTGCTGAGCGCCGGCCCGCCGAAACTGATCCACGCCTGCAGCGAGGATCTCGATGTGCTGGCGCTATGGGCAGGCGTGACGGTGGCTCCGCTGGTCGATACGCAGATCGCCGAATCCTTCCTTGGCGCCGACCCGGCCATGGGCTATCGACGCCTGGTCGCGCAGCGTTGCGGCGTCGATCTGCCCAAGGAGGAGACGCGTTCCAACTGGCTCGAGCGCCCGCTCACACCGGCGCAGCTCGATTATGCCGCTCTCGATGTCGTCTATCTTCCGGTGATCTGGGAGCAGCAGCGTCAGGCGTTGGCGACGCTGGGACGCGAGCGCTGGTTCGAGGAAGAGTGCGAGGCGTTGAGCCAGGGTCGCAACGCTGCTGCCGGCGAGCAGTGGTACACCCGCCATCGCCAGCTATGGCGCCTGCAGCCCCGGCAGGTCGAAGCGTATCGGGAGCTGACCGCCTGGCGTGAAACCGAAGTGCGGCGTCGGGATGTGCCGCGGGGCTGGCTGGCCAAGGATAGCGTGCTCTACGCTATCGCCGAGGCCATGCCGAGCAACCGGTATGAACTGGCCGCCGTCGATGGCATGACGCCAAGTCTCGTCAAGCGGGAAGGGGACGCGATGCTGGCGCTGGTCAAGACAGCGCAGCATCGGGAGGCGTCCGAACTCTGCGAACCTTTGCCGGTCCCGACATCCCCTGCCTTCAAGTGCCGCTTTAAGGCGCTGAAAAAGGTCGTACAGACCCGTGCCGAAGCATTGGGGCTGGCACCCGAACGGCTCTCCAACCGAGCGGAAATGGAGGCGGTGGTCACCGCGCATCTCAGGCAGCTGGATTTGCCGTTGCCGACCGGGTGGCGTGGGCAGCAGCTATCGGCCGACTGGAAGCAGGCGCTTGCCGAGCAGGAAGCCGCGTGATGAACGATACCTCCAGGCTCATCTGCGAGATCGTCAAGAGCTCGCGACGGGATGAAATGTATCTCTATCTCGACAAGGCGCGCGGCATGGCGCCGGTGCCCCAGGCGCTGCGCGAGCAATTCGGTCGACCGATCCCGGTGATGACGTTGTTGCTGCGGCCCGAGCGACCGCTGGCGCGGGTCGATGTGGTCAAGGTCATGGCGGCGATCCGGGGGCAGGGGTTCTATCTGCAGATGCCGCCGCCCAAGGATCCCGAGATGCTGGACCTGTTTACCCGGCGGGATGAGTGATCCTGGCCGAACGTGGCACCCGTTCTTCCGGGGCGGCCCTGAGCCAAGGCAAGGAGAGTCGTATGCGTGAGCGATTCTGGGAGCGGTTCCCTCTGGAAGAACTGACCCAGCAGGAGTGGGAGGCGTTGTGCGACGGCTGTGGCAAGTGCTGTCTGGTCAAGATGGAAGACGCCGATACGGGAGACGTCGCCACCCTCAACGTGGCCTGCCGACTGCTGGACATCGGCAGTTGCCGCTGCAGCGACTATGCGCATCGCTTCGAGCGGGTACCCGAGTGTACCCAGTTGAGTCTGGAGAACCTGGACCAGTTTCACTGGCTGCCGCACAGCTGTGCCTACCGGCGTGTCGCCGAGGGGCGCAAGCTGGCCAGCTGGCATCCATTGCGCAGCGGCAGTGATCGCCGCATGCACGAGCGCAAGATGAGCGTTCGCCATTTCGCCGTCAGCGAAGCCGAGGTCGATGATGCCGACTATGAAGAACACATCATCGACATTATTCCCCTCGACGAGCAACGTTGAACCCTCAGCCGGCGGGATGTCACTCCTCCCGCCGGCGTCCCCCGAGGTGCACTCCCGCTAGCGTCAGACGGCGTCTCGCCCCAGTGCCCATAGGATGAAAGCGTCCTGGCGGGCGTTGTCTCGCCATGCCTTGAATCGTCCTGACGCGCCACCGTGGCCGGCGGCCATGTCGGTACGCAGAAGGACCGGGCCACGCGCGCTGCCGAGTTCCGTCATGCGTGCGTAGAGCTTGGCGGGCTCCCAGTAGGGCACCCGCGAATCGTGCCAGCTGCCCTGCAGCAGGACGCTGGGGTAGGGCTGCGCGTTCAGGTTGTCCAGCGGCGAATAATCGCGGATGCGTCGCCGTACGGCCGGTTCGTCCGGGTTTCCCCACTCCGTGTACTCCGCCGTGGTGAGGGGCAGATCTGGATTTTCCATGGTCCGCAGCACGTCGACGAAAGGCACGTCCAGTACCGCCGCGCAGAACGCCTCCGGCTCGAGATTGAGGCTGGCGCCGACCAGCAGGCCGCCGGCGCTGGCGCCATAGGCTGCGATGTGTTCGGGATCGGCAATTCCTTCGGCGACCAGGGCCTGACGCGCCGCGAGAAAGTCCCTGAAACTGTTCTCCTTGTGCTCCAGCTTGCCCGCCAGATACCAGGGTTCGCCCCGATCGCCGCCGCCGCGTACGTGAGCGACGGCAAACGCGACGCCTCGAGAGAGCAGTTCCAGGCGAGCAATCGAGAACCAGGGATCGAGCACTTCGCCGTACGCGCCGTAGCCATAGAGCAGCGTCGGCATCGGTGCCTGACCGAGCCTGTCGGCTCGGGCCACCACGGAAACGGGAATGCGCTCGCCATCGTGACCTTCGGCCCAGAGCCGCCGGCAGACCAGATCGTCGGGCTGCAGGTCGCCATGCAGCGGCTGAGTCTTGAGCACGCGCTGCTCTCCGCTGTCGAGATCGTGCTCGACCCAGCGTACTGGTAGGGTGAACGACTCTTCGCGCAGCAGCAGCTTGCGGGTATGGAAATCCGGCGTGTCGCCAAGCGCCAGGCTGCAGGGAGCTTCGGGAAGCGGAAGCCGGCTCCCCGGTAGCCCTTCGTCAGCTTGAGCATTCCCGTCCAGATCGGCTTCCCCTTGCTCGATGACGCGAAGGTAGACCTGGGCTTCGTGGTGGTCACGTTCGGTGACGACCACGCCCCAGGAAAAGGCATCGATGCCCTCGAGCGTGACGTCCTCGCGGTGCGGGACCAGCGGCGTCCATGAGTCGGGTTGTGAGACGGGGGCCGTATCCAGGCGGAAATGCGAGCCGTCACGATTGTGCAGCACGTAAAAGACGTCGTCGCGATGCTCCAGCGTGTACTCGACGCCGGTCTCCCGCGGCCGGACGCATGCCGGCGCCGTCCGGGGCGCTGTCGCCGGGATCAGGTGGCACTCCGAGGTGTCCTTCGAGGCGGTCTCCAGTACCAGCCACTGACGGGAGCGTGTCTTGCCCAGCCCGACCCAGAACTCGACGTCCACTTCCTCGAAAATCTTTTCGCAGTGATCGTCCTCCGGCCGCAGAAGCCACACGGTAGCGGGGCGCTGCGTGGCATCGTAACGGGTGAACAGCAACGTCCGGTTATCCTCCGCCCACACCAGATCCGGCCCGATGCGCCTGCGCAGCCGTTGCGGTTCGCCGTCCGGCAGCCGCTTCAGGTAGAGATCGAAATATTCGTTGCCGCTGGCATCTTCCGTCCAGGCCAGCCACTGTTCGTCCGACGAGATCGCCATGTCGCCCAGTTCGAGAAAATCATGGGCCTGGGAGCGAGCTTCCAGGTCCAGCAGCAGCTCGGGCGCGGTATCGCCGTCCCTGGTTTGGCGCCACCACAAGGGGTAGTCGGCATCGGCGGCCGTTTCGCTCCAGTAGCGGAACCGTTCGAGCGTCGTCGGCAAACCGGTGACCTTGAGTTCCCGGCGCGCCAGGTGCCCGTCGTAGAGGGCATCTTCCAGCGGTTTCAGCGGGGCAAAGAAAGCATCGCTTTCACGATTGGCTGCGCGCAGGAATGCCTTGACCTGCGGGTCATCGCGGGACTCCAGCCAGTGCCAGTCGGGATCGTCGCTACGGCGAAAGTGAGCGACGGGTGGTGTTTGTGTCGTCTGCGAGCGGGGCATGGGTCGAGGAAAGGTCCTTTCGGGCAGGCTGTTTCAATGACATCGAAAAAGGAGGCGTCAACGTCGAAAAAGGATACTTCTGACAATCGCGCTTCGACAATGCCGTGGGACGATTGCCGTCTGTTGCGCTCGGGAGGCCGTGCGGCGGGGGCGAGCCGCATGCCACGTCGGATAGCGGCGCGGCTGTGCTTTACCGACTTGGAGTGTACCATGTCCCAAATCGTATGAATCGAGAGTCATTACCATGCTGTTTTCCGATTCCCTGCCGCAACTCTGGCTGAGTTATGGCGTGCTGTCTCTGGTCGTTCTGATCACCGGTTATCTGGGCGTGCGACTGCTGCCGTTGCTGCCGCGTCTTGTGTTGGTGGGCATCGTCGCTGGCGGGTTGTGGATGGTGGCGCCATTCTCGCTGCCATTGCTGGAACCGGGAGAGACGTACTCCGGCCTGGCACCAGCCGTCGTGGTCATGGCGGTCGGCGTGCTCCAGCACGATGGCGGCCAGGTCGCCGGCGCGCTGCCGCTGCTACTGGCAGGTGCCGCCATGGGAGCGGTGCTGGGCGTGCTGGCATGGCGGCTACTGGCTCGCCGCCACGATGGAGGCGATGCTGGCGACGGCCCGCGCCGGGGAAAGCGGAGCTCGCCGCAGGAGGGGCCGGCGCCGCGAGCGAAGGGGCGGACCCGCCGCGAGCCGGTGGTCAACTGATGAGCCGAGTAGATTTTCGGATGAGATGATCTCGTCCTGACGTGTATTTCGAAAGGAAGCGAAAAATGCGTGCGTTGTTGTTGATTCTGATATTGGCGGCGGGGATGTCTCCCGGCTGGGCGCTGGCGCAGACGGCGCCGGACGTGCGGATGGTCATCGACGTTTCCGGCAGCATGAAACAGAACGATCCCGGCAACCTGCGCGCCAATGCACTGGGTTTCGCCGCGACCTTGCTGCCTCCCAGTGCGCGAGGATCGGTCTGGACCTTCGGGACCACCGTCGCCAACCCGCTGCCGAGTGGCGAGGTCGTCGATGCCTGGCGGGAGCAGGCCGGAAGCATGGCTTCGCAGTTGACCGACTACCAGCAGTTCACGGATATCGAGCGCGCGCTGCGGCAGACGGCGAGTGCGACGCCGGACAGCGGCAATCGGCATCTGATCCTGTTGACCGACGGCATGGTCGACCTGCCGGCTTCCGGTAGCGACAAGGCGCAACGTGACAGCGCTTCACGCCAGCGCATCATCACCGAGCTGGGGCCGGACCTCGCCGCGCGCGGCGTCGTCGTGCATCCCATCGCGCTCTCCAACAACGTCGACCTGCCGCTGCTCGAGCAGGTCGCGCAGACCACCGGCGGGCTGGCGGCGGTGGCCGACACGCCCGAAGAGTTGCTGCGGGCCTTCCTGGATGTTCTCGACCGCATTCTGCCGGGCGACCAGGTGCCCATCGACGATCGACAGCGCTTTAGCGTCGATGACGATATCGACGAGTTCAATGCCTTGCTGTTCCACGCGCCGGGCGTCGATTCGCCGGTTCTGATCGGCCCCGGCGGGCAGCGATACTCCCGCGATGACCACCCGGGTTCCGTGGAATGGCTGAGCAGTGACCGCTACGACCTGATCACCGTGCCCGACCCCGCACCGGGCGAATGGCAGATCGAAGGCGATATCGGTGCCGACAGTCGTATCGGCATCCATGCCGATACGGTGCTGCGCAGCGAGCCGCTGCCGGCGACGCTCTATCAGGGATTTTCGACACCGCTGGATGTCTGGCTGGCTTCGGAAGGCAGGACGCTGGCCGCCGACGAGCACCCGGCGGGGATGAGCGTGCGCGCCGAACTGCGGGATCTCGACGACGCGACGCTCGCCGAGACGGCGCTGGCCTCGTCCGAGGATCATTTCCGTGGCGAGCTGCCGGGTGCCGACCAGCTGGGCAACGCGCGCCTGACGATCACGGCGCGCAGCGAGCGCATGATTCGCCAGCAGGTGCAGCCGGTGAACGTGGTTGCTGCCCTGAGTGCCGTGCTGAGCGAGGATGGCACCCGGATCGTGGTGCATGCCAACCACCCGGATCTCAACGTCGACAACACCCGGCTGAGCGCAAGCCTCACCGGCCGTTCGCTCGACATACGCCAGACCGGCGATCGGGAATGGACGATCGCGGTACCGCAGACGGATCCCAACGAGTCGCTGCCGGTCAGAATCACCGCCGAGGCGCAGCTGGATGGCCGCACGTTGCATCTCGATCTCCCGGTGGTGCGTCTCAATCCCGACGCCGCGGTGGGCCTGAGCGGTGCCGATTTCGAGCAGGGTGTCGCCAGCGAGTCGCGCCAGCAAGAAGACAGTGTGAATGCCGATGACGGTAATGACTTCGCTGATGGATTGACCCCTTCGCAGATGGCCGATATCGCCGTCGACAAGGCCCAGCAGGGATGGCGACTGGCCAGGCCTTACGTGGAAACCTACGCTCAGCGCCCGGTGACGTGGATCGTGATTGCGGCGCTTTTGCTGCTCTGGATGCTGCTACGCTGGCGGCGAGCGGCCAAGCGACGCCGCCTGGCGCGGCGCGAAGAACCCTCGGTCTAACCACGCCGACGCACTATGGGGCTGCCCGGACGACGGTTTGCGGTTCCCTTACAACCTTGGTGGCAGCGCCTCGCCGGTCCGATCCTGTTATAAGGTCGAGTAACCGACACGAATCAAGGAGATCCTATGAGCGACAGCGTCAGCCCGTGCATCGAAACGGGAGCGCCGCTGGAGGGCATGGAGGCGTTCGAGTCGATCAACGACATCATCGCCGAGGCGTGCCGTCGGTTCGTCGACCATCCGGCCTTCAGTTGCCTGGGTCACACCTTGAGCTACCGTGACGTCGATCGGCTTTCCGGCGACTTCGCCGCCTGGCTGCAGCAGGAAACCGACCTGGAGCCCGGCGACCGGATCGCGATCCAGTTGCCCAACGTGCTGCAGTTCCCGGTGGCGGTGTTCGGTGCGCTACGTGCCGGGCTGGTGGTCGTCAATACCAACCCTCTCTACACCGAGCGCGAGATGCGTCATCAGTTTCGTGATGCCGGTGTCAAGGCAGTAGTGGTGCTGGCCAACATGGCTCACAAGCTGGAGAAGGTGCTCGATCAGACCGATATCCGCCATGTCTACGTGACCGAGATGGCGGATCTCCATCCCTGGCCGAAGAGGTCGCTGATCAATGGCGTGGTGCGGTACGTCAAGAAATTGGTGCCCGCCTATTCGCTCCCCGGCTCGATCGGTTTCCGGCATACGCTCTCCGTCGGCAGCCGGCATCAGGTGAAGGTGGTCGCCAGCCGCGGCGACGACGTGGCGGCGCTGCAGTACACCGGCGGCACCACTGGCGTCGCCAAGGGGGCGATGCTGACCCACCGCAACCTGATCGCCAACATGCTGCAGACCAAGCAGGTGGTCGGCAAGGCGCTGGTCGAGGGGGAGGAGACGATCATCGCGCCGCTGCCTTGCTATCACATCTACACCTTCACGGTGAATTGCCTGTTCGCGATGGTCACCGGGCAGCACAACGTTCTGATCCCCAATCCTCGTGATCTCCCCGGATTCGTCAAGACGCTGTCCAGGACGCCTTTCACGGTATTCGTGGGGCTCAATACCTTGTTCAATGCGCTCTGTCAGCGCGACGACTTCAAGGCGCTCGATTTTTCCGGCCTCAAGATGACGATTTCCGGCGGCATGGCGTTGACCCATACGGTGGCACAGCGATGGGAGCAGACCACCGGTAATGGCATCGTCGAAGGTTACGGCCTGACCGAAACCTCGCCCATCGCGCTGGTCAATCCGCCCGAGGCGACGCAGATCGGCACCATCGGCAAGCCGGTACCTGGCACCTCGATCAAGGTCATCGATGATGATGGGCGGGCATTGCCGCTTGGCGAGCGCGGCGAGCTTTGCGTCAAGGGGCCGCAGGTCATGAAGGGCTACTGGAACCGCCCGGAAGACACGGCCAGAACGCTGGATGCCGACGGCTGGCTGCGTACGGGCGACATGGCGGTGATACTCGACGACGGCTACGTCAAGATCGTCGATCGCAAGAAGGACATGATTCTGGTCTCCGGATTCAACGTCTATCCCAACGAGATCGAGGAGGTCGTCGCGGGCCATCCCGATGTCGTCGAGGCCGCGGCGGTGGGGGTCCCCGACGAAGAGACCGGAGAAGCCATCAAGCTGTTCGTGGTGGCGCGCAACGACAGTCTCGACCCGCAGGCATTACGCCAGTGGTGCAAACAGGAACTGACCGGCTACAAGGTGCCCAAGTTCGTGGAGCTGCGTGACGAGCTGCCCAAGAGCAACGTGGGCAAGGTGCTGCGTCGGGAGCTGCGCGACGAGTCGGCGGGCAGCGAATCCGCGCCGTCCCGGCAGGCCGGCGATACGCCACCGACGGAGCGTCAATCCTCCTCGGACGTGAGTTGATCCGCCGACGGCGCTATAATGACGGGTTCGCCATCGCCTTTGGTGGCGGCCCGTTTCTGTCGTTATCTCGCCGACGTAGAGGATCTCTTTGAGCGCTATCGCTTCCCCCTCGCTGCAAGCCCTGAATGATCTGGAAACTCGCCTGGATGGCTGTCTGCTGCGTGACGCCCACGAGCAGCGCCAGCGGCTCCGGCGTCTGGCTCGGCGTGCCCGTGACGGCAAGCCGATCGACCGGTCGCTGAAGGAGATCGAGTCGCGGCTGGCCGCCTCCAGCGAGGTGCTCGCGCGTCGCCGGAGCCAGCCGGTGACGCTGGACTACCCGGAATCGCTGCCGGTGGCTGCCAGGCGCGAGACGATTCTCGAAGCGCTGCGCGAGCATCAGGTCGTGGTCGTGGCCGGCGAGACCGGCTCCGGCAAGACTACGCAGTTACCCAAGCTCTGCCTGGAACTGGGCCTGGGGCGTCGGGGCATGATCGGTCATACCCAGCCACGCCGGCTGGCGGCGCGCTCGGTGGCTTCGCGCCTGGCCGAGGAACTCGAGGTGCCGCTGGGCGAGCAGGTCGGCTATCAGGTGCGCTTCACCGATCAGAGCAGCGACGACACCCTGGTCAAGCTGATGACCGACGGCATTCTGCTGGCCGAGACGCAGCATGACCCCGATCTCATGCGCTACGAGGCGATCATCATCGATGAAGCTCACGAGCGCAGCCTCAACATCGACTTCCTGCTGGGCTATCTCAAGCGGCTGACGGCCCGCCGGCCCGATCTCAAGGTGATCATCACGTCGGCGACCATCGACGTCGAGCGTCTGTCGCGGCATTTCGCCATCGAGCGCGACGGCAAGACCCAGCCGGCACCGGTGGTGGAAGTGTCCGGGCGGGCGTATCCGGTGGAGGTGCATTATCGGCCGCTGGTACGCGAATCCCGCGAAGAAGAGGATCTGACGCTACAGGAGGGGATCCTGGCAGCGGTCGAAGAAGTCGAGCGCATCGAACGCGAAAAGCGCTGGTACAGCGGCCCACGCGATATCCTCATCTTTCTGCCCGGCGAGCGGGACATTCGCGAAACCGCCGACGTGCTGCGGCGGGCCGATCTCAAGAGCACCGAGATCCTGCCGCTCTATGCGCGGCTCTCCAATGCCGAGCAGAACCGGGTGTTCCAGTCCCACGCCGGCCGTCGCATCGTGCTCTCCACCAATGTCGCCGAGACCTCGTTGACCGTGCCCGGTATCCGCTACGTGATCGATCCCGGCCTAGTCCGAATGAGCCGCTACAGCGCGCGAGCCAAGGTCCAGCGCCTGCCGATCGAGCCGGTCAGCCAGGCCAGCGCCAATCAGCGTAAGGGACGCTGCGGGCGTGTCGCCGAAGGGGTCTGCATTCGGCTTTACAGCGAAGAGGATTTTCTCTCGCGCCCCGAGTTCACCGAACCCGAAATTCAGCGCACCAACCTGGCCTCGGTGATCCTGTCGATGCTGTCGCTCAAGCTGGGCGACGTGTTCGACTTCCCGTTCGTCGACGCGCCGGATGCCCGCTTCGTCAAGGATGGCTATCGGCTGCTGTTCGAGCTGGGCGCGGTGGATGACGCCGAGCGTATCACCGGCCTGGGGCGGCAGCTGTCGCGGCTGCCGATCGATCCGCGCCTGGCGCGGATGGTGCTGGCGGGGGAGCGCTTCCAGTGCCTGCGCGAAGTGCTGATCGTGGTCAGCGCGCTGGCGACGCAGGATCCCCGCGAGCGGCCGGCGGAAAAGCGCCAGGCCGCCGATCAGCGCCATAAGCAGTGGGAAGACCCCAACTCCGACTTCGTCGCCTGGCTCAACCTGTGGCATGGCTTCGATGCCATGCGCGAGACGCTGTCGAGCAACCAGCTGCGACGCTGGTGCCGCGAACAGTATCTGAATTATCTGCGGCTGCGCGAATGGCACGATACCTATCGCCAGTTGCGTCAGCTGACCCGCGAGATGAAGCTCGAGCTGACGAGCGCCGTGCAACCCGATGACGACGAGCCGTCACGGCCGGGCGACAGCGGCTCCGGCGACTCGGTATCGGGGGAGGCCGCCAGGCTGCCCCGGATCGATACGCAGCGTCTACATCAGGCTCTGTTGTCCGGCCTGCTCTCCAACCTGGGGCAGCTGCAGCCGGAAAGCCGCGAATTCCTCGGCGCCAGGAACCGGCGCTTCCTGATCCATCCGTCATCGGGGCTTTCGCGCAAGCCGCCCAAGTGGGTCATGGCCGGTGAAATGGTGGAGACCAGCCGTCTCTATGCCCGTGACGTGGCCAGAATCAAGCCGGAGTGGATCGAGCCGCAGGCGGCCCATCTGATCAAGCGCAGCTATAGCGAACCGCATTGGGAGCGCAAGCGGGCCCAGGTGGTGGCGCTGGAGCAGGTCACGCTCTTCGGCTTGCCGATCGTGACCGCCCGCCGCGTCGATTACGCCAAGGTGGCGCCGGAAGAAGCGCGCGAGATTTTTCTTCGGCGCGCGCTGGTGGAAGGGGATTATCAGACCAGGGCTGCGTTCTTCGCGCATAACCGGGCAATGGTCGCCGAAGTCGAGGAGCTCGAGGATCGGGCACGCAAGCGCGACATCCTGATCGACGAAGAGACGCTGTTCGCCTTCTACGACGACCGCGTTCCTCGGGAGGTCGCCGGCGGGCGCAGCTTCGAGAACTGGCGCAAGCAGGCTGAGCGCGACACGCCGGATATTCTCAAGCTGGACAAGGCATCGTTGATGGCGCGGGAGGCCGACGACGTCAGCGTCGAGCAGTACCCGGACGAGCTTGTGTTCAACGGCGTTCGCTACCCGCTGAGCTATCACTTCGCGCCGGGTGCCAGCGATGACGGTGTCACCCTGACCGTGCCCGCCGTGATGCTTGCCCAGTTGCCGCCAGGTCGCTTGAGCTGGCTGGTGCCGGGCCTGCTGCGCGAGAAGTGCATCGCGCTGCTCAAGGCGCTGCCCAAGGCGATGCGCCGCCAGGTCGTGCCGATTCCTGACTGGGTCGATGCCGCACTGGCGACCTTGACGCCGGACGAGCGCCCGGTCGAGGAGGCGCTGGGAGAGTTCCTGCGAATCAAGACCGGCACGCGCTTGGAGGCATCTGCCTGGCGTCTCGATCAGCTCGATCCGCATCTGCTCATGAATCTTCGCGTGGTCGATCACCACGGCAAGGTGCTGGGGGAAGGACGCGACCTGCGCGCCCTGCAGAAACGCTTCGGTGAGGCGGCGGCAGCAGGGGCCAGGGCGCTGGCGGAAACGCCACGGGAGAGCGCCGAACGTCTCGACGATCTCCCGGAAACGGCCCTGCCGGATTCTCGTACGACCCGCCAGGCCGGCATCCAGGTGGAAGTCTACCCGGCACTGGTGGCTAACGGTGACGACCTGACTGTCGCCTGGTTCGACCATGCCGAGCGCGCGGCGACGGCACATCGCGACGGTCTGGTGCAGCTGGCTCGCCGTCGGCTTCCCGATACGGTGCGCTATATCCAGCGGGAGCTGCCGAAGCTCAAGCAGTGCGCGCTGCTGTTCGCCAAGGTCGGCAGTCAGGAGCAGCTGGCACGCGATGTGATCGACGCCTGCCTGGCGCAGACCGTGGCCGCCGATCCGCTGCCGCGGTCCCGCGAGGCGTTCGATGCCCGCCTCGAAAGCTGGCGTGGCGAGCTGGTCGCGTATGCCGAGTCGCTGCTGGAAGACCTGCACAAGGCGTTGCAGGGGCACCTGGCCGTGACCAAGGCGCTCAAGGGCAACGTCACGCTGGCGCTGGCTCTGACCTACAGTGATCTCAAGGCCCAGATGCAGCGGCTCGTCTATCCCGGCTTCGTGCGCGATGCCGGCGCCTGGCTGAAGCATTACCCGCGCTACATGCAGGCAGCGGAAATCCGGCTCGAGAAAGCGCCTCGGGACCTGCGCCGGGACCAGTTGTCGATGCAGCAGGTACAGGCCTGGGAGGCGCGGGTCGACGCGCGTAAGCAGCAGACCCACCGCGACGGCATCGTCGACGCCGATCTGGTCGAGTTTGGCTGGTGGCTGCAGGAGTGGCGAGTCTCGCTATTCGCCCAGCAGTTGGGCACGCTGGAGAGCGTGTCGGAAAAGCGCCTGACGCGGCGCTGGCAGGAAATGACCGGGCAGACCGTATGATCGACGAGGGTCGCCACACTGCATCCGCTGCGGCTGGATGCGCATAAGGATCAATGCGGCCAATGCCGCGAGAGGTAACAGCCGATGACGCAAGCCGTGATTACCGCGACGGGCCTTTTCACGCCGCCGGATTCGATCGACAACGCCGAATTGGTCGCCAGCTTCAATGCCTGGGTCGACTCGGAGAATGCGCGACAGGCGGAGGCGATCGCCCGCGGCGAACGCGAGCCGCTGGCACACTCGAGCGAGGCCTTCATCGTCAAGGCGTCGGGTATCGAGAGTCGCTACGTAATGGAGGCCAGCGGTATCCTGGATCCTGAGCGGATGCGGCCGAGGATTCCCGAGCGGCCCAACGACACGCTCTCGGTGCAGGCCGAGATGGGGGTGGCTGCCGCTCGCCAGGCGCTGGACGCGGCCAGTATCCGCGCCGATCAGCTCGATCTGATCATCGTCGCCTGTTCCAATCTCCAGCGGCCCTATCCGGCGGTCGCGGTCGAGCTTCAGGCGGCACTGGGCGCCGGAGGCTATGCGTTCGACATGAACGTGGCGTGTTCCAGCGCGACGTTCGCCATCGATATGGCGACCAATGCGATCCGGGCGGGCAGCCTGGAGCGGGTGCTGGTGGTGAACCCCGAGATCTGTTCGGCGCATCTCAACTTCCGCGACCGCGACAGTCACTTCATCTTCGGTGACGCCTGTACCGCCATCTTGCTGGAGGCGGATCATCTCGCTCAGGATCGCGAGCATTTCACGGTACTCGGCACGCGTCTGGTGACCCAATTCTCCAACGCCATTCGCAACAATTTCGGGTTTCTCAATCGTCTCGCCGATGAACCTGAGCAGACATTGGACAAGCTTTTCGTCCAGGAAGGGCGCAAAGTGTTCAAGGAGGTCTGCCCGATGGTCGCTTCGCTGATTCTCGATCACCTGGAGAGCCAGGCGCTGACGGGGGATTCGGTCAAGAAACTGTGGCTTCATCAGGCCAATCGTCATATGAATGACCTGATCGCGCAGCGGGTGCTGGGGCGAGAAGCCTCGGAGACAGAAGCGCCGGTGATTCTTGACCGTTACGCCAATACCAGCTCGGCAGGATCGATCATCGCTTTTCACCTGCATCGAGACGATCTGCAGGAGGGCGACGTGGGGGTGGTGTGTTCCTTCGGTGCGGGCTACAGTGCGGGCAGTGTGATACTGCGTAAAGGGAATGCGTGTTAATGAAATCGATCCATTGGCTGGGTGGTGTCTGTGTCGCTGCAGCGTTGAGCGGCTGTGCCTCGACGGGACAGGATTCCAATCCTCAGGACCCTTGGGAAGGCTTCAACCGGGGCGTCTATCAGTTCAACGACACGCTCGATCGCTATGCGCTGAAACCGATCGCCCAGGGTTACGACACCGTCACGCCCGATCCGGTCCAGGATGGCGTGGGTAACTTCTTCTCCAACCTGGGCGAGATCCGTACCGTCTTCAATAGCATCCTCCAGTGGCAGTGGGGCAACGCTGGCGTGGCGTCCGGCCGTTTCCTGGTCAATACCATTCTCGGCGTCGGCGGCGTTCTCGACCCGGCCACACGAATGGGTCTGAACGAGAACGAGGAAGACTTCGGCCAGACGCTGGGCGTCTGGGGTGTCGATTCCGGCCCCTACCTGGTGCTGCCGATCCTGGGGCCGAGTACCGTTCGCGATACCAGCGGCCTGCCGGTCGATATGTATACCTATCCGGTCACCTATGTGGAGGACGATAAATGGCGTTACGGCCTGACCTTCCTGCGCTACGTGGATCTGCGTGCCAGCCTGCTCGACCAGGAGGCGTTGATCCAGGGGGACCGCTACAGCTTCATTCGCGACGCTTATCTCCAGCGTCGGCAGTTCGAGGTCACCAACGGCGCAGCGGGGGAGGATCCCTTCGCCAGCGGCGGTTTCGGTGACGATTTCGAATATAGTGAAGACGACTTCGCCGAGTAGACCCGTGTCCAAGACGCTGTCGGACGAGTTGCCCGTGATCGGGCTGATCGATCTGCCCGGACCGGATCGCGAGCGGTTGGCGGAAGAGCTTTCTCGCCTCGACGTCGAGGTGCGAGTGGCCGTTTCGGTCTCGACCTTGCCGGCGCACTGCGATCTGGTCGTTGCGCATGTGCGGGCCGTCTCCCACGATGGCTGGGAGCGGCTTGCCGTCGGGCGTCCGACCATCGTGATCAGCGAGAGTCGTCGCGATGGCGATCTGCACAAGGCGCTCGATGCAGGCCTGATCGACTATCTGGTCGAGCCGTTGAAGCATGCCGATATTCTGCGGCGTCTGGTTGAGCGAGCCCTGGAACTGGATCGGTTGTCGCGTGATCATAGCCAGAGCCGGGCAGAGCTCGAGGCGCTCAATGAACGTCTCGAGAAGCATCTCGCCATGCTGCGGGACGATCAGCGTGCGGGAGGCCACGTGCAGCGCAAGTTGCTGCCGCCCCAGGGCGTTACGCACCTTGGCGTGCGCTGTGACTACTGGTTCGCGCCATCGCTGTACCTGTCGGGCGATTTTCTGGACTTCCAGCGCTGCGACGACCGTTACAGTTTCTTTTACTTTGCCGACGTCGCCGGGCACGGCTCCTCGTCGGCGTTCGTTACCGTGCTTCTGCGGTATCTCTGCAACCGCTGGCTGGCTCAATGGCGAACATTGTTGCCGGAGGCGTTTCCGTCGCGATGGTTGGGCGAGCTCAACCGTGAGCTGCTCGAGACCGGAATCGGCAAGCATGCGACGGTCTTCGCCGGGGTACTGGACCACGAGCGTCGTTTTCTGCACTATGCGCTCGGCGCCCAGTTGCCAATGCCGATTCTTCAGGCCGAGGGGCGTAGCGCTTATCTGGGAGGCGAAGGGCCTCCCGTGGGGTTGTTTCCCGATGTCGAGTACCCCATCTATGGTTGTCCCTTGCCGGAGTCGTTTCGACTCTGGTTCTGCTCCGACGGCGTTCTCGAGTGTTTGCCGGCGGATTCACTGGACGCGCGGCTCATGGAACTCGAGCGCCGCACGACACACTGCACCAGCGTCGACGATCTGAGGGAAGGGTTGGCGCTGGGGGATCCTCTGCCGGATGATCTCAGCATGATGACACTGAGTGGTTTCGACCATGATTGAAGGGCGAATCAAGGCGGCCTTCGAGTCGGGCGTATTTGTGCTCAAGCTGTGCGGTGACGTGCGGCTGACGCTGTGTGCCACTCTGGATGCCGAGGCCCAGCGCCTGGCGGAACTGCCGGGGCTGCGCGCAGTGATGGTCGACCTGCGCGAGGCTACCAATGTTGACTCGACCGCACTGGGCTTTCTGGCCAAGGTGGCGATGGCCGTGCAGGGGCGGCTGGATGATCCGCCCACGATCATCGCTGAACACCCGGACGTGCGACGCATGCTGGATGTGATGGGGTTCGCGCGCTATTTCACGCTGCTGGAAGCCCCGCTGACCGAGCCGTCGGAGCTGGACGAGCTGCCCCATGTCGAGGCGGATGAAAATGACATCCAGCGGCGAATCCTCGAGGCTCACCGCATCCTCATGCGTATGAGCGAGCACAATCGGCACGAGTTTCAGCCGTTCGTCGAACTGCTCGAGTCACAGCGCACCAACGCGCCATCGCGCGGCTGATCCGAACGATTAGGTGCCGGGCATGACGAGCTGTCGGGCCGGAAACAGAAGCACCAGCCATGAGCCGGGACCGGGCAGCCTTCCGCGGCAGCCTCAGGATCGTGTTTAGAATGCTATGTTGTGATTATCGGGTGTCGAACCTTCGCGCCTTGCCGCTTTGGCAAGGCGTTTTTGCTTGATTTCCCATGGGTTCCTTCCAGTTTGCCTCCGGCAGGAAAATCGGAGTGAGGCGCCGGAGTGTTAAGGAGAGAGTGTGACGACTTTGAGCGCACGCCGTCTGGCGTTTTTGGTCGCAGCCAATACGGCGCTGGCGCCGCTGGCAATCGATGCCTATCTGCCGGCGATGCCGTCACTGGCTGCTTCGATTGGTGCCAGCGTGCATCATACGGAGCTGTCTCTCAGCGTCTTTCTGTTCGGATTCGCGCTTGGTCAGCTGATTTGCGGGCCGCTTTCGGATCGCTTCGGCCGTAAGCCGGTGTTGATGCTGGGGCTAGGCGTCTTCTTCATCGCCAGTCTGGCGCTGACCCAGGTGGGTTCGCTGGCGACACTGTGGGGGTGGCGGTTCGTGCAGGCGCTGGGCGGCGGGGCCTGCGTGGTGAATTCCGCGGCGATCGTGCGTGACCGATTCAGTGGCCGCGAGGCAGCCAAGGTGATGTCCACCATGGTAATGATCCTGATGATGGCGCCGCTGGTGGCACCCGCCATCGGCAGTGCGTTGCTGAATCTGGCGGACTGGTGGCTGATTTTCCTTTTTCTCGCCGTCTATGCCGCGTTCGTGCTGTGGCTGCTGGGGCGCTATCTCCCGGAAACCCATGGACGCGATCCGCAGGCGCCTTCGGCACGTCAGATCCTCGGCAACTACGTCAGCGTGCTTCGGCATCGCGAAGCGATGGGGTACATCGGTGCGGTGTCGATGTCGTTTGCCGGCATGTTCGCGTTCATCACCGGCTCTCCTTATCTGTACATGGAGCACTACGGGCTTTCGACCACGCTCTATCCTTTCGTCTTCGGCGCCAACATCCTGATCATGGCATCGTCCAGCCGGCTCAATATCCGGCTGCTGAAGACGCGCACACCGCAGCAGAATCTGCTCCTGGGGCTGGGAATCCAGCTCACGGCGGGGTTACTGCTGGTCTCCATGGTGGCGACGGGGCTGGACTCCATCTTCACCGTCGCGCCGCTGATGGTGGTGTTCGTGGGCATGCAGGGGCTGATCAGCCCCAATGCGATGTCGTCGATGCTGGATCATTTCCCGCGCATGAGCGCGACGGCGACCGCGTTGCAAGGCTGTCTGCAGTTTACTTGCGGCGCCGTCTCGGGGGCGCTGGTAGGGGCCTTTGAACTGGCCAGCGCCTGGCCGACGGTGCTGACGATGCTGGGCGCCACGCTACTGGGCAATGTTGCCGTTCGCATGCTGGCCGGCCGGGCGCTCAAACGCCGTGTCGTGTCTGACGAGATGACATCCTGAGCCGTTACCCGAAGCGGCGATATCGTTACCCGATTTGACGTTTGTCATCCTGTTGTCATCAAACCTTGCCACTGTGGTGGCGCGAAGGTTGTCACGGTAATGCTCCGTCAAAGAACCATCGACGATCCTGAAGACTTCGGGCAATCGTTCGATGGTTTTTTCATAACAGGGCGGGCACGACCTCGAAACCTTCGCGATAGTTGCTACATCGGTGTCATAAAACTGTCACGACACTGAAGTACGGTGTGTGCTGAGAGTGTTGGCAACCTTCGCAACGTCGTTATCGCTCACGCATTCAAGGTGGAAACAGGATATCGCTATGCTTAAACACGTCTTCGCAACGCTCATTTCCGGATCGCTGGTTCTGGGTGCCGCTGGTGTTCAGGCCCAGGAAGCCATTACCGGCGCCGGCGCAACCTTCCCGTACCCGGTCTATTCGCAGTGGGCGGACGCCTACCAGGATGAATCCGGTGTCGGCCTCAACTATCAGGCGATCGGTTCCGGTGGCGGCATTCAGCAGATCGTCGCCAAGACGGTCACCTTCGGCGCCAGCGATGCACCGATGACCAAGGAAGAGCTCGACGAGAACGGCCTGATGCAGTGGCCGATGGTCATGGGCGGCGTGGTCGCGGCATTCCACGTCGAAGGTATCGAAGGGGGTTCGCTCAACCTGGACGGCCCGACGCTGGCCGACATCTACCAGGGCAAGATCACCAGCTGGGACGACGAGGCGATCGCCAAGCTGAACCCGAACATGGATCTGCCGGATACCCAGATCACGCCGGTCTACCGTGCGGAAGGCTCGGGCACCAACTTCCTGTTCACGCATTACCTGTCCCAGGTCAGCGAAGATTTCGCCAACAACGTGGGTGAAGGCAAGTCCGTCGCGTGGCCGGCCGGTGTCGGCGCCAAGGCGAACGCTGGTGTCGCCAGCCAGATCGCCAACACCAATGGCGCGATCGGTTATGTCGAGTTCGCTTACGCGGCCCAGAACGACCTGAGCCTGGTGCACCTGAAGAACCAGGCCGGCGAAGTCGTTGCGCCGAGCATGGAATCGTTCATGGCTGCTGCCGCCAACGCCGACTGGAAGGCCGCGCCGGGCATGTATCTGGTGCTGACCAACCAGCCGGGTGACGAAAGCTGGCCGATCACCGGTGCGTCTTTCATCCTGATGCACAAGGAAGTCCAGGACGCCGACGCTGCGCGTCAGGCACTGGAATTCTTCGACTGGGCCTACAACAACGGCAGCGAGATGGCTCAGGAGCTGGACTACGTGCCGATGCCGGAGAACGTCGCCGAGATGGTTCGCGACAGCTGGAGCGAAATCCAGGGTCCGGATGGCGGCGCTGTCTGGAACCAGTAATCCCTGCATGACATGCCGCGACGGTGGGCGGGATACCGCCTCCGTCGCGGCGCTGTATCGAATGCCGCCGGTTGGCGGCATGTTGGCAAGTCGATGAGGAATGAAGATGGCCACCTCCAACGCGATTCAAGCCAGCGGCCTGGGGCATCTCAGCGATGCTGCCCGCAAGCGGCTACGACGCAAGGCACGCATCGATGTATGGTTCGAGCGCACGCTGTTCGCGTTCGCCTTTGCCGTGCTGCTGCTGCTCGGGGCGATCATCGCGTCATTGATGTTGTCCAGCTGGCCGGCAATCCAGCGTTACGGCCTGGACTTTCTTACGGAAAACCGCTGGGCGGCCAACGTCGAGGTCTTTGGCGCACTGCCGGCAATCTACGGGACGCTGCTGACGTCGTTCATCGCGATCGTCATTGCCGTGCCGGTCTCTTTCGGCATCGCTATCTTCCTGACCGAGCGATGCCCCGGGTTCCTGCGTCAGCCGCTGAGCACGTTGATCGAGCTGCTGGCAGGTATCCCATCAATCATTTACGGCATGTGGGGTATGGAAGTGCTGGCACCGTTGCTGCGCACCTGGTTCCCTACGGTCTTTCCCGCCGGTACCGGTCTGACGACGGCGGGCATCATTCTGGCCGTGATGATCATTCCCTTCATCACGGCGGTAAGCCGGGACGTGATCAATACCGTGCCTGCGGTCATGCGCGAGTCCGCCTACGGGCTGGGCTGCACGACCTGGGAAGTGACGCGGCGCGTGATTCTGCCGTCGGTGAAAGGCGGTCTGGTCGGCGGTGTCGTCCTCGGTCTGGGGCGTGCGCTGGGCGAGACCATGGCGGTAACGTTCGTGATCGGCAACAACCTGTTCCTGAACACGACTCTGACCGGGCAGGGCACGTCGATCGCAGCCTTGATCGCCAACCAGTTCTCCGAGTCGGACGGCACTCAGCGCTCGGCGCTGCTGGCGCTCGGTCTGATTCTGTTCCTGATCACCTTTGCGGTACTGGCGTTCGCGCGCTATCTGTTGCGCAACAGTACCGGTCGTCACGCGTAAGCGGCAGGAGAGAGCCATGAATATCAGTCAAACGCCGCTTTACCGCCGACGCAAACGGCTCAATCAGTTGGTGATGCTGCTCTGTCAGCTGGCCACCGTGATCGGGTTCGTCTTCCTGTTCGCGATCCTCTTCACGCTGGTGACCAAGGGCATCGGCGCGATCTCGCCGTCGACCTTCGTCGAGCGTACGCGGATGACCGGCGGCGGCCTGGGCAATGCGATCTGGGGAACGTTCATCATGACCTGCGCCGCGACCCTGATCGGTACCGTCATTGGCGTCGCTGCGGGCACCTGGCTGGCGGAGTATAGCGGCAAGGGACTGATGGCGAAGGTGATTCGCTTCATCAACGATATCCTCCTGTCGGCACCGTCGATCATCATCGGCCTGTTCATCTACGCCGTGGTCGTCGTGCCGATGGGTAACTTCTCCGGCTGGGCGGGCGTGCTGGCACTGACCGTCATCATCGTGCCGGTGGTGATTCGCTCCACCGAGGACATGCTGCGTCTGATCCCCAATTCGCTGCGTGAAGCGGCCGCTGCGCTGGGCGCCCATCGCTGGTGGATCATCGTTCGGGTCTGCTACAGCGGCGCTCGCGCAGGCATCCTGACCGGTATCCTGTTGGGCTTTGCCCGTATCAGTGGCGAGACGGCACCGCTGCTGTTCACGTCGCTGAATTCCAACCAGTGGAATCTATTCGACCTGGGTAGCGAGATGGCCAACCTGCCGATGACCATCTACCAGAACATGACGATCAATGCCTTCATTCCCGACCTGGTTGCACTGGCCTGGGGCGGTGCATTGATCCTGACCGCTGCCATCCTGATTCTGAACATTGCGGCGCGCTATTTCTCGCGCCAGCGTTCCTGATTTCCAGCTGCGAGACTGCCATGACAGCCGATATTTCTCTCAAGCAGAAACGCGACGCCGATCCCGTCGATGCGACGCCTGCTCCCCAGGTTGCTACCAAGTTGCGGGTGGACGATCTGAGCCTCTATTACGGCAAGTTCCAGGCGCTCAAGAACGTCTCCATGGAAATTCCGGAGCGTCAGGTCACGGCCTTCATTGGCCCCTCCGGGTGCGGCAAGTCGACGTTGATTCGCTGTTTCAACCGCATCCATGACCTCTACGAGGGGATCCGGACCGAGGGGCAGATCCTGCTCGACGATCACGACATCTACGATTCGGGCGTCGATCTCAACCTGCTGCGCTCCCGGGTCGGGATGGTCTTTCAGAAGCCGACGCCGTTCCCGATGTCGGTCTTCGACAACGTCGCCTTCGGGATTCGTCTCTACGAGAAGCTCTCGGCACGCGAGCTCGAAGAGCGAGTCGAGTGGGCGCTGCGCAAGGCGGCGCTCTGGAACGAGGTCAAGGACAAGCTCAAGCAGAGTGGTCAGGCGCTTTCCGGCGGGCAGCAGCAGCGACTTTGCATTGCCCGCACCATCGCGGTGAAGCCGGAAGTGATCCTGCTGGACGAGCCGACGTCGGCGCTGGACCCTATCTCGACCGGGTATATCGAAGACCTGATCAACGAGCTCAAGAAGGACTACACGATCGTCATCGTGACGCACAACATGCAACAGGCAGCCCGCATTTCGGATATCACCGCCTTCATGTATCTGGGCAGTTTGATCGAGTGTGACGACACGACCAGGATCTTCACCCAGCCGAAGGAATCGCGGACGGAGGACTACATTACCGGCCGTTATGGTTGATCGCCGAAGATCGGATGTCGATCGAGGTTGGCAGACACGCCCGGGCTCTGGCTCGGGCGTGTCTGCGTTCAGCGTCTGGATAAAGAGGATATTTCCGACACTTTGCATCGTGGCAACGAACCCGTGCAAGGATCGTGCTACTGTCTCGATTCACAGGATGTGTCACTAGGATTATCACTATGTCGCCCGGGCAGGAACCCACGTTTCGGAACGTTCCCTTCAATCTGATGCTGACGCTGGCGTCGCTGACGATCATCATCGCCGGGATACGCGCCGCGGAAAGTCTCATCATCCCGATACTGCTGTCGCTGTTCGTTGCCGTGATCTGTGCCTCGCCGGTCCACTGGCTCTACCGCCGAGGGGTCAATTCCTTTGCGGCCGTACTGATCACGCTGCTGATACTGGGCGGATTGCTGGCGCTGTTCGGCACCTTGCTGGCCAACAGCTTCGCGATGTTCATGGAGAGCTGGCCGGAAACGCAGAAGCAGCTCCAAGGGCACTATTTGACTCTGCTGGAGTGGCTGGCCAACCAGGGGCTCTCCGTCTCGCCGCAGCAGCTTTCCGACATGGTCGACGACTCCGACGACCAGAGCTGGGTCTCCGGCTTTCTCAGCGGCCTGGGCCTAGTCTTGTCCCAGAGTCTGGTCATTCTGCTGATGGTCAATTTCATGCTGTTCGAGACGCTGGATTTTCGCCAGAAGGTGGCCAGGGCACTGACCAATCCGGGGCCGAGTCTGGAGCGGTTCACCGAGTTCAGCTACAACCTCAAGCGCTACATGGCAGTAAAAACCGTGATCAGCCTGATCACGGGGGTGCTGGTCACGATTTCGGCATGGCTCGTCGGGGTGAAGTTCGCGCTGCTCTGGGGGGCGCTGGCTTTCATTCTCAATTACATTCCCAATATCGGCTCGGTGCTGGCCGCGGTGCCGCCGGTCCTGCTGACACTCGCGATGCCGGACGGCGGGGTAGTGAAGGCGCTGATCCTGTCGGGTACCTATCTCACCATCAACTTCATTCTTGGCAACATCGTCGAGCCGCGTGTCATGGGCCGAACGATGGGACTATCGACGCTGGTCGCGTTTCTTTCCCTGGTGGTCTGGGGGTGGGTTCTGGGGCCGGTCGGCATGCTGCTGTCGGTACCGCTGACGATGACGCTCAAGATCGCGTTGGACAGCCATCCCGAGACGCGCTGGATCGCCAAGATGTTGAGCCCCTCGGAGCGTAGACGGCGGCGTCAGCGCAAGGCTCAGGAAGCGCTGGATGAGCTGGAGGAAGAAATCGAGTAGCGATCAGGTAGTGTCAGACACCGAAGATTCGACCGGTCGGACCCAGTTCGAGAGCAGGCTGGCTTGGCCTCTCGAGGTTCCGACTGCCGTTCGGTTACCCGGCGACCGGAATGGCGGCCATGAAAAAGCCGCACTCACGAGAGTGCGGCCGAGGGAATGCAGCGAAACCGAGACTACCTGCCGGCGGCTTGCCGGTATCAGCCGTTCTGTTCGAGGAACTGCGTCAGCTGGGACTTGGACTGAGCGCCGACCAGCGAAGCGACCTTGGCGCCGGATTTGAACAGCATCACCGTGGGGACGCCGCGCACCCCATGCTCGGAGGCGATCTCCGGGGCGTCATCGACGTTGACGCTGACGACCTTGATATCCTCGGCCTTTTCATCGGCGACTTCATCGACGACGGGCGCCATCATCTTGCAGGGACCGCACCAGGGCGCCCAGAACTTGAGCAGAACGGGCTTGTCCGAATTCAGCACTTCCTGTTCGAAATTGGCCGTGGTGACATCGACGTTGTTGGACATGACGTTAACTCCTGTAGACATTGGGCTCTTACCGAGCTTATGGCGTCGATGTTAGCCCTTGCATGGGATGCTGGCAAATATCCTGGCTTATCGAAACGATAGCGCCAAGTTATTAAAGGTCATTTTTTCATATCCGGAATAGCGTTTTTTGGCCTTCACGTGCTGCCACTTATTGCGTAAAGTAATCTTTAAATCGTTTCTTATGCCATTTTTGGCGAGTCGGGAAGCCACGAGGTCGCTTATGAAGCTTCAGCAGTTGCGCTATGTATGGGAAGTGACACGGCATCAGCTCAATGTATCGGCGACGGCCCAAAGCCTGTTCACGTCGCAACCCGGTATCTCCAAGCAGATTCGGCTGCTGGAAGACGAACTCGGGGTGGAGATTTTCGCGCGCAGCGGCAAGCATCTGACTCGCGTGACACCCGCCGGGGAGGCGATCGTCGAATTGGCCGGCAAGGTGCTGCGAACGGTCGAGGATATCAAGCACGTCGCGCAGGAACATAGCGACGAACGCCGCGGTAACCTGGCGATTGCCACCACGCACACCCAGGCACGGTACGTGCTGCCTGGCGTAATCAGCGAGTTTCGGCAGAAGTATCCGGATGTCGCTCTTCACATGCAGCAGGGGACGCCGAAGCAGATCGCGCAGATGGTCAGTGAAGGGTCCGCGGATTTCGCGATCTGCACCGAGTCGCTGGAGCTGTTCAACGATCTGGTACTGCTACCGTGCTACCGCTGGAATCGTTGCGTGCTCGTACCCAAGGGGCACCCGCTGGCCACCGGCGAGCTGACGCTCGAACGCGTCGCCGAACATCCTCTGGTCACCTACGTTTTTGGCTTTACCGGTCGTTCGCAGCTCGATGATGCGTTCAAGTCCCGGGACCTGACGCCCAATGTCGTGCTTACGGCGGCCGACTCCGATGTGATCAAGACCTACGTGCGCCTGGGACTGGGGATTGGCATCGTTGCGCACATGGCCGTCGACCCCGTTGCCGACAGCGACCTGATCGCCGTGGATGCGTCGCATCTGTTCGAGAGTTCCACCACCAAGATCGGCATACGTCGCGGCACCTTCATGCGTACCTACATGTACGACTTCGTCAAGCGCATGGCACCACACCTCGATCGAGAAACCGTCGAGGCGGCGCTGGCGGCGGGGCCGCGGCACGAGGCCGAGCTGTTCGAGGGAATTCAGCTGCCGGTGCTGTAGAAACCGTGTCGTAGAGGCCGGTTCCTGTCGGGATCGTTTCCAGCAGACGATCTTTTTCTCAACGCATGAGCCCCGCCACTGGCGGGGCTCATGCGTTATAGGGTGCGGACCGAGCGAGACGCGTTGCCGGTCAATGTTGCAAATGCAGACCGCACTCGCGCTTTTCTTCCACCTTGGTCGGATCGAAGTAGTCGAAGTTGTTGGGCAGGTCGTGCTGCTGCAGGTATTGATACATCTGCTTGGCGGTCCAGTGCAGTACCGGAGCCACTTTCAACAGCCCATCGGCATTGCGGGACATGGGCTGCATGCGCGAGCGCTCCGCGGTGTCTTCTGCCCGCAGTGCCGTGAACCAGACATCCGGCGCCGTCTCGGCCAGGGCGCGGCGGAACGGTTCGAGCTTGACCTCTTCGGTGAACGCCGCGTGACGCGGGTCGTCGATTTGCGGCGTCGGACCTTCCACCGCCTCGCGATGGGCGCGTGAGCGAAGCGGATGGTAGATGGTCAGGTTGAGATCGAGTTGCCTGGTCAGTTCGTCGGCGAAGCGGTAGGTCGCGGGCGTGTTGTAGCCGCTATCCATCCACACGACCGGAATGTCGGGGCGCACACGGGTGACCAGATGCAGTATCACGGCCTCGAACGGACGGAAGTTGGTGGTGCAGATCGCCTTCTGATCTAGGCTCAGTGCGAATTCGGTAATGGCCAGCGGATCGTGGCCGATTTCACGGTTGAGGGCATCGAGGTCGAACGCCATGGCTGACTCCTTCAGGGTGGTCACGCCGCAGGATGGGCAAGATCCGATGGGGGCGTGGAGTGGTTGTCACTCTAGCAAGGGCGGCCAAGCATCCACCAATACCGTTTGGTTAGATGGATATATAACCAGATTATCTAGTTGGGGCTGGAAATCGAGCTTCTGATTATTAGCCGCCCAGCCGGTGCAGGGCCGATAGCGGGATGACACGAGGTGGGGCGTCGATCGGCCATTCCACGTGGGCTTCGATAGCGTAGATGTCTCGCAGGCGTTCGGGGGTCAGCACTTGCTCTGGCATGCCGCTGACGATGTGTCGACCTTCCTTCACGACCCACAGATGATCGGCGAAGCGGGCGGCCAGGTTGAGGTCGTGAATCGCGAGAACGATGACGATCTCTTCGCGGCGCGCCAGACGCCTGAGATAGTCGAGCACCTGCAGTTGATGGTGCAGGTCCAGCGCGCTGGTCGGTTCATCGAGCATCAGCAGCCTCGGCCTCCGCACGATCGCTTGCGCGATTGCGACTCGCTGGCGCTGGCCGCCGGAAAGCGTGACCAGCTCGCGTTCGGCCAAGGGGTCGAGTTCCAGCGATGTCAGGGCTCGTTCGACCGCCGACAGCGCGGTGGCGGCGGGCTCGGCAACCTGCGTGCGACGAGCGAGCAGGACGGCTTCGAAGACACTCAGCGCCGCCTGGGTGCTGGTATCTTGGAGAAGATAGTAGAGGCATTGGCTGCGCTGCTCGAGAGATAGCGCATCGAGTTGCCGTTCGCCCAGCCGGATGCGACCGCTGGCCGCTTCGATGCCGGCGATCGCCTTGAGCAGCGTCGATTTGCCCGAGCCGTTGGGGCCGATCAATGCCGTGATCTCGCCCGGGCTTGCCCTCAGGCCGGAAACGTCGTGCAGTATTTGGCGCTTTCCCAGCGAACAGTCGAGATGATCGATGGTGAGAGTCATCGCCATAGCTCCCGGCGCGAACGCAGGATCAGCGAGACGAAGAACGGCAGGCCGATCAGGGCCGTCAGGATGCCGATCGGCAGCAGGATGCCGGGAATCAGCGTCTTCGACAGGATCGAGGTCAACGACAGAATCAGGGCACCGGTCAGCGCGGACATCGGCAGGAACACGCGCTGATCCTCGCCTACCAGGAGGCGCGCGATGTGCGGACCGACCAGGCCGATGAAGCCGATGGTTCCCACGAAGGCGACGGCCGTCGCCGACAGCAGTGCGCAGCACAGCAGCATGCGCAGCCGAAGTCTGCCGACATCGATACCCATCGCTTTGGCCTGAACGTCTCCCAGTCGCAGGGCGGTCAGTCGCGACCGTGCCCTGACGAAGATGGGTATCGTGACCAGCAATGCCAGGCCGGCGAGCCCGAGCTTTCCCCAGCTGGCCTTGTCCAGGCTGCCCAGCGACCAGAACATCAGCTGCTGCAGCGACTCGGCGGAAGCGACGTACTGCAGGATTCCCAGCAGCGCGTTGAAGAAGAACATGATCGCGATGCCCATCAGCACCATCGTCTGGATGCTGACGCCGCGTAGTCGACTCAAGGCCCATATCGCCAGGGAGGCGAACATGGCCAGCAGGAAGGCGTTACCGGTCAGCAGCAGCGTGCCGGCCACCGGCAGGAGGCCGAAGTCGAGCACGATGGCCAGCGCGGCGCCGAAGCTGGCCGCCGAAGAGATGCCGAGCGTGAACGGGTCGGCGAGCGGATTGTCGAGCAGAGTCTGCATCTCCGCACCAGCGACGGCGAGACTGGCCCCGACGATGATAGCCATCAAGGCGACCGGTAGCCGAATCTCCCACACCACGATCTGGAGGACGCGAGACACCTCCGACGGTGCGACCAACGCTTTCAGCACGTCGGGAAGGGCATAGGCACCCGGGCCGGTGGCGACATCGGCTAGGAGAGAAGCCAGGACCGCCAGGGCGGTCAGGACGATCAACCCCCGCTGACGCCGCTGGCGGGCCAGGTAGCGAGCAGCCGTGGATTCCGGCTTCGCGATGTGAGGCAAGCGAGTGGTGGCTTTCAAGGCAAGAATCGTTGTCTGGAGGTGGCGTCGGGCGGCGTCAGCCAGGGAAAGGCTATCAGAAATCGGGCTCGCGACGGCTTCAACCCGCTAACGCTTGCATCAGTCGTGCGATCTTGGCCAGCGTTTCCTGATATTCGGCCTCTTCGTCGGAATCCGCGACCAGCCCGCCGCCGCCCCAGATATGCAGCGTGTCGCCATCGGCGATGACGGTACGGATCGCGATCGAGGTGTCGAGACGGCCGCGACGATCGAGATAGCCGAGACTGCCACAGTAGACGCTACGTTGAGAGGGCTCCAGCTCGTCGATGATCTGCATGGCGCGATGCTTGGGGGCGCCGGTAATCGAGCCGCCGGGAAAAGCGGAAGCCAGCAGATCCAGCGGCCTCGCACCGATTGCGAGTTTCCCATGCACGATACTGACCAGATGATGTACGTTGGCATAGCTCTCCAGTCCGCAGAGCTGGGGAACCGTGACGCTGCCGGGCCGGCAGACACGGCCGAGGTCGTTGCGGAGCAGATCGACGATCATGACGTTCTCTGCGCGATCCTTGGCACTCTGCTGTAGCTCTGCTGCCAGACGCCGGTCGTCCTCGGGCGTCGAGCCACGGGGGCGAGTCCCCTTGATCGGGCGGGTTTCGACCCGTCCATCGGCGATACCGATGAAGCGCTCCGGCGACAGCGACAGAATGGCTTGGTCCTCCCAAGCGAGATAACCGCCGTAGGGCGTCGGCGTGGCCTGACGAAGACGTTGGTACGCCTGCCAGGTGCTCCCCTGGAAATGGGCGGTAAAGCGCTGGGCCAGGTTGATCTGATAGCAGTCACCCGCGTGAAGGTAGTCCATGACCCGCTGAAAGCGCTGTGTATAGCCGGCGCGATCCAGGTCGGCCACGAAGGGGCGGGTCAGGGTGAAGCCGGGCCGTGTCGGCGTTGCAGGCTCGTTCAGCCAGGCCATGACCTGCTGGCGACGTTCGGCCGTGGCGACAACGAACGTGCGCCGGGCGTAGTGATCCTGAATCAGCGCCCAGTCGTAGAGCCCGAGCCTGGCCTCGGGCAGCCCGGGCCCCGGTCGGCGGGCGGCTCGCCGGGCAGCGTCGTCCGTCGCATCGTGAGCCTTGACCAGCGAATAGCCCCAGTAGCCGAGCAGGCCGCCGAGAAAGGGAAGAGCGCTGGCCCGCGCCGCGACGGTGTCCGACAGTCTCGGCAGCAGTTCGGTCTCGGCGTGCTCCAGCAAGGCCTGCTGTGCCGCGAAGGGGGCGGCGGGCAGTGGCATCGACGGCTCGCAACGAGGGTGGCCGTCATCGATGGTCAGCATCGCCAGCGGATCGCTGCTGAGAATGTCGAAGCGTCCACCCGGGGCGCCCGGACGGCCGCTGTCCAGTAATACGGCACCGGGACGCGACTGCAATCGTTCGAAGAGCGACGTGGGATCGGAGGTATAGGGAAGGTCGGCTATCTCGAGCCACGGTCGCGCGTCAGCCATGAACACCTTTTTCCTGACGAATGAAACAACGACACGGCATCGAAAGCCTTGTCATGCGGGCAACGAATGCCTGGCGGCAAGTCTATCGGGAGTCGTGATGATGAGCGAGGTCTTTGCGCTCTCGTGGGGCGAACGTGAATGGCGCCGGGAGCGGAAGCGTATCTGCCGGTGTCTGGCCGCTTGTGGAATTGATTGTCGACAATGATGCAGAAAGAAGTTTGTGGTTTTCGACTAAAGTGCGATATCTGCGACGTTTTTTCCATTGCCCCGGGAAAACGGGGCGCCTATGATTGGGTCTTCGCCCTTTGATTGTTAACAACTTAATGTTTCAACCAACTTCCGATGCGCACGATGCCGACACCGAACTTCCTGTAGTTCGTACCCTGGCCGAGCGCGTTTTCCACCAGCTTCAGCGTGCCATCGTTCGTGGCGAGCTGCCACCCGGCACGCGCATCACGGAGCCGGACCTCTCGTCGCATTACGGTATCTCCCGGGGGCCGTTGCGGGAAGCCATGCGCCGGTTGGAAACCTATCGCCTGATCGAGCGCGTGCCCCATGTCGGTGCCCGGGTCGTCAAGCTGTCGATGGACGAGCTGCTGGAGCTGTTCGACGTGCGTGAGGCGCTGGAGAGCATGGCGGCGCGACTGGCCGCGAAGTCGATGACCGCCGAGGAAATTGCCGGGCTGCGAGAAGTGCTGGCTTTTCACGAACGTCAGGAAGACTTGTCCAGCGGAGAGGCTTATTACCAGCGCGAGGGCGATCTCGACTTTCATTATCGCATCGTGCAAGGCAGCCACAATCGCATGCTGATGACCTTGCTGTGCGATGACCTCTATTACCTGGTGCGGCTCTATCGTACCCAATTCAGTGCCAAGGGCTCCCGGCCGCAACGAGCGTTCGTCGAGCACCATCGTATCGTCGATGCGATCGAAGCGGGCGATGCCGAGCTGGCCGAGCTGCTGATGCGCCGCCATGTCAGCGCCTCTCGCGAGAACGTCGCTGCCCATTATGCCCGTACGCTGGGAGAGGAGGCGTCCGACTCTCCCGACATCCCGAGGATCGAATCATGACTCAACCAAGCCCCGGCGCCCGCTTTCGTGAAGCGCTCGATCGCCACCGTCCGTTGCCCATCGTCGGCGCCATCAATGCCTATAGCGCGATGATGGCAAAGGCGGTCGGGCATCATGCCCTTTATCTGTCCGGCGGCGGGGTGGCCAACGCGTCCTACGGGCTGCCGGATCTGGGCATGACCACGCTCAACGATGTGGTGGAAGACGCCCGTCGCATTACTGGCGCCTGCGATCTGCCGCTGCTGGTGGATATCGATACCGGCTGGGGCGGGGCTTTCAACATCGCCCGCACGATCAAGGAGATGGAGCGCGCCGGTGTTGCCGCGGTTCACCTCGAGGACCAGGTGGCGCAGAAACGCTGCGGCCATCGTCCCAACAAGGAGATCGTTTCCCAGTCGGAGATGGTCGATCGTATCAAGGCGGCATCCGATGCCCGTCACGACGCGGATTTCTATCTCATCGCGCGCACCGATGCCTTCCAGAAGGAGGGTCTGGCCGCTGCGATCGAGCGGGCTAACGCCTGTATCGAGGCGGGCGCCGATGCGATCTTTGCCGAGGCGGTGCATACCCTGGATGACTATCGGGCGTTCTGCGAGGGCGTCGAGGCACCCATCCTCGCCAATATCACCGAGTTCGGGGCTACGCCGCTATTTACCCAGCAGGAGCTGGCCGAGGTCGGCTGTCGCATGGTGCTTTATCCGCTCTCGGCTTTCCGTGCGATGAATGCCGCGGCACTCAAGGTGTATCGGGACATTCACGCCAAAGGGCATCAGCGAGACGTGGTCGATCTGATGCAGACACGAGAAGAGCTCTACGACTTCCTCGACTATCACGCCTTCGAACGCAAGCTCGATACGCTCTTCGAGAAAGGGGGCGACTGAGTCGCAGCCAGGAAGAAGACTATCGGAGGAGACTACCATGGCGGAACGACCCAAAAGCACCGGGCTGCGCGGGCAGAGCGCCGGCTCGACCGAAATCTGCACGGTCGGCAAGAGCGGCTCGGGGCTCACCTATCGTGGCTACGACATCCAGGCGTTGGCGGAGAATGCGCGCTTCGAAGAGGTCGCCTACCTGCTGCTCAAGGGGGAGTTGCCCAATCAGCGTCAATTGGATGACTACGTTGCGCTGCTCCAGCGTTCCCGTTCGCTGCCGGAGGCGCTGAAGAAGGTATTGGAGCAGGTCCCGTCCGATGCGCATCCGATGGATGTACTGCGCACGGGGACTTCCATGCTGGGCAATCTGGAAACCGAGCAGCGCATGGAAGATCAACAGCGCCACGCGGACCGGCTGCTGGCGGTCATGCCGTCGATTCTCAATTACTGGTATCGATATTCACATTACGGCGAGCGCATCGAGACCGAAACCGACGACGACTCCGTGGGTGGTCACTTCCTGCATCTGCTTCACGGCAAGCCGGCCTCCGAGTTGCACGCCAAGGTGATGAACGTCTCGCTGATTCTCTATGCCGAGCACGAGTTTAACGCCTCGACCTTCACGGCGCGGGTGTGTGCGTCGACACTGTCGGATCTGCACAGCTGCGTTACCGGGGCGATCGGCTCGCTACGCGGACCATTGCATGGCGGTGCCAATGAAGCGGCGATGGAAATGATCAGCCGCTGGTCGACGCCGGACGAGGCGGAGCGCCATATTCTCGAAATGCTCGAGCGCAAGGACAAGATCATGGGCTTCGGCCATGCGATCTATCGCGAGTCCGATCCTCGTAACGCGATCATCAAGGGATGGGCCAGACAACTGGCGGATGACGTGGGCGACAATCACCTCTATGCGGTGTCGCAGCGTGTCGATGAAGTCATGTGGAGAGAGAAGAAGCTCTTCCCCAATGCCGATTTCTATCACGCCAGCGCCTATCACTTCATGGGCATTCCCACCAAGTTGTTCACGCCGATCTTCGTTTGCTCCCGTTTGACGGGATGGTGCGCACACGTCTTCGAGCAGCGCGCCAACAACCGTATCATCCGTCCCAGTGCCGATTATGTCGGACCGGAAAAACGCGACTGGGTGCCGATCGAGCAGCGTCAATGATATCGGCTTCGAACATCGAGCCGGACAAGTCACAAATCAAAGGAAATGCCATGAGTGCCAACGTCGATTTCAACCAGCGCCCCGATTACGATCCGGAGCTTCAGGCGATTGCGGATTACGTGCTCGACTATCGCATCGAAAGTCGGGAAGCGCTGGATACTGCGCGTCACTGTCTGATGGATACGCTGGGATGCGGACTGTTGGCACTGCGTTTTCCGGAATGCACCAAACATCTGGGGCCGCTGGTAGAAGGTACGATCGTTCCGCACGGGGCCCGGGTACCCGGTACTCCGTTTCGACTCGATCCGGTGAAGGCGGCCTGGGATATCGGCTGCATCATCCGCTGGCTGGATTACAACGACACCTGGCTGGCGGCGGAATGGGGGCACCCCTCCGATAATCTCGGCGGCATTCTGGCGGTGGCCGATCACTTTTCCCAGCAGCGCCTGGCAAAGGGCGAACAACCGCTGACCCTTCGTGATGTACTCGACGCCATGGTCATGGCCCACGAGGTACAAGGCGTGCTGGCGCTGGAGAACTCGTTCAATCGTGTAGGCCTGGATCACGTCGTGCTGGTCAAGGTGGCATCGACGGCTGTGGTCGCCAAGCTGATGGGCGCCAACCGCGAGCAGTTGCTCTCGGCGCTTTCTCATGCGTTCGTCGATGGGCAGAGTCTGCGCACCTACCGCCACGCACCCAACGCCGGATCGCGCAAGAGCTGGGCGGCAGGGGATGCAACATCCCGGGCGGTGAGGCTGGCCGATATGGCGATGCGGGGCGAAATGGGCGTTCCGGGCGTACTTTCCGCGCCGCAGTGGGGGTTCTACGATGTCCTGTTCAGCAAGACCAACAGGGACCAGGCGATCAAGCCCGAGGCCGAGCGTGCCTTTCGCGTGTCTCAGCCCTACGGGACTTACGTGATGGAGAACGTCCTGTTCAAGATCAGCTTCCCGGCCGAGTTTCATGCCCAGACCGCGGCCGAAGCAGCCGTTGCACTACATCCTCAAGTGCGCGATCGCCTGGACGAGGTCGAGCGGATCGTGGTGACCACGCACGAATCTGCCATCCGCATCATTTCCAAGGTGGGGGAGCTCGCCAACCCTGCCGATCGGGATCACTGCCTGCAATATATGATCGCCGTGCCGCTGGCGTTCGGTGACTTGACCGCCGAGCATTACGAGGATGACTTCCATCGGGCGCATCCTGTCATCGATCTCCTGCGTGACAAGATGGAGATCGTAGAAGACGAGCGATACAGCCGCGAGTATCACCAGGCGGACAAGCGCTCCATCGCTAACGCCATTCAGGTCTTCTTCAATGACGGAACGCACACCGACCGGGTGGCGGTGGAATATCCCCTCGGGCATCGACGTCGGCGGGAGGAGGGGATTCCCCTGTTGAAAGAGAAGTTTCGCCGTAACCTGGCAACGCGCTTCCCGGCACAACGAGGCGAGCGGATACTCGCCTTGTATGAAGATGCTGCGCAGCTCGAAGCGATGCCGGTCAATACCTTTCTGGAGCACTGGATTATCTAAGAGAGAAGGCCTCGAGGTGACTGTTTGATGACGACTGGGTCGTATCATCAACTTTTTCTTCATCCAAGGGTTGCCAACTGCCGGTGAGAGTCGTAAAGTACGCATCCGCTGACGCCGAGACA
>NZ_NHOU01000019.1 GCF_002179555.1 Salinicola salarius | reverse complement strand
CTGGATCAGGCAGCGTGACCTGAATAGTTACCCGAGGACTCCCACATCGCGCTCAACGTCGCCTGCCAGTTGGCGGCACCGGTACAGGGGAAGCTGTACCTGTTGAACGTTCGCGATCCCTACCCACAGCTGCACGACGCCGAATTATTGAGTGTCGAAGCGGCGATCAAGGCTGCCTCGGTAGAGACTGCCAATCGGGAAGGCCGTGCCATTCTCGATGCCGCGCTGGATACCCTCCCCTCCTTCCCCGGCTATAACGGCGAATTCGATCTCCTCATCAAGCAGGGGTCGCCAGCGCGCGTCATCGTCTCCGAAGCCGAACGGCTGGGCGTCGATGCCATCGTGATGGGCAGCCGTGGCGTAGGACAGTTCAAAGGCCTGATGATCGGCAGCGTATCGCACAAGGTGACGCACGTTGCCAAGTGTCGCGTCATCTGTGTACATGAGACGCCGCACCAGCATGCCACTCGGGCGACCCATGAGTTCGTCGACTTCGACTGATTCTCGGCGCTCGCGCAGGCAATATCATGGCGGCCTTGCGAGACATGACCCTCTGCCGCCCTGCTCGATGAGACCAGAGCGTACCGACAGGTTTCAAAAGGAGAGCATCCATGGCTAGCGGCTGGGCAAAAGATGGCGCAGTGCAGGAGCAAATCGACAGCACCGTCGAAGACGGTATTCAGGAAGCCCGCCAGCGGCTCCGCGGCCAGGGTCCGAGCCTGGCGATCTGTGAAGAGTGCGAAGCCCCGATCCCGGAGGCGCGTCGTCAGGCAGTACCTGGCGTTCGGCTATGCATCGCCTGTCAGAGCGAAGCGGACCGCCACCAGACCCATCGTGCCAACTACAATCGCCGCGGTAGCAAAGACAGCCAGCTGCGCTAGCCGAGCGTAACCCTCCGTCAGGGCGGAGTCCTTGGCGTTTCGGGATTCGATTACAACCGTTCCAGTAGATCCCAGATCACACGCTTTTGCAGCTGTCCTGCTCGCTCCCGCGATATCCGCAGCCGCTCATCGTCGCCCGGGCCATCCTGCTCGCGACCGCCGAACACCTTCTCGAATGACACGTGCGGGAAGAAATGCTTCTGAAGGCGAAGATTCTCTTCCCGATGATGCGCCATGATATGCCTCGCCAACGCGGGATCCATGAAGGAGGCCTCCCTCTGGAACAACTCGCTGTCGGCGCCGAACGTCCTGATCAGCCGTTGTTTCAGACTGTCGTCGTGGATATCCCGAAAGAGCGTTTTTCGCCCAGCGAGCACCTCGCAGAGAAAGGGATTCAAGCTGAGGTTGCTACGGGCCTGATCGAACGACAATGTGGACGGGTCATCGACCAGACGGCCGAAAAAGTCCTGCAGTAGCTCACCGCCGCGCAACGCCTCCGGCAGCACTGGTCTTATCGTGACACTATCCGCGCCGTAGAGCTTGCCGAAGGCCTGCCCGACCGCCAGATAGTGCGGATTGGCGCGACGCAACGCCTCCTGGCTGTATTCCGCGAATGTCTTGCCCTCCTTGAAACCCCACTGCTGCCAGGCGGAAAGAAGATAGTCGTCCTGGCGACGGATGTAATAGATCACCTGGACGACATCGAAGTAGTCGGCAAGTGCACGGTGGATACGCTCTCCGATCGGTCCCATCAGATGATTGATCAGATTTTCCGCGGAAATCACGAACGTCGCGTCCGGCCACGATGGCGACTCCCGCCAGGCCCGCAAGCGTGCTTCAAGGGGCCCGATATCGCCGAGTTCCATCAGCCGGCGAAAGAACTCCCGCGGCGTTTCGCCCTGAGAATCGAACCCTGCCTCGCCGGGCAAGCGCAACTGAGGATCCGGCACGACGACACGGTGATCCGCCAATACCTGGCGATTGGCAATGAGCGAACGCTGTATGCTGGTCGAACCGCACTTCGCGTGTCCGGGGTGGAGCAGTAGTCTCATGGCAGCCCTCGTGGGTCGCAAGCCGTATGCCAAGATTTAGCCATTACCCACTTCAAGGCAATCAATCACGACACCATGCCCATGAAACCGTAAAATAGACTGGCCGGACTCATGGTATCGGCTGAGCCGCGCCATTAATCCAATTGGGGAAATCCGCCTTCGCGAGAATCTCCTGTCGTTACCAGGCGCAATCCAAACCAATTGTCAGCGACAGCACGACGACTGCTGACAGGTATCGTGTTTTTCGACTGATTCGCTCCCCTCATCTCCCGCCTTGATCGCACGAGGATCGGATCCACGCCACTCTCGTGATGCCTCGCCAAGCACCCGCCACGCGGAATGCAGGAACAACCCGGCAATGATCATGCCGATCACCACGTCCGGCCAGCGTGTCTGGGTTGCACCGACCAGCACCGCCGCAATGATCACGCCCGTGTTGGCGATCAGGTCGTTGCGCGAGCAAAGCCAGGTCGAACGCATGTTGATGTCGTCACTACGAAAGCGATAGAGCATCAGGAAGCAAATGCTGTTCGCCATCAGCGCGATCAGCCCGACGATGCCCATCGCTTCGGCGGTGGGTGCGGCACCCGCCACGCTCTTGTAGACGGCCTCGCCGATCACGGCGACACCGAATATCAGCATGAAGCCGCCCTTCACCAGGCTGGCTGCCGCTCTCTCCCGGTTGCTGCGATGTAGCGTATACAGCGTCAGCGCGTAGACGGTGGTATCGCCGAACATATCGAGCGAGTCCCCCAGCAGGGCCGTCGAGCCGATGACCCAGCCGGCGATGAATTCGAACAGAAACATGATCCCGTTGATCGCCAGCACGACGTAAAGCACCTTTGCCTGGCGCTCACGCAACAGAGCCAGTTCACCGGATTTGTTTTCGCAGCAGGCATCCATCATTACACTCCCCGTTCGCTCCATCTGTTAGGATCGGGGTTATAGTTGCTATAGAGTCAAGCCGATGAATCGTGCCTGCGCCACTTCGTCCGAGCCCTACACGATCGGCCAGCTTGCCAGGCTGACCGGTGTGAAAGCAGTCACCATCCGTTACTACGAGAAGGCAGATCTACTGCCCGCCGCCAGGCGTACGGCCTCGGGCTATCGACTCTACTCGTCGGTCGAACGAGATCGTCTGCGCTTCATCAGGCGCTGTCGTCACCTGGGGCTGGGGCTCGACGACGTCAAAGCGCTGCTGCGGCTCTCGGATGAACGCGAGGCTCCCTGCCACCAGGTGGATGCCATCATCCATCAACAGCGCGAGCATGTCCGCGACCGCATTCGGGATCTCCAGGCGCTGGAGCAGGAGCTGGATCGTCTGGAAGGAGCCTGTCGGGCCGAGACCATCGGAGAGTGCAAGATCATCGAGTCGCTGTCGCGACCTACCGAGCGCTGAAGGAACCCGCCCCATGCATTTCGATCTTGCCGATCTGCGCATCTTCGTCCATGTCGCCGAAGAGAACAGCCTGACGGCAGGCGCCCAGCGCGCGCATCTCTCGACGGCAGCGGTCAGCGGCCGCATCAAGTCGCTCGAGGCGCAACTGGAAAGCCGGCTGTTCTATCGCAGCAGCCAGGGGGTCGAACTGACGCCCGCCGGCGAGCGACTGCTGCAACACGCGCGCCTCATTCTGCGGCAGGTCGAGCGCGTCAAGAGCGAATTTTCCGGCTACGCCAGCGATGCCATCGGCCACCTGCGGATATTCGCCAACACGACAGCCGTCATCGAGTTCATGCCAGAGGTGCTCGCCGATTTCCTCGCGTCACGCCCCGGTATCACCGTGGACCTGCAGGAGCGTCTGACCAACGACATCATTCGCGGCGTTCTCGATGGCACCGCCGACATGGGCATTCTCGGCATCATGGTCGGTGTCGACGTGCCTTCCCGGCTGAAGACCCTGCCGTTCAGCCGGGACAGGCTGGTACTGGCGACCCCGCTCGATCATCCTTTGGCTGAGCGAGAGGAGATCACCTACGAAGACGCCCTGGACTACCCGCATGTCACGCTGCATGAAGGCAGCACGCTCTTCCACTACCTGGAAAGCAAGGCGCTGGAGTTCGGTAAGCCGCTGCCGGTCAGGATCCAGGTGTTCGGTTTCGAATCGGCGTGCCGCATGATCGAGGCTGGCGTCGGCGTCGGAATTCTCCCCGAATCCTGTGCCTTGCGTTATCGGGACCACATGCGACTGAGCGTGCGCCACTTGAGCGACGCCTGGGCTTATCGGGAACGCAGCGTGCTGATCCGCGAAGATCATGTTCTTCCAAGCTTCGGCCAGGAACTGCTGGATATCATCACGCAGTACCAGTCTTCCCGGCAGATTTCACCGGAGCAGCCGACACCCGTCTAGCTATGAAAAACGCCCCGCATTGCAAATGCGGGGCGTCGAAGGCACGAACCTTCCCTATGAACTCAACTCAGCCGCTGCATATAGTCCACGTAGCCGAAGGTCTTGACCGTGCGGACTTCCCGGCTCTCTTCGTCGATCCGGCAGATCGACGGCAGCCGGATGCCGTTGAACGTCGTGGTCTTGACCATGGTGTAGTGCGCCATGTCGGTGAAGACCAGGCGATCGCCAATCTCGAGCGGCGCATCGAATGCGTAGTCGCCGATCACGTCGCCGGCCAGGCAGGTCGTGCCGCCCAGGCGATAGGTGTATGCCTTCTCGCCAGGTTTGGCGGCGCCGATGATTTCGGGCCGATACGGCATCTCCAGCACGTCGGGCATGTGTGCCGTCGCCGAGGTGTCCAGAATCGCGATGGGGCCATCGTTCTCGACGATATCCAGCACGGTGCAGACGAGATAGCCGGTATTCAGCGCGATCGCTTCACCCGGCTCGAGGTAGACCTCCAGATGCGGGTAGCGCGACCGGAACTCGCGAATCACCCGTATCAGCCGCTCCACATCGTAGTCGGCACGCGTGATGTGGTGGCCGCCGCCGAAGTTTACCCAGCGAAGCCCGCCCAGATACTGCCCGAACCTGGTCTCGAACGCCGCCAGCGTCTCTTCCAGCGCATCGCTGTTCTGCTCGCACAGCGCGTGAAAATGCAGCCCCTCCAGCCCTGCGAGATCTTCCGGGGCCAGATCCGCCGCCCGCGTGCCCAGGCGCGAGCCCGCTGCACAGGGGTCGTAGAGCGCAACCTCACCGGTGGAATGCTCGGGATTGACGCGCAGCCCGCACGATACCTTGCGCGGGGCCGCTTTCACGGTTTCACGAAAATGACGCCACTGGCGCGGCGAATTGAAGCTGAGGTGATCGGCGTAGCGCAGCACCACGTCCATCTCCGGCGCGGTAAACGCCGGAGAATAGACATGCACCTCGCCGCCGAACGTCTCGGCGCCGAGGCGGGCCTCGTCCTGCCCGCTGGCGGTGGTCCCGACCAGATACTGGCTGACCAGCGGGAAGGTGTTCCACATGGCGAACCCCTTCAGCGCCAGCAGGATCTTGGCGCCACTGTCGGCCTGCACGCGGCCCAGCAGCTCCAGATTGCGACGCAACAGGGCGTCGTCGACCACGTAGGCCGGCGACGGGCTAGCGCTGATGTCGAAGGGATAGCCTTCGGCCTTGGAGGAAATATCAGTCATCGCGCGCTCAGGCCAGCGGGTCCTGGTCGGGATCGAGCTCGACCATCTGCCACGGCAGCCCCATCTCGCCGATGCGCTCCATGAACGGGTTGGGATCGAGCTGTTCGACGTTGAACACGCCCTCGCCTTTCCAGATGCCTTGCAGCATCAGCATTGCGCCCGTCACCGCCGGCACGCCGGTGGTGTAGGAGATCGCCTGGGATTTGACTTCCTCGTAGCACTTCTCGTGATCGCAGATATTGTAGATGTATACCTTGCGACGCTTGCCATCCTTGATGCCATCGAGGATGACGCCGATGTTGGTCTTGCCCTTGGTGCGCGGGCCGAGCGAGGCCGGGTCCGGCAGTACCTGCTTGAGGAACTGCAGCGGAGAGATCTCGACGCCATCGACCTTGATCGGTTCGATGCTGGTCATGCCGACATTTTCGAGCACCTTCAGATGCGTGATGTACTTCTCGGAAAAGGTCATCCAGAACCGAATGCGTTCCAGTCCCTTGATGTTCTGGGACAGCGACTCGAGCTCTTCGTGATAAAGCAGGTAAAGATCCTTCTCGCCGATACCGTCGAAGTCGAACTTGCGCTTCTCGGCCAGTGGCGCGGTCTCGACCCATTCGCCCTTCTCCCAGTAACGTCCGTTCGCAGTGATCTCGCGAATGTTGATTTCCGGGTTGAAGTTGGTCGCGAACGGATAGCCGTGATCGCCACCGTTGGCATCCAGGATGTCGATGCGGTGGATCTCGTCGAACAGGTTCTTCTGGCCATAGGCGCAGTAGATGTTGGTCATGCCCGGATCGAAGCCGCAGCCCAGCGTGGCCATCGCGCCCGCCTTGGCATAACGATCCTGGAACGCCCACTGCTCCTTGTACTCGAACTTGGCCTCGTCCGGGTGTTCGTAGTTGGCGGTATCCAGGTACGGCACGCCGGTCTGCAGGCAGGCTTCCATGATGGTCAGGTCCTGATACGGCAGGGCCACATGGATCAGAATGTCCGGCTTGAACGACTCGATCAGCGCGACCAGGGCTTCGACGCTGTCGGCATCGACCTGGGCGGTCTGGATCGGACGCGGCAACTGCTCGGCGATCGCCTTGCACTTGGCTTCGTTGCGGCTGGCAAGACAGATCTCGCTGAACACCTCGGGATGCTGCGCGCACTTATGGGTCACGACACCACCGACGCCGCCGGCACCAACAATCAGGACTTTGCTCATGAATTCGCTTCCAGATCGGGAAAAGTCAACAGTGATAAGGTCTTATCGGTAGTGGGCAACTAACCTTTCAAGATTCAGCGCACCCCGACCCGATGCCACCCCGGTCTTGGTCCCCCTCCCGATCCATCGGGACCGGCAAGAGGCCGCAGATGATGACCTCGTCAGAGACTGGCCTCAAGAGTTTTTCGCGTCAAATCTCAACCGAAGCCAGATCAGGTTCGCCACCATCGAACCGAGAGTCGCTGAGTGGCATGAGATGACGGCCCGCGCAGCTCCCGGCCCCAGCAAAAATAACGACCCCGGCCTGATACCGGGGTCGAGAGGGACAAGGAACATGTCACCTATCAACGCCGACCGAGAAGAATCCCCAGAAAGACGCCTACGCCGCCAGCAATCGCCAACGCGCTGATCGGGTTCTTGACGGTAGCTTCACGGACTTCGTCGAGCTTCTCGCCGTAATTGGCCTGCAACTTCCCTGCAGTCCGGCGCGCCTTGCCCTCGTGACGCAGATCGTCATCTTCGGTAAAGCTGCCGACAGCTTCCTGAGCATGGCCCTTGAGTTCTTCGGTGCGTCCTTTCACTTGATCTTCGTACATCTCGGCTCCTTGATCGCGGTTATTGCAGCAGAGTCGTTCCGCTGATCCTTGAGCATAGTTGTCTTGCGGGATCTCGACAAAATCCGCCGGTCGACAATGGACCGCTCTCCGATCGCGCCATGTCGGCAAACCCGATCACGCTCCCATTGCAGACGCCAATGCCGAAAACGACCAGACATCGATGGACAACCCGTTTACGCTAGCCGCGATCACATTCGGAGACTCTCTCGACATGCCGTTATCATCGCTTGGTCGCCTGCTGCTGCTTTCCGCACTGTGGGGCGCCAGCTTTCTGTTCATGCGTATCGCAACGCCAGCGCTAGGCGCCTTTCCTACCGCCTTCTTTCGGGTGTTCCTCGGGACGCTGGGGCTGGTAATGATCCTGGCTCTCCTGCGCACGAGCTGGCGCTTCGACGGCAAGTTCAAGGCAACATTGGCGATCGGCATGATCAACTCCGGCATCCCGTTCGCCATGTTCTGCATCGCGGCGCAGTATCTACCCGCCGGCTATTCAGCGATGCTCAACGCCTCGACGCCGTTGATGGGCGTCGTCATCGGCGCCATCCATTTTCATGAACAGCTGACGCGAGACCGTCTGATCGGGGTTGCGGCGGGAATGCTTGGCGTCGGCGTACTGGTGGGCACCGGCCCGGTGGCGATCAGCGGCGGACTGCTGATCGGCGCTGCCGCCTGCCTGGTGGCGGCCAGCTGCTACGGACTCAGCGGGTTCCTGGTGAAAGGCTGGATCGCGCAGCGAGGCGGCCTCGACTCCCGCCTGATCGCCCTGGGATCGCAGCTTGGCGCCACGCTGCTGCTGGGCCCTTTCATGGCCGCGCAGCTATGGCTGGACGACAGCGCCCGCAGCTGGACCTCGGCCAACGTCTGGTGGGCCGTCGCGGCGCTGGGCCTTGCCTGCACCTCTTTCGCCTACCTGCTCTATTTCCGGCTCGTCGAAGAGCTGGGGCCGATCAAGCCGCTGACGGTCACCATGCTGGTGCCGATGTTCGGGGTGTTGTGGGGAACGCTGTTCCTCGGCGAGCAGGTCGGCTGGGCCCATGCCGTCGGCGGGTTGCTCATCGGGTTCGCGCTCTGGCTGATACTGTTCAAGCGTCACCGGGGCCAGCCGGACTCGTCCGTGCCGGGCCTCAACCCTTCAGGGAACGATGCACGTAGAGATCGTAACGACTCGTCTTCCCCTCGATGACATGGTGCGGCGGCGGCCCCTCGATGGGAGGTGCCTTGCGGGGGCGCTTGACCACCACGCGATGCGTGGCGACATCCAGCGCCGCTTCCAGCAAGCGCGGAGCGTCGTCGTCATCCCCGGCCAGTTCGCGAAAGACACGCATCTCTTTCTTGACCAGCGCCGACTTCTCGCGATGCGGAAACATCGGATCGAGATGCACGACCTGAGGAGCGTGCGGCCAGTCGCGCACCGCTTCCGCCAGTGCCGTTGCGCTATCGGCGTGCCGCAGTGAAAGACGCCCGGCGATCTCGACGACATCCTCGTCGGCCTCAGCCTGCGACAGGGCCGATTCCAGCAAGGCGTGAATCGCCGCGACCCGCTCGACCATCAACACCTCGGCTCCAAGGGAAGCCAGCACGAAAGCGTCCCGCCCAAGGCCGGCCGTGGCATCGACGATCCGGGGCACCACGCCCTTGCCGAAACCACAGGCCTTGGCGACGAGCTGACCGCGACCGCCACCGAAGCGGCGGCGGTGGGCGGCCGCACCGGAGACGAAATCCGCGCGTATCGGATGACCATAGCGCTTGGGATCGCCAGCGATTTCGAGGCCGTGCTCGGCTCGCTGCAGAACCAGCCCGCCCTCCGGCGCCGACGGCGCCCAGGGCAGCCCATAGCGTTCGGCCAGGTCGGTCAGCGACTCGCCAACCACGACCAACGGCGGGTTGCCGCTCACGTCGCCCATACGAACAACGCAATGCCGAGCAGTAGCCGGTAGATCACGAACGGCATCATGCCGATCCTGTCCAGCGCGGCCAGGAACAGCTTGATGCAAAGCCAGGCAGCCACGAACGAGAAAGCGACACCGAGCAGAATCTCATGCCACTGGGTCGCGGTACCGGACTGTGCCAGCTCGAGCCCCTTGAGCGACCCGGCCGCCAGGATCAGCGGCATCGAAAGCAGGAACGAGAAGCGTGCCGCGGCCTGACGCGTGAAGCCGAGCATCAACGCGGCGGTCATGGTGATGCCGGAACGCGAGGTGCCGGGGATCAGCGCAATGGCCTGAGCCAGCCCGATCAGCAGCGCGGTCTTGAGCGTCATCTTCTCGATCGGCTGCACCCGGCTGCCGCGCTTGTCGGCAATACCCAGCAGCACGCCGAAAACGATCGTCGTCGTGGCAATGACCAGCACCGAGCGCCCTGCGTTCTCGACCCAATCCTCGATCAGCAGACCGACGATCACCGCCGGAATCGTGCCGACGATGATCGCCCATCCCAGGCGACTCTCGGGCGTCTGTCCACGTCCGCCGAACTGGGTGGACCAGGCGTGGAGAATACGCCAGACCTCCTGGCGAAAGGCGAACAGCACGGCTCCCAGCGAGCCGATATGGACCGCGACATCGAAGGCCAGCCCCTGGTCGGACCAGCCGAACAGCTGAGACGGTAGAATGAGATGCGCGGAAGAGGAAATGGGCAGGAATTCCGTCAAGCCCTGGATGATGGCGAGTGCGGCCAGTTGAAAAACATCCATTTTCTTTCGATATCCTTGTACGAAGAGGCCACGCCCATGGGCGCCGGTCTGTCACGCCTTTCGCCACGCGACCTCATCGCGTAGATAGACGGGGACGACCTCGTGAGGCGCGCTACCTCGCGCGCCACGCTCCCATGACGTGGCAGCCAGACGAACGAGATCTTCCGCCGCGGGTAGTTCGTCGGGAAGGGTTTGCGGCAATGCGGCCTGTACGTCGACAGGAATGCCGGACAAAAGTTGCCAGCCGCTGCCTATCCCCAGCCACTCGATGGCATGGTCGGCCTTGGGCAATCGCAGCTGCGAAGGCGGCATGACCCGCTCCTCGAGGGCGACGGTCAGGGCACCGTCGAGGCAGTGATAGGCACCTACGTAGATCTCGTCCATGCGGGCATCGAGCGCCGCGATCACATGGCGGGCGTGCCATTTACGATGCGCCGCCAGCGCCAGCGCCTCCAGGGTCGACACACCCATCAGCGGCAGATCGGCACCGTAGGCGAGTCCCTGAGCGACGCCGGCGGCAATCCGCAGGCCGGTGAACGAGCCCGGCCCCTGCCCATACGCGACCGCGTCGAGCTGGCCGAGCGACACACCCGCTTCCGCCAGCACCTCGTCGACCATCGGCAATAACAGGCGCGTATGCTCGCGCGGCGCGATTTCGAAACGCTGAACGATGAGCTGGTCCCGAATCAGCGCACAGGAACAGGCAGTAGATGAGGCGTCCAGCGCCAGCAACGTCGGCATCGGCTTCTCGGAGAATGGCAGCAAAAAGAAGTCAGCGAGTATATCGCCATCAGGACATCAAAACGATCGCTCCGCCATGAAGGCGGAGCGAATGACGGGCGACCACGGGTTCGTTCCGTCAGGATTCCAGTGCGGCAAGTACCTGGTCGCGAATCTCGTCGACGCTGCCGACGCCCGCGATGCGATGATAGGCCGGCGCGGCTTCGGCGTCCTTCGCCGCCCACTCCTGGTAATAGCCGATCAGCGGCTCGGTCTGATCGTGATAGACGGAGAGGCGATAGCGCACGGTCTTCTCGCTGTCGTCGTCGCGCTGGATCAGCGGTTCGCCGGTCACGTCATCCTTGCCCTCTTCCTGGGGCGGCTTGTAATCGACGTGATAGACACGCCCGGAGTCGGGGTGAACGCGACGCCCGGAGAGACGATTGACGATCTCCTCGTCGTCGACGGCGATTTCCACCACATGGTCGAGCTTGATGCCGGCATCCTTCATCGCATCCGCCTGCGGCAGGGTGCGCGGGAAACCGTCGAACAGAAAGCCGTTGGCACAGTCGGGCTGTGCAATGCGTTCCTTGACCAGCGCGATGATCAGATCGTCGGACACCAGGCCGCCGCTGTTCATCGTCTCCTTGACCTTGAGTCCCAGTTCGCTGCCTTCTTTCACCGCGGCGCGCAGCATGTCGCCGGTGGAAATCTGCGGGATGTGGAAATGCTCGCAGATGAACTGGGCTTGGGTACCCTTGCCAGCGCCGGGGGCGCCCAAGAGGATCAAACGCATTGATACAGCTCCTTAGAATGGTATCGATTTTCAGACCGGCCAGCGGCGTCGGAGGCGCAACGCAGACGACATCGTCAATGGCTCAAGACGATACCTGCCGATCGGTTGACGCACAAGACTCGCTTTGGGCTAGGGCCTGCCAGGCGCGGCAGCAAGTTCGACGGGACCTCACCATTTCGTCGTATTCGTCACCGATCTGCCATGCCACCTGCAAAAACGCCAACGGCCCCCGAAGGAGCCGTTGGCGTTCGATGGACCGCTCGCCGTATCAGACCAGCATACGACGAATATCGGACAGCACCTGCGCCAGGAAGGCGGTAAAGCGTGCCGCATCGGCACCGTTGACCGCCCGGTGGTCATAGGAGAGCGACAGCGGCAACATCAGACGCGGCGTGAACTCGCTACCGTTCCACACCGGCTTCATCGACGACTTGGAGACACCCAGAATCGCTACCTCCGGCGTGTTGACGATCGGCGTGAAGGCCGTGCCACCGATCGAGCCCAGGCTCGAGATGGTGAAGCTGGCACCGCTCATCTCCTCGCGAGACAGCTTCTTGTTCTGGGCCTTCTTCGCCAGCTCGACCGACTCCTTGGCCAGGTCGATCAGCGACTTCTTGTCGGCGTCGCGAATCACCGGCACCATCAATCCATCCGGCGTATCGACTGCCACGCCGATATGCACGTAATGCTTGATGATCAGCTTGTCGCCGTCCGGATGCAGGCTCGAGTTGAACTGCGGGAACTTGCGCAGCGCATAGGCACACGCCTTGATCATGAACGGCAGCGGCGTCAGCTTGGCACCCTGAGACTCCGCCTCGGCCTTCATCGACTTGCGGAAAGCTTCGAGCTCGGTGATGTCCGCTTCGTCGAACTGCGTGACGTGCGGCACGTTGAGCCAGCTGCGATGCAGGTTGTTGGCGCCTGCCTTCATCAGACGACTCATCGGCTTCTCTTCGATCTCGCCGAACTGGCTGAAATCGATCGCCGGCACCTGCGGAATGCCTGCGCCACCGGTGGTGGCCGCTGCTGGTGCTGCGCCGCCACCGCTCTTGCGCTGCTTCATCACCTGCTTGACGAAGCCGTCGACGTCATCCTTCAGGATGCGGCCCTTGGGACCGGAGCCTTTGACTTCGCTGAGCTCGACGCCCAGTTCGCGGGCCAGCTTGCGCACGGCCGGGCCGGCATGAACGCGCGCACCTTCGGTCTTGTCGTCACCATGCTTGTGACGGGCTTCCGGGCTCGGTTCACCGCTGACGTCCTTCTCCGGCTTGGCGCCGGACTGCTTGCCGGCATCGGATTTGGCCGGGGCCTGCTTCGACTCACCGCCCTTCCTGGCACCGCTTTCGGCCGGCTTCTTCGCCCCCGCCCCCGGAGCGCCGGCCGCCTCGATATAGCCGATCAGATCGCCTTCAGAGACGCTGTCGCCTTCCTTGACCGATACTTCGACGACCTTGCCCTTGTAGGGGCTCGGCACGTCCATGGAAGCCTTGTCGGACTCCAGCGTGATCAGGGTGTCTTCTTCGTTGATCTCGTCGCCTTCGCTGATCGCGACCTCGATGATCTCGACGCCTTCGCTACCACCGATGTCGGGGACGCGGATTACCTTGCGGCCACCTTCGTCACCGCCTTCCTCTTCGTCGCCCTGATCTTCGGCGTCCTGTTCCTCGGCACCGTCGCTGGGCTCGGCACTGTCGGATTCCTCTGCCGGAGCAGCTTCGTCGGCGTCGCCTTCATCGTCGCCTTCGCCGGCGATTTCCATGGTGCCGATCAGATCGCCCTCGGAGACGCTATCGCCCTCCTTGACCGACAGCGAAACGATCTTGCCGCTGTAGGGGCTCGGCACATCCATCGAGGCCTTGTCGGATTCCAACGTGATCAGGGTATCTTCTTCGCTGATCTCGTCGCCTTCGCCGACGGCGACTTCGATGATCTCGACGCCTTCGCTGCCACCGATGTCCGGCACCTTGATCTCGACGGTCCGCTTGCCACCACCGGAAGACTTTTTCGACTTTCCGTTCGGCTTTTCCGATTTCTCGGCTTCGCCGCTGGCGTCGGCTTCTTCGGCACTCTTGCCGGGAGACGCTTCTTCAGCGTCATCCTGGCCATCGTCGTCACCCTCGCCTTCCACTTCGAGCTCGAGGATGTCATCGCCTTCGGAGACGGTGTCGCCTTCCTTCACCAGAAGCTTGACGACCCTACCACCTTTCGGCGCGGGGACGTCCATGCTGGCCTTGTCGGATTCCAGCGTGATCATGGTGTCTTCGGCGGAGATGACATCGCCGACGCTCACCGCGATCTCGATGATTTCGACATCGTCGCTGCCGCCGATGTCGGGAACTTTGATGATTTCGCTACTCAAGGTCGCGCTCCTTTATCATCTGTCGACCTGCCCGGGGGCAGGTCGACTCACTCAGGCAATCTGGCTACCGCCCCGCAGGGCGGCAGCGCCTTGACGTGACACTCCGGTCCAGACCAACCGCAGGGCTCAGGACAACAGAGGGCTGGGCTTGGCGGGATCGATGCCGTACTTCTTCATGGCATCGTTGACGACCTTGATGTCGATTTCGCCGCGATTGGCCAGCGCACGCAGTGCCTGAATCGTCACGTAGTAGCGGTCGACCTCGAAGAAGCGACGCAGCTGCTCACGGGTATCCGAACGGCCGAAGCCATCGGTTCCGAGGACATGGAAGTCGGTCGGCACCCAGGCGCGGATCTGATCGGCATACAGCTTCATGTAGTCGGTCGAGGCGATGACCGGCCCTTCGACACCGTCGAGCTGCTGGACGACCCACGGCTTCTCGCGCTTTTCATCGTAGTCGAGGAATTGCTGGCGATCGTATTCCAGCGCTTCGCGACGCAGTTCGTTGAAGCTGGTCACGCTCCAGACATCGGCAACCACGCCGTGATCTTCCGCCAGCAGCTCGGCCGCCGCTTCGACTTCGCGCAGGATCGTGCCGCTGCCCATGAGCTGAACCCGCGGCGCCTTCTTCTTGCCGGCGTTCTCGCCCGGCTTGAGCAGGTACATGCCGCGAACGATGCCCTCTTCGCTACCTTCCGGCATCTGCGGGTGCGAGTAGTTCTCGTTCATCACGGTCAGGTAGTAGAAGCAGTTTTCCTTGTCCTGGAACATCCGCTTCAGACCATCCTGCATGATGACTGCCAGCTCGTGACCGTAGCACGGATCGTAAGCGCGGCAGGTCGGCACGGTGGACATCAGGATATGGCTGTGGCCGTCCTGGTGCTGCAGGCCTTCACCGTTGATGGTGGTACGGCCAGCGGTGCCGCCGACCATGAAGCCGCGCGCCTGAAGGTCACCCGCGGCCCAGACCAGATCGCCGACCCGCTGATAGCCGAACATCGAGTAGTAGACGTAGAACGGAATCAACGGCAGGTGATGGTTGGCATAGGACGTGGCCGCCGCGATCCAGGCGGACATGGAACCGGCCTCGGTGATGCCTTCCTCGAGGATCTGACCTTTCTGGTCCTCGCGGTAATACATGATCTGGCCGGCATCCATCGGCTCGTACTTCTGCCCTTCGGCGGCATAGATACCGAGCTGGCGGAACATGCCTTCCATCCCGAACGTACGCGCTTCGTCAGGGATGATCGGCACGATGCGAGAGCCCAGCTGCTTGTGCTTGACCAGACCGTTGAGCACGCGCACGAAAGACATCGTGGTCGAGACTTCGCGGTCGCCGGTGCCCTTGAGCTGCGTCGCGAACATCTTGTCATCGAGAGCGGGGATCTCCATCGCCTCGAAATCCGCCTTGCGCGCCGGCAGGAAACCGCCGAGCTTCTCGCGCTGGAGATGCAGGTACTTCATCTCCGGGCTGTCGTCCGCGGGCTTGTAGTAAGGGATGTCGCCGCTTTCGATCTGCTCGTCGGAAACCGGGATGCCGAAGCGATCACGGAATGCCTTCAGCGCCTCGGTTTCCATGGACTTGATCTGGTGGGCTTCCATATCGGCTTCGCCGCTGCCGCCGCCCATGCCGTAACCCTTGACGGTATGCGCCAGGATGACCGTGGGCCGACCGTTGGCGTTGTTGACCGCTTCGTGATAGGCCGCGTAGACCTTCTGCGGATCGTGGCCACCGCGATTGAGCCGGAAGACCTGCTCGTCGGAGTAGTCCTTGACCATCTCCGCGGTCTCTTCGTACTTGCCGAAGAAATTGTCGCGGGTGTACTTGCCGCCCTGGGCCTTGTAGTTCTGGTACTCGCCGTCGACCGCCTCGTCCATGCGCTTCTGCAGCATGCCCTTGGTGTCCTGTTCGAACAGCGGATCCCACAGGCCGCCCCAGACGACCTTGATCACGTTCCAGCCGGCACCGCGGAAAACGCCTTCGAGCTCGTCGATGACCCGCGAGTTGCCGCGTACCGGACCGTCGAGACGCTGCAGGTTGCAGTTGATGACGAAGATCAGGTTGTCGAGCTTCTCGCGGCTGGCCAGGTGCAGCGCGCCCAGCGATTCCGGCTCGTCGCACTCGCCGTCGCCCAGGAATGCCCAGACCTTGCGGTCCTTCATGTCTTCCAGCTCACGCGAGTGCAGGTACTTCATCACGTGGGCCTGATAGATCGACTGGATCGGGCCCAGACCCATGGAAACGGTCGGGAACTGCCAGTAGTCCGGCATCAGATAGGGGTGTGGATAGGACGGCAGAGCTTCACCGTCGACTTCCTGGCGGAAGTTATCCATCTGCTCCTGAGTCAGGCGGCCTTCCAGGAACGAGCGCGCGTAGATGCCCGGCGTGACGTGGCCCTGGATGTAGAGCAGATCGCCCTTGTGGTCGCCGTTGTCGGCGCGGAAGAAGTGGTTGAAACCGACTTCATAAAGCGTGGCGCTGGACTGATAGCTGGCGATGTGACCGCCCAGGCCCTTGTGCTTCTTGTTGGCACGGAGCACCTGCACCATGGCGTTCCAGCGGATCGCCGAGCGGATCTTGCGCTCGATGAACATATCGCCGGGAATCTTGGCTTCACGATGCACGGGAATGGTGTTGCGGTGCGGCGTGGTACCGGAAAACGGCGGTGAAGAGCCATCACGACGCAGGCGGTCCGCCAACCGACTCAGAATGTATTGAGCGCGCTCTTCGCCCTCATGCTCGACGACCGAAGCCAGGGAATCCAACCACTCCGTGGTTTCGACCGGATCGAGATCTTCTCGTGTCTCCAGACTCATAGACAACTCTCCGAATGGGAAAAGGTTTGCCATTCGCCCGGCCGGGGCGGATAGCCGCAGCGGGGCTTGGGAATATGCGCTCTTCGGTGCCGGCACGGCTCTTTTGGGGCCGTTTTCCGAGATTTATTGGCTGTAATGGAATTACAGCAGGCGTGCGTGACGCGAGAAATCAGGCGAAGAAGATACCGCAAACGCTCGCATCTGCCAATTCGCGGACACATCGATTGTGCTAGGGACGGCGCGTAAATGCCGCAACTTCAGCAACTTGAAGGTCAATCTCGCAGAAGAAAGCGAGTACCGTTCCTGTAGCCAAATTACCAACATCAGGATCGCAGGCAATCCATGCGCACGATACCCCCACAAAAGCATAGCATTCAAACGATCTCCGTCAGACAACGCCGCAGATAAGCCCAGTCGAACGCGGGGCCGGGATCGGTCTTGCGCAGCGGCGCAATGTGCGCGTGGCTGGTAATCCGCGCGCTCGAGATTGCGGGGTAGCGCTGCATCAGCGCGCCCAGAACACCTGACAACGCGCGGTACTGCGCCTCCCGATAGGGCCTCTCGTCGGTGCCTTCGAGTTCGATGCCGACAGTGAAGTCATTGAGCCCTTCGCGCAGCTGCCCCTGGTGCTGGATGAGAGGCTGACGCTGGATGAAAGGCTGTCCCTGGCGCGGCAGCCTTTCATCCAGCCAGCGCGACTTGCCGGCATGCCAGGCACGACGGTCGAACGCCACGAACTGGACGCACTCGCCATCGCGCCGAATCAGTAGATGCGCCGAGACCCGCAACGAGGCGATCGCGGCGAAGGCCGGATGCGCATCCAGGTCCAGCATATTGGTGAACAGCCGCTCGATGGCGTCGCCGCCGAACTCCCCCGGCGGCAGGCTGATGCCGTGCAGCACCACGGCCGATATCTCGCCCGCCGGCCGCTCATTGGCGTTGGGCGATATCACTCGGCGAGCGGAGCCCAGCCAATGGCTGTCGTTTATGGTGTTGCCACCCCCGCCGACACATTGCTTCTTCATGATTCGCCTCCGGCCTGTCCCAATCGCTCATCTCGCGGGCTGATGCCGAAATGATGGCGATAGGCGGTGGAAAAATGCGCGCCCGACGAGAATCCGTGGGCCAGCGCGATCTCCCCCACCGCCTGGTCGCTTTCACGGAGCAGCCGGCGCGCCTGTTGCAGGCGCAGGTTCAGATAGTAACGGCTGGGTACGGCCTGCAGGTGTTTCTTGAACAAGCGCTCCAGCTGACGGCGGGAAAGGCCCAGGTGCGCCGACAGTTCGTGCGTGGTCAGCGGCTCCTCGATATTGGCTTCCATCAGCGCCACGGCATCGAGAAGACTCTGCGGCGCGTGCCCCAGCCGCGAGCGCAGCGGCAACTGCTGCGGCTCGTCGGCCATGCGGATGCGCTCGCAGACGAAATGCTCGGAGATCCGCTGCGCCAGCCCGGCGCCCTGCTGCTGCCCGATCAGTGTCATCAGCATATCCATCGCCGCGGTACCGCCGCCGCAGGTGAGGCGATCACGGTCGATCTCGAACAGCTGATGAGAGACATGAATCGTCGGAAACGTCCGCATGAACGCATCGGCACTGGCATAGGGGATCGAGGCCCGATAGCCATCCAGCACGCCGGCCCTGGCCAGCCAGTGCGTGCCGCCGGCAATACCGCCCAGCGTCACGCCTCGGCTCGCCAGGCGATGCAGCCAGTGGATCAGCGACTCGCCCTCTTCTTCCGCCGTTACTACACCGCTCGGCGTGGGCGCGCAGACGAACAGCATGTCGAGATGGCGCGCATCGCTGCCGGCCACGCTCTCCGGCGAGAGGGTCAATTCCGCCACGCTCTTCACCGGCCGGCCGTCGAGTCCGAACGTGGTGGCGGTATAGAGCCGCCGCTCCGCCAGCGTGTTGGCGACGATCAGCGGCTCCATGGCGCAGGCCTGCGCCAGCAGGGAGAACCCCGGCAGCATGACGAACCCCACCTGGCGCGGGGTGCCCTGTGCATTCATGACCGACTCATGACCGATGTTTCATGCGATGGGGTCGGGCGTGATCAAACCTGGACGACGTCGAATTTCACCAGCGGATCGACCTCGGCGTCATAATCCATGTCGTCACGCTCGAAGCCGAACAGCTTGAGGAATTCGTGCTTGTAGCCGGCGTAATCGGTCAACGCGAACAGGTTGTCGCTGGTCACCTGCGGCCACAGATCCTTGCAGGCCTGCTGGATATCGTCGCGCAGTTCCCAGTCGTCCAGGCGCAGACGTCCGGCTTCGTCCACCTCGGGCTCGCCATCGGCGTAAAGGCGCTCGCCGAACAGCCGGTTGAGCTGGTCGATGGTGCCCTCGTGAACGCCCTGTTCCTTCATCACCTTGTAGACCATGGAGATATAGAGCGGCATGACCGGAATCGCGGCGCTGGCCTGCGTCACCACGGACTTGAGCACGGCCACGTTGGCGCCGCCGCCGGTCGCCTTGAGGCGCTGGTCGATTTCGCTGGCGGCGCGATCGAGATCTTCCTTCGCCTTGCCCAGCGCACCGTGCCAGTAGATCGGCCAGGTGATATCGGTACCGATATAGCTGAACGCCACGGACTTGGCACCCGGCGCCAGCACGCCCGCCTTGTCCAGCGCATCCATCCACAGTTCCCAGTCCTGGCCGCCCATGACCTCGATGGTGTCGGCCACTTCCTGCTCGGTCGCCGGCTCGACGGTGGCTTCGGTGATGGTGTCCTTGTTGGTATCGATGGCGGTCGCCGTGTAGGTCTCGCCGATCGGCTTGAGGCTGGAGCGCTTGACCTCGCCGCTGTCCGGCAGCTTGCGCACCGGGGATGCCAGCGAATAGACCACCAAATCGATCTGCCCCATGTCCTCACGGATCAGCTCGATCGCCTTGTCGCGGACTTCATGGGAGAACGCATCGCCGTTGATCGACTTGCTGTAGAGGCCTTCGGCCTTGGCGAACTTGTCGAATGCTGCCGAGTTGTACCAGCCGGCGGTGCCGGGCTTGGTTTCGGTTCCGGGCTTTTCGAAGAACACGCCCAGCGTATCGGCGCCATAGCCGAATGCCGCCGTGATACGCGCCGCCAGCCCGTAGCCGCTGGACGCGCCAATGACCAGCACGTTGCGGGGGCCGGCCTGCTTGCCGCTCAGGTTGGCGCGGGTGGTCTCGATCTGTTCGAGTACGTTGCGCTCGCAGCCGAGCGGATGCGTCGTGGTACAGATGAAACCGCGAACCTTGGGCTTGATGATCACGTCTAACCTCGTCTTCTACAGCGAAACGGAAAGCCCCGGCGAGTCTCGCCGGGAAGTGGCATGGGTCGAATTCTATCAGGTCGAGTGCTATCCGGGCGCATTCTAACAGCGTGGTCAAAAAGGGGGCGAACTCGTGACATGACGCTTTCGCCGCAGTCCGCCGCCAGGTCCCGCGTTGCCCGACGAGAGGCGCGTACCCATCGGCTCGCCCGCGGGGAAAGCCGGTCAGGCTTGTCTCGCCGCTGCGGGTATTCGAAGATAGCCCACCGGCAAGCCGAGCCAGTCCAGAAAGCAGAGAAAGCCCCATGCACCACGAACAAGAGATCGAAGACCTGGTCGTCCGGCGCGGCGCGCTGTGGCTGGCGCTGTCGCCGCTATGGCTCGAGCGCGAGCCGCGCGAGTCCGAATACGCCCGCATGATCCGCGAGATCGAAGCCAGCGCACTGACGCTGCAGCAGCTGGAGTGGGTCTATCGGCTGGAGATGTCGCCGGTCATGGCACGCAACCAGCTCTCCGTGGCGGGCGAATGGCGCGCGTTCGACGAAACGGCGCTGCTGACGCGACTGGTGCGCCACAACCGCAAGCTCGGCGGCTGGCGCAAGGCCCTGTGGTCGCTGTTCTCGGGGTTGACGACGATGATGAGCCGGCCACGCTTCAATGAACTGGCGATCCGGCTCATGGCCGCGCGAGGCGAACGTCCGCCCGAAAGCTGAAGCCCCGCGGTAATCGAGACCGGACGAACCGAGGCCGGACAGGCTATCCGTGCAAGACGCCGGCCAGCGCGTCTGATGGAAGAACGGCGCTGGCTCAGGCCGAGAACGGCGTCTCCAGCGCGTCCTCGATGGCACGATGCAGCGATCGCGGCACGGCGCGCGGCCCGAAGCGACGAATGACCTGCCCGTCGCGCCCCACCAGAAACTTGGTGAAATTCCACTTGATCGGCGTACTCCCCAGCACGCCGGGCGCCTGGTGCCGCAGATACATGAACAGCGGATGCGCCTCGCCCCCGTTGACCTTGACCTTTTCCATCATCGGGAACGTGACCGCGTAACGCTGTTCGCAGAACGTGGCGAACATGGCCGAGGATTCCGGCGACTGGCGTCCGAACTGGTTGCAGGGAAACGCCAGCACGGTGAACCCCTGGTCGCGATATTGGCGATAGAGCTTTTCCAGCCCCTCCATCTGGGGCGTGAAACCGCAGCGGCTGGCGACATTGACGACCAGCAGCACCTGGCCGCGCAGCGCGCGCAGATTGAAGGGTTCGCCGGCATGTGTCCGGCAGTCTTGCGTATATAACGACATCGATGAGTCGACCCGAGGAACGCTAGTGTCAAATCGTGGGAACCGAAGCGCGAACGCAAGGCATCGCGCTTGTTCTGAACACGGGCGCCTGATTCAGAAAGCCGGTCCGGCCAAAAGAGTGCCACGCCAGCCGCGACTTCACCAGTGATCGAGCGAGACGGCCTTCGACAATGCCACCCGCGTGTCCGGCGTCGCCTTTTCCAGCGCCAGCGCCTCCGGGATCGGCAACCAGCGTACGGCGGCGACCTCCTCCGGCTGCAGGCGAAGCGCTCCATCGTAGCTCACCCAGTAGAGGCTGCCGTAGAGATTCAGCCCGGCCTCCTGGAACATGAATTCGCCACCGGACATCAGCTCGACGCCGCGAATGCCGAGCTCCTCGAACAGCTCCCGCCGCGCTGCCGGCCGGGACGCCTCGCCCGCGCCTACCACGCCGCCCGCGGCCAGATCGAACCAGCCCGGATGCGTCTCCTTGATCGATGTTCGCTCCTGCACGCAGATCTCGTCCTTGCCATTGCGCACGACGATGTACGTCGCCCGATGCCAGCAGTTCAACTGCCGCATCGTGACACGCGAGGCGCTGCCGCAGGGCCGGTTGCGCGGGTCGACGAGCTGCACCTGCTCGTCGGCGATGACCCGCTTGTTCACTGAAAACGGGCTCATGGAAAACGTGCTCATGGGGAGGCCTGACGATCGAAAACGGAACCGCAGCGTATCACGGGATGGCTTCGACCCGATCCACTGGCGGTATGTGGCACCGTCGGCATGCCGCATTGGTCGAAGGGAGCACACGGCGGCGAATGTCCGGTTTATGCTCGAGTCAGCCCACTCGGAGAATTCACATGGCCGACCATGCGCCCCGCATCGAACTGACCACGCATCGGGTCGAGAATCAGCCTGCCCCCGAGCCAGAACGCGACCTGTGGCGAGACGACCGCCCGTTGCGCGAGACAGTGTCGCACTTCGCCCCGGACTGGGTGAGCGAGCGTCTGGCACCGCTGGGGCAGCGCCTGGGCTCTGCAGAAGTCGAACGCTGGGGCGAGCAGGCCAACCGGTTCCCGCCCCAGTTGCACGCCTTCGACCGTCACGGCCGGCGCCTGGACGAGGTCGACTATCACCTCAGCTACCACTCGCTGATGGCGCTCGCGATTGGCGAGGGCTGGCACGCCGTCGCCTGGGAACGCGAGCATGACGGCGGGCACCAGGCGCACGCCGCCGCCCTCTATCTGTTGACCCAGGCCGAACCCGGCTTCTGCTGTCCGATCACCATGACCCACGCCGCCATGCCCGTGCTGCGCCATCTGCACGGTGGCGAGGCTTGGCGAGCCCGGCTGCTGGGCCGAGAGTACGAACCTGCGGCCATCCCCGCCTGGCACAAGACGACCAACACCTTCGGCATGGCCATGACCGAAAAGCAGGGCGGCAGCGACGTCCGCCGCAACAGCACGCAGGCGCGGCCGGTGTCATCGCCCGGTTCCGGCGAGTGGTATCGGCTCGAGGGGCACAAGTGGTTCTGCAGCGCACCGATGTCGGATGCCTTCCTGACGCTGGCCCAGACCGACGACGGGCTCTCCTGCTTCCTGGCGCCGCGGTTCACGCCGGAGGGTCAGCGCAACGCCATCGAGATCCAGCGGCTCAAGGACAAATGCGGCAATCGCGCCAACGCCTCGGCGGAGATCGAATACGCCGGCGCCTGGGCGCAGCTGGTCGGCGAACCCGGTCGTGGCGTGCCGGCCATCCTGGAGATGGTGCAACAGACGCGGCTCGATGCGGCCACCGCGCCGGCTGGCATGATGCGCCAGGCAATGCGGGAAGTCTGGCACCACGTTCAGGAGCGCCTGGTCTTCGATCGTCGGCTGTCCGACCAGCCTCTGATGCAGCGTGTCGTCGCCGATCTGGAGATCGAGACCGAGGCCAGCCTGCTGCTGGCGATGCGAGGCGCCCGTGCCATGGACCGCACCGCGGACGACGAGCACGAAGCCGCCCTGGCCCGCCTGCTCCCCGCGCTGGCCAAGTTCTGGCACAACAAGCGCTGCCCCGCGTTCATGGCCGAGGCGATGGAATGCCTGGGCGGCATCGGTTACGTCGAGGAAACGCCGCTGGCCCGGCTCTATCGCGAAGCGCCGGTCAATTCGATCTGGGAAGGTTCCGGCAACGTCATCTGCCTGGACGTGCTGAGAATCCTGGAACGGCACCCGGCCAGCATCGAAGCGTTGCGACAGGAACTCAACCTGGCCCGGGGCCACCATCCCGCCTTCGATGCCGCCGTCGACTCGCTCGACGCCCGACTGACGGCCAGCGCCGAACGGCTGCAGGCCGAGGCGCGCTGGCTAGCGCAGAGCATGGCGCAGATGCTGCAGGCCGCCCTGCTGATTCGTCATGCCCCTCATGCCATCGCCGACACCTTCTGCATCACGAGGCTTGCCAGCGCGTCGCCGATTTTCGGTGTACTGCCGGCCAACGCTCCCGTGCCGGCAATCCTCGAGCGTCTGAAGGAAAGTGTCTGAATGAAAAGGAAAGCGTTGAATGAAGTGAGCCGCCCGGACGCAGACTCAGCCCAGCGCCACACGAGCCGCCAACCCCAGCAGGACGATGCCCGTCAGGCGGTGTATCCACGCCGCGTGTCGCTGCAGCCACGGCAGCACACGGGAGTGGGATAGCAACAGCGCCACCAGCACGTACCAGCCGCCGTCCACCAGCGTGGCGGTGGCCACGATCAGCCAGCGCCCGGCCGTGCCCAGATCGGCGCTGACGAACTGGCTCAGCAGCGCGACGAAGAACACGATCAGCTTGGGATTGCCCAGCGCCACCAGCAGGCCATCGCGCATGGCACGGCGCCAGTCGCTCGCCCGCTCGGCGACGCTAAAGCTGCCGCTACCGCTGGCCCGGAGGGCTTGAATGCCCATCCAGGCCAGATAGAGCGCGCCGCCCCAGGTCACCAGTCGGTACAGCCAGGGCTGGTGAACGATGACCGCCGCCAGCCCCAGTACGGTCAACCCCGCATAGAGACCGACCCCCAGCGCATGGGTCACACCGGCGACCACGCCACACCAGCGGCCGCCACCGACCGTGTTCTGCATGACCATGGCCAGGCTGGGGCCCGGTGACATGGCCCCCAGAGCGCAAACCGCCAAGAGAGACAACCAGAGTTGCAACGACACGTCGACTTCCTGTTTCCGCCATCGAAATCCGCGCCCCGACTATACCCGACGCTTGCCGCCCGGCCGACTCCGCGAGGCACCGATCGACGAACGATCACAGGATTTCCGGCGGCACGGGCACTTTGCAGCGTCTACGCTGTCATACGCACCCAGGCCCATAATCCATCAGGGAGGTGAAACATGAGCCTATTCAAGCGTGAAGACCGCGAAGCCCGTACCGATCGCATTCGTGCCGATCTGGACGATATCGGTGATCAGGCCCAGGCACTGGGACGTGACCTGCGAGACGACACGCAAGACGCGATCGAAGAGGCACGGCTGCAAAGCGAGGCGCAGTATGTACGCATGGCCGACCAGGCGCGCCGGCGCAATCGCCGGTTCAAGCGTTCCGCCAACCAGTCAGCCAATGAGTGCGACCGTTACGTGCGTGAACACCCGTGGTCCAGTATCGGGGCAGCCACGCTGGCCGGCGCCGTGATCGGCCTGTTGATTGGCCGTCGCTAGCCTTTCCGACGCCCCGCCAAGCGGGGCGTTCTGTTTTCCGGTTACGTCTAAACCATAGTTTCAATCTTTAACTGCAATTAAACATTCCAATCAAGGCTGTGGAAACTTGAGAACGATAGTCGTTTAATCGCATGACACCTGAATTCAGGAGACCGAGATGAACGCTAACAAGTGGCAAACGATCGACGTTAAAAACATCGATAAATCAGCGAGATCACTGCACGCCTGCTCACTGGATCCGTCCATTCGCTGCCTGGCCGAGTTGCGCGCTTCGCAGATCAACGGTTGCCTGAGCTGCACGCATTTCCGTCGCGAGCAGGCCGAAGCACTGGGTATCTCTCCCAGCAAGCTGCAGGCGCTGGCCGCTTGGGCGGAGTCCGACGAGTTCGACGAGCGCGAAAAAGCCGCACTGGCCTGGTGTGAGTCCTTCACCCACTTTCGTCCCGCCAATCCGACCACCCGCAAGCTGGCGCTGAATGCCTTCTCGCCGCGGGAACTGGCGGATCTGACCATGGCGATTGAAATGACCAGCGCACTGAGCCGCGCCATGCGCCGCGCAGCGGTCTAGCAAGACTCCACGCCAAGTTTCATCTCGGCTCGCTCTCGTCAATTACGGGAGCGAGTTTTTGGCGTCTGGCGTTCGACTTTTGGCCTTCATTGCCAAACGCTCATGCATCGTTTTTCCACTTCCCCCCCTATTTCACCCCTTATCCCGCACGTCGCCCCGAAGCCGCAGCCTGCAGATAAAAGAACCGGTCAGGCAATGTGAGCGACGCGATCGTGCAGGCACCCCACCACGTGGCCCTCGCTGGCCAACGCCGGCTTGTCGAGCACGGTCACCCAGCCTCGGGCGAGCTTGATCACTCCTTCTTGGCGGAATGCCGTCAACGTCCGGCTGACATGGACCGGCGACAGACCGAGCGCATCGGCAAGCTGCTGTTGGGACAACGGCAAGCGAAAGCACTCGCCCGGATGGTCATCGTTATATTGCAGGCGGCAGAATATCTTGAGCAGCAAATAGGCCACACGCTGGCGAGCACTGCGACGCGAGAGATGCACCAATCGCTCGCTCAGCACGGCCTGCCGATAGGAACAGACCGCAAAGCAGACCGACATGAGACTCGATGATTCACGAAACAGGTCCAGCAATTGGCGGTTGGCGATGGTTCGAATCTCGCCGTCTTCCAGCATGGCAACGCTGGAGAGCCGATACTTGAACGAGAATTCATGTAAACCGATGATATCGCCGGGTAGAAATATGTCGAGGATGTGCCGCGTGCCATCCTCCATGTAGCGAAACGAAAAAGCCCACCCTCGTCGCAGTGCGCAGAAATCACGCACAAGGTCGCCCTCGTGCCAAATCACCTGTCCCTTGGTGGCATCAATCGCAGTACCTTCCAGTGCGTCGAGCTGACGACGGTCATTTTCAGAAAGTGTTGCGTAGCGACTGAAATGGTGGGCAATACAGCCTTCCTGCTGACCCATTCACTCGTGCCTTCTTAAATTTTTCAAGCATGACAGCATGTTAGCGAAGGGAGTTACATAACACCGGTTAGATAGGCAGGGTAAATCCGGCAATGGGATTGTTCGAGGCGTCAACTGGGAGGCTTTCTTCACCACTGTTCGACAATTTCAGTACTAACCAACAGTGACTCAGTACTACCCGACAGCGATTCAGTACCATTCAAGAGTGAAGGGTACGTGGGGTTATATTTTTGAAACGAGATACCTTCCGATACATTAATCAATAACAACTCAGGAATCGGGCCGCCCAAAGACGCCCCTCATCGACTGGCCGCCAGAGTATGTACGGAAAGCCGACGAGCGAGGGTCAGGCTCGCCGAGCATCGAAAAGACCGCTACCCCACCGTGCGATTCAAGGTGCCGATCAGATAGAGATCGTGCAGGTAGGCGTCGAGCCGGGAAATACCATGCGTCATGGCGATCACGGCGTAGATGAGCAACATCAGAATCCATTCGCTGTTCATCCAGGCCAGCGACGCCACCGGCACCTGATAGGCAATCGTGTAGAGGCTGAGCCCGCCGAAGAACATCACCACCAGGCAATTGATCAGCACCAGCGACAACAGCACCGGACGACTGTCGCTGACGGGCGGGTTGGTCTGCCAGGAGAGCGGATGACGCACGCGAACCTGGCCATTGGAGACAATCCGACGCTGGCGGCGCAGCAACGCCGCCAAGTACTGCGATGCATCGGGGCGGGAAGCCGCAGAAAGCGCAAGGCGTTTGTCGAAACGCGCGCCGAACAGCCGGCCGACGAGATCCAGCAACCCCTTGGACTCGCCCGTTGCCGCATACTGCTCTGCCTGTCGCGACAGCTGGCCAAGCGGGCTGTCGTCAAGCGTACGGCGCTCGTCATCCTCGAAGTTCTGGGCGTAATAGATGTCGTAGACCTGATAGACGGAGATCGCGACGCCCAGGAAAATCAGCAGGTACATCAATACGCTCAGCATGCTTGTCTACTCTCCTCAGCCTTCCCGTCGAGAGCGGCATCATAGCAAGTGGACGTCGAAACAAGCCATGCCCACCGGTGCGACAACGGGTCACCGCGATCGCAACCCGTCGGGCAGCCCGCCGGGATCGCCGGTGGCCCGCTCATCAGCGCGCCCGGCCGAACATCGTTCGGCTTCAGCCAGCTTCCCTGACGTCATCTCCCGCCAGCAGACGACGGTAGAGCTGCACGTAATCCTGCGCCATCCGCATGGCGGTAAACCGTGCCATGAATGCCTCGCGAACGCGGCGGCGGTCCAGCTCGGGCAGCCGCTTCACCGCCTCCACGGCTTCGTCGTGGGAATCGACGACGAAACCACTGACGCCCTCCTCGATGATCTCCTCGACGGCGCCGTTGCGCCAGGCGATCACCGGCGTCCCGCAGACCATCGCCTCGATCATGACCAGACCGAAGGGCTCCGGCCAATCGATCGGAAACAGCAGCGCCCTGGCATCGCCGAGCAACCGTTGCTTCTGGCGATCATTGACCGGGCCGATGTGTCGAATGTCCTCGTCGAGCTGCGGCAGCACATGCCGCTCGAACCACAGCGGATTGCCGACATCGATATCGCCCGCCAGGCGCAATGCATGGCCGCTGGCCCGCGCCACCTCGATGGCGCGATCCGGACGCTTCTGATCGGTCATCCGGCCGATGAAAGCCAGATAACCTCCTTCCCCCTTACCTACGTTAAAGCGCGCCGGATCGAGACCGTGGTAGACCGTTCCTTGACGGTTCGACTCCGGAATCGCGGCGCCCTGCGCGCGGGAGATCGCCGCTACGGGCAAATCGGGGAAGCCCGCGAAGAAAAGCTGGCGATCCAGTTCGTCCACCCGCCAATGGATGGTGGTCAAGCTGTGGCGACGCCGATCACCCAGCACCGCGGCGTGACAGAACTCGCCGTGACAGTGGATGACGTCGAACTCGTCCAGATGCTGGCGCAGCTGTTCGAGCACCAGCGATTCCAGAACGCCGGGGACGCCCGGCGGCACGTTGCTCCGGCGCCGTTGCCACTCGCTCAGGCTCGGTGACGTCTTAAGATGACGCGCGCTGGTATGACTGTCCGATGGGGCCAGGAGGGTCACATCATGGTTCATCGCCACCAACGCCTCGGTCAGATCGTGGACGATGCGTTCGGTGCCGCCGTTATCCACCGGCGGCACCGGAAAAATGACCGGGGCGACCTGAGCGATGCGTAATCGCGCTTCGAAGGCCATGGCAAGAACATTCCCTGTTCAGGTGAAAAGGATTTCATCATGCATATCGTACATGTGGCACTGCAGGGCTGCCTGCGTGGCAGCGATGTCGAGTATGGCATCACGGCCGACACCGGCGGCCATATTCGCTATCTGCTGGAACTGGTCGAGGCCTCGGCGCAGGATCCGGCGATCGAGCGCATCACCCTGGTCACTCGCGCTTTCGACTGCGACTTCAGCGAGCTGGACTACCGCTGCTCGAGCGAAACCGTCGGCCCCAAGGTGACGCTGGTTCGGCTGCCGACCGAGCACTCCGGCTATCTCCCCAAGGAGCAGCTGTGGCAGGAGCTGCCCTCGTTCATCGAGGCCTTCGAACGCTGGCTGGCAACGCTGCCGGCCCCGCCGGACGCCCTGCACGCCCACTACGCCGACGCGGGTGAAGTCGCCGCGGCAATTGGCGCCCGTCATCGCCTTCCGTTCGTGTTCACCGCCCACTCCCTGGGACGCGGCAAGCTTAAATGCCTGGCCGATGACGGCAAGGGGATCGACATCGAGACACAGCGCGTGCTGCAGCGGCGCATCGCGTTCGAAGAGCGCGCCATCAGCAAGGCCTCGCTGATCATCGCCAGCTCCCGCGACGAAGCCGAGGTGCAGTACGCCGACTACCTGCACTACGACGCCGGCCGCATTCGGGTGATCGCGCCCGGCAGTCACCTGGCCGATTTCACCGGAGCCACGTCCACTCCCGCGGTAGAGACGATGCTGGGCCAGTTCCTGCACGATCCCGACAAGCCGGCCATCCTGGCCATCGCGCGGCCGGTCACGCGCAAGAACCTGGCGGCCCTGCTACGAGCCTTCGGAGAGAACGAGGCACTGCGCGAAAAGGCCAACCTGGTGATCGTCGCCGGTGTCCGTGATCGCATCGATGCGCTGGAACCCGAACTCGCCGACAACCTGCGAGAACTGCTGGAGCTGATCGACGACTACGATCTCTACGGGCAGGTCGCGTATCCGCGGCATCACGCCCCCGAGGACGTGCCGGCCTTCTACGCCTGGGCCCGCGAACGCGGCGGTGTGTTCGTCAATCCGGCACTCAACGAGCCGTTCGGCCTGACCCTGCTGGAAGCTTCCGCGGCGGGCCTTCCGCTGATCGCCACGGACAGCGGCGGCCCCAACGACATCATCGAGCAGTGCGGCAACGGCATTCTGGTCAACCCACGCCATACCGAGCAGATTGCCGAACAGACGCTTGCCCTGGTCGAGGACCGTCCACGCTGGCTTCGCATGGCCCGCAACGGCCGGGAAGCGATCAAGGCGTTCGATTGGCAGCGCCACACGCAGCGCTACCATGACCTGCTCACGCGGCTCTGCCGGTCGCACTCGCCGTCGAAGCCACTGGCAAAGGTGCCGGCGCCGAGGGCGCTGCTGGTCTGCGACATCGACAACACGCTGACTGGCTCCTCGGCCGGCATTCGCGCCTTCAACGCCTGGTATCGGACGCAATTCCGGCTGGGGTTCGGAGTCGCCACCGGGCGCAGCTTCCATAGCGCCCTGTCGATTCTGGAGCAGGCCGGCATCCACTATCCGCAGTTGATCATCTCGTCGGTTGGCTCCGAGATTCACTACCTGGATGCCAACGGCGTGACCTATTACCAGGACCATGAATGGTCGGAGCAGATCGATCGCTGCTGGCAGCAGGAGGCGATTCAACAGGCACTGCTCGATTTCCCGGGACTGACGCCGCAGGGCGCGCTGGAGCAGCGTCGGCACAAGTTGAGCTATTTCAGCGACGGCGATCCCGGCCTCGTCGCCGATATCCAGGCGCATCTGCAGGCCCAAGGCCTGGCATCGACGGTCATTCACAGCCATGGGCGCTACGTCGATATCCTGCCGGTCGATGCGTCCAAGGGGCTAGCGGTCGAACACGTACGCCAGCGCCTGAAGATCGACCGCCAGTCGCTCTATGTCGCCGGCGACTCCGGTAACGATCTCGACATGCTGCGCTCGTCCCCGTGTTCGATCGTGGTCGCCAACCACAGCGACGGCCTGCTCGACGCGCCGGGCATGAAGCACGCCTATGCCGCCGGCGCCACGCACGCCCTCGGCATCATCGAAGGGGTCAGGCATTTTCAGCGGCGTCACGCGCCGGGAGATCTCGCCTCATGAAGCTGAGCGCACTGACGCTGGTTCGGCACCGCCGCGAACATCTGGTCAATCTGATGCTGAGCCTCGACGCCCAGCATCATCGCCCGGATGAGCTGGTCATCGCCTGGATGCAGCCCGAACCCGAGACGAACCTGCCCGCCACGCAGTTTCCCGTCAGGCACGTCATGGTGGAGGGCGATGCGCTGCCCCTGGCGCGGGCGCGCAATGCGGCAGTGGCCGCGGCTCGCTTCGAGGCGCTGGTGTTTCTCGATGTCGACTGCATCGCCTCCCCGACATTGATCGAGCGCTATCATCACGCCCTGCGCCAACGCTCGGCGCTTTACCTGGGGGAAGTGCACTACCTGCCGGCCGATGCCGTACGCCGTCGGGCCGATGGCACGCTGGACCGGGAGCGTCTGGCGAGACTGGGCGAGCGGCACCCGGCGCGACCGGCCATCGAGGCCGACGAGATTCGTCCCGAGCCGGACCCCGGCAACCTGTGGGGACTCTCGTTTGCGCTGATGCGCGAGGATCATCTGCGAGCCGGCGGCATGGACGAGGAATACGTCGGCTACGGCGGCGAGGAGACCGACTACGCCTGGCGGCTGGCGGCGGCCGAGGTGTCCTTCCACTGGGTCGGAGGCGCGTTGGCGTGGCACCAGCATCATCCGCTGTATGCCCCGCCCTGGCCCCACTTCGACGCCATCATTGCCAACGCCCGGCGCTTCCATCGACGCTGGCAGCGTTGGTGCATGGATTACTGGCTAGGGCAGTTTAGCGAAGCCGGTGCGATCGACTGGTCGCCCTCCGCCGATCGCATCGAGGTGCTGCGCCGCCCTGGCGAACAGGAAATCGCCGCCGCGCGTCTGCCGGCCAGCGCGCGCTACGGCTGATACCTCTCGCTGGCAACCGAGCGCCTATCATCCAGGGAAGTGACGCGATCGGGAAAACTTTCATTGGCTTCGTTAGCCGGCTGCCCCGTCGTGGTTCCCTCCCACAGCCGGTCGACGCAGCGCTCGAGCCACTGTGCAGCGCGACGGGCGGCATCGGCCGCGTAGAGCTCGCTGAGCCGGCTGATATCCAGAGCTCGCGCCTGCCCGAGAATCGACTGCCAGCCGGCGAAGTCGGCCGGCCATACCGGCATGTCGACCGCCGCGCCCAGCTCGGCCAGCCGCTCGGCCTTGCGGGTCTGCTCGCCGAAGTAGCGCCATTCCGGCGCGACGATATATGGCCTTTCCAGCATCGCGATCTCATGCACCGTGTTGTCGCCCGCAGAGGCCAGCACGATGTCGCTGGCAGCCAGGTAATCCACCACGTTGTCGACCCAGCCACAGTTGACCAGGTTGGCGAAATCGGTCTCGTGGCCCTCCAGGAGCAGCGGCCCGATGGTCAGAAACAGCGTCTCGGGCGCCGCCCGCGCCGCCACCGTCAACGGGGCGTAAGGCGTTCCCGAACCGCCGCCGCCGGTCAGCGCCACGACGATCTCCCGTTCCGGGTCCAGCCCCAGCCGCTGGCGCGCTTCCTCCCGGCTCGGCACCTGGGGCGCCGTGGTACAGAGCCCGCCGCTGTAGAAGGTCTTCCTGCGCAGCGCGTCGGGATAGTCGGCCTGCTCGAGACGTTCGTCATAAGGGGCCAGCATGCCGACACAGGCTTCGTAGGCCCCATGATGCCCCGGATCGTTGCGATCGCCATGCATGCGAATCTTGACCGCCGGAATGCTGGCGATACGGGACAGCAGCGCCAGTTCCGCCGAGACATCGATGACGAACAGCCCGGCGTCGATGTCATCGAGATGATCGATGATCCGGCGCATGGTCTGTCGCATCTCGACCACCCCCATCGGCACGCAGTGCATGACCGAGGGCGTCGGCTGCTCGAACAGGGCCTGCGTCGGGACATCGGCGCCGATCATGTCGGGCAGCTCGACCATGTCGATCTCGCGCTCGAAACCATCGAACAGCGACGGGTCGGCGGTCATGACGCTGACCGGCCGATCCGGGGAAAACTCGCGGATGATCGCCATGGTTCTCCGCGCATGGCCTCGGCCCTGGTGGTGAACGAAAAAGCTGACCGGTTTTTTCATGACACATTCCTTGTCGAAGAGGATTCCACGCCCGGTGGCGCCATTTCCCTGGCGGTTCTGGCCTCGCCACGCCTGCCATCGTCCTGAGCCATCATTACGAGCCATCGCCACGGGCCATCATTACGAACCATCGCCACCCGCTGCTGTTGCCGATGATCCCTCGATACGAAAGCCAGGCCCGATAAAACTCGACCCATCTGGTCCCAAAAGCCGATATTCGTTCGTGAAACAGGCGCTCGGATTAACCCAGATAAATAAGCGCACCGTTCGGACTGCCTCCTGATCCGAGTTGTTCGCGCCACCCTTCTCTTCAGCTAGCTTCAGAATGCGTAGCAGGAACCGCCATCTCCTAGAGCGTCGAGTTTCGAAAAGCGTCGTGTTCCGGAGAACGTCATGTTCTGGAGAGAATCATCCCGGCGTTCACCGAACCTTCACCGGGCTGTCGCGACCGGCTCGATACGCCATGCGTGGTGTGCGGTGCGTGGTGCTGCCGGTTCCCACTCAGTGAATGAAGCTCAGCGAATGAGGGTCCAATAGCGACTATTCTCATGGATGAGCCGATGCCGTCTGCGGCGGTGTCCACCTGCTCGGCTGGACAAATCTCTCCCACGAACTTCGCCGCCGCTACCTGGCCCAGCGGCGGACCGTCCCGGGCGGGCGCCATATCCACGGCGCCAACCTTGGCGTCAGCGTCGCCGCCTATCTCGCCGTGGGCGGGTTCGCGCCGCTGGTCGCTCATGAGGACGTCAAGCTCGTCGGCACGTTGAAGCGGCACGGCTTCACCATCGACTGGCTGCAGACCATGCGGGTCAAGACCAGTGCCCGGCGCGAATCCAGACCCCCGAAGGTCTGGGCGCACTGCTGCGTTCGCTCGAGGAAAACCGCGCCGGCGACACCCGCCGCCCCCGATCGCGACGTTCTGCCCTGTAGGTCGGGTCGGCGTCCGTCCACCGCGGCTTTGCGCTCAGAACAGCGGCTTTGCGTTCAGAACAGGAAAGCAACGCCGAATGGCGGCAGACGCAACTGCCCTTCCTGGATCAGCGCCTCGGATGAAGACGTTTCGCCCAGATGGTAGCCGGTCGTTCGCGCCGAGAAGGGCGACAGCTGCAGCGTCACGGTGTCGGCCGAGAAGTTGTAGACGCAGAGGACCTTGGCCTCCCCTTCCCCGCGTTCGAACGTCAGCACGTTGTCCTGAACATCGAACAGCGTCGTCTCTCCACCGCGCAGCGCCGGCGTCGCCTTTCGCCACTTCAACAGGCGGCGGTATTCGTTGAGCAGCGAAGCGTCATCGGCATCCTGACGTTGAACGGCCAGCGCGAGATGTTCGGCAGGCATCGGCAACCAGGCGCTGCGCGCTCGGGTAAAGCCGCCGTTGGGAAGGTCGTCGGTCCAGGGCATCGGCGTGCGGCAGCCATCTCGTCCCAGGATGTTGGGGTAGTTGGCGATGCCGTAAGGGTCGCGCAGCTGCTCGAAGGTCAGTTGCGCCTGGGTCAGCCCCAGCTCGTCGCCCTGGTAGATGCAGCAGGCGCCGGGCAGCCCGACCAGCAGCGCGGCCAGCAGCCCATCGAGGCGCCGCTCGAGCCCCTCGTCGAACTGCCCGTGCCCGGACCAGCGCCCCTTGAGCCGGGGGAAGTCATGGGTGCCGAACGTCCAGCACAGCCGGTTGTGAGGGAACAGCGCCAGGCAGCGCGACAGCAGCGTATGCAGGGTCTCGGCGGTGAACGGTCTATCGGTCACCAGCGAGGCGTTGTAAGCGAGATGCAGCCGTCCCTCCTCGACGTACGCCGCCGCATCGGCGATCGAATCCTCGGTGGAGGATATCTCCCCCAGCAGCAGCGTACCGGGATACTCGTCCGCCAGCGTGCGCAGCTCGGGCAGCATCTCCAGCGTCTCGGGGCGGCTGACCGTGCCGGCGTTGATGGTATCGAAGTAGGGGTCGGTAGCTCCCGCGCCGGCCGGTCTTGGCGCATCCGACGGACGGGGCGGGTTGTCGGCCAGGGTGCGATCGTGAGCGTAGAAGTTGACCACGTCGAGCCGAAAGCCGTCGACGCCGCGCTCCAGCCAGAAGCGCCCCGTCTCCAGCACAGCGGCGCGCACGTCGGGGTTGTACCAGTTGAGATCGGGCTGCGAGGCGAGAAAGTTGTGAAGGTAGTACTGGCGGCGCTGCTCATCGAAGGCCCAGGCCTCGCCGCCGAAAGTGGCCCGCCAGTTGTTGGGCGGGCCGCCGTCCTCGGCCGGCTCCGCCCAGACATACCAGTCAGCCTTGGGATTGTCGCGACTCGAGCGGCTCTCCTGGAACCAGGGATGCTGATCGGAGGTGTGATTCCAGACCTGATCCATCAGCACCTTGAGCCCGGCGTCGTGGGCTTCCGTCACCAGCGCCTCGAAGCTCGCCATATCGCCGAACATCGGCTCGATGGCACAGTAGTCGCTGACGTCGTAGCCAAAATCTTCCATCGGCGAGCGGACGAACGGGCTGATCCAGATGGCATCCACGCCCAGCGCGGCGATATACGGCAGCCGCTGGCGAATGCCGTCGAGATCGCCGATACCGTCGTCGTTGGCATCCATGAAGCTGCGCGGATAGATCTGGTAGATCGCGGCATCGTTGCGCCAATCTCGGGTCATCGTGGGGGCTCCTCGGTGGGTCATCCTCATGCGCAGGTCGTCTTAGCGTAGAAGACCGGCCGGCATAGAAGACCGGCCGGCATAGAAGACCGGCAATGTCGCCGGTCGGCCGCAGGCTCGATCGGCGACGCGGTCGTTCGCGCCGTGTTCGGCGGTTCTCGAGCGTTCTCTCAACGGTTCTTTCAGCGACTATTTCAACGAGTCTTTCAGCAGTGCTTTCCAGCAGTTCCTGCAGCAGTGCTTTCAGCGGCTTTTTCAACCGTTCCGGGTTGGCGCGGGGTCGACCAGGTCGGCCAGGAGCACGCCCCAGGGACCCAATCGGCAGGAGGCCTCCAGGCCGGCCGCGTGGCCCACCCCTTCCACCGGGCGCAGGTTGCCGAACGGTTCGAGATCCACGTCGATCGCTCGATCGGAGACGTTGAACAGGCAGAGCAGGCGCTGCTCCTGCGATTCTCGCAGCAGGCCGAATAGCGGATCGTCGTACGTCAGTATGGTGGTCCTGCCAGCCTTGAGCGCGGGCTGCAACGTGCGCCAACGCAGCAGACAGCGCCAGTGGTTGAGCATCGAATCCGGATCGGACTGTTGTCTCGCGACGCTCCGCTGATAGTGCGCCGCCGGTAGGGGCAACCATGGTTCCGCGCGACTGAAGCCCGCGTTGACGTCACCGTCGCCCCAAGGCATCGGCGTGCGCGAGCCATCGCGCCCCTTGAGCGTGGGGTACATGGTGCGACCGAACGGGTCCTTGAGCTTCTCGGGGGGAATGTCTTCGGGAATCCTCGCCTCTTCCAGGCCGAGCTCATCCCCCTGCCAGAGACAGAACGAGCCGGGCAGTATCAGCAGCAGCGTCGCCATCATGCGGTAGAATGCGGGCGGGTAATCCTCGTCGGCAGCGGCCCACTGGGAACGCAGCCGCCCGAAGTCGTGATTGCCGACGATCCAGCAGACGCCCTCCTCGCCGAACGCATCCAGCGCTCGGCTCACCACCTCACGCAGCCGGCCGGCCCGCATCCGCTCCTCGAACAGCAAGGCGCCGTGATAGGCCAGGTGCAGACGACGATCGCCCGCGGTGTACTCGGCGGCGAGCTGGATGGAGTCTTCGGCCTCGATCACCTCCCCCAGCAGCACCACGCCGGGATACTCATCGACCAGTTCGCGCAGCGGGGCGAGCCGTTCCAGTGTTTCCGGCCGGCAGAAACTGTTGACCAGCAGCTGTTCCGCCAGCGGATTGTCCATCGAGACGCCGTCGGGCACCCCGGACCCTTCTTCTCGTGGCGGATTGTCTCGTAGTTCGGGGTGATGACAGAAGAAATTGACCGCATCCAGACGCATCCCATCGATGCCGGCCTCCAGCCAGTAGCGGGCCGTGTCGAGTACCGCATCCCGCATATCATCGTTGAACCAGTTCAGATCCGGCTGGCTGGCGAGAAAGTTGGCGTAGTAGTACTGCTGGCGCGTTTCGTCATAGTGCCAGGCGGACTCGCCGGAAAACGAAGAGCGCCAGTTGTTGGGCGGGCCACCGTCTTCTGCAGGATCGGCCCAGACGTACCAGTCCGCCTTGGGATTCGACCAGCCGGGTGAAATCCTCCCGGGTGCCGAACAACGGCGCGATCTCGCGTTCGCCGGTCACGTCGTAGCCGAAATCGTCCATCGGCGAGACGAACACCGGCGTCAACCAGATCGCATCCACGCCCAGCGAGCCGATGTAGTCCAGACGCTGGATGATGCCTTGCAGGTCACCGATACCGTCGTCGTTACTGTCCTGGAAGCTCCAGGGGGACAATTGATAGATGACCGCGCTGCCCCACCAGTCGATTTTCGGTTCGCCAGCGGCATCGTGGAGCGAAGCACGACGATTGACGATGGGATCTCGCCACCAGGGCCTAGATTTCATCCTCACTCCAATCTCTCTGCGTCCAATGCATGATCCGAGTCCTCACCAAGTGTCAGCGTTTCGAAGGAACCCCTTTGATGCGCTCGCGCAGCAGATATAGATGGATGAGCTCAGGTACCTGCTGCTGAACACGGCTGACCAGCATGTGCTCTTGTTGACATAGCGTCTGGCACAACTCGGCTACCTCTTCGTCCGATGCTTCTTCCGCTGCCGCGGCCAGTATTTGATAGCTCGCTATTTCCATTTGCTTTTGGGTGACGAGCGCAATCACAGTCTCGATGACTTCATCGCCGCATAGACTCAACGATGCGCTGCGCGCCTCGCCTTGAAGTCGGGCTCGGAGGTGCTTCCAAGGTCCGGCATCCCTCGAGCGCTGTGCGATGAAATCTTCCAGCCGTTCGACTTGACAGTTGGTCTCGTGCAGGTGCGCCTCAAGCAGATCGTGTAGACTAGGGTAATGCACGATTCGTCCAAGCCGGGCACCGAGGAAAGCGCTGGATTCCCGCTCCATGGCGTGCGCGTCGCGTAACCAGCTATCGATACATTCCCGCATCTTTCGCATCCGGTCACCTTTCCTTATTGGTATCGCTTCCTTACCGACAGGATTTTACAGATCAAGGGATAACAATGAACCTAGATTCCATGAATAGTTATGTAATCCGTTAACATAAACATAAGTTAACCCCCTCCTCCCTTCACCCCTTCCCCAACCATAGCAAACATCCTTTATTTTCTTTTATCAAAGCCAACACAAAATTAACAATTAACATGGTTTATATTAAGCAGTTAGACTTAAAAACACTTTAAAAACAAAGGCTTATTTTAACAAAAAACCAAGCCCAACTAGGCGCAATAAAAAACACCATTTCCTAATTTCATTTAATAACATTTAAAAACCTGATTGGCTCGACCAACTACGAGATTCCACTATCTTGAGTACTGATGGCGACGGGCCATCATTTGTACCGAACCTAAGGAAAGGGAGAATCTGAAATGACTAACCGTAATCCCGGTAATTTTCAGAATGATCGTGAAAAGGCTTCGGAAGCCGGTCATAAAGGCGGCCAGGAAAGTTCCGGCAACTTCAAGAACGATCCCGAGAAGGCTGCAGAAGCTGGCCACAAGGGTGGCCAAGAGAGTTCCGGTAATTTCAAGAATGACCCCGAAAGAGCTGCCGAAGCTGGCCACAAGGGTGGTCAGGAGAGTTCCGGTAATTTCAAGAACGATCCTGAAAGAGCTGCCGAAGCTGGTCACAAGGGCGGTCAGGAGAGTTCCGGCAACTTCAAGAACGATCCGAAGAAGGCCTCCGAGGCTGGCCACAAGGGCGGTAAAAGTCAGGGCCATTGAGCCTTGTTGATAGCGAAAAAAGCAGCGCTTCAGGGCGCTGCCTTGAAAAAAGCACCTTTTCGATGATCCAGAGTCGAAGGACAGGCTCCATGACGGGTGCGGTAAACAACGCGGATAACGCCCCGTCAGCCTGCTCCTTTACGTGCGGTGAATGATCGGTTTTCGTCAACAATTCCGCCAGGATGCAAAGCCAACATCGAACAGCCGTGCCAGGCAGTTTGTAATAAAAGCCTTTTGCAAAGCGCTTTCAATGTCAGGCCAATGCGGCCAAAACGATTCTCGTAGAAAGGCTTTCAAGCCAATTTGCCGGACCATCTGACAGAACATTTGCCGAGGTAGATCACTATGTCTTCACTAGTCGAAGTGACTGGCCGACCATCCAAGCTTTCCCGACGAGTCTCGGCGAACTCCCAGCTATGGCATGACTATTCACTCTATTTCGAAATCTTCTCTCACCACGCACCACTGTCGATCAGCAACCGCGAAACGCTGGCTGAGCTACAGCAGGCACCCCGTCGCTTCAAAAAGGGAAGCGTGATCAAGAATCACAACCTGAATAACAGATATCTGTTGGCGATTCAGGATGGTTGGGCGTGCTCCTGTCGTGTCACCGAAGAAGGCAAGCGCCAGATCATCGATCTCTACCTGCCAGGCGACATCGTCGGCCTGCGGGACTATCACGCTGGTGGTCGTTTCGACGAGGTCATCATGTTGACCGACGGCCTGGTCATCCCGATGCACAAGTCCCAACTCGATCAGGTGATGCAGAAAGACCACAGCCTGGTGCATGCCATGCTCGCGGCCACCATGCACCAATGCAACATCATGGCGGATCGACTCAACAATCTGATCAGTCATGACGCAACGACACGGCTCGCCTATTTCGTGCTCGAACTGCATGCGCGTCTCAACTTTTCGCGCTCAGAGATGAGGGATCTGACCATCCCCCTATCCCAGCAGGTCATCGGTGATCTATTGGGCATGACCAACGTACATGTGTGTCGTTGTCTGAGCCAGCTCGAAGCCAAGGGTCTATTAACTCGGGATAAGGATTCACGCAATATTCGGCTTCTCGATTACCCGGCACTATTGGCGTTAGCCGGTTTCAATACGGCCTATCTGCATAGCTGCAGTCGCGCCAGGCAACGCGCCGCCACAGCATCCAAATCGCATTGATCCAATAGCCAATCCCACCGATTTGACCGTTTTATCGACACTGGCCTGACTGGTCATCGCACATTCACGGTTCAGGAAGAACCGGTAGCGCAGTGGATAAAGGAGGCCTCAATGGCAGAACAAGTCAGCGATTTCATCATCGGTCGGCTACAGGCATGGGGCATCACCCGGATATTTGGCTACTCCGGTGACGGCAATAACGGGCTCATGGGCGCGTTGAACCGTGCCGAAGGGGCGATCGACTTCATTCAGCCAAGGCACGAGGAAATGGCTGCCTTCATGGCTTGCGGGCACGCCAAGTTTACCGGCGAAGTCGGTATCTGCATGGCGACCTCGGGCCCTGGAGCGATCCATCTGCTCAATGGGCTCTACGATGCAAAGAAGGATCACGTGCCGGTGGTTGCCATCGTCGGACAGCAGGCCAGGACGGCGCTCGGCGGCGAATACCAGCAGGAGGTGGATCTGGTATCGCTGTTCAAGGATGTCGCCGGCGATTACGTGCACATGGCGACAAGCCCGGGGCAGGTTCGTCATCTGATCGATCGCGCCGTGCGCATCGCCCACGGCGAGCGTACCGTCACTGCCATCATCGTGCCCAACGACCTGCAGTCCCAGCAGGCCGTCGAAGTACCCGCGCATGCCCATGGCACCGTACATTCCGGGATTGGCTACACCTCGGCCAGCATCATGCCTGACGCTCGGGCACTCGCCCAGGCGGCAGAGGTGCTGAACGCGGGCAAGCGGGTTGCCATTCTCGTGGGCGCCGGGGCCAGAGGCGCGGAGCGGGAACTCGAGGAAGTCGCCGGCCTGCTCGGTGCCGGCGTTGCCAAGGCCCTTCTGGGGCGAGACGTACTGCCGGACGACCTGCCCTATGTCACCGGATCCATCGGCCTGCTGGGCACCAACCCCAGCTGGATCCTGATGTCCGAATGCGACACCTTGCTGATGATCGGCTCGAGCTTCCCCTATTCGGAATTCCTGCCGAAGGAAGGTCAGGCTCGCGGGGTACAGATCGATATCGAACCCCGCATGCTCGGGATGCGCTACCCGATGGAGGTCAATCTCAACGGTGATAGCGTGAGCACGCTCCAGGCGCTACTGCCGCTGCTCAAACGCAAGACCGACCGCCACTGGCAGCGCTCCATCGAGTCCGCCGTCGCCGAATGGTGGAAGCTGCTGGAAAAACGCGCCATGAGCGACGCCGACCCCATCAATCCGCAACGCGTGTTCTGGGAAGCTTCCGAACGCCTGCCCGACCGTTGCCTGCTAACCTGTGACTCCGGCTCGGCAGCCAACTGGTACGCCCGCGACCTTCGTTTTCGCGAAGGGATGCGAGGCTCGGTATCGGGTGGCCTGGCAACCATGGGCAACGCGGTGCCCTACGCGATCGCGGCAAAATTCGCCTTTCCCGATCGGGTCTCGATCGCTTTCGTCGGCGACGGTGCCATGCAGATGAACGGCAACGCGGAACTGATCACGGTCAGCAAGTACTGGCACCGCTGGGACGATCCACGGCTCATCGTGGTCGTGCTCAACAATCGCGATCTCAACCAGGTGACCTGGGAGATGCGCGTGCAGGACGGCGACCCCAAATACGAAGCCTCGCAGGATCTGCCGGCGTTCTCCTACGCCCGCTACGCCGCGTCGCTGGGACTGGTCGGGATCGAGGTGACGACGCCGGAGCAGATCGGCGATGCCTGGGACCAGGCACTCGGCAGCGACCGGCCAACGGTGCTCGATTTTCATACCGACCCGGACATTCCGCCCATCCCGCCCCATATCGCCAAGGAGCAGGCAAAGGCCTACATGTCGGCGCTGCTGCACGGCGACCCGGATGCCCTGGATACCATCAAGGCATCGGTCAAACAGTTCTCGAAAAGCTTCATCGCCAAGACACCTTGATCGGGATGCATGAATGAGCCGCTACCAGGAAGCTCCCCGGGCAAACCGGGACTGTACGCTCGCGTTGATTCAGGAAGGGTACGGCTATATCGGATCGCAGTGCGATCGGCTGGGTAGCGATGTATTCCGTTCCCGGCTCATGTTGCAGAAGACCCTGTTCCTGCGGGGCGAGGAAGCCGCCCGGCTGTTCTACGACCAGGATCGCCTGACCCGAGAGCAGGCGGCTCCCAAGCGAATGCAGAAGACGCTCTTTGGCGTCGGCGGCATCCAGGGGCTCGAGGGCGAATCCCATCGGCGCCGCAAGGCGATGTTTCTCGCCTTCATGTCCCAGGCGCGAATCGACGACCTGCTCCATCTCGTCGAGCAGTCCTGGCAGGCGCGAATGCCCCACTGGCAATCCGGTGCGTCTCTCGTTTTGCTGGACGAGTTCCACCAAATGCTCTGTCGCGCCGCCTGCGACTGGTGCGGTATCGCACTGAAAGAGAAGCATGTGGCGGGGTTGACGCAAAGTCTCGTGCTGATGATAGAGGGTGGAGGCAGCGTCGGCCCCAAGCACTGGAAAGCCCGTCGCGCCCGCCACCAGACCGAAAACACCTTGATGTCGATGATCGACGACTATCGGCGCCGCCCCGAATCGGTCGATCCCGCTCTCCCCCTGCCCGCCTTTGCCGACTTCCGGGACGAGACTGGCGCACGACTCCCCAGCCGTATCGTGGCCGTCGAGCTTCTCAATCTGATCCGCCCGATCGTGGCCGTCGCGCGCTATATGGTCTTCACCGTGCTGGCGATGCATGAGCATCCCGACAGCCTCGCAAAGCTGCAGCAGACGGCTGAAAGGAGCGCCTATCGCCGTGGCTTCATCGAGGAGGTTCGGCGCTACTATCCCTTCTTTCCCTTCCTGGTCGCGCGAGTCAGGCAGGATTTCGTCTGGCGTGACTACCGTTTCCATCACGGCTGGCAAGTCGTGCTGGACCTTTACGGCACCAACCACGACCCCAACCGCTGGGACGAACCCGATCGATTCCTGCCGGAGCGCTTCGAGCAGGAAAGCGAAGACTGCCATCGCTTCGCCACGATCCCGCAAGGCGGCGGCGAGTACGCCACCGGACACCGCTGCCCCGGGGAGTGGATCACGCTGGCGCTGATGGACTTGACCCTCGACAAGTTCGCGCATCAATTACGCTATCGCGTCCCGGACCAGGACCTTTCGATAGCTCTGACCCGCATGCCCGCCAATCCGCGTAGTGGGCTCGTCATTGACCGAGTCGACCGCATCGACTGAAGTCCGATACCCGCCAACGACGATGCCCCAGGCGCCTCAGGCGCGAAAGCGGCGGGTACTGTCCTGGCGTGCTTTCGAGCACATGTGCTCCCTTTTGCCATCCATTAGCAAAACTAATCCATGTTATGGTTATCTCATGATCTGAAACTATCATTAAATTTCGCCAATTAGCCAATCTCTTTTGATAGAGCTTTCATGAAATATGCCATCCAAGTATCAAAAGACAAAGCTGGCTATATCGCATTATGCCGAGAGTTTCCCAAGTTCGTTGCTACATCGAAATGTCTCGAAGACCTGTCTCAATTGACCGTTAAAAACCTGAGCGCAATCATCAAAGATTGTCTCGCCACGTCAGAGCATATTCCTCACAGCGTGGTGACGGATGAGGCAAGACACATCTGGTATCCTTCCATCAGCATTCGCTTGAAAGTGGCCATCTCGAACGGTCTCATCGACAAAGGCTGGTCGCGGGACGATTTCGCCGGCGCCATGGGATTGACGCTCTCCAGCATGAACAATTTTTTCGATAGCGAGATCAGTACGCGCCTTTCCACTCTCGATAGAGCCTTTCGTGTTCTCGGCCTCTACCCGCATCTGGATATCATCGAATCACCAGGCGATCTCTTCCTGGATTACAGCGAGTCTCACGCCGACAGCGAGACCCAGTCGACGTCTTAACCCAGATCAATGTTCGATCGTTCGCACCCTAGCCTATCGGTGAATCCTGACTAGGCTGAGCGTAGCTAAGGAAGCACTGAATCAATGCCTGCGGGCAATGGCTGCGTGCGTGATGCCGGGGCGCCAGTTCGATCGGAACCCTCGCCTGTCTCCTATAGACATCGGTTCCTGCGCTCCGCACACCTTGCGTTTTATCCGTACACCTTGCGCTTTACGCCGCCCGCTCATTGATTCAGCGCCTCCTCATCCTACAAAAGTGCTAAACGACCGTGACCGGGTGGACGAGCAATGGCGCAGTGCAAGCTATATGTCAACGACGAGACGCTGACCGGAGAGTCGGGCGTCTCTCTCGTCGATTTCCTCGAACAAAACGACATCGACATTCCCCATGTCTGTTACCTGAAGACGCTGGGCCCTATTCAGACTTGCGATACCTGCTGGGTGGAGATCGACGGTGAACTCAAGCGTAGTTGTGCCGTGAAGAGCGAAGCGGGCATGACGATTCACACCGACTCTTCGAAGGCAAGAGCCGCCCGAGAAGAGGGGATGGATCGCCTGCTGTCGAAGCACGAACTCTATTGCACGGTATGCGAGAACAACAACGGCGACTGCACCTTGCATAACACGGTCGCCGATATGGGAATCGACATCCAGCGCTACGACTACCAGCGCAAACCCTACCAAAAAGACACTTCCAGCCCGTTCTACACCTACGATCCCGATCAGTGCATTCTCTGCGGTCGCTGTGTCGAAGCGTGTCAGAACATCGAGGTCAACGAGACGCTGTCGATCGATTACAGCATGGAGAACCCGCGGGTGCTGTGGGATGGCGGCGAGCTGATCGACGAATCGAGCTGCGTCCACTGCGGTCACTGCGTCACGGTCTGCCCGTGTAACGCCCTGCTGGAAAACAGCATGCACGAAAACACCGGCCCGTTCACGTTCATGCCCAAGCAGCTCAAGCGCTCGATGATCGATCTGACCAAGCAGGTCGAGAAGACCACCGGTGCCCAGCTGATCACCGGCGTTTCGGTCATGGACATGGAATGGCGCCAGCCGGAAATCAAGCGCACCAAGACCGTCTGCACCTATTGCGGCGTGGGCTGCTCCTTCGAGATGTGGACGCGAGACCGTCACATTCTCAAGATCCAGCCGGTGGAAGACGCGCCGGTCAACGGGATATCGACCTGCATCAAGGGCAAGTTCGCCTGGGACTTCGTCAATTCGGACCGGCGCCTGAAGAAGCCACTGATCCGCGAAAACGGCGCCTTTCGCGAAGCGAGCTGGGAAGAGGCGCTGGACCTGGTGGCACGCCGGCTGCTCGAGGTGCGCGACACCTATGGCTCGGACAGCGTCGGCATCATCGGCTCCAGCAAGGCCAGCAACGAAGAGGCCTACCTGGCGCAAAAGCTGGCCCGACAAATCATCGGCACCAACAACATCGACAATTCGTCGCGCTACTGCCAGAGCCCCGCCTCCACCGGCCTCAAGCGCACCACGGGCTACGGCGCGGATGCCGGCCGGGTCGAGGACCTGCAGCTGGCCGATGTGGTGATCATGGTGGGCAGCAACACCGCCGAGAGCCACCCGGTCATCGCCTCGCGCCTGAAGTCGGCGCACAAGCAGGGCAATCAGAAGCATATCGTCGTCGACACCCGCAAACACGAGATGGCAGACCGCGCCGACCGCTTCCTGCAGCCGCGCGCCGGGACCGATCTCGCCTGGGTCCTGGCGATCACGCGCTATCAGTTCGATCACGGCTATGCCGATCTCGACTTTCTGGAACGGCGCGTCTCCGGCGTGGACGAATTCCGCCGATCGCTCGAACCCTATACGCTCGAATTCGCCGCCGAGGTCACCGGGCTCTCGCTGGAGACGCTGACCGAACTGGCGGAAACCGTCGGCCGCGCCGAACGGCTCTGCATCGTCTGGGCAATGGGCATCACCCAGCACGTCCATGGCACGGACACTAGCTCGGCCTTCGCCAACCTGCTGCTGACCACCGGTAACTATGGCCGTCCCGGCACCGGCGGCTACCCCATGCGCGGCCACAACAACGTGCAGGGCGCGAGCGACTTCGGCTGCCTGCGCAACACCTATCCCGGCTACGACTCGGTCACCGACGACGCAGTGCGCGAGCGCTGGGCCAAAGGCTGGGGCGTCGACAAGGAGACGCTCCCCGGCGAGGTGGGCGAAGGCAACTTCCTGATGGTGCAGGCGGCCGACAAGGGCGAGCTCAAGGCGATGTACGTGATGGGCGAGGAGACGGCCTTCTCGGACGCCGATACCAACAACGTTCACGAGGCCTTCAGCAATCTCGATTTTCTCGTCGTCCAGGACATGTTCGTCAGCCGCACGGCGCAGTTCGCCGATGTGGTGCTGCCGGCCTGCCCCAGCGTCGAAAAGGAAGGCACCTTCGTCAACACCGAGCGCCGCATCCAGCGCTTCTATGAAGTCATGCCACCCCTGGGAGACAGCCGCCCCGACTGGCAGATACTGACCGAGCTGGCCAACCGGATGGGCTATGACTGGGATTACAGCCACCCTTCCGACATCATGGCCGAGTGCGCGTCCATCTCGCCGCTCTTTGCCGGCGTCACCTATGAACGCCTGGCCGGCTGGAACTCCCTGCTGTGGCCGGTCGACGCCGATGGCACCGACTCTCCCTACCTTTTCCGCGACTCCTTCCCGCAGGATGACGGCAAGGCCAAGCTCTACGTGGTGGAGTGGCGGCCGCCGGCGGAATCCAACGACGACGACTACCCGTTCATGCTCGATAACGGCCGCCTGCTGGAGCACTTCCAGAGCATGAACCAGAGCGGCCAGACGGTAGGCACCCTGGAGCAGGTGCCCGAGTGGTTCGTCGAGGTCGGCGAGGACACGGCCCGCGAGATGGATCTCGAAGACGGTAGCTGGGTCCGCGTCTCGTCCCGACGCGGCAGCCTGGAGGTGAAGGTCTGCGTCACCGATCGGGTAAGCGGCCATACGCTGTTCATGCCGATTCACCAGGGCAAGCCGGGCCTGAACCTGCTGACGGGCGAACACCACGACCCTGATGTCGACACGCCGGCCTACAAGGAAACCGCGGTCAGGCTGGAACCGCTGCCCCGAGAGAAAGGCGAACCGCCCCTCCCCCGCAACAACTTTCGCTACGGCCACCGCACGCCGATCGACGGCGTCCCGGTCGAGGTCAAGTGGATGCAGGAGGACTATCGTCAGCCACCGCAACACCAATCGCATCCGGAGAAGAGCTGATGGCAGAACGTATCGACTACACGCCACCGCCCAACGGCGATCTCGATCCCAGTGCCCAGCAGGAGTGGGAACGCCTACTTGAGGGCCTACACGAGCATGGCTTCCTGCGCTTTGCCAACGATCTGGTCCGCAGCAATACCCAGCTGGCGCAGATACTCACCAACGCGCTCAGCCGCGAGGGGTCGCTGAATGCCATTCAGAACCTCTCTTCACTACTGATCGCGCTTTCCAGCATTCCGCCCGGGCAGTTCCACAAGACGGTCTACGCCGCGCGGGATGCGTTCGTCGCCATGGAGACGGAGGTTCGCTCGGAGCGTGAACACGACAAGGCGCCCGGCTTCAGCGGCGCCTTCCGTCTGCTCAAGGACGAAGAGCTGTGGCACGCGCTGACGCCCTTGATCGGCGGGCTGAAGACATTCACCGAGCGTCTGGATCGCGATGTCGAACGGCCGGTTTCCGACCGCACGGGCAAGCCCAGCGACTTTCAATAGGCGACCGATCAATAGGCGGCCGATGCGCCGCTCCTGAAAGGGTAACCAGCCATGTTCTCGTTGGACACGCTCGATCTCGCACGTCTGCAGTTCGCCAGCACCCTGCTGTTCCACATCATCTTTCTGGCACTGAGCATCGGCCTGTCCACCTACCTCGCCTTTCTGCGCTGCATGGCGGCGTGGAAAGGCGATGCGGTCTACATGGCGCTGTACCACTACTGGTTGCCCCACTTCACCGCCAACTATGGCGCCGGCGTGGTATCCGGCGTGGTCATGGCCTTCGAGCTGGGGCTCAACTGGCAGGGGTTTACCCGCGCCGCCGGCGGCATCAACGGGGTGCTGCTGAGCTACGAAGTGGTGACGGCGTTCTTCCTGGAGGCGACGTTCTTCGGCCTGATGATCTTCGGCGAAGGCAAGATCGGCACCCGCATGCACTGCTTCTCGGCGATCATGGTGGCTGTGGGCGCCTACCTCTCCTCGTTCTGGATCCTCGCTTCCAACAGCTGGATGCAGACGCCGGCAGGCTACGGGCGCGATGGCAGCACCTTCATCCCCGTCGACTGGTTCCAGGTGATCTTCAGCCCCTCCTCGATCTACCGTCTCGTCCACATGTCGCTGGCCGCGATGATCGCCACTGCCTTCGTCGTGGCCGCCATCGCGGCCTGGCACCTGCTCAAGGACCGCACCGACCCCGTCTCCCGCAAGATGCTGTCGATGGCGCTGTGGATGCTGACCTTCGTGGTGCCGCTGCAGATCGTGGCGGGCGATCTCCACGGGCTGAATACGCTCGAGAACCAGCCGGTCAAGGTGGCGGCCATGGAGGCCTACTGGGAGCACAAGCCGGAGCGCGGCGGCATGCCGATGGTCGTTGCCGCCTGGCCGGACAGCGACAGCGAGAGCAACCGCTTCGTATTGGAAATTCCCCGGCTCAGCAGCCTCTATCTCACCCACAGCCTGACGGAAAAGATCCAGCCGCTGACGGACTGGCCCGAGGCGGAACGCCCCAACGTGCCGCTGGTCTTCTGGTCCTTCCGGCTCATGGTCTATACCGGCTTCACCATGCTCGGCATCGTCGCGGTGTCGCTCTATCTCCGCCACCGACGGTCGCTTTTCGATGCCCGCTGGTTCCTGCGGGCGATGACCCTGACCCTGCCGGTGGGCCTCATCGCCATCGAGGCCGGCTGGATCACCACCGAAGCCGGCCGCCAGCCCTGGATCATCTACGGCGAGATGACGACACAGGAAGCCGTGACGCCCTATGGCACCTGGCAGCTCATCTCGAGCCTCGCCGTGCTGTGGACGATCTACACGCTGGTGTCCGGGGCGGGAACCTACCTGTTCTTCAAGCTCACGCGGCGTTCACCGCGCGCCATGTTGGCGAAAGACGATAACGGGGCCTCCTGATGGATACGCTGGCAACGGTACTCTACATCCTGATCGCCCTGGCGCTTTCCATCTACTTCCTGCTGGATGGCTACACGCTGGGTGTGGGCCTGAACATGCCCTTTCTCGGCCACAAGCAGGTTCGGGAACACGCCATCCATTCCGTCATCCCGTTCTGGGATGCCAACCAGACCTGGCTGGTCTTCGCGGTTTCGGCGCTGTACGGCGCCTTTCCGGCGCTCTATTCGACGATACTGCCAGCCTTCTACATCGAGATCGTCGTGCTGCTGATGCTGCTGTTCGTGCGCGGCATCGTGTTCGAATTCTATGAAAAGTTCTCGCGCCCTGCGCTCTTCCAGACACTGCTGTTTCTGACCGCCCTGGCCGCCGCCTATCTCCAGGGCGCCATCGCCACGCAGCTTCTCATGGGCCAGGGGCTCTCGGACGAACCTGGCCATGGCGACATCTGGCAATATGAAAGCGCCCTTGGCGGCGCCGTGTTCATCCTGGGCTATGCCGTGCTGGGCAGTGCCTGGCTGCGCATGACAATCTCCCAGACTAGCACCGGCAAGCAGTCGGCCTACCGCCTGACGCTGGGCATCGTGGCGCTCCTCATGCTCGTTCTCTGGATCGTCGTCTGTCTGATCGAGCAGCCGCTGCTCGCCTCTCGGGTAGGAGAACGAGGCGGCATCATCGCCGGGCTCTCCGCCGTCGGCTTTGTGGGCGCCGTACTCGTCAGACGTCTTACCAATAACCGTACGGCATCCTTTTTATGGGCCGCGTGCTCGGTGTTGCTGTTGACCTCGATCGTCTATGTCTGTATCTACCCCGATCTCCTGATCGGCAGTCCGGCGGAGGAAGGCGCGATTGCCTCGCATGCCAGCCTGCTGTTCCTCCTGGTCGGACTCGCGATAGCGCTGCCACTGATCGTGACCTACACCCTGTACAGCTATCGCTCTCTCCTGAAGTCTTGAGGCAGTCGGCAAACCAGCATCCACATGGCGTCAGACTGTGCCTGACCTGATAAAAGTATCAGCTTTTCGGCACGGTTATCTTCCCGATCAGGGGCCAGCCATTCGCGGGTAAATTCAGCGCTGCCATGAACAAAACAATGCCGAAAGCGGCCTCTTCGTCTTCAACATCGAGCAACGCATTTTAGCGATGCTTCGATATGAATAAGGGAATACGTCCTTCGATCCCCCTTCGATCCATGAGGATTGTTGATGCCGATTAATCATGCCCGCTGCATCAGCTTTAAACTGGAGACAAACTGACCGATTCTGTCTCGGGAATGTCTTCACTCAGGAGCAACGTGATGAACCGACAGACGGATGGGTCCAAAGGGACTGAAACAGAGCGTCAGCAAGCCAAGAAGGCGATGGACAAGGATACCCCCAATGCTGCCGAAGGCCGTAAAGCGGCACAATCCCATCACGAGGAGCCGACACCCTATCGCCCGGATGAAAACGTCGATAATCAAAAGTCTGCCAAGTCACGGCATACGCCCCACCATAACGACACGGTGAAGGAGACGCCCGTTCCTGGCGCCCAGCTCGCCAAGGAGAAGAAGGCCCACAAGTCCAACATCAATGACAAGGCCGATAAAGCGGACCCCAAGGCGAGCGGCTAGCGAATCTTGGCGCGCCTTCTTATCGAACCGAGTCGAATCGAGTCGAGTCATCCCGTCGTCCAGCACGAGATAAGCCATGAACGAAGAAACCCGTCAGAATCTTGCCCTGGGCCTGATATCAGTCCGCGATAATCAAAGTTCTCCGGTAGCACCCGGCGTGACGCAACTGACGCTCAAGTTTGTCAATATCTGCTTCGTGGCGGAGCCAAGCCAGGATCGCTGGGTGCTGGTCGATGCTGCGCTCCCCAGGCAAGAGGGAAAAATCATCGCCTGGGCCAAACGGCTCTTCGGCGATCGGGCACCCGCGGCAATCATCCTGACACATGGCCACTTCGACCATATCGGCTCGGCGCTGGCGCTCAGTCGCCACTGGCAGGTGCCGCTGTACGCGCATGCGCTGGAGTTCCCGTATCTGACCGGCTCGATGCCTTATCCACCAGCGGACGCCTCGGCGGGAGGCGGCGTCATCTCGCGCCTCTCCCCGCTGTTCTCGCGAGGCCCTTATCATTTCAACGACGTTCTCTCTCCGCTACCGGAGGACGGCTCGGTTCCCGGGCTGGATTCTTGGCGCTGGCTGGCGACGCCGGGCCATTCGCCGGGGCATGTCTCGCTATTCAGGCAGGAAGACAAGACGTTGATCGCGGGGGATGCCTTCGTGACCGTACAGCAGGAATCTCTCGGCCAGGTCATCCTGCAACGGGCCAAACTGAGCGGGCCACCGCGCTACTTCACCCACGACTGGAGGCAGGCCTTCGAGTCCATCAGGCGACTCGCGAAGCTGTCACCGGCGATGGCGACGACGGGTCATGGCCCGCCGGTCGGTGGTGCCCTTCTGACCAACGGGCTGGAGCACATTCTCAACCATTTCCATGCCGATCACATGCCGAAGCATACGTTCATGCACTAGGCNGTCAGGCAAGGCAAAAATCGGCAAAAAGACGGAGTTTACGCGGTGTAAATGAGTACTTTGAGCCGATTTTTAACGCCGTATGGCCGAGCGCAGACAGTTTTCAGACAAAGCCTAATTTGTCGAGAATCTGCCGAGCCGGGACTGCGTCATCGGTCCCGGTTCCGCGAGCCAGGCGAGTCAAATGCGTTAGGTGTCAGATGAGCCAGGCGAGTACTCCAGGACGACGCGCTCCTCTTCATCCACGATCGTCAATTTACAGGGCGTCGACTTCTTGACCTCGCCGATCATCCCTTCCCATTTCGGGGAGGATTTCGACGTACCCATGATGATCGTATCGACCTCCAGCCGCCGGGCCTCTTCAGCGATCGTCTCGGAAAGCTTCCCAGCCTTTACGACGAAATTCACGGCCGCCATGGGTTCGTTCAAACGGTCCCACCGAGCTTCCAGAAACGCTTCGGCACGCGCGACGTCTTCTTTGTCCAGAGTATGCGTAGCGGCGCCTGTCGCAGCGCCCAGAACATCCCCCGTCTCGCTGGGCTCGACGACATGCAGCAGATAAAGTCGAGTATGATCATGTTGGGCGATGCCTCTTGCCTTGCGCAAGGCCGCCATGGATGCCGACTTTTTTCCCATGGGAATGAGGATCGAATTCTGCATTGTCGCCTCTCGTTGTCATCTCGTTATCGAGTATAGCGAGCGTCCTTTCCTCCTCGTTAATCCGGATTAACCGCATAAAACCCTTCCCCGCTTTCCGTTACGCTTCGGCACACACCACGACGCCATTCGCCACGGCGACTTCCTGTCGCTACGGTTCTGCTTCCGTTTGCTACTGCCCGCTGCAACCCATACCGGCAGCCACGGAGCATTGCTCGACTGACGAGGCCTGGCTCGGCCAACGTCTCGCGGGCCGAGGGTATCGCCGTGCTCGTGGTGGTGGTCGGCGGATTCACGTTACGCTATCCGGATCTTCAGGCATCGAGAGACGTCTTATGCAAGGCCGAAACATGACGCGCTGGCGCGATCCCAAGAAAGACCCGCGTCAGGAAAAGAAAAGCAACCTGATCACCCCGCAGGGATTCGATCGACTGCAGGGCATCCACGACCATCTGTCACGTGTCAAACGGCCCCAGCTATCGGCGAAAGTCGGTGAGGCCGCCGCCCTGGGCGACCGTAGCGAAAACGCGGATTACACCTACAACAAGAAAGAGCTCAATCGCGTCATCGCACGGATTCGTTACCTGCGTAAACGCCTGGACGAGCTGCAGGTCGTCGACCGTTTGCCGGCCGATACCGGCAAGGTCTACTTCGGTGCCTACGTGACGCTGGAAGACGACGAGGGCGAAGAACTGTCGATACGCCTGGTCGGCCACGACGAGACCGATACCGACAAGCACTGGATCAGCGTCGACGCCCCCCTCGCCCGGGCATTGCTGGGGAAAGGGCTCGATGATGATGTCGTGGTCGCTGCACCGGGTGGCGAGACCCACTATATCGTGACCGACATCGCCTACTCGGATCGCGACCATTGAAACGAGAAGACGCCGAAAAAGCACCGGTAATTCAACAAATCCCCGAGGCGGTCGATAGAGGGTCAAAGGGCCAGCCAAACCTGGCCCGACAGATCAAAATGACAGGGACCCACTGAGGACAGCCATGCCGAACGCCTCCGAATCTCCAGCAACCTCGGTGTTGTTCGCACGGCAGCCGATCTTCGATGCCTCGCTCGAAATCGTCGCCTTCGAGTTGCTGTTTCGGCCGACCGATGGCGGGCCGATGCCGATATCATTCGATGGCAACCGAGCGACCAGCACGGTCTTGCTGAATGCCTTCACCCAGAGCGATCTGGAGACGGTCAGTCAAGGGAAGCCGCTGTACGTCAATTTTACCGCGACGACGCTGCGCGATGACCTGCCATTCGACCCTGCCTGCCTGGTCATCGAGCTACTCGAGGACATTCCGTTCGACGACGCCATCCGTGACCGACTGGTGCTGCTACGCCAGCAAGGCTTCACCATCGCCCTGGATGACTACGCCGAGGAGGATATCGAGCATCCTTATCTTCCCCTCGTGGATATCGTCAAGCTCGAATATCCACACTACTGCGACGATGCATTCGAGCGTATCGTGCAGCAGCTACGTCAACGCTATCCGCATCTCAAGATACTGGCCGAAAAGCTGGAGACGGCAACCGAGCTCAGCTGCTGCCAGCGTGCCGGTTGCGATCTGTTCCAAGGCTACTTTCTCGCCCGCCCCCAGATCATTCACGGCGCCACGTTGGTCACCGACCGCATCGCCATACTCAAACTCATCGCCACGCTCAGCAAGCCGGACGTGAGCGTGCGCGAGATATCCACCGCCATCGAGTACGACCCTACGCTTGGCGTGCGTCTACTCAGGCTGGTCAACAACACCAAACAACGCCAGGCCGATATCACCTCCCTGGAGCAAGCCGTTGGCCTGGTCGGCCCGCAACGCATCCGCAGTCTGGCGACGCTGTTGGCACTGTCCGAGATGGAAGACAAGCCGGAGTCACTGCCGCAGTCGGCGCTGGCGCGCGCCTGCCTGTGTCGGGAACTCGCGGCGGGCGATCCCGCGCTGGCCGAGAAAGCCTTCATCTCGGGCCTGTTTTCCTACCTGGAGGCCTTCTTCGATCGCCCACTGGTGGAACTCGTCGAGTCGCTGCCGCTGCACGCGTCGATCACCAGAGCACTGCTGACCCGCGCCGGCCCGGTGGGCGCGCTGCTGGAGACCGCCATCCGGCTGGAAAGCGAGTCATGGGACGAAATTACCTGGCCTCGGCTGCAGTTGATCGGCATTCAGGCCGAAGACGTCCGGGCCGCCGATCGGCGCGCTCGCCAGACGGCCCGAGAGCTACAGGCTAACGCCAGGCCTTGATGGCGCGATAGACGCGAAAGCGCCGGTTGTCGGCCAGGATCTCGAAGCTGCCAAATGCGGCCTCGAGCCAGTCCGGGTACGGCAGAAACGCATTGGCGACCAGCGTCAGGCTGCCGCCATCGACCAGATGCGCCGGCGCCTCGCGGATCAGTCGCTCGGCGGGGCCGTAATCGACCGCACGCTGCTGATGGAACGGCGGATTGCTGACGATGGCCTCGAAGGTGCCCTCCAACTGGCGGTAGACATCGCTCTGAACGACCGTGCCGGTCAACCGATTCGCCGCCAGCGTGCGATGCGTCGCCTCGACCGCGAACTCGTTGATGTCCACCGCGGTGACCTCGCAGCCCTGCCGTGCCAGCCACGCCGCCAGGATGCCGTCGCCGCAGCCGACATCCAGCGCGCGCAGCGATGCATTGCCGCGCGCCGGTAACGGCGACTGCTGCAACGCCTCCATCAACAGCCGCGTGCCCTCGTCGAGTTTGCCGTGACCGAAGACGCCGGGATGCGTCGCCAGCGTCAGCCCCTCTGCCGTGAACGTCTGCCAGACCGCATCCGGATCGCGAACGGGCTCGACCGTGCGGGTGGCGAACAGCGTACAGCGACGCGCCGTATCCAGCTTGCGGCATTCCTGCTGAAAGCCTTCCAGTATTTTCGGCACACGCTTGATGCCGCCCTGATTCTCGCCGACGACCTGCAGCGGCGTGCCAGCCGGCAAAGACGCATTCAGTGCCGCCAGCCACCATTCCCCCAGGGCATGGCTCTTGGGCCAGAACAGCACCGCCCCCGGCACCTCGGCCGGCGGCGCGCTCAGGGCGCCGTAGGCTGGCCGGCCGGCCTGACGCCAGGCGTTGCAGACATCCAGCTCCGCGCTCCAGACGCTGCCCTCGCCGGACTCGAGCCAGCCATCGCGGGGCGGCGCGACCCACAGCCAGCCGCGATAATCCGCGTCCTGGCGGGCAAGCAGTTGACACGCCGGGGGTTGCGTCGACATCAGTACGTCTCCTCTGGGCCCGCGCTGTCGGCGTGCCGAATCATGTAGTGAAGGTAACGCCCCAGGCGCCAGTGGGGCTCGACCTGGCAGTAGCGCTTCTCGAGCTCGATGATCGTCGCGAGCTGGGCTTCGCTCGGCGAGCGTTCCCGCAGGTAATCGTGAAAGATCCGGATGCCGGCAACGCTTTCGATCACCAGCCCCTCTTCCCGGCACCAGCGTTCGATATCGGCATGCGTCAACGGCGAGATCGGCGTCAACCGCTGGCGCTGGCCGGTGCCCGAAAGCCGATCCTCCAGCGCCTTGTCGAGGTTGCCCTTGACCACGTTGGAAAAACGCAGCGCATCGCGGTTGAACACCATCAGCGACAGGCGACCGCCCGGCGCCAGCAGGGATTTCAGCGTGGCAACCGCCTGACGCGGCTGGGCCAGCCACTCCAGCACCGCGTGACACACGATCAGCGGCCACGGCCCCGGCGCCAGCTCCGGCAATGCCTGGATCGGCGCCTGCAGCGCCCGGATGGGCAACTCGCCGAATTCGGCTCGCGCATGCGCCAGCATCTCCGCGGAAGGCTCCGCCAGCGTGACATCATGCCCCCGCTCCGCCAGCCACACGCTCATCTGGCCGAGGCCACCGCCTACATCCAGCGCGGGCGCGCCGTCCTGCGGCAAGGAGCGCGACAGCACCTGATCGAGCACCGCCAGACGGATCTGGCCGCGCGCCATGGCATAGAGGCTGTTGGCGAACTTGTCGGCCAGGCCGTCGAAGATCCGGTCCTGCCCCACGGGGATATCGTTGCCGTGGCGCGGGCTCGCGGCGGGCAGCTCGGAAGCGTCATCAGAACTAGGCATGAGAACACGGCATGAGATAGCGACGGCTCGAATCGGAAAGGCGGCATTGTATCAACACCAACGCAGAGCGTCCCGACGCAATGGCCACGGCGGGTTTATCTCGACGAATCCGGCGCTTATACTATGCGCCGCTCGAGACACATGCTTCGCTCGACGAACAGCGGTAGTGCTGTCCTGCCTCCCGCCCCCATAGCTCAGCTGGATAGAGCGTCCCCCTCCTAAGGGGAAGGTCTCAGGTTCGAATCCTGATGGGGGCACCAAGTCTTCTTCATCGATACTCCCGAGAACGTCATAAAGCGCCTTGGCTCATGGCGTTACGCTCATTTCCGGTTCCCGGCATTCCCGATCTACCCCGAGTCCGGTATGCCGATGGCGTGCTCAGGGGAATGCACCTGTTCGATTTTCCCCTCGTATACCACCACGCCACCAGCCCTATGAAAGACCGAAACCATCAAGCCTAACCCCACAAGCAATCGCCCCGCCCGCCAGCCGGACGCGCCATGCGCTATTCGTAGGCTGAAGCGGACGAGCATCGTTCAAGCCTGGCCTTCGCATGCCGATAGGGAGAGAAAGGCTCGGGTTTCCTGGCGCCCCGCCTGTGCACTAAGGGGCTGGCTTTGATGCAGCGTTGCAGAGGGCGAGAAGCCGCGTCGTTGTTGGGCTGCGGGCGGCTTGTGGCGGCCGAAAATCGATGCGGAATGATGCGTTTCTCCGCTCACTCGATGAAAGGCGGGAGGACTCTGGATAGAGAAGTGAAACGGAATGTGTCAGATTGATACACAAAGTATTCCGAATAGAGCTTGAGAAAGCTGACGGGTTTCGACCCAAAGCGGTCCTCCCAAGTAATGCTGCACGCACGTTTATCCATGTTAGCTGTACAAGGAGAAATAATGAAAAAATTGCTTTTATCAGTATTCGCATGGTGTGCAATGACAGCACAAGCTGACGAAGTTGATGATCTCATCAATGACATTATCGATGCTGAGCTCACAGTAAACTATTGCATGTTAATCGATAGAGATCTAATTAACGATAAGGTGCTCCAATCCTCTGCAGTTTTTAGTAAATACCTCCACGAATCTAAGGGCTGGCGGTGGGGGCAAGAGCCAAGTAGATATGTCAACAGAGCAGCTGTTATTTGGGCTTCCGATTCGCAGAGCAGCATGCCGCTTGCTGAACGTTGTAAAAACATTTTGAACTATGGTATTCACATGCAAGCTCGTTCTATCGAAGACAAAGTAAGAGAGCTTAAGCGTAATGGGACTTTGTAGTAAAGCAGCTAACAAGGCCAGACAGCATCGCCAAAGAAAAACGCGCATATATCTCGTTTCACTCGGCCGCCTGCTATCGACCTGAAGCGGACATGTGGTAAGGCTTAACGCTCGCTTATTGAAGTTATATGGACAGTCTCAATAAAAATTCACATTAAAACCAGCTGGTTGATATTGCAATACAAGAATGCTGAACGCGCACGCTCGTTCAAGGGGAACGTGCATACTGGCTAGCACCTGCTATAAATCAGAAGGTTTCGATATATGAGCTTGGAAGTATTTAAAAATAGACTTGAGAGTTTAGGTTGCATTATTATCGAAGCGGAGGGCACCCTCAACGTTGATGTTGATGTTGATGAAAATAAAATTTCAATTACATTGACTGATGAATGGAAGCAAGCCATTGATAATTTTTACAAAGCTAGGCAGTACCGTTTTGATGTTGACCAGCGGGTTCTCATGGCTAACCGCTCGGCAGAGTTCCAGCTAACCCGATTGGACCCTGGCTACTTCTTCAGAAATGAGCATAAGTTTGAGGATAAAAAAGGAAATATCATACATATTTCTCCCGCCACTAAGGAGTTTTTGCTTTCGTATTATGAATCTGATCGTTACGAAACAACTTTTAATCGTATTAAGGAGCGAATTCATCGACGTTGCAAGTTTCGACAAAACAGGGCGCGCTCCGATAGCCGAGTTCGATTCCGAGTTGACGACATTATGATGGTTTTTCATACTGCCCGATATATAGCAAAACGCAAACCACGTAATGAAGATATTGGCGCTGTAGCGGTTGACCGTATTCGCGCATGTTTGTTCAGTCTTGCGCAAAGTAAAGGCGAGTGCTGGGAAATTAGTCATGATATTAAGTCGAGAGGGCTTGTTCTTACGCAACCATTAGATGATGACTCTGAGGTGATGAGTATTCCGAGCGCTTGTTATGAGGCCAGCGTGGTTAGTTACTACAAGGTGGCCAAAAGCAGCCAGTTTCCGAGCCAAGTCTTTCTATCTTATTACCACATCCTTGAGTATCACTTCCTGAGAGTTGCAGATGAAACACTGTTTTCTGCAGTTAGATCTAAGCTAAATGACCCGACTTTTCAAGTGAACTATGATAGCGTTTCAAAGTTGGTGGCAACCATTAAAAAAAATGACAGCACGGTAGATGAGAAAAAGATGCTTCGGGATGTGCTAGATAAGTATGTTCCTGAAGAAGATTTCATTGAATTCGTGAGTAATCTCGAGCAGGATAGGGGTGAAAAGCTCTATTCTGGCTCTAAACAAAAAATTTTCGGAGAACAGCTATCCATCAAGCTGGAGAAAGGACACGCGCTGTCTAATACATCTGCATTATTGAAGCATATCCGTAATGCTCTTGTTCATTCAAGCGACAGGTATTCGCGAGATGACTGCTTTTTACCATTTACAGAGTCAGAAGAAATTGTCGTGAAGTATCTTCCATTAGTTCAGTATATGGCAGAAAAGGTGATATTTGCGACCGCAAAATAATGCCATTGTAATGATTTTTAGCTGTCCGCTGTTGCTATGCGAGCTATCCGCTCCTGTCGTCGCGCCCCTGACTGGTATCGTAATAACTGCACTGGCCGAAAGCGACCCAAAGCGGCTATTTCAGCAAAAGCAGCCAGCACGTTCATTGATGTTAATCGAGTATGTTGTATAACATACTTGGACGCGAATGTTCGTTCAGTTAATAAGCAATCGTGCAACATGGTACTTTTAGTGATCAAGGAATAGTTTAGGGGATGGTATGTCAGTTCTAGCACAAATTATTGCGTACATCATTAGCCCGCTCGCAACTATGCTTGCTGTCTGGGTAGCTTATCTGTCTCTGCTCACTCGCTATCAACCACAGCTACTGATCTACTATCAGCCCAATCCCGATATTCCCTCCCTTATCGACTTGGTTGTTGAAAACATCGGCAGCGGCAACGCTATAGAAGTAGCGTTTTCTGAGCCTTTGCCTATTGCCTGTTTTGGTATCGAGAAACCAAACGGCGATGGGGCAGAAATTCCCAAAAAAGGTTTTCCCGCAGTATCACCTGGGCAACGCTACGTATTCAATGGCGGACAATACGCAGGCCTAGAAAGTAAAGTCGGAGATGGGTTGGAGGTACGAGCTTCGTACAAATTCCGAAATCCAATTGGGTTTCTTCGAACCAAAAAAGTGACGTTCGTACTTGGAGTTGATCACTTGCAGAAAATGCCGACGCGAACAAGTGCTAATCAAGCGATCGTAGATGCGCTGAAGGGACCGAATAAAACCACTGTCCAGGAAATTCGCGATGAGCTCCATGCTCTCAACAGACAACTGACAATGCTCGGAAAAAAGAGATGATTCCCGGAGTGGAGATGTTGATGCCTAACGAGGCGCTGCAGTTGACTACTGTTCCGCTTCGCTCCACAACGGCAACTGAGCTTCGGCGCTATATCAGAAAAACCGGGATGGCCGCTTCTGGCCGAATGCTGTCACTCACAGATCACCCGGAGCGGATCGGGCTTTGATAAACTTCATCAAGCCGCGATCCCGCTTCTCAACGGGAAGCCAGCCGGCACGCTCGTAAAACGCATAGGCTCGACTGCCAATCTCGGTTTCCAGCCAGATCTCGTCGAATTTGGCGAATAAGTGGCGTTCGGCTCTCTCGAGAAGTAAGCGGCCCACACCTCGCCCTTCATGGTCGGCGCGGACGAATAGCCCAAATACGCATCCGGTCTCGTCGCGAATCATCGAAAAGCCCACGGGTACTTGATCAATCTCCGCAACCCATAGACAAGGGCCCTGGGCGAGCATAGCGGCAATGGCTCCAGGCGTGATGCCCATCTCGGTGAGTTGCTCGTACGAAAGGTGGTTCTCCGCCACGCTGGTACGGATGGCGAAGATCTCATCGATATCAGCCTTACGGGCTTCTCTTACTTGAATTGGCATGTGTCGATACCTTGGCAGCAACGGCTCGTCACTGATGAAAAAGCCGGCGAGTAGTTATTCTGAATCACCTAATGCCTAACGGCGAGCTCGCTTGGCGGCTTGCGGTCATAGACCGCGGACCAGCAACATGAACGCGATACCCAAAGCTGTGGCCCGCGCTCATCTCAACAAACCCAACCACAGAGCGAGTTGTACAACTTCATACCTCATCGCCCTCTCCCCAGCGAAGCCTTTTCCACGTCGCTGCAGTGCATCGAGGCCCTGGCGCAGTCTTGATGAAAAACTGTACACTAAAACTTTATTGCACAAGTTTTGGTGACGTGCCATTATCGTTCTGTCGGCAAGGATCGCCGGCACGGGGTGAGGCTTCAGCCGCCTGACCCTACGGTATATGCCCCCACATAGACCGATCAGGATGATGGGTTGGTAACAAGCCAAGGAAGGCTATCCATGAAACATGATATTTCCTGCCCGCGATGCGGTTGTTCCGAGGCGCTTTCCAGTGACAAAGACCAGGACTGGGACGAGATCACCTGCATCGCGTGTGACGAGTTCATTGGCACCCGGGATTATCTCAGCGGGTTTCACTCCCGGAACTATCGGTTGCATGCCTTGAGCCTGTCGCTAGGCATGATGATCCAGATGACGCATGAGGGAGGTCTTTTGTCCCCGAAAGCGGCCTGATGCCCGATCGATCGACAGACGAGTCGTAGCCGCGGTCACGATGAACGTCAGGTTCGATGTCGACCTTCGCCGCTTTCTGCTCTATGCGCCCGCCTACATCCGGTTCGAGTTGTTCTAGTGGTCTGTTCCCTGTGTGCCGCTCTCCTCGAGCGGCTTTTTTTGATTCGATGGGCCGAGCAGCGGTTTACGTTCGGACGCTACAATGATCTCTTCCTGAACCGCGTCGAATGACCCGCAAGTGGAGCTCGTTCATGCCTAGCGCCCGTAAAACCTGGCTCGCCGTGGCGGCCGCCTTCGTGCTGAATGGCGGGCTCTTCGGCGCCTGGGCCTCGCGAATCCCCAGCGTCGTCCAGCAGAACGCCATCGATGGCGGCCAGTTGGGGCTGCTGCTGCTGTTGCTGGCGCTGGGCGCCATCGTCTCCTTCCCGCTGGCCGGACGCGCGTCGGACACGTTCGGCGCGGCGCGCACGACGCTCGCCATCGCGGCCTTCTACGCGCTGGCGCTGATCCTGATCGCACTGGCGCCCAACCTGTGGCTGCTCGCCCCGGCGCTCTTTCTGTTCGGTGGTGCTCACGGTTCCATGGATGTGGCCATGAACAGCTGGGCCGGCGAGGCCGAGCGCTACATCGGCCGGCGGGTGATGTCGTCGCTTCACGCGATGTGGAGTTTGGGTGCCGGTCTCGGTGCCGCCGCCGGTTACCTGGCGGTCAAGCTCGACCTGAGCCTGGTCGTCCATTTCACGGTCTTTGCCGTCCTGCTCTACGCCGTTACCAGCCGGTTCGCCCATATCGGCTGGCAGTCCGAAACCCGCCCCCGATCACCCGGCGGCAGCCTGTTTCCGCTGCCCAAGGGGCCGCTGCTGTGGGTGGGGATCATCGCCATGTGCGCGTCGATCGGTGAAGGCGCCATGGCGGACTGGAGCGCGCTCTTCCTGGTCTCCGTCACTGCCGCCGGCGAGGCCCAGGCCGCGCTCGGCTATACCGTCTTCTCGATGGCGATGGTGATCATGCGGCTCATCGGCGACCGCGTGATATCGATCCTCGGCCCGACTCAGGCGGCGCGGTTTGCCGGTTCCTCGGCGCTGGCCGGCGTGCTGCTGGCCGTGCTGTTTGCCAACCTGTACACGGCGTTGGCGGGGTTCGTGCTGCTCGGCGTGGGCTATGCCCTGATCATGCCGCTGGCGATCACCCGCGCCGCCAATGACCCGCAGACGCCGCCGGGCGTGGCGATCGCCAGCGTTGCCACGCTGGGTTACGGCGCCATGCTGTTCGGCCCGCCGGCGATCGGATTCACCGCCCACTTCATTACACTGCACTATGCTTTTTGCCTATTGGGGATCCTGGCGTTCTTCATCATCCTGTTCGCCCCGGCGCTGGATCGGCGGTAATCGCCCCTCGTCACCGTTCGCCCTTCCCCTGATGCCCGATCTCGTTCGAGGAGAGAGCCATGTTCAACGCCATCCTGGTCAACCAGAAGGAAGACAACTCATCCGAGGCGGTGCTGTCTCGACTGGAAACGGACGAGCTTCCGCCGGGCGATGTGCTCGTCCGGGTGGAATGGAGCACGCTCAACTACAAGGACGCCCTGGCGATCACCGGCAAGGGGGCGGTGGTTCGGCAATTCCCGATGGTGCCCGGCATCGATCTGGCCGGCACGGTGGAACAGAGCGACAACCCAGACTGGCGACCGGGCGACCGCGTGCTGATCAACGGCTGGGGTATCGGTGAAACGCACTGGGGCGGGCTGGCGCAGATGGCGCGGGTGCGCTCCGAGTGGCTGACCGCCCTGCCCGACGGGCTCGACCTGCGCCAGACCATGGCGATCGGCACCGCGGGCTATACCGCCATGCTCAGCCTCATCGCGCTGGAGCGCCACGGGCTCACGCCGGAGAGCGGCGACGTGCTGGTCACCGGCGCCAGCGGCGGCGTGGGGAGTTTCGCCGTCATGCTGCTGGCGCGGCGGGGCTATCGCGTCATCGCCGCGACCGGGCGCGTCGAGGAGCGGGACTATCTGGAACGTCTCGGCGCCGCCGAGATTCTGCCGCGTGCCGAGCTGGAGAAACCGGGCCGCCCGCTCGACAAGGCGCGCTGGGCCGGCGTCATCGATTCGGTCGGCAGCCATACCCTCGCCAACGCCTGCGCGCAGACCCAGGTCGACGGGCTGGTGGCGGCCTGCGGGCTGGCCCAGGGAATGGATTTCCCGGCCACCGTCGCGCCGTTCATCCTGCGAGGCGTGTCGCTGCTCGGCATCAACAGTGTCTTCCGGCCCCACGCGGAACGAGCCGTGGCGTGGTCCCGCCTGGCGACGGAGCTCGATCTGGACCGGCTCGAGCAGACCACCACCGAAATCGGCCTGTCGGAGGCGATCGCCGCGGCAAGCGATCTGCTCTCCGGCCACGTTCGCGGCCGGCTGGTGGTGGATGTCAATCGGTAAACGGCCGAGCGCTCTTGTATCACGGACGCACGGCTCAGCCGGGGCTGCCCAGCAGTATCCGCAGCTCTTGGCGATTCTCGACGAGATCGGCCAGCACGTAGCCGTCCAGCACGGTCAGAAATGCCTGCTGGGCTTTCCATAGCACGCCCTTCAACCGGCAGCCCGGCTCGATCGGGCAGGTGGAATCCGGCCCGAAGCACTCCAGCAGTTCCAGGTTCTCGGTCTGTTTCACCAGCGCGCCGATGTTGATCTCCTCGGCGGGCAACTGAAGCCGCAGACCGCCTCCCCGCCCGCGCAGACTCACCACGTAGCCCAGCTGTACCAGCGTCTGGGCGACCTTGGCCAGATGGTGCGCGGAAATGCCGTAATGCGTCGCGGCCGACTGTACCGTGGCAGGCATCTCTTCGCTTCTCGCCGCCAGGTAGATCAGCAGCCTCAGGGCGTAATCGGTGTGTGTCGTCAGTTTCATCAGCGCTTGACAGCCATAATTTGGTAAACAATACTCCTATTTAAAGAAGTATCCTAAATACTCATTAAGAAGGAGGCAGCATGCCCACTCCCGCCCAGATCGATGTCATCAAGCAGACCGTTCCGGTGCTCCAGCAGCACGGCGAGACACTGACCCGCCACTTCTATGCCCGAATGTTCGAGCATAACCCGGAGGTCAAGCGTTACTTCAATCCCGCGCATCAGCGCTCCGGCGGCCAACAGCGCGCCCTGGCCGGCGCCATTCTGGCCTACGCCCAGCACATCGAAGACCCTTCGGCGCTGGCTGGTGCCATCGAAGTGATCGCCCAGAAGCACACTTCATTGACGATCCAGCCGGAGCACTACCCGATCGTCGGCGAGAACCTGCTGGCTTCGATCCAGGAAGTACTGGGCGACGCGGCCACCGATGAAATTCTCGATGCCTGGGCCGCCGCCTACGGCGAACTGGCGCAGGTCTTCATCGATCGCGAGCAGGCGATCTACACCCAGCAGCGCGAACAGCAGGGCTGGGCGGGCTTCAAGCCGTTCACGGTCGTGCGACGCCAGGTCGAGAGCGACAACATCGTCTCCCTGTATCTTGCGCCGGCAGACGGCAGCACACCGCCCGCTCACCTGCCGGGGCAGTATGTCTCGATCCGCCTGCAGGACGCCGACGGCAACACCGCCATGCGCAACTATAGCCTTTCCAACGCGCCGGGAGCGTCCGCCTATCGAATCAGCGTCAAGCGCGAGCTCGGTGACAACGACGTGCCGGACGGCGATGTCTCTAACCGCATTCACGACGGGCTGGCCAAGGGCGACCGTATCGAGCTTTCCCCGCCCTGCGGTGCGTTTACGCTCGAGCTGCCGGCCCCGGCGGAAAAGCCGCTGGTCTTCATTGCCGGTGGCGTCGGCATCACGCCGCTGATCTCCATGGCCCATGCCGCGCTGAACGCCTCCGCCTCGCGACCGGTGACCTTCGTCCAGGCCGCACGCCACGGCGGGCTGCGCGCCTTCACGAGCGAGCTGGAAGCGCTGGCAAGGGATTACCCGAACTTCGAGCTGCACACCTGCTTCAGCGAGCCCCGGGAAGCAGATCTCAACGACGATAATCGGGTGAAAGGCGGCGAGCTGGAAGCGGACGATCTGGAGCGTTGGGTCGGCGGCTGGAACGCGACCTATTACTTCTGCGGCCCGCTGCCCATGATGCAAAGTGTCGACCAGATGCTGGAAGCGAAGGGTGTGGCAGCCGATGATCGGCGTTACGAGTGCTTCGGCCCCTTGCAGCCGCTGAAGGCCTGACAGGCTACGCCCGGTCACCGCAACGACGGAGGTAACAGACATGTCTAGCGGATTGCTCGTCGAGCTCGGCCTGGAGATTCCGATTCTGCAGGCACCCATGGCAGGCGTTTCGACGCCGGCCATGGCGGCGGCGGTCTCCAATGCGGGAGGCTTGGGCGCCCTCGGGCTCGGCGCTTCGACACCAGAGGCAGCGCACCGGGTCATTCTGGAAACGCAGGCGCTGACCTCTCGGCCGTTCAACGTCAACTTCTTCTGCCATGCATCTGCGGTGCGTGACGGCACGCGGGAACGACGATGGATCGAACGGGCCCGCCCGCTGTTCGAAAGCTTCGACGCCACACCGCCGGAAACGCTGGAAGAGATCTACGCGCCCTTCCAGACCAGCGACGCGATGCTCGAGGTGCTGCTGGCAACCCGCCCAGCCGTGGTCAGCTTCCATTTCGGCCTGCCCAGGCCGGCGCAGATCGAAGCGCTGCGCCAGGCGGGATGCCGGCTGATTGCTACCGCGACATCGCTTGACGAGGCGCGCCAGATCGCGGCCAGCGGGCTCGATGCCGTCGTCGCCCAGGGTTGGGCGGCGGGCGGCCATCGTGGTGTGTTCGATCCCTCGGCGCCGGATGAACAGCGATCGACCCAGGCGCTGACCCGCGAGATCGTTCGCGAGATTCCGCTGCCGGTCATCGCCGCCGGCGGGCTGATGGATGGCGCCGACGTTCAGCAGGCGCAGACCTGGGGCGCGGCAGCGGCCCAACTGGGCACGGCGTTCATCGGTTGCCCGGAAAGCGCCGCCGACGAGGCCTACCGGGCTCGGCTGGCATCCCGCGCCGGCACCGTGATGACCCGCGCCATCTCCGGCCGTCCGGCGCGCTGTCTCGTCAATCGATTCACCGCCTGGGCCGAGAGCGCTGCGGCGGGCGACATTCCGCCCTACCCCTGCGCGTACGATCTCGGCAAGGCACTGAATGCCGCCGCCAGGGCCAGAGGCGAAAGCGGCTTCGGGGCACAATGGGCCGGCACCGGCGCCGCAAGGGCGACTCACCTGCCGGCGGGAGCCTTGCTCGGCACGCTGGAAGCCCAAAGACAGGCCGCGAGCCGCCACGCCCACTCCTGAATACGTCCCCCTGAACAAGCTCCCTGAACACGCGGCTGACCAAGACAACGCTTCGCCAATCCCCCAAAGCCGGGAACGAGACGTATCGCTATTTCATGCCTTCGGTTGCCTAGCCGTCCTGCTCTCGCATCCACCGGCGAACTTCGCGCCGTTTCGGTCTCGATGCGTACCGGCGAGTATCGAGACGGGTCGGCACCAGAACTTCCCCTTCCGAGCTCATCGTCAGCGCGAACGTTCGGGAAGCCCCGACGGGGGAATCCTCACTGCCATAGACAGCGATGACGCGCAGCTCTATCGCCTGCAGCGTACGGCCATCGGTCGCCCGGAAATCCTCGGACGGAAGGTCATGGAAACGCAGAACGCGATCGATGATGTCGCGGAAGGAACCGATGTGGTTGTAGCTGCCGGAGAGCATCGGCCCCTGCCGCGTGGTCTCGACCAGCCGATCCGCTTCGCCCTGGCCGGCGGTCGATTCCTCGAAATCGATCAGATCCCGGGAAATTGCGCCCTGGTCGGTGTGAAGGATGGCGATGATATGTTCGATGAAAATCGGCTCGGGGCTCATGTTGCTGATGACGCAACGCGCCTGCATCGTACGACCAAAGCCACGATTGATGATGATCTTGGGTTGGCGTTGCCGCTTGAAGTTGAGGTAAAGCAACTGGGCATAGAAGAGCCATACCAACAACGTGCATAGACTGGTCAGCGCCGTGATGGCGGAGCTGTTCTGGGAAATCCAATCCATCATTTCTCTGCTCACTGCCGACGGTCACGGCCCGGGGAACGTAGATGCCAATCGACGCAAGGCGCCACCAAGAAAAGCCCAGCGAAGAAGGCGCACTAAGAAAAACACAACGAAGAAAAGCACAACGAAGAAAGGGAGTCGGTTGGCCGACTCCCCAAACGTTGCTCGTCCTTGCCAAATCACCACGGCTTCCTGCCGTGCATCCCTGTGTCGCCGCATCCTGCAGCGTTCGTCCCTGTCAAAACGCCTTCCTGACGTTGACCTTTACTGTGGACCTCATCGGCACTCGATAACTTGATCCACGGCAAGTATGGTCGCCAGATTTGTTTCAATACGTTTCCCGATTGGCCTGAACCGCTTTCCGTTAGCCAACCAGGCGACACCTGCGATCTTGAAGGAGGACGGGGAGAAACACCAAAGCCGGCGCAGCGCGCTGGGAAACCGATGCATCCGTCTTCCCGCCTGCCGTGAGGGAATCGATGACCAACGATCCGGAACCCGATGACGTGACGAAGAACATGATTACCAGAATGACGCCCACGGACGTGATGGTAGCAAGCGGCAACTGGTCCAGCATGACGAAGAGTTTCAGCTCCAGCGCGGCATTCTGTACCCCCTGAAACCCCGAGTCGAGCTGCTGATGGATCGCCGTTTCACCAAAGGCGGTCATCCAGAGAATCGAAACCACGGTCGGCACCAGCATCACCGAAATCAGGAACTCCCGGACGGTACGTCCACGGCTCACGCGAGCGATGAACATGCCCACGAACGGCGACCAGGAAATCCACCAAGCCCAGTACACGGCGCTCCAGCCTTGGCTATAGTTGGCATCTTCCCGCCCGAAAGGCATCGATAGCGCGGGCAGATACTCCAGGTAAGAACCGATGTTGCTGAAGAATCCCTTGGCGATCAGCAAGGTCGGGCCCACGATGATGACAAAGGTCATCAGGATGAACGCCAGGGCCATGTTGACCATCGAGAGCCGCTGCACCCCTTTATCCAGTCCGGACAGAACGGAAACCAGGGCCACTGCCGTGATCGCGATGATCAGCAAGGTCATCGTGACGTTATTGTTGGGAACCCCGAACAGATAATGCAGCCCGGCGGAAGCCTAGGAGGCGCCAAACCCCAGAGAGGTGGCAAGGCCGAACAGGGTGGAGAAAACCGCCAGAATATCGATGCAGTGACCGGGCCAGCCCCATACCCGTTCGCCCAGGATCGGGTAGAAAATCGAGCGGATCGTCAGCGGCAAACCCTTGTTGAACGAGAATAGCGCCAGCGCCAGGGCAACGAGACTGTAAATCGCCCACGGATGAAGGCCCCAGTGGTAGATCGTTGCCGCCATGCCAAGCGACAGCGCCCCGGCTTCATCCCCCGCGGCACCACCGAGTGGCGCAAAATCGGTACGAATCCCGTCGGCCCCCACGGCAGGCCCCGCCAGGGATGTACCGAAATGGCTCATGGGCTCGGAAACGCCATAGAACACCAGGCCGATGCCCATGCCCGCCGCGAACAGCATGGCAAACCAGCCGAAGTAGCTGAAATCGGGTTTGGCGTCCGGCCCGCCGAGACGCACCTTGCCAAGCGGTGACAGAATCAGGCCAATACAGACCACGACGAAGAAATCCACCGCTATCAGAAAAACCCAACTGAGATTGCCGGTCAGCCAGTCTCGAACTCCGCTGAGTATCGGTTCCACCTGAGCCTGAAATGCCAGGGTCAAGAAGACGAAGAGGAGCACGACGATCGAGGAGATCGTGAACACCTTGCCATGCAGGTCGAGATTGATGCCTAACGCACGAGATGTTGTCCTGACCAATGACATAATCCGTGTCGATTATTGCCGTTTTACCTTCCGGACGCCGGATCCCTTCCCCCGCCGAGGAATCGCCGGAAGAATCCTGCGGTTCTTGAGAATTTGCCATCGAAAATAATCCCCAGAGATTGACTTACACTATTGAAAATTTTCTGTAACTATTCAGGTCACGCTGCCTGATCCA
>NZ_NHOU01000018.1 GCF_002179555.1 Salinicola salarius | reverse complement strand
CAGTCGTTGCCATGGCACCACGGCATCCATTTGGGCCAGGAACCGCTCTCGGCGGGTAACCTTCTTCTTGTTCTGGTGCTCTGCTTGGGCGAACGAGATCTGCTTCATTCGGATGGCTCTGTCAGACGAGGGCGGTATAGCCCGATTTTTACCCCGTTGGTGGCTGCCAGGCAGCTGCGGCGGGATTTATGCAGCGTTTCCCTAGGTACGGACTCATTGCCGCCGGTTCATCGTTGCGAGAGCGGCCGGGACACTACCGTTCGAGTCGAAGACCGTGACGTCTCAACTTGCGCACCACGCTCGGCTGACTGATCCCCAGCCGGTCGGCGAGCGCGTAGGTCGTACGACAGGTCTTGACCAGCGCCTCCAGAATGCCACGCTCGTGATCGTTCATGGCCGCTTTGAGGCTCTGCCCCGGCGCCAGTGCGACAGCGTTCGCCTGGCGTGTTTCGCCGCCGGGTTCGGCAAAGGCCGCATCGTGCGGTATCTTGCTGCCCACCGACGACGCTCCCGCCCCTGGCGCGCCGACCACGCCGCCTTCGGCCGATAGCCAGGCACGTTCCAGCCAGTTTTCCAGCTCCCGGATGTTGCCCGGCCAGTCATTGCTCATCAGCGTCGCCCACACGCTGGGATGCAGCACCTTTTCCTCTCCGTAACGGCGATTGAGCTGACCGAGATAGCGCTCCGTCAGCCCGCGGATATCCTCGCGACGCTCACGCAGCGGAGGCAGGGTCACCGGAATGACGTTGAGCCGGTAGTAGAGATCGAGCCGAAAGGTCCCCTCCTCGACGCGTCTCGCCAGATCCTGATTGGTCGCCACCACCAGGCGAAAATCGACCTGGCGCGAGCGCGTGTCTCCCAGCCGCATCAACGATCCATCCTGAATCACCTTGAGCAGCTTCGCCTGCATCGACAACGGCAACTCGCCGATCTCGTCGAGAAACAGCGTGCCGCCGTGGGCCTGCTCGAGCAGCCCCGCCTTGCCCTGCCGCGATGCACCGCTGAAGGCACCGGGTTGGTAGCCGAACATCTCCGACTCGAACAGCGATTCCGGAATCGCCGCGCAGTTGACGTCGACGAAATCGCCGTCGCTCCTCCGGCTCCAGCGGTGCAGCTGACGCGCGAAAGCGGTTTTCCCGACACCGGACTCGCCCAGCATCAACACCGTGGCGTCGGTGGGAGCACTGCGCTTCAGCAAGTAGACCATCTCGCGCATGATGCGGCTCTTCACTACCAGCTCGCCAATAGACGCATCTTCGTCGATGTCGGGCTCATGATGACGCTTGAGATGCTCGGCGAACCGCCGCTGGAGCAGCGCATATTCATCCTGCAGCAACCGAAGATCGGTCAGGTCGCGCGAGCGGCTGATCACGCGGATCAGCTTGCCGTCGGCATACACCGGAAACGCTTCGGCGATTACCTGACGCCCGGTGCCGGTGCGCTGCATGATCTGCGCAGGCTGACCGGTACGGATGACCTCGAGAGACACCGAGGGCGATAGCACGCCGCTCGCCTGCAATGCCTGTACGGTCGTCGCACAGAGCGCTTCGCGCCGCAGGCCATAGACCGCAGCACTCCCCGGGCTCACATCCAGAATGCGGCCGTCACCATCGACGATGAACAGGTGATCCTGAGCCGTCTGGATCAACGTCTCCAGCGTCAATCGAGCCACCGCCTCGTCACTGATCGAATCTTCCATTTCTGGCTCCCGCGGGGATGCACATGTGCATCATGATACTTCAATGAATCTTACAAGCCCATCTATCGATTCGAATTTGAATCAAAAGAATCAATTAATTACAAAATATCAATAGCTTAAATATTGGCACGATTCCTGCGCGTCTTTTGTGACAACCACAACTCCGGGATTTCCCATGTCATTTGACCCCACCTACAACCAGCCGCTGGGCGGCAACGAGATGCCCCGCTTCGGTGGCCCCGCCACCATGATGCGCCTGCCGACCCAGAAGAGCGCCGAAGGGTTGGATGCCTGCTTCGTCGGCATCCCGATGGATATCGGCACCTCCAACCGCCCGGGCACCCGCTTTGGCCCGCGCCAGATTCGCGACGAATCACGGATGCTGCGGCCTTTCAACATGGCGACCCGCGCCGCGCCGTTCGAAAGCCTGCAGGTCGCGGATATCGGCGATGTCCCGATCAACACCTTCGATCTCAAGAAGAGCGTCGACATCATCGAGCGCTATTACGACGACCTGCTCACTCACGACGTGATTCCGCTAACGCTGGGTGGCGATCACACGATCGCCTTGCCGATCCTGCGTGCCATGGCCAAAAAGCACGGCCCAGTGGGTCTGATCCACGTCGACGCCCATGCGGATATCAACGAGCACATGTTCGGCGAAAAGATCGCCCATGGGACGCCTTTCCGCCGTGCGGTGGAAGAGGGCTTGCTCGACTGCAACCGCGTGACCCAGATCGGCCTGCGCGGCACGGGTTATTCTGCCGAGGAGTTCGACTGGGGCCGCGAACAGGGTTTCCGCGTCGTGCCCGCCGAAGCGTGCTGGCATCAGAGTCTCACGCCGTTGATGGCGGAGATCCGAGAGAAGCTCAAAGGTGGCCCGGTCTATCTGTCCTTCGATATCGACAGCCTCGACCCTGCCTACGCGCCGGGCACCGGCACGGTGGAGATCGGCGGCCTGACCATTCCACAGGCACTGGAGATCATCCGCGGCGCCCACGGCCTCGATATCGTCGGCTGCGACCTGGTCGAGGTCTCGCCGCCCTACGACGCCCACGGCCAGACCGCCGTCGTGGCCGCCAACCTGCTGTTCGAGATGCTTTGCATACTCCCCGGCGTCAAGCGCCGCTGACAGGGATCGCCAAACAGCGCAACCACGACAACACCCAACCCGATCGACAATAACAATCGCCGCTGATGCAGCGGCAGGATAGGACAATATGATGCTGGATCTCTTCGTCGTCGCGCTCTACGCGCTTGGCATGCTTGGACTGGGCTGGTGGGGCATGAAACGCGCCCGCAACCGGGAGGACTATCTCGTCGCCGGGCGGCGCCTGGGCCCTGGCATGTATCTGGGCACGTTGTCGGCCGTCGTGCTCGGCGGTGCCTCGACCGTGGGCACGGTCAAGCTCGGTTACACCTACGGACTCTCCGGGCTGTGGCTCTGTGCTTCGCTGGGCCTGGGGCTGATCGTATTGAGCCTGGTACTGGCCAAGCCATTGATGAAACTCAAGCTCTACACCGTGACCCAGGTGCTCGAGCGCCGTTACACTCCCGCTGCCAAGCTGATCAGCTCGATCATCATGTTCGCCTACGACCTGATGCTGGCGGTGACCTCGACGATCGGTATCGGCACCGTGCTGAGCGTCATCTTCGGCATGCCGGCCTGGCAGGCCGTCGTGATCGGAGGCATCGTCGTCGTCATCTACTCGACGATCGGCGGGATGTGGTCGCTGACACTGACCGACATCGTGCAATTCCTGATCATGACGATCGGCATGGTGGCACTGCTGCTGCCACTGACGATTCATTCGGTGGGCGGCTGGGGTGCGCTGCTGGAGAAAGCACCGGAAGCCAGCTTCTCGCTGACGACCATCGGCTGGGACACCATCATTACCTACTTCGTCATCTACTTCCTGGGCATTCTGATCGGCCAGGATATCTGGCAACGCGTCTTTACCGCGCGTTCCAGTGGCGTTGCCCGCGGCGCGGGGACTTTCGCCGGCATCTATTGCATTCTCTACGGAATGATCGGCGCGCTTGTCGGTATCGCGGCCAGCATTCTGCTGCCGAACCTCGATGACGCTAACAACGCCTTCGCCGCCATCGCGCAACTGGCGCTGCCGGATGGCATCCGCGGGCTGATCATTGCCGCCGCCATGGCCGCGATGATGTCGACCTCCAGCGCTGGCATGCTCGCCTCATCGACGTTGCTGACCCAGGACATCCTGCCGGCACTGCGCGGCGGCCGAGAATTCGATGACGTGAAAATCAACCGGCTATGCACAGGCTTGATCGGCGTCGTGAGCGTGATCATCGCCCTCAATGTCAGTGACGTCATCGGCGCGTTGACGGTCGCCTATAACCTGCTGGTCGGCGGCATGCTGATCCCGATGCTGGGCGCCCTGTTCTGGAAGCGCTCAACGACCACCGGCGCCATCGCCAGCATGCTGGCCGGCTGCGCGGGCGTGATCGGCTTCATGATCAAGGATGGCCTGCTCGCCAACTCGCCGATCTATGCCGGGCTCGCCTTCGGCATGATCGCGTTCGTCGCGGGCAGTCTGCTCACCCGTCCCCATTCGATGGTGACATCGGCGCCCTGACTCGATCGAACCTGAACTCGCGACTCACCCCAACGCAAAAGCGCCCTGCCGGGATAACCCGACAGGGCGCTTTCTGGTGATTCGCCTGGTGGCGAATCTAGCCGACCGAAGCCGTTAGCCTAGACGCTGGCCTTGAGCTGCTGCGCCAGTGCCTTGTAGAGGCGCGGGCCGGCGGCCATCAGGCTGCCGCCGTCCTCGACACTGGGCGAGCCGTCGATGGCGCCGGTCAATGCACCGGCTTCCTTCAGCAGCAGCGAGCCGACCAGGCGATCCTGCTCTTCCAGCCCCAGAACGAAGATCGCGTCGGCACGGCCGGAGGCGAATTCGATCATGTCGAGCAGCGCGCAGCCCGTGCCGGTCAGAGTATCGATCTGGGGGCCGAGGCGTTCGACCACGGTGAGATATTGCGGCAGCCACTGGGAGCGCGCCTCGAGCGTCGGCCATGCCAGTGCCACTCGGGCACCATTGACGCTGACGGTCTTGGAGACACGCATGCGCTTGCCGTTGCCCTGGGCGCCACGACCGCGGCTGATCAGGAACTCGTCGTCGCTGAACGGCGAGACGACCACCGCGTGCTCCGGACGCCCCTTGACCAGGCAGACCATCGAGATCGAGAACTGGCGGCTCGCCACTCCGAGATTGGATTCGCCGTGGATCGGCTCGATGTGCCAGACGGTATCCTTGTCGGTACCCTTGCCTTCGCGGTAAGGCGTATAGCGACCGGAAATGCCGTGCTGCGGATAACCACGGGAGAGCTGATGCACGATCAGCGTTTCGGCGTTGCGTGCCGTATCCTCGAGCAGACTGGCAGTTGTCTGCTCGTCATGGTTGACCTCGAGACGGTCACGGATACGTACGAATTGCTCAGCGGCACTGCGAGCGGCACGCAGCGCATATTGAACCATCGGATGCATGGATCTGGCCTTGGGGAAATCGAGAGCGGAGTCGAGAGCTGTTAAAGAACGCCGCGCAGTCTAACAGAAGCAGGCTTGCCGAGTCATGCTAGACTGCGCGCTTTCCCGATTGCCACAGTCCTGATAGCCGCCTTTATGCTCGACCGTATCCGTATTGTCCTCATCGGCACCAGCCACCCCGGAAACATCGGCGCCACCGCCCGCGCCATGCGCAACATGGGCCTCGAGGATCTCGCCCTGGTCACGCCCCGCTGCGACCCCAGGGACCAGGACGCCTATTCGCGCGCCTCCGGGGCCAACACGCTCGTCGACGCTGCGCGGCAATTCGACGCACTCGAAGAGGCCGTTGCCGACTGCACGCTGGTGGTCGGCGCCAGTGCGCGCTCGCGCCATCTGCCGTGGCCGATGGTCGCCCCCCGGGCCCTGGCGGAGAGCCTGCCGGCGGCGCTGGCACCCGAAGGCGCGCGGGCCGCACTGGTATTCGGCCGCGAGGATACTGGCCTGACCAATGCCGAACTGCAGCGCTGCCATCAGCACGTGCACATTCCGACCAACCCGGACTTCAGCTCGCTGAATCTGGCCGCGGCCGTGCAAGTCCTCGCCTACGAATGTCGTCAGGCATTCCTCGCCCTGGACGACGCTTCGGCGACTCCTGCTGCCGAGCCGGACCGCGAGGCCGACCTGCCCTTCGGCGTGACGTGGGACAACCCGCCTGCCACCCACGCCGACCTGGAGCGCTTTTTCGCTCATCTCGAGAGTACGCTCACGGCGATCGAATTCCACGATCCGGACAACCCGCGCCAGTTGATGGCTCGCCTGCGCCGGCTCTTCATGCGCGCCCATCTCGATTCGATGGAGATGAATATCCTGCGCGGCATTCTCGGCACGATCGACAAGCGACTGCGAGAGAAGTCCTGACCGTCACGGGGCACCCACCCGTAACGTCAACGTCAAGACGCCGACGTGGCGGCTCCGGCGTAACGCCGCTCGACCCCGCAGACACCAGTGGCCGAAACAGCGAGCGTCGATCGCCGGCAGAATGGTTGACCGTGTTACTGGGTTTTTCCATAATGCCGCTACCGATGCAGCGACAGCCGATACCCGCCGATGCGTTTGACTACCAAAGGACGCTACGCCGTCACCGCGATGCTCGATCTGGCTCTCAACGCCGATCAGGGACCGGTCTGTCTGGCGGATATTTCCAAGCGCCAGGATATCTCGCTGTCCTATCTGGAGCAGCTGTTCGCGCGACTGCGGCGCGCGAAGCTCGTCAGTAGCGTGCGTGGCCCGGGCGGGGGTTACCTGCTGGGGAGAGCACCCGCCGATATCTCGATAGCGGGCGTGATCGATGCGGTCAACGAGTCGGTGGACGCTACCCGTTGCCATGGCCAGGCTGACTGTCATCAGGGCAGCAAGTGCATCACTCATCACCTGTGGTGCGACCTCTCCGACGAAATCCAGCGCTTCCTGAGCGATATCAGCCTGCAGGAGCTCGTACGCCGGGAACAGGCCCGCGCCACCGCCCGGCCCGAACCCGACGTACGCTCGTTCGCCGACGACGCCGCCACGATCACGGTGTCGTCGCACTGATCACCGAATCGCTACACTCATTCATCGTGTCGTTGCACCGGGCGAGTTCGTAAACGACTACGCTTCGAGCTGACGCTGCCGAATCCATTTCGATCGATTGCCAGAGATCTACCGTGCCATGAGCGCTCCGATTTATCTCGATTACGCCGCCACCACCCCGACCGATCCACGTGTGGCCGAGCAGATGATGCGACACCTGACCCTGGACGGGGTCTACGCCAACCCGGCCTCGCGCAGCCACATGCCCGGTTGGCTGGCCGAACAGGCTGTGGAAAACGCTCGCCGCCAGGTCGCCGATCTGATCGCAGCCGACCCGCGCGAGATCGTGTGGACCTCCGGCGCCACCGAGGCGGACAATCTGGCGCTGACCGGTTTCATGCGCGCCAATCGTGCCCGCGGGCGCCACATGGTGACGTCGATCATCGAGCACAAGGCCATCGTGGATACCGCGCTGGCGCTGGAGGCGGAAGGTTTCGAGGTGACCTGGCTGACGCCGGGATCCGACGGCAGAGTCACCCCCGAACAACTGCGCGAAGCGATGCGCCAGGAGACCGTGCTGGTCTCGCTGATGGCGGTCAACAACGAGCTCGGCAGCGTCAATGATCTTACCGGGCTCTCTGCCGTGGCCCATGAATTCGGCGCGCGCTTTCACGTCGACGCCGCCCAGGCCTCGGGCCGGCTGGCACTGGATGTCGAGGCCATGGGGATCGATTTGATGTCGCTTTCCGCCCACAAGGCCTACGGCCCCAAGGGTATCGGCGCCTTGTACGTGCGCCGCGATCCGGACCTGCGTATCGAGGCCTTGATCCACGGCGGCGGTCACGAACGCGGCATGCGGTCAGGGACGCTCCCGACGCACCAGATCGTCGGCATGGGCGAAGCGTTCGCGCTGGCACGCGACGAGTGCGAAGCCGACGGCGAGCGCGTTCGTGCGCTGCGCCAGCGTTTTCTCGACGGCCTGGCCGACTGCGGCGGCATACACAACCATTCGCCGCTGGAACAGTCCGTACCCAATATCGTCAACCTCGCCTTCGATGGCGTGGATGGCGAGTCGCTGTTGATGGCGCTGCGTGGCCTGGCCGTCTCCACCGGCTCCGCCTGCAATTCGGCCAGCGTGGAACCCTCCTACGTTCTCAAGGGTATCGGCGTACCTCATTTGCAGGCGCTCGCCTCGATACGCTTTAGTTTTGGCCGCTTCACCACCATAGAAGAGATCGATGCGGCCGTGGCCGACATCCGCCGCGCCCTTGGCGGACTGCGTCAGCCATCGACAGCCGCCATGAATCATCGCTAGGTCGATGGCCCCGGCGCCATCGATTTTCGGCAAGGAGAAATGCCATGCAAAACATCACGATCAGTGAATCCGCCGCGACCCAGATTCGCCATGTCCTCGAGGAGCGCGGCGGCGGCCTGGGGCTGCGCGTGGCGGTCAAGCCGAGCGGCTGCTCCGGCTACAGCTATGTTCTGGACATCGCCGATGACCTGCGGGACGAAGACATCGCGTTCGAGGAGCGCGGCGTCAAGGTGCTGGTCGACCGGGAAGCCCTGGCCATTCTCGACGGCACCGAGGTCGACTACGTCAGCGAAGGACTCAACCGGTTCTTCCGCTTCAACAATCCCAACGTGACCGACGAGTGCGGCTGCGGCGAAAGCTTCAACGTCTGAACGCCGCTTCGAAGCGTCCCGTCCGCGCCATGGCCGGGCGCCCCTTGCTGGTGCCGCCCGGGGTGCGCCTGTCGCGGGCTTGCGCTACAATGGCGCGATTTTGCGGCTGGCACGACGGTGATCGAAACCGCTCATCGTGCCAGCCAACGAGAATTCCGGACGACGCGCCACCTGCCGATGCGATCGACCTCGAAGCCAGGCTTCGAGACGAGGCGTCGGGGGCGCGTCGTCTCGCATCTCAGTCATTCATTTTCCGCTCGCGACAACCGCGATCGATTCACTAAAGCCAGGAGACCGAAGTCATGGCCACCGAGCGCACGCTTTCCATCATCAAGCCCGATGCCGTTGCCAAGAACGCAATTGGCGATATCTACAGCCGCTTCGAAAAAGCCGGCCTGCAGATCGTTGGTGCCAAGATGCTCCACCTCTCCAAGGAGCAGGCAGAAGGCTTCTACGCCGAGCACAAGGAGCGCGGTTTCTTCGCCGATCTGGTCGGTTTCATGACCTCCGGTCCGGTCATGGTCCAGGTGCTCGAAGGGGAAGGCGCGATCGCCAAGAACCGCGAGCTGATGGGCGCGACCAACCCGAAGGAAGCCGCACCGGGCACCATTCGCGCCGACTTTGCGTCCTCCATCGACGCCAACGCCGTGCACGGTTCCGATGCACCGGAATCCGCCGCCCGCGAAATCAGCTACTTCTTCAACGACGACGAACTCTGCTCGCGCAGCTGATTCGTCGACCGGCCGGCCATTCGTGCCGGCCGGTCATCCTCGTCTTCGGACGCCCTGTCACCCTCGAGCCGATTCCGTTGCTATGAGCGCTGCTACCGCTACTCCGCGCACCAATCTACTGGGGCTCTCTCGCGAACAGATGGAGGCGTTCTTCGTCTCTCTGGGCGAGAAGAAATTCCGCGCCGCCCAGGTCATGAAGTGGATCCATCAGGAAGGTTGCGACGACTTCGAGTCGATGACCAACCTCTCCAAGCCGCTGCGTGCCCGCCTGGCGGAACATGCCGAGATTCGTGGCCCGAGTGTGGTCTACGAAGGCACCTCCAGCGACGGCACTCGCAAGTGGGTACTGGAAGTCGAGGACGGCAGCTATGTCGAGACGGTACTGATCCCGGCCGACAACGGCAGCCGGCGTACTCTGTGCGTCTCGTCCCAGGTGGGCTGTTCGCTGGATTGCAGCTTCTGCTCCACCGGCAAGCAGGGCTTTCAGCGCAACCTGACCAGCGCCGAGATCATCGGCCAGGTCTGGGTGGCCCAGCAGCGCGCCGGCGGCCGCATGAGCGCACCGGATGGGCGCCGCGCGATCACCAACGTGGTAATGATGGGCATGGGCGAACCCCTGCTCAACTACGACAACGTAGTGCCGTCGATGAAGCTGATGCTCGACGACAACGCCTACGGCCTTTCCAAGCGCCGCGTGACGCTGTCCACGTCCGGCGTGGTGCCGATGATCGACAAGCTCGGCGACGATATCGACGTGAGCCTGGCGATCTCGCTGCATGCGGCGAACGATGAACTGCGCAATGAGCTGGTGCCGCTCAATCGCAAGTACAACATCGAGAAGCTGCTCGATGCCTGCAAGCGCTATCTTGCCAAGTGCGGCGACGCGCGCCATATCACCATCGAGTACACCCTGATCAAGGACGTCAACGACCAGCAGGCGCATGCGCAGGAGCTCATCGCGCTGCTCGACGACTTGCCCTGCAAGATCAACCTGATTCCCTTCAATCCGTTCCCCCATTCGGGATACGAGAAGCCGTCGCGCAACCAGGTCATGCGCTTCCAGAGCTGGCTCTACGAACTCGGCCACACGGCCATGGTGCGCACCACGCGTGGCGACGATATCGACGCCGCCTGCGGCCAGCTGGTCGGCCGGGTAAAGGATCGAACGCGCCGCCACGAGCGCTACATCCAGTCGATTCAACTGGATGCCGATTGAGACCTGGCTGCCGGGCCTCGCATCGGGCCGCCGAAATCGACGAGTCGAACCGCTATCGACATCGAATCGGCCCGCTGTCGCCTTGACTTCGACTCGACGCGGCGCTTTGATGGGAACCCCAAAACCGCTTTGTTTTCAGCTGTTCGGGACGCGACCGACTATCGTCGCCGTCTCGTAACGTGGGAGACCCGTGCATGACCCACCAAACTCGCCCTTGTTCGATACGGTCGCTTTGTATCGCGATGGGCGTGGTGTGTCTGTTGAGCGGCTGCGCCACGGCGGTCTCGTCCAACGGGCCGAAGCAGGACAGCCCCGAAGACGCAGCGGCAGCCTATACACGGCTGGGCAAGGCCTATCTCGCCGAGAACAACCTGCCCCGTGCACAGCAGGCCCTGGAACACGCGCTCGACCTCGACGCCAACGACAGCGGTGCGCTGGAAGGTCTGGCGCTGCTCTATCAAAGTCAGCAGGAGTTCGATCTGGCTGACGGTTTCTTCCAGCAGGCCTTGAAAGCCGATTCCGAGGCGACGCGCATCCGCAACAACTATGCGGCGCTGCTGTATCAGCGCGGCGAGTACGCCAAGGCGTGCGAACAGCTGCGTATCGCCACTCGGGACATCACCTATATCAACAGAGCCCAGCTTTTCGCGAACCTGGGCCAGTGCGAGATGACCAATGGCAACACGGCCGCCGCTCGCCGACATTACGAGCGCGCACTCGACATCGATGCGCGCAATGGGCGCAGCCTGTTGGCATTGGCTCGCATCGATCACACGCAGGGTAACAACGAACGCGCCTGGGAACGCTTGCAGCGTTACTTCACCGTGGCCGGCACCAATGCCGAGAGCCTGAAACTGGCGAGCGATATCGCCAGTGCTCAGGGCGACTCGACGCGTGCCGCCTTTTATCGTCAGCAGCTTGGCGATTCCTGAGGCGAACAGACCCCGTACTCGAGTCTCGACTCGAGAAGAGATCAGAAGGATTTTCGCCCATGAGCGAAATGAACGAATCATCGAACAAGCAGCATGATGCACCCAGCCCCTCCCACGAGATGGCGGGGGTCATGCTCCAGCGCGAGCGCGAACGCCAGGGGCTTGGCATCGAGGACGTCGCACTGCAGTTGAACCTGCGTCCGATCGTCGTGACCGGCATCGAAGAGGATCGCTTCGACCAGGTCCCGATCGCCGCCTATCGACGAGGCTACGTGCGTGCCTACGCGCGCCTGCTAGGGATGGACGAGTCACGGGTCGTCGGCGCCTACGATACCACCCACGGGCGAGGCGACATGGAGCGCAAGCTGGCACCGGTCCATACCTCGCGCCCGCCTTCCCGGGCCGGCGTCTGGATTTTCCGCCTGTTCACCCTCCTGGTGATCATCGGCCTGATCTCGCTGACGCTGCTCTGGTGGCAGAGTCGGGAAGGCAACGAGATCTTCGGTGGCGGCAGCGACGACAGTCCGATCGCCGTCGATCGCCTGAACGGCAACGATGCCAATGCCGACGCCGCGAATTCCGGCAGTACCGCGATGACACCCAACACCGATACCCAGCTACCGCCGGTGCCCACTCGGCAGGATACGCCTTCGTCCGGGTCGGACAGCTCGAGCTCGCTGAACGACGCCACGCTCACCGGCACCGGCAGTGATACCGAGGCCGGCACTGGCGTCTCCGCATCCGCGGAGACGACGACTCCGGATGCCGATGCTCGGCAGGCCGAACAGGTCGGCTCGGCGGCGGACGACGTGATTTCGGCGCCGTCCGAAGACGCCGCGGCGACAGATACGGCGACCCCGGCCGCGACGAACGACGACACGCTCTCCCTGACTTTCAACCAAGAGTCATGGACCGAGATCTATGATGCCAACGACGACCGAATCTTCAGCGGTCTGCAGTCCGCCGGCAGCCAGGCAAGCGCCGAGGGTGAACCGCCCTTCCGCCTGACCATCGGCAACGCCAGTGGCGTGACGCTCGAATACCGCGGAGAATCGGTCGACCTGAGTCAATACACGGGCGGCAACAACGTTGCCCGCTTCACCCTGGGAGACTGAGAAGCGCCATGCATACGCCATCTCCGATCACCCGCCGTCTCTCTCGACAAATCCATGTCGGCCATGTGCCTGTCGGCGGCGGTGCCCCCATCGCCGTACAGAGCATGACCAACACCGACACCAACGATGTCGCCGCCACCGTCGCGCAGATCCAGCGTCTGCAGCAGGCCGGTGCCGACATCGTGCGCGTCTCGGTGCCGGACATGGATGCCGCCGAAGCTTTCGGCAAGATCAAACGTCAGGTCAGCGTACCACTGGTGGCCGACATCCATTTCGACTACAAGATCGCCCTGCGGGTGGCCGAGCTCGGTGTCGATTGCCTGCGCATCAACCCCGGCAACATCGGCCGCGAAGACCGTGTCCGTGCGGTGGTGGATGCCGCGCGCCATCACGGCATCCCGATCCGTATCGGCGTCAACGCCGGTTCGCTGGAAAAGGATCTGCAGAAGAAATACGGCGAACCGACCCCGGAAGCGCTGGTCGAGTCGGCCATGCGCCACATCGACCATCTCGACCGGCTCGATTTCCCCGACTTCAAGGTCAGCGTCAAGGCCAGCGACGTGTTCATGGCCGTATCGGCTTACCGGCTGCTGGCCAAGCAGATCGAGCAGCCGCTGCACCTGGGCATCACCGAAGCCGGTGGCCTGCGTTCCGGCACAGTGAAGTCCTCCATCGGCCTCGGCATGCTGCTGATGGACGGCATCGGCGACACGATTCGCGTCTCGCTGGCCGCCGATCCGGTCGAGGAGATCAAGGTCGGCTTCGATATGCTGAAAAGCCTGAAGCTGCGTGCCAAGGGCATCAACTTCATCGCCTGCCCCAGCTGCTCGCGCCAGAATTTCGATGTCATCGCGACCATGAACGCGCTCGAGGAACGTCTCGAAGACATCATGACACCGCTCGACGTCTCGGTCATCGGCTGCGTGGTCAACGGCCCCGGGGAAGCCAAGGAAACCGACATCGGCCTCACCGGCGGCAGCCCGGCTAATCTGGTCTACATCGATGGCAAGCCGGCCAGCAAGCTGCGCAACGACCACCTGGTCGACGATCTCGAAGCGTTGATCCGCACCAAGGCCAAAGAGAAAGAGAGCCGCGCCGGCGACCTGATTGCACGAGAAGCCTAGAAAAGTGCGCGCCAAGCATGAAAGAGCAGGCGAAGCGTAACAGAGTGCCCCGTGAGGCTTGACGCCTCGCGACCCACAATCAGAGAGTAACCGACGAACGCCCAGGCAGGCTGCCTGTGGCGTTCTGCTATAGGCAGGAGTATCAGTTGAGCAACAAACTACAAGCCATTCGCGGCATGAACGATCTGCTGCCGGATCAATCCCCCGCATGGCAGTACGTCGAGCGACAACTGCGCTCGCTGGTAGACCGTTACGATTATCGCGAGATCCGCACCCCGATCGTCGAGCAGACCGCGCTCTTCGCCCGCTCCATCGGCGAAGCGACCGACGTGGTCGAGAAGGAGATGTACACTTTCGACGACCGCAACGGCGAAAGCCTGACACTGCGCCCGGAAAACACTGCCGCCGTCGTGCGTGCCGCCATGGAACACGGCCTGCTGCACAACCAGACGCAGCGGCTGTGGTACATGGGCCCGATGTTCCGCTACGAGCGCCCGCAGAAAGGCCGCTATCGCCAGTTCCACCAGATCGGTATCGAGGCTTACGGCATGACCGGCCCCGATATCGACGCCGAGATCATCCTGCTTTCCGCCCGACTGTGGCGTCAGCTCGGCATGGCCGAACACGTCACCCTCGAGCTCAACTCGCTGGGCTCGCCGGAAGCCCGCGCGAACTATCGCGACTCGCTGGTCGCCTACTTCGAGTCCCATCGCGAGGTTCTCGACGAGGATTCGCAACGGCGGCTGAAGACCAACCCGCTGCGGATCCTGGATTCCAAGAATCCGGCCATGTCGGAAATGCTCGCCGGGGCACCACAGCTGCTGGACCACCTCGACGAGGAGTCCCGCGTGCATTTCGAACAGTTGAAATCGACGCTGGATGCCGCCGGTATCGGCTATCGCATCAACCCGCGACTGGTGCGTGGTCTCGACTACTACTCGCGTACCGTATTCGAGTGGACGACCACCGCACTTGGTAGCCAGGGCACGGTCTGCGGTGGCGGGCGCTACGACGGCCTGGTCGAACAGCTCGGCGGCAAGCCGACACCGGGCGTCGGCTTCGCTATCGGTCTCGAGCGCCTCATGCTGCTGCTGGAAACCCTCGATCTGATCCCCGAAGATGCCAAGGGCGGTGCCGATGCCTACCTGCTGGCGATGGGCGATGCCGCCGAGCGCGAGGCGCTGCTGCTGGGCGAGCGCCTGCGTGACGCTCTGCCCGCGCTGCGGCTTCAGGTACACTGCGGCGGCGGTAGCTTCAAGAGTCAGATCCGGCGTGCCGATCGCAGCGGCGCCCGGGTAGCGCTGATTCTCGGCGAGGACGAAATCGCCAAGGGCCAACTGACCCTGAAACCGCTGCGTGACGACAGCGAACAACAGACACTCGAGCTGGACGACGCCATCGCCTGGCTCGCACGGCTTTCATAGCGCCCCGACGCTGGCGCTAACCGTAGCTCGTAGCTCGTAGCTCGTAGCTCGTAGCTCGTAGCTCGTAGCTCGTAGCTCGTAGCTCGTAGCTCGTAGCTCGTAGCTCGTAGCTCGTAGCTCGTAGCTCGTAGCTCGTAGCTCGTAGCTCGTAGCTCGTAGCTCGTAGCTCGTAGCTCGTAGCTCGTAGCTCGTAGCTCGTAGCTCGTAGCTCGTAGCTCGTAGCTCGTAGCTCGTAGCTCGTAGCTCGTAGCTCGTAGCTCGTAGCTCGTAGCTCGTAGCTCGTAGCTCGTAGCTCGTAGCTCGTAGCTCGTAGCTCGTAGCTCGTAGCTCGTAGCTCGTAGCTCGTAGCTCGTAGCTCGTAGCTCGTAGCTCGTAGCTCGTAGCTCGTAGCTCGTAGCTCGTAGCTCGTAGCTCGTAGCTCGTAGCTCGTAGCTCGTAGCTCGTAGCTCGTAGCTCGTAGCTCGTAGCTCGTAGCTCGTAGCTCGTAGCTCGTAGCTCGTAGCTCGTAGCTCGTAGCTCGTAGCTCGTAGTCAATAGTGTAAGGAGACCGCCCGTGGCGGAGCTTAGGACCGAAGAAGAGCAGCTGGACGCGATCAAACAGTGGTGGAAGTCCAACGGAAGCGCCCTGCTGGTGGGCATCGTCATCGCCGCGGCCGGCGTGTTCGGCTGGCAGGCGTGGCAGCGTTACCAGGAAGGCCAATCCGCCGAGGCCTCCAATGCCTACCAGCAGCTGATCGCGATCGCCAGCAGCGACACCCTCGACGACAACGCCCGCACCCAGGCGTTCGACCTGGCCGACGGCCTGCAGAGCGACCACGGCGATACGCTCTATGCCGATCTGGCCGGCCTACTGGAAGCCAAGATCGCGATCAATGCCGAAGACAACGAACGCGCCCGCCAGGCGCTGAACGATGTCGTCGCCAACAGTGACCGCCCCTACATGCAGAGCCTGGCGCGCATCGACCTCGCACGCCTGCAGATTGCCGGCGACGATGCAAAAACCGCCCTGACGACCCTCGAGGAGAGCGTGCCGAGCGCACTGGAAGCGCAGCGCCAGAATGTGCTCGGTGATGCCTACGTCGCGCTCGAACGCCCCGAGGATGCGCGTAACGCCTACCAGCAGGCGCAGAGTCTGGCGCAGGATGCCGACCAGACCCTTTACGGCCTGCAGCTCAAGCTAGACGATCTCGGTGCGGAGGACGCCACCTGATGAAATTGACTCACCTACTTCTGCCGCTGGGGTTGACCGCGACACTGCTGGCCGGCTGCGCCGGCAGCGTCGAGCCGCAGTATCCGCCCAAGGAACTCCAGGACTTCACGCCCAAGGTCAGCCTCGACGAGCGCTGGGACCAGGGAATCGGCGAAGGCCTGGGTCGCGCCCGCTATCCGCTCACCCCCATCGTCGATAGCGGCACCATTTATGCCGTCGACGAAACCGGTGACCTGCGCGCCATCGACACCGACAGCGGCGAAACCCGCTGGGAAGTCGAGCTGGGCACGCCCATCTCCAGCGGCATCGGCGCCGACAGCAGCCGTCTCTATATCGGCACCCGCAACGGCGAAGTGCTGGCCATCGATCGTGAAGACGGCAGCATCGACTGGAAATCGCGTGTCTCCAGCGAAGTGCTGGCCGCCCCCCAGGTCAACAGCGAGCTGGTCGTCGTACAGAGCGTCGATGGCGCCGTCACCGCGCTCGACCGCCTGAATGGCAACGAGCAGTGGGTCTACTCCAGTTCCCAGCCGGCATTGACCCTGCGCGGCACTGGCGCGCCTCGTGTCATCGAACCGGTCTCCTTCGCCGGATTCGCCAACGGCCGCCTGGTGACGCTGGACAACCGCAGCGGTCAGCCACTGTGGGACATGCGCGTCGCCGTCCCGCAGGGCCGCACAGAAGTCGACCAGCTCGTCGATCTCGACGGCCAGCCGGTGCTGACCCAGGATGGGCGCCTGTTCGTGACCAGCTACAACGGCCGTCTGCTGGCACTGGAAGCCACTTCCGGCAAGGTACTGTGGGAGCATGAAGAGTCCAGCTACCTGACCCCGCTGGTGGTCGGCAACTATCTGTTCACGGTCAACGAAGCGAGCCATGTCATCGCGATCGAGGCCGACACCGGCCGCGTGATGTGGGACTCCGACACCCTCGAAGGCCGTTCGCTGACCGCGCCCTCGTTCGTCGACGGCAACATCGTGGTGGGCGACTACGATGGCTATATCCATCTCATCGACGCCTCGACCGGCGAAATGAACGGACGGGTAGAGATCGGCGGCGATGGACTGACGCTGCCGCTGTTGACCGGCAATCAGCGCATCTACGCGCTGAGCAACGACGGCACCCTCGTCGCCTACGACCTCGAGACGCTTTCCGACAGGAATTGATCGCCATCGGGTGACGGCTCATCGGCCCCGCCTCGGCGGGGCCGATGGCGTTATGGAAGACGATATCGAGAGGTTCGGACTTCGCGCTTCTCGCATGCTAGAATGCCGGGCTATTAGCATCGATCGTACCGGGTCACCCGACCCCTCCCTCCGATCGTCCACCTTGTCACCGCCCTTTTGCGAATCGCCATGAATCCCGTTATCGCCCTGGTTGGCCGACCCAACGTCGGCAAGTCGACGCTTTTCAACCGCCTGACACGCACCCGCGATGCACTGGTGGCCGATTTCCCCGGTCTGACCCGCGACCGCAAGTACGGCAGCGGCCAGCTCGGCGACAAGACCTACACCGTCATCGATACCGGCGGCATCAGCGGTGACGAACAAGGCATCGACGCGGCCATGGCGGAGCAGTCCCTGACCGCTATCGACGAGGCCGATATCGTGCTGTTCATGGTCGACGGGCGTGCTGGCTTGATGCCGGCCGATCAGGCGATCGCCAATCACCTGCGTGTGAATCAGAAGAAGACCTGGCTGGTAGTCAACAAGACCGACGGGCTCGAAGAGCAGACTGCAATGGCCGACTTCTGGGCCTTGGGTCTGGGCGACCCACACCCGATCGCCGCAGCGCATGGGCGTAACGTCACCACGCTGATCGACGAAGTGCTGGCGCCCTTCCCCGAGCGCGACCCGGACGCCGGGCCCGCCGGCAATCATCCCGGCATTCATATCGGCGTCATCGGTCGTCCCAATGTCGGCAAGTCGACGCTGGTCAACCGCATGCTGGGAGAAGACCGCGTGGTCGTCTTCGACGAAGCCGGCACCACCCGCGACGCCATCGAGATCCCCTTCGAACGCCGCGGCAAGCCCTACGTGCTGGTCGATACCGCCGGCGTACGGCGTCGCAAGAACGTCAGCCTGATCGCCGAGAAGTTCTCGATCATCAAGACGCTGGAAGCGATCAAGGAGTGCCATGTCGCGATCATGGTGCTGGATGCGCGCACCGGCCTGGTGGAGCAGGATCTGCACCTGCTGGACTACGTGCTGAGCAGCGGCCGCGCGCTGGTTCTGGCGGTCAACAAATGGGATGGTCTGGAAAGCGAAGCGCGGGACAAGATGCGCTCCGACATCAAGCGTCGCCTGGGATTCGCCGACTATGCCGAGCTGCATTTCATCTCGGCCCTGCATGGCACCGGTGTCGGCGATCTCTACAAGTCGGTCGACAAGGCCTTCGACAGCGCCAACAGCCACTGGTCGACCAACCGCCTGACCTCGATCCTGCAGGATGCGGTCAGCGAGCATCAGCCGCCGATGATCCATGGTCGTCGCCCCAAGCTGCGCATGGCGCACCAGGGCGGCAGCAACCCGCCGATCATCGTCGTTCACGGCAACCAGACATCATCCCTGCCGGAAGCCTACAGGCGCTATCTCACCAATACCTTCCGCAAGGTATTGAAGGTGCGCGGCACGCCGATTCGCTTCGAATTCCGCTCCGGCAACAACCCCTACGACAATCAGGCCGGCGCCAGCGATCGCGAAAAGGCGCGTGGACGGCAGCTGAGCCGGACCCGCGAGGCGCGCAAGAGCCGCCGCGGGCGCTGACGAACGTACCCGGCGGGAGCATCGTATTCCGTCGCACGGCGGCCAGCCGCGCAGGGTGTCAAGGCGTGGCTATCCGGGTCTGATTGCGTCCGGCCTGCTTGGCTTCGTACATCGCCTTGTCGGCAGCCTCGAGCAGCGCCTCGGCGTTCGGCCACTCCCGGGTGCTGGCAACGCCAGCGCTGAACGTCGCGTGAAAGACCTCGTCCGCCGCCACGCATTCGAGCTGGGAAAAGCTGATTCGAATGCGTTCGATAGTCTCGCGCGCGTTCTCCAATTGACAGGATGGCAGCACGGCAACGAACTCCTCGCCGCCGTAGCGTCCGACATGGTCTACCCGGCGCAGACGCTGGCGCAGCAGATTGGCCAGCAGGCGAATGACATAGTCGCCGGTGCCATGACCATAGGTATCATTGATCGACTTGAAGCGATCGATATCGATCATCACGACGCAGGCGCCCGCCTGCGTCCTCTGGCTGCGCGCCACCTCGAGTTCGATCAACTCCTTGATCGCCGGATGCTTGATTAGGCCGGTGAGCCCGTCGCGAGCCAGCGCCATGCTGAGCTGGCGGGATCGCTGTGCTCGCGCTGTGACCGCGGAAACCAGCGCCATGTCCCCAATGGGCTTGACCAGGAAATCGTCTCCCGCCTGGGCCAGTGCCTGGGCCTGGCGATGGACGTTCGACTCGGCCGAAAGGTAGATGAGCGGGATCTTCAGCCAGTCGTCATCGAAGCGAATGATACGAGCCAGTTCCGGCCCGGAGCAGCCCGGCATGTTGATATCGATCAGCACCAGATCCGGCACGATGTCCCGCAGCCCGATCAAGACATCGCGGGGATCGCTGATCACCCGGGACTCGATGCCGGTCTGTTTCAGCGTCAGCCGGAAATGCTCGGCCAGTTCGATGTCATCGTCCACGATCAGGACCCGATAGGGATCCTGCTGGGGCAGGTTGATCAAATACCGCAAGCGGTGCTCCAGCGAGGGCACGTCCACCGGATGCATGAAGAACCCCTGCGCGCCATTGCGAACGGCGTCCAGGCGTGTCTCGAAGTCGCCGGCGGCGCTCAGCACGATCAACGCCGCCTCGGGAATCGCTCCAACGGCCGGCTTCCAGACGTCGTATTCCACCTTGGCGGTGTCGACGATAGCGATATCCGGCCGCCAATCGGCGCCGATCTCCCGAGCGTCGAGATCGCGACACTCGTAACCGAACCCGCTCAACGAGCGAATCAGCTCACCGGTATCGCCATCGGCCAGCACGGCAACCCGTATCGCTCGCTCGCCGCTGGCCAGCGGATGGCTGTCGTCGGGCTCGGTCATACCCGCTATCTGCATGCGCTCCAGGTTTCGGTAGCTGTTCGACAAACGGTCGTGGAGCGCCGTCAACATCTGGAGCGTCGGCTGGCTACTGCCCTCGATCAACGTCTGCAGCCATACCTCCATCTCGCGAGCGTCCTGGCTCAAAGCCGCATAGCCGAAGGTACCGGCGGAACCCGCCATACGATGCAGCCCCTGGCGCAGCGTTTCGAGAGAGTCGGCCTTGACCGCAGTCTGGTGTTCGCTCAGCTCCCGGGTCTGCGCCATCATCGTCTGCAGATCGTCCCGTAGCCGGCGGCCGTATTGCTCGCGCAGTGCCGCCAGCCGTGCCTGGACGTCGACATCAGTCATGCGAATGCTCCCAGATCTTGCGCAACTGTTCCGCCAGCGTCATTGGATCGAAGGGCTTGATCAAGACATCCAGCGCACCGATGGAAAGATAGTGCTCGATCTCGCTGGGCTGGACCTTGGCAGTCATGAACACTACCGGGATCGACTGCGTGGAGGGCTGTTCGCGGAGTTTTGCCAGGGTCGTGGGTCCGTCGATCCCCGGCATCATGACATCGAGCAGAACCAGATCCGGCTGCCACTCGTGGGCACGGGCGATTGCCGCCTGGCCATCGTCGCAGCTCGTGATCTCGAGTCCGCCGACGACCTCTAGCGCCAGCTTGGTCACTTCCTGAATCGAGATATCGTCCTCGACGTGCAAGATACGTTGAAGGGGTTTCATTTTCAGTGCTCGTTCTCCTGATCTTCGTCCGGCGGTGCACCGGCGCCATGAAGCTGGCGCTCGAAAGCTTCCCTCAATGCCTCGGCCGAAAGCCCCGGCTTGGCAATCGCCGTCTTCACGCGCCCCAGCAAGGTCGGCGCCAACGCTTCTTCGGACAGAATGACGACGGCCGGCTGCTGGACCAATTGACTCAACAGCGGAATCACCTCCCAGCCCGGGCCCCGCGAGGCCGTCAGATCCAGCGAAATCAATCCGTACTCATTGCTGTCGAGCAGATAGCGGGCTTCCTGCAGTGAACGGGCCACGTCCAGGGTCATGCTCGACGCGACCTGCCCGGCGACACGATGAGACAGTTCGGGGTCGCTTTCGATATGCAGGATGCGTTCGCGTGGCGGTCGCAGACTCAGCGAACTGCGAAGCACGCTCGACAGGCGCTGCTCATCGAAAGGCTTGACCAGCCAGTTCACCGCTTCCAGCCGACCGCCAATCTCCAGTTGCCCCTCCTCCGCGGTCGCCGATACCACCAGCACGGGAATGTCCCGGGTCTGCGGCTGCTCCCGCAACTGGCGCAGCAGCGTCAAGCCGTTACCGTCGGGCAGCATCAGGTCGAGGGTGATGGCGTCGAAGCTACGGCGCTCGAGCCATTTCATCGCATCGTTCATGGTATGCGCAACCTCGGCCCGATATCCCCAGTGCCGCACCAGCGTGGCCAGCAGCGCCGCCGTGTCCGGGTCGTCTTCCACGATCAGCAGCCTTGAACCGGAGAAACTGGCTTCGGCCGCTTCGTCGACCTCGTGGGTCGATACCTGATCCATGGCCTCTTGGGGCAGGTCGAAGCACGGCAGCTCGACGAAGAAGCAGGCGCCATGCCCCGGCTCCGAGAAGAAATTGATCGATCCGCGCATGCGCTCGACGAGCTCGCGGGTGATCGCGAGCCCAAGCCCGGTACCGCCCTGCTTTCGCGTGCTCGAGGCATCCGCCTGGGAAAATTTCTGGAAAATGCGCTCGTGGAACTCTTCGGGTATTCCCGGCCCGCTGTCGATCACGCTGATGCGAACGCGATCGGCGATTGACTCGACACGCACCTCGACCTGCGTCTCCGGCGGAGAGAATTTGGCAGCGTTGGAGAGCAGGTTGCTCATCACCTGCTGGAGACGCATGGCGTCGACATTGACCCCGGCGTCATCCAGCCGCTCGGTGATCACGAGCCTCGTGCGGAACTGGGCGGCATACGCCTGATTGGAATCGATGGCCTGATCGATCAGCGGCATCAGCGGCTGCTCCTGCATCTGGAACGCCATCTTGCCCGCCACCAGTTTCTCTATGTCGAGCAGGTCGTTGATCAGCAGAATCAGACGTTGCGCATTGTTGTGGGCCGTGACGAGCATACCCCGCATGGCTTCCGGCGGCGTTCCGAGGGCTCCGCCCTGGATCAGACCCAGCGCGCCGGAAATCGAGGTCAAGGGCGTGCGCAGCTCGTGGCTGACGGTGGAGATGAACTCGCTCTTGAGACTCTCGTCACGCTTGCGCGCGGTCACGTCATGCAGGAATCCGTGCCATATCGTTCCGCCATCGGACTCGCGCTCGGGGATGGACTGGCCGGAGAGCCAGATGAAATCACCATTGTCGCGGCGCACGCGATATTCGCAATTCCAGGGCGTCAGATCACGTTCCGACTCTTTGACCGTAAGAATCAAACGCTCGAGGTCGTCTTCGTGAACCAGCGCAAAAACCTGGGAGGCATCCGCCGCCGCTTCTTCCGGCGTCAAGCCGTAGAGCTCCTTGATGGCGTCACTGGCGTAGGGAAACGAGGGGCGACCCTCGGGATCCTGGCGATACTGATAGATCAGGCCGGGGGTCTGCGAGGCAATCTTGGTCAAGCGATGGCTCAATTCCTCGCGCGCCTCGATCTCCTTCCAGCGAGAGAGCGTGGACCCTACCCAGCGGGCCAACAACCTCACGAACTCCTGCTCGGCTTCGTCGAAAGAACTTTCCCGTACGGTATCACTGCTGAAACCGAGCGTGCCGTAACGCTGTCCGTTCACCCATAGTGGCGCGCCGATATAACCCTTGAACGCATGTACGACACGACAAGGATGCTCACCATGACCCGCCTCGTCGGCATCAGCGAATGCCACGACGTCATCGGCCTGGAGCGTAAACTCGCAGAACGTCTCCCGCACATCGAATGTCTGGCCTGATTTGAGGATACCGCCCGGGGAGTGTGCCGACTCGACGTGATAAATCCCGTTCTCGATATGGCTGACGATACCGAAGGGCATGCCGAGAAAGCGACAGCCTGCGTCGAGCGCGTGGTCGATGAGTTCGAGAAAGGACGTGTTCTGCAACGCGGCGATATCATTGAGCGTTTGCAGCGCCTCCTTCTGATTTTTCAGGCGCCGATGGCTCTCCATCATTGCATGACGGGTGACTCGTCGCGTTCCCCATAACAGGAATAGCAGACAGCTCTCGGCGATCAGCCATGCCACCCCCCAGCGTAACCAGGTGTCGACCACCAACGCATCGCGATGGTCGAGTTGCGCGGTAATATCTTTCCAGACCGCCACGGCGGTGACCGGTGTGCCGTCTTGGCTGCCGCTCGCCTGTAACGGTATCAGCGAAAGCAGATAGCCGGTGCCGTCCTCGTCGTGAACGACCCGATGAGCGGGCTCGCCTGGCTTCATGACGGGGAGATGCCCGGCGGTCAGCCATCGCTTGATCAGAGGCTGCCGGGCATCGCCGACCCACCACGCGCCTTCACCGCCCGGCGCGCCCGCTGGCAGCGCTGTATCCGACAAGCCCGAACCCGAAACGCCATGGCCCTGATCTTGGCCACGGCGGGCGTCTTCGACTGATACATCCCTATCTTGAATATCGACGTCCTGGGTATCGTGGAACAGTACGGCAACACCGCCACCCAGCTGCTCGCCGAGCTTTTCGACGTCAGTGATGACACCGAACTCGATCTCGAGCAGTCCCGATGCCTGCGGCTGCGTATCGCCACTCGAGGGCACCAGCACCGGCGCGACACCCGCGGTGGCAGCGCGATGGCCATCGCTGGCGACGCCGGCTTGCGCGCGCTGGGTCTGCAGTGCGCTCTGCGCCAGCCACCGACCGGCTTCCGGCGTATCATCGAAATGCTGGGGCGCCTGCATGCGCAGGAATGTGGTCAGTTCGCCTTGATGCTGGCGATAGACATTCAATGCCTCGGCGGAGCCATCCTGCAGCGACTGCCAGTAGGGCGAAAGCCGCGAGCGCAGTTGCTGACGCAGCTGATCCAGCTGCCCGGGCTCGCCGCTGTCGGCAGCGCGAGCCAGCAGCTCCCGTACCACGGGGTCGGCGGAGAGCGTCGAAGCGAGTAGTTGAACGCGTCGCTCCAGCCCGGCCCGGGAGGCGCGGATGGTGATTCCCTGTTCCTGCGACTGAAAGCGCAGATCCCGCTCGAAACCCAACTGGTCGTTGTGCAGCGCCTGTTGCAGCATCCGGCCGAAGAACAGCGTCAACAGCAGGATGCCCAGCAGGATCAGCCACATCGGCAAGCGCGATGCTTTCACCCGTTCCCCCCTCAATACGACAACGCTACCAGGACGGTAGCTCATGCTTTCGAATGAGGGTATCTCATTCTCGGGGGTGAAGGCTCAGCGAATAGCGCGAGAACCTATCCATTGACAGGCGAATTGCCACGCCGCCCGGCCGCTGCGCACGCCACGCAAGGTGGCATAGCGCACTGCTTCGGCGCGGGCCTCCTCGCTCCACGCGCCCTCGCCGGCCAGATGAGCGACCCAGTGCTGGCAGGTCTCGAGATAGGCCTGCTGACTGAACGGATGAAAGGCGAGCCACAGGCCGAAGCGATCCGACAGCGAGATCTTCTCTTCCACGGCATCGCCATGGTGGAGTTCGCCATCGACCAGGTGAGTTTCCTGGTTGTCGGCCATGGATTCCGGCAGCAGATGCCGACGGTTGGAGGTCGCGTACAGCAGCACGTTTTCCGGCGGCCCGGTCAGCGTGCCATCGAGCACGCTCTTCAATGCCTTGTAGGCATCGTCGCTGCCTTCGAAAGAGAGATCGTCGCAATAGACGACAAAGCGCTCTGGCCGGTCGCGCAGGCGCTGCACCAGGATCGGCAACGCCACCAGGTCGTGACGATCGACCTGAATCAAGCGCAGCCCTTCACCGGCCAGCGTGTTGAGCAAGGCACGAACCATCGAGGACTTGCCGCTGCCGCGCGCGCCCCACAGCAAGGCGTGGTTGGCAGGATAGCCCTTGAGGAAGGCGCGGGTGTTGTCGAGCAGGGCACGTTTCTGACGCTCGACGCCGATCAGATCATCGAGCCGAACCCCGTCGCGGGGCGATACCGCCACCAACTGCCCACCGAGCGGGTGAGACTGCCATAGCGCTGCGATATCGCGACTCCAGTCGACCGCTGGCGGCTGCTCCGGCAACCACCCCTCGACACGGTCCAGCAGGCGGCTCAAACGTAGCGCCAGATCACCATCCATCTTCCACTCTCCTCATTGACATTCACGATCGAGACCATACCGGCAACCTCATGAAACAGCGCTGAAGATCGTCATTCGTGACGATTGCGGATTGCCGGAAACAGCGTATCTTGTGCCGGTTGGTTCCGTAGGTCCAGTCGCGGGGGCTTTTGCAGCACCCCGGACTCGACGCAGGATGTTTCCATGCACCGCCGCTTCACCACCCTTTCCCGACCGCCACTAATTCAAGGAGAGAGGCGATGCCGTCTCGTTCCCGCCCGTTCATCGCGCTGATGTTGGTGTCCTTGCTGGGCGGTTGCCTGGCGCTGCCGCAGGTCGGCTTCATGCTGGGGCGGATCGCCCTTTCCTCGATGGGTGTCGAAAACGTCCGTATCGGGAACTACCACTTTTCGCCCGGCCTGGAAGACATCGACGAACTCACGCTCTTGAGCTCCGGACTTGCGCTGGCCGGCCTGCCGGTCAATATCGATCTTCCCCTCGCCATGACATTGCCCGCCAGCGCGCCGCCGATCGAGCTGCAGGGCTTCGATTGGCAGTTGCAGGTGCCGGGCGCCGAACCCGCCAGCGGCGAAGTCGACGAGCCGATCCAGTTGCAGGGCGGTGAACCGGCCACTGTCACGCTTCCCGTGGCACTCGAACCGGCCGGTATCGATGCCCTGGCTTCCCGCGCCGAGCGCGTCTCGTCGCTGCTTTCGCTCGCCCGCCAGCTCAGTCGTCGCGGCGAACTGCCGGCAGGCAGCCAGCTGTCGCTGACACCGACCTTGCCCGCAGCGCTCGACGGCATCGTCACCGCACCGACACTGATCCTCGACATCGGCGAGCAGACCACGTCCGCACCAGATACCGTGCCGGTGGACGGTTGACCGCCCCGACAGGCCGGGTATCTTGTGCCAATCGATGACCCGTCTCGGCCAACCACCCCGACAACATACGATTCAGGCAGATCTTGGAGACCATCATGGAAGATTCGAAGCCTCTCATGTCAGGAAAACCTTCGCGCCGGGTGATCGGCGCCCTCGGCCTTGCCGCGCTGCTCAGCGCCTGCAGCACGTCGCCGCTGGGGCGCAACCAGCTGGCGTTCTACTCCGACGATGAGTTGGCTCAGATGGGCGAGCAGAGTTTCGCGCAGTACGAGCAGGAGCTGCCCACGGTCAGCGGTGCCCAGGCAACCTACGTGCAGTGCGTGGCCAAGGCGATCACCGCCGAAGTGCCCGCCAGCGCCGGCATCTCCGAGTGGGAAGTGAAGGTGTTCAAGGACGATACCGCCAACGCCTTCGCCTTGCCCGGCGGCTACATCGGCGTCAACACTGGCCTGCTCGATGTCGCCACCAACCAGGATCAACTCGCCGCGGTCATCGGCCATGAAGTCGGCCACGTGCTGGCACACCACGCCAACGAGCGGGTCTCCACCCAGGCCGCGACGCAGAGCGGGCTTTCGATACTGCAGACCGTTGCCGGCCTCGAAGGCGCGGGGGGCGAGCAGGTCATGGGGCTGTTGGGCGCCGGGGCGCAGTATGGCGTCATCCTGCCCTTCTCGCGCAAGCAGGAGTCGGAAGCGGATCTGGTAGGGCTGGACCTGATGGCCGATGCCGGCTTCGACCCCAGCGCCAGCCTCCAGCTGTGGCAGAACATGTCAGCCAACAGTCAGGGCGAACCGCCGGCCTGGATGTCCACCCACCCCAGCAACAGCCAGCGCATGGAAGGTTTGAATGAGCGGCTCAACGAAGCCCAGCCACGCTATGAGCAGGCCAGGGCCGAGGGCAAACGACCCAGCTGCAAGGTTTAACGTTCCACCTGTCGGCATTTGCGGGACAGGTTGCTGGCAGGTAGAACCGATAGGCTTGAATCAGCCACCCAATGACGCCTTCCAGATGGCGCTGGACGACGATCGCCCGTGCCGGGTCTTGCGTCATGGGTGAGGCGAACCGGGCATCTGAGTGATGCCCGGTTCGCCGAACGGGTTGGCCATGGATGGCCAACCCCGGCCCTGCAAGCGGGACAGGATGTTTTAGCGCAGCAGGACGCAAGAGGCGCGTTGGGCAGGCAGAAAATTGCTCCTGCATTTTCTGCATTTCCGCCATCCATGGCGGTCAGATACCCTTTCGCGCCGACCCGAGCGCGGGCGATTGGCGTTCAGAGTTTCGCCGTCTGTGGCGTCACAAAAGGGGAGCGCGAGGGGCTTGCCCCTCGCAATCACGAGCAAGAGGGTCGTTAAGACTCGGACAGTAGTAAGCTGACTCTGCTGGAATTCGTTGCCTTGCCGAAACTCAAGTTACAGCTCGCTCCGCAGTAACTCCCGCAGCGGTACGGTATCCGGGCGCACCTGACGCCACAGCCAGAAGGATTCCGCGGCCTGCTCGATCAGCATGCCGAGCCCGTCGACCGACCGCGCGCCCTGCTCGGCCGCCCAGCGCAGAAACACGGTCGGTTCGGCGGCATACATCATGTCGTAGGCCAGCCCCTCGGCAGTGAAAAGCGCCGCTGGCAGTGGCGGCAGATCGCCGGCCAGGCTGGCGCTGGTGGCGTTGATCACCAGATCGAACGGCCCCGCCACGTCATCGAAACCGCATCCGGACACCTCGCCCTTGTCGGCAAACAGCGCCGCCAGCGCCTCGGCCTTGGCCACGGTGCGGTTGGCGACCGTCAGCGATGCGACACCGGCTTCTAGCAGCGGCTCGATCACGCCACGCGACGCGCCCCCGGCGCCGAGCAGCAGCACGCGGGCGCCCGCCAGCGGCGCGGCATGAGCCTCAAGATCCCGAACCAGCCCCACACCGTCGGTGGTATCGCCGTAAAGCTTGCCATCGCGACCCAACATCAACGTATTCACCGCCCCGGCCAGTCTGGCCCGTGGCGAGAGCACTTCCGCCAGCGCGAAGGCCTCCTGCTTGAACGGCACCGTCACGTTGGCGCCCCGGCCACCGGCTGCGACGAAGGCACGCCAGGCCCCCGCGAAATCCGCGACCGGCGCTTCGATCGCAGTGTAGGCGATGGCTTCGCCGGTCTGCTCGGCGAACGCGGCATGGATTCGCGGCGATTTGGAATGCCCGATGGGATGGCCGAAAACGGCGTAGCGGTCGGTCATGTCGGCAGGTGTTCCTCCGGTGTATTCAGCCAGTCACGGGGCTGGAGATAGGCGAGCAGCCGCGCCTCTTCGGAACCGGGCTGCGGCGCCCACTGGTACTGCCAGCGGGCCAGTGGCGGCATCGACATCAGAATCGACTCGGTGCGCCCGCCGCTCTGCAGGCCGAACAGAGTACCGCGGTCCCACACCAGATTGAACTCGACGTAGCGACCGCGTCGATAAGACTGGAATTCCCGCTCGCGCTCGCCGAACGGCGTATCGCGCCGGCGCTGGGCGATCGGCGCGAAGGCGTCGATGAAACTGTCGCCGACCGAGCGCTGGAAGGCGAAGCACTCCTCGAACGGCCATTCGTTGAGATCATCGAAGAACAGCCCGCCGACCCCACGGGTCTCGTCACGATGCTTGAGGAAGAAATAGTCGTCGCACCAGGCCTTGAAGCGGGGGTAGACCGCTTCGCCGAAAGGATCGCAGGCCGCCTTAGCGACACGATGCCAATGCTGGACATCCTCGAGATAGGGATAATAGGGCGTCAGATCGTAGCCGCCGCCGAACCACCATACCGGCTCCTCGCCCGGCTTGTCGGCGATGAAGAAACGCACGTTGCCGTGGACGGTCGGCACGTGCGGATTGCGTGGGTGCAGCACCCAGGAGACGCCGACCGCATGGAAGCTCCGACCCGCCAGTTCGGGGCGCGCCGCGGTTGCCGAAGGCGGCAGTTTCTCGCCGTAGACGTGGGAAAAATTGACGCCCCCTTTCTCGAACAGCGCGCCCTCTTCGATCACCCGCGACCGTCCGCCACCGCCTTCGGGGCGATCCCAGGTCTCCTCGCGGAAGCGTTCCCCGCCATCGAGCTCGGCCAGCGATTCGCAGAGCCTGTCCTGCAGGGTGAGCAGATAGTCCTTGACGCGTTCGAGATGCGGATGTGCCACGGTCGTCGTTCCTTCAGGTCGGGAGAGTGAGCGTCCAGAGTCGTGAAAATCCGGAGCGTGAAGCGAGAAAATGTCGCTGGGTAAAGGTGGTCTCTCAGGCGCGCAGCACCTCGTTGGTCATCAGGTCGCGAATGGTGCTCGGCCGATCGCGCCCGCCAAGCGGGCCTTCCACCACCGCGTCCAGCGCCTCGCCGAACGTCTCGCGCACCTGTGACGCACTCATTGCCGGCGGTTCGCCGGCCCGGTTGGCCGACGTCGACACCAGCGGGCCGCCCCAGGCCGCGCACAGCGCCTGGACCAGCGGATGATCGCTGACGCGAACCGCCAGCGTGGAATGGCTTCCTCGCAGCAGCGGCGCGGCCCGGCCATTGTCGGGAATCAACCAGGTATTGGGGCCGGGCCAGCTAGCGGCGAGACGCGCCATCGCATCGTCGTCGACGCCTTCGAGCCACGCCGCGAGCTGACGGATGTCCCCGGCGATCAGGATCAGCCCCTTCTCGCTGGCACGCCCCTTGAGGGCGATCAACGCGTTCAGCGACCGTTCGTCATCCGGGTCGCACCCCAGCCCCCAGACACCCTCGGTGGGATAGGCGATGATGCCGCCGCGCCGGAGCGCCGCAACGGCTGCTGCAAAGTCCTGCATGATCTCGATCCTTCTTTCCGCGAGCCGACCTGTCGCTGGATATGGGCTAAATTCTACCATGCCCGAACGACGCCCGGCCGTGCCTCAACGTCGCACCCCGCCCCGCACCCCGCCCCGCATCCGGCGTGGCGAGTGCGGCTAACGCCGGCCCGGTCGAGCCGTCCGGAATACATGCCAACAAGACGAAGCCAACAAGACGACGAGGAACCGACCATGCCCCGTTCACCGCTCTCTTTAACGCTGCTCTCGCTGACGCTGGCCGGCGGCCTCACTGCCTGTGCCCAGCAACCCGCGCAACCGCCAGCCCCGAAGGTCTCCCTCTCCGACGAACTGGTGATGGCAACGGTGTGGATGCAATCTTCCGGCGAATACGCCGCGCTCAGCCATCAGGCCTTCAACCTGGCCCGCATGAATCTGGACCGCGCCCTTTCCACCACCGAAACGAGCGGGCAGCGCCCACCGGCGATCGTCGTCGATGTCGATGAAACCGTGCTCGACAACTCGCCCTACGAGGCGTGGCTGATCGCCAATGACGAGAACTACGCCAGCGAAAGCTGGCACCAGTGGGTGGAGAAGGCCAGCGCGATACCGATGCCGGGCGCCAAGCCGTTCCTGGATTACGCGGCATCGCGCGGGGTCGAGATCTTCTACGTCACCAACCGCCGCGACAGCGAAGCCGAGGCAACGCTGCGCAACCTGCAGCAGGTCGACTTCCCCGACGCAGACGACGAGCACCTGCTGCCACGCAGCGACGCCAGCGACAAGACACCACGGCGTCAGCGCGTCTCGCAGTCGCACTGGGTCGTGCTGCTGATGGGCGACAACCTGGGCGACTTTTCCGCCGGCTTCGACCGCGATACCGCCGCCGCCCGCCGGGCCGCCGTCAACGCCCAGGCCAATGCCTTCGGCAGCCGCTACATCATGCTGCCCAATCCGGCCTACGGTGCCTGGGAAGAAGCGATCTACGGCGGCGACTGGAGCCTGAGCGACGAGGAGAAATCGCGGGCTCGCCGCAATCATCTGGAAGTGTGGGGAGGGCCGGCCGGCGAGTAGGCGCCTCCGCCGCGCCGCGTGACGGCCCCGATCCCGGTAGAGATGACGCAGGGCGTCACCCCCCTCTTCTGACCCAACCGCCGGAGGTCTGGGCCGCCCAGCCGTCGAGTTCGAGTTCGAGCAGCCCCAGCTGTATGTCGGCCACCGACTGCCCGGTCAGTTCGACCAGCAGATCCACCGGCGTCGGCGCGTCGCTGAGCGCCGCCAGCAAGGGCGAGTCGGGAGCGGCAGACGCGACGCCGGGTAACGACGGATTCGCCGCGATCCGTGGCGATGACGGCGAGAATTGGCTCGACTCGGCATGCGCTGTCGGGAGAACGCCAGACACTGGCACCTGCCAGGCGGCAAGGTCGTCGAGGATGTCGTCGACGTGGCGAACCAGCGCCGCCTCGCCCTGGCGGATCAAGCGCAGGCAGCCCGTCGATTGCGGGTTGTGGATCGATCCCGGTATCGCGAAGACCTCCCGATCCTGCTCCAGCGCCAGGCGCGCGCTGACCAGAGAACCGCTCTTCTCGGCCGCCTCCACTACCAGCACGCCCTGAGATAGCCCCGTGATCAGACGGTTACGCCGCGGGAAGAAGCGGGGATGGGCTCGGGTCGTGGGCGGATGCTCGGACAGCAGCAAGCCCTGCCCCGCCAGCAGCTCCCGGTACAGCGAGGCATGGCGCGGCGGATAGATCACATCCACGCCACAGCCGAGCACGCCGATGGTGGCGCCGCCGGCCTGCAACGCCGCTCGCTGGGCGGCGCCGTCGATGCCCAGAGCCATGCCGCTGGCGATGCAGAATCCTTTCGCAACGAGATCCCGGGCGAAACGCGTGGCGTTGTCCTGGCCTTCCCGCGTGGGTCGTCGGGTACCGACGACCGCCATGGCGGGGCGATTCAGCACCTCGAGATCACCCTTGGCCCACAGCACCGTCGGCGGGTCCGGCAGTTGAGTCAGCAGGTCGGGCCATGCCGGATGTCCGGGATGGAGAAGATGATGGCGGGCATCGGCCCGCTCCCACTCGAGCGCGGCATCGACCGCGGGCGTAAGCGGGCTGCGCGCGGGATGGTCCAGCCACAGACGCAGCGGTTGGGCCAGATTCGCGGGTAGCGCCGCCAGCCATCCCTGGGGCCAGTGCAGGTCGTCGCCCTCCCGCCAGCGGCGCAGCAGCGGTGCCAGTCTGGCCGGCCCTAGCCCCGGCAGGGCATCCAGTGCCAGCCAATCGCGCAGCTCCGGGCTCATGACCGCCCCTCATCCACGGCGTGACCGACCGTTCGCCAGACGGCTTCCATCCACGACGCCCCGATCCAAGACGCCACGGTCGGCGCGGTGCCGATCACGGCGCGCCTCCGCTGGCTACGACTTCTCGGAGATCGCTCGGCACCACGAGTCGATCGCCCACCGCCAGCGCCTGCGAGGCGCGCATCACCAGGGCGTAACTGAGATGCTCGAAGACCCGGAACACCATTACAGCGCCGGCCTCGGTATCCGGCAATGTCACCCACTCGTCGCGCACATCGTCGCGCACGCGCTCGCCCTGACGCATCACCTGCAGCACATGGCCCGTCTCGAGCCCGTCGGCACGGCCGCGATCGATCGCCACGACATCATGGCGGCCGATGAAGCGCACACCGTCCGGCACGGAAAGAATGGTTGCCACGACCGGTGTTTCAGGCGCCCTCGGCTGGAACTGCGTCGCGATGCCGCCTTCGTCCAGCGCCAGCAGATAGTCGCCATTGCGAATCTCCTGTACCGCATCCAGCACCTTCAGCTCGCCGACACCATCGACGTTCCGCCGCACCCGCGCATGGCCGAGGCGATGCAGCTCCAGCCCCAGCGACCTCGTCTCCGAGCCCTGCCCTTCCGACTCGGACGACATGGGCGCACGGTAATCGCTGCCCGGCCGATAGATGCCCAACGTGGTGCCCGTCGCCGGCAACCGGCCATGGGCATAGAGCGTATCGCCAGCGCCGCTCAACAATCGCTGGGCCTGGCCAGCGACCACCGTTGGCGCATCGGCCAGCACGCCGGGGTCGACGATCTGATAGGACTCGAGGAAGACCCGGATGCGATCCAGCGGCAGGCTGGGCACCGCCTCCCGGGCCGGGGGGCGGCGTACGCTGGGAGAGAGCCGAACCGTCTCGCCACGCCCGCGCTCCAGGGCAAGATGCGGCGCGCCATCGGTCGCCACCAGCCGGATCACGTCTCCCGGATAAAGCTGCCGTGGCGAGGCCACCTGCGGGTTGCGCTGCCATAGCGCCTGCCACTGCCACGGCGAATCGAGAAAGCGCGCCGCGATGCTCCACAGCGTGTCACCCTCGCGAACCGTGTAGCTGGCCGGCGCATCCGCTTTCAGCGACAGCGGCTCCTGAGCCGACAGCGCCCACACCGGGGTCGGCGATGCGACCAGCAGCCCCAGGCCACCAACCAGCAGCAGCCGTCCCGCCATGGCGCGGCAACGGGCGCGGCTCGCTCGCCAACCATCCAAACTGATCATTGCTGTTGTCATCCCCAAGGGTGGGCCACCGACGTCATCTCCTATAGATCGGCGCCGGCAGGACGGACTTGAGGGCGCGCCCCGTTGCGGGGTCCGCCCCACCGCCTCGGAACAGCGGTTTCCCCGTCGGCGCTGGCGCTCTACAATAGGGCAGATCACGTCACTCATGCCGATAGGCACGCAAACGAATATGGCCATCAGAACCATTCTCCAATATCCCGATCCGCGCCTTCGTACCAAGGCAGCGCCGGTCGCCCAGGTCGACGACGAGATCCGCACGCTGGTCGACGACATGCTGGAAACCATGTACGACGCCTCCGGTATCGGCCTGGCCGCCACGCAGATCGACATCCACCAGCGCGTGATCGTCATGGACGTCAGCGACGATCGCAACAGCCCGCTGGTGCTGATCAACCCGACCTACGAACCGCTGGACGACGAACGCGAGCCGCTGCAGGAAGGCTGCCTGTCGATCCCCGACTACTACGCCGAGGTGCCGCGGGCACTGCGCGTCCATCTCGAGGCGACCGATCGCGACGGCAACGCCTACGAGCTGGATGCCGACGGCCTGCTAGCTCACTGCATCCAGCACGAGTGCGATCATCTCGAGGGCGTACTGTTCGTCGACTATCTGTCGCCGTTGAAGCGCGACCGGATTCTCAAGAAGATGCAGAAGCGCCAGAAACAGGACGCCTGATCGCCCGTCGCGTCATCTTCAGGCTTTCGAAGGCCGGCCGTCCTCGCGACGCCGGCCTTTCGTCATTGCTCTTCAGGGTTTACCCACTGCAGGCATCACTCATCCTCAGGCATTCACTCGTCAGGAACGTATCGAATGAGTCACCGTGTTGAAGGGCAGCCGCTGCGTATCGTCTTTGCCGGCACGCCGGATTTCGCGGCCGAGAGTCTCAAGGCCGTGCTCGCCTCCCGCCATCAGGTCGTCGGAGTCTACACGCAGCCGGACCGCCCCGCCGGCCGTGGCCGCAAGCTCACGCCCAGCCCGGTCAAGCGCCTGGCACTCGAGCACGAACTGCCGGTGGAACAGCCGCTCAGCCTCAAGGACGAAGAGGCCCAGCGGCGGCTGGCCGAATTCGAGGCCGATGTCATGATCGTCGTTGCCTACGGCCTGTTGCTGCCGCAGGCGGTGCTCGACATTCCCCGGCTGGGCTGTCTCAACGTGCACGCCTCGCTGTTGCCGCGCTGGCGCGGCGCAGCGCCGATCCAGCGCGCCATCGAGGCGGGCGATAGCGAGAGCGGCATCACCCTGATGCAGATGGATGCCGGTCTCGATACTGGCGACATGCTGCTGATCAAGCGCACCGCCATCGACGACACCACCACCGGCGGCGACCTGCATGACCGCCTCGCCGCACTGGGTGGAGAAACCCTGGTCGAGGGCCTCGACGCGCTGGCCGAACAAGGCCTGACCGCCACGCCGCAACCGCAGGACGGCGTGACCTATGCCAGCAAGCTCTCCAAGCCCGAGGCGGAGCTGGACTTCCACCAGCCGGCGGCAGCGCTGTCGCGCCGGATTCGCGCCTTCAACCCCTGGCCGGTGGCCTGGACCCGGCTGGAGGGCGAGCCGCTGCGGCTGTGGTTCGCCGAGGAGGATCAGCGGCGCCCCGCCGACCCGGCCGGCGCGCCCGGCACGCTGCTCGCCCATGATGCCGACGCGCTGCGCATCGCCTGCGGCCCACAGGGCGACGAGGTGCTGCGCGTCACCCGCGCCCAGTTGCCCGGTGGCAAGCCACTGGCCGTGCGCGACCTGCTCAATTCCCGCGCCGAGCGGGTACGTCCCGGCCTGCGTCTGGGCGTCGCAGGAGAGTCCTCATGAGCGGCCAGCACGTGCGCGCCGCCGCCGCCCGCGCGCTGGTGCCGGTGCTCACCGCCCAGGGTTCGCTGGCGGGGCTGGAGGCGGCGCTCGCGGCCGGCGGCGTAGCCGAGCGCGACCGCAGCCTGGCCAAGGCGCTGTGCTTCGGCGTCTGCCGCACGCTGCCACGCCTGCAGGCGCTCGCCCGCGAGCTGCTGCGCCAGCCCTTCAAGCGCCGCGATCAGGACGTCCAGGCGCTGCTGCTGCTGGGGCTGTATCAGCTGCTCTACATGCGCGTGCCGGCCCATGCCGCGGTGGGCGAGACCGCCGGCGCCGCACGCCTGCTTGGCAAGGCGTGGGCGACCCGTGTGCTCAACGGCTGCCTGCGTCGCCTACAGCGCGAGTCCGACACGCTGCAGGCAGGTGTCGATCGCGATCCGGCCGTGGCGCAGTTGCACCCCGCCTGGCTGCTCGAGGCGCTGCGCCAGGCCTGGCCCGCTGCGTGGCAGGCGGTGGCGGCCGCCAACAACCAGCCGGGCCCGATGACGCTGCGCGTCAACCGGCGGCGCACCACGCGCGAGGATTATCTTACGCGTCTCGGCGAGGCCGGTCTCGAGGCGACGCCCTGCGCGCACGCCGCGGACGGCCTGACATTGTCGACACCCTGCGATGTACAGGCCCTGCCGGGCTTTGCGCAAGGCGATGTCAGCGTTCAGGACGAGGCGGCCCAGCTCAGTGCCGAGCTGCTCGCCCCCGCGCTCGCGGCGCACCCCGGCGCGCGGGTGCTCGACGCCTGTTGCGCCCCCGGCGGCAAGACGGCGCATCTGCTCGAGCGCTTCGACATCGACCTGCTCGGCGTGGACAGCGATGCCGAGCGCCTGGCACGCGTCGAGAACACCTTGGCGCGGCTTGATCTCAACGCGTCCCTGCAACAGGCCGATGCGGTTTCACGCGACTGGTGGGACGGCCGCCCCTTCGACGCCATCCTGCTGGATGCACCCTGCTCGGGCACCGGCGTGATTCGCCGCCACCCGGACATCAAGGCGCTGCGTCGTCCCGGCGACATTCGTGAACTCGCCGCGCTGCAGGCGCGCCTGCTCGACAATCTCTGGGCGTTGCTCGCCCCGGGCGGCACGCTGCTCTACGCCACCTGCTCGGTGATGCCAGCGGAGAATCGCGAGCAGATTCAGGCCTTCGTCGCCCGCACGTCCGACGCCGAACTCACCACGCCCGAAGAGACCGGCTGGGGGCAGCCGTCCGGCGGCGGGCGCCAGCTGTTGCCCCGGGAAGGGGGGCATGACGGCTTCTTCTACGCCCGGCTGGTCAAGCGGCGGTAGCGTCGTGGCGTCTGGCCGTCATGCGCTGCCGGCTGCCACCGCGCTCCTGGCCAGGACGCAAGTCTTCCGGGCGTACCGAGCGACCAGCGAAAAAGGGTTGAAATGAGAACCATTCACAGTATGATGGATATCATTCGCATTTCGCCCCGTTTGGAGACATGGAATGAGTCGAGTAGACCGCTTCCCCCGCAAGACGCTGTTCGCTGCCAAGACACTGTTCGCTGCCAAGACACTGCCCGCTGCCATGCTGACCCTGGGCCTGGCGGCAGGCACTGCTCAGGCCAGTGGTGATCTCGACACCTACGCGGCCGAGGTCGAGGCGATGACCGCCACGCTGGACACCCTCGTCACGGAGCATGCCGACCAGGAAGGTGTCGACGACGACATCGCCAGGCTCAAGCAGCAGTGGTCGGACGCCGAGTACCACGAGGCGCTGGAAGAGCATGCCCAGGTGGTCTATCCGCTCATCTGGCAGGCGTACGGTGGCCTGGAAAGAGCCCTCGAGCAGGACGCCTCCCACCGTGAAGTCGTCGCCGCCGCCGACCAGGTGCGCAGCGCGCTCTGGCAGGGACTGGGCGGGCTGCGCGTGGCGTACGCCGAACCGGCCGAATCCGGTGCTGCCGTTCAGGGCGATGCCGCCACCGTCACCGCCATCCAGGCCGCTCTCGACAAAGCGCTGGGTGAGTACTACGAAGGCGAGCTCGAAGAAGCCAACGAGCTGATCCATGCGGCCTACATGGAGCATTTCGAAGGTCTCGAAGGCAAGCTGATCGCGTTGGATCCCGAGCTCGTCGAAGGTCTTGAAGAAGATTTCAATGCCACGCTGCCCAAGCGTATGGAACAGGGCAACGACGGCCAGGTCAGCAAGCTGGTCGGCACCATGAAGGCGCGTCTCGACAAGGCACGCGACCTGCTCGCCGGCCAGGAAAAACAAGAGGTCTTCTGACATGGATCGCCGCACCCTGCTCAAGTCGGCTCTCGCCCTGGGCTTGCTCGGCCCGACGCGGCTGCTGGCCGGCGACGCCGCGACAGGCGACGCTGCCACGGCCCGCTCCGTCGAGGAACTGCCCGCGCTTCAGGGCAAGCTGACGGTCTATCTGGGACGCGGCGAGGGCGGCCTGTACGACACCCTCGTGACAGCCATTCGCAAGCGCAATCCAAAGCTCGACCTGCAGGTCCGGCGCGGGCCTTCCGCCTCACTGGCCAATACGCTGGTGGCCGAACATCAGGCCGGCGTGCAGCGCGCCGACCTGTTCTGGTCGATCGACTCCAGCTCGCTGGGCCTGGTGGCGGACCAGGGCATGACGCATCCCCTCCCGGAAACCATCCGCGCGCGGATACGCGACCCCTTCCAGTACCGTCACTGGGCCGCGGTGTCGGGGCGCATTCGTAGCGTGCCCTACAATCCCCGGCGCGTCTCGGCCGATCAGTTGCCCGACGACATCATGGCCTTCGCCGACAGCGATCTGAAGATCGGCTGGGCACCGGCCTACGGCGCCTTTCAGTCGTTCGTGACCGCCATGCGCCTGCTCGAGGGCGAGCAACGCACGCGCCAGTGGCTGCTCGGCGTCAAGCCGCATGCCACTAGCTACGCCGGCGAGTTCGGAGTGGTCATGGCGGTCGAGCGCGGCGAGGTCGACGTGGGCTTCGCCAATCATTACTACACCCTGCGCCTCAAGCAGGGCATGCCGGATGCCTCGGTGCAGCTCGCCTTCACCGACGATGATGCCGGCTGTCTGGTCAATGCCTCCGGCGTGGCCCTGCTCAGCGACAACCCGGCCGCCGTCGGCTTCGTGCGCTATCTGCTGACGCGCGAGGTGCAGGAGTACCTGGCCACGCAAGCCTTCGAGCTACCCATGGTCCGGGGCGTCGCGATGCCCGCAGGCCTGCCGCCGATGAACCGGATCGACCCGCCCGAGGTGGAACTCACGCGGCTGGCGGACCTCAGGCCCACCTTGGCGCTGATGCGCGAAACCGGGGTGCTGTGATTTTTCGCCGTATCAGCTGGTGGCTCAGCGGGCTCATCGCCGCCGTGGTGCTGTCGCCGATCGCGGTGCTGTGCGCTCTGGGGCTCGGTGCCGACCTGGACTTCGGGGGCAGCCTGCCGAGGATCCTGGGCAACACCCTGGCGCTTGCCGCCCTGACCATGGTCGGCGCCGTGCTGCTCGGCGTGCCCCTGGCGCTCGTGACCCGTTACGCGAGCCTGCCGGGGCAGCGCTTCTGGGTCGCCTTGCTCTGTGCCCCGCTGGCCGTCCCCAGCTACCTGGGAGCGTTCGCCTTCTTTGCCGCCTTCGGGCCGGGGGGCGAGATGACCGCACTCACCGGCATCGCCACGCCATCCGTCCAGGGCCTGGCCGGCGCGACGCTGGTGATGACGCTCTATACCTTCCCGTTCGTGCTGCTCAGCACCCGGGCCGCACTGGCCGGACTGGATGCCAGCGTGGTCGACGCGGCGCGCACCCTGGGCATGTCGCTGCCGATGGCCTTGCTGCGGGTGGTCCTGCCACGCGCACGCAACGGGATTGCCGCGGGAGCGCTGCTGGTGGCGCTGTACACGCTCTCCGACTTCGGCACGCCGGCCATCATGCGCCTGGATACCTTTACCCGCGTCATCTACGTCGAATACAACGCCTTCGGCCTCGGCCAGGCCGCTCTCTTGTCGCTGCAGTTGCTGGGGCTGGTGGCGCTGGTGCTGCTTCTGGAAGCCCGGACCCGCACGCCGCGCGAACGCCCCGGCCGACCACTCAGCCTGCACCTGAGTCCGGCCGTGAAGGTCCTGAGCCTGCTGGCCGCCGTGGCGATCGGTCTGGCGGCACTGGCGCTGCCGGTGGCGGTGTTCACGCTCTGGCTGCTACGCGACGGCTTTACCGGCTTCGACCCCAGCTACCTGCTCAACTCGGTCTACGCCTCGCTGCTGGCGGCCGCCGGCACGGTGCTGCTCGCCCTGCCGGTGGCCCTTGCCGCGTCCGCGGGCCGCTCGGGAAGGCTGTTCGAGCGTATCGCCTATCTGGGCTTCGGCCTTCCCGGCATCGTGCTGGGCACCGCGCTGGTCTACATCGGCCTGCAGCTGGAATTTCTCTATCAGACGCTGGCCTTGCTGGTGATCGCCTACATGATACGTTTTCTGCCGCTGGCGGTGGGCGCGGTGCGCGCGCCGCTGGCCCGCAACGGCCGCGACCTGAGCGGGGCGGCACGCAGCCTTGGCGCCTCGCCGCTGGAAGCCTTTCGGCGCGTCAGCCTGCCGTTGAGCCTGCCGGGCATCGTCGCCGGCGCTGCCCTGGTGTTTCTCGAGGCCATGCGCGAGCTGCCGGCCACCCTGCTGTTGCGCCCCACCGGCTTCGAGACGGTGGGCACCTACCTGTGGCGCGTCTATGACGCCGGTTACTTCGGCCGGGGCGCCGTCCCGGGCTTGCTGCTGATGCTGGTCTCAGGTCTCGCCGTCATGCTGATGATCGCCGGCGAGGAGCGTCTGGCGCATCGCTCGACCCGCTAAAGTCGAGCGCCTCAAGGCAGTGCCGCAATGGACTTATTTCACGATTCAGGATGCTACGATGCTAACGATCCGAGACCTGTGGGTGCGCTATGGCGATGACGTCGCGGTCACCGGCCTCGACCTGACGCTTGGCGAAAGCGAGATCATCACCCTGGTGGGACCTACCGGCTGCGGCAAGTCGACCACCCTGCGCACCCTGGCTGGGCTGGAGACGCTCGACGAGGGCGAACTGATCCTCGCCGGCATGCGTATCGACAAGCACACCTACGTACCCCCGGAAAAGCGTGGTATCGGCCTGGTCTTCCAGGACTTCGCGCTGTTTCCGCATCTCAACGTGGAACAGAACATCGGGTTTCGCGTCAAGCAGCGCGACCTCGCCGACCACTGGATCGCCCTGCTGGGGCTTGAGCGTCTGCGCCGCGCGATGCCCGACACCCTGTCGGGCGGTCAGAAGCAGCGTGTCGCCCTGGCCCGTGCGCTGGCGCACTCCCCCTCGCTGGTCCTTCTCGACGAACCGCTGTCGAATCTCGATGCCGCACTCAAGGACAGCCTGCGCCACGAGATCCGCGACGCCCTCAAGACGGCCGGCGTACCGGCGCTGTGGGTGACTCACGACCAGGCCGAAGCGCTGTCGGTCGGCGACCGGATCGGCGTGATGCATGCCGGGCGCCTGGAGCAGCTCGATACACCGGAAACCTGCTTCCGCTCGCCCGCCAGCCGCTTCGTGGCCGAATTTCTCGGCGATGCGGCCTTCCTGCCCGGGCAGCGCACGGCGCAGGGGGCGAACACGGCGCTCGGCCAGGTAACCATAGAGGGCGATACGGCCGGCGCTCACCACCAGGTGGATGTCCTGGTACGCCCCGACGATCTCGGTATCACCGCGTCGACGCCGGGCAACGCCGCCATCGTCTGGGCGCGTTACGAGGGCGAAAGCCGGCTCTACGGCGTCGAACTGGACGACGGCTCCCGACTCAAGGTGCGCGCCAATCATGCCTGCCACTTCCTGCCCGGCGCTCGCGTCACGGTGCAGATCATCGCCAACCATTCCCTGGCGGCCTTCGTGCACTCCTGACGCGGCAAGCCGCAGTGCCATGCTCCATTCCGATCGACGATCTCCAGCGCGGTATTCGCCGGCAGATGACGCGATACGGGATGGCGTGACTTGCGCCCGGCCGAGCAGGCTTCGATACTGAATCCACACCCGTGACGAGGAAGTGCCGGCCGTGCCCGAGAACGATGCCATCGATCCCACGCTCCGCCCACAATCCCAGCCCGCCGCCCTGGCGCTCGACGGTGTTGCCGTCGAACGCGCATTAATCGTCGTCGACGTGCAGCCGGACTTCATGCCCGGCGGCGCGCTGGCTTGTGTCGAGGGCGACGCCATCCTGCCGGGGCTCGAGTGGCTGCTGGCGCAACACGCCTTCGCCCATGTCGTGGCGACGCAGGACTGGCATCCGCCGAGGCACGTCTCGTTCGCCTCCCGGCATCCGCCCCATCAGCCATTCGAGTCGATCGAGCTCTATGGCCACGCCCAGACGCTATGGCCCGACCACTGCATCCAGCGCACCGAGGGCGCGGCGCTGCATCCGGCGATCGACTGGTCCGCCTGCGACGCGATCATTCGCAAGGGCACCGATCCCGGCATCGATTCCTACAGCGCCTTTCGCAACAACATCGGCCCCGACGGCCATCGCCCTGCCACCGGGCTCGCGGGCTGGCTGCGCGATCGCCGCGTCACCGATGTCTACGTCTGCGGGCTGGCGCGGGATGTCTGCGTACTGTGGACTGCCGAAGACGCCGTCGCCGCCGGCTTCAACACCCATTTCCTCTGGCCGCTGACGCGGCCGGTCACGTTCGAGACGGACGACGATACCCGCCAGCGCCTTTCGTCGCTGGGCATCGCCATCGTCGATGCCTGAGCCATCGGCGCGCCTGAATCGTACCTCTTTCCAGGCCCCAGGGAGTCCAGGGGCTATCGAGTCCAGGGGCTTTCAGTCGTCGGCAACGGCCGACGCTTTCAACCAAGGAGCTTTACCATGAGCGACCACGTCTACAAGCAGATCGAACTCACCGGTTCCTCGACCACCAGCATCGAGGATGCCGTCCAGAATGCGCTGACCAAGGCCAGCAAGACCCTGCACGGCATGCGCTGGTTCGAGGTCACCGAAACCCGCGGCCACCTGGAAGACAACAAGCTTTCCCACTGGCAGGTGACGATCAAGGTCGGCGTCACGCTGGATTGAATGACGCCCCCTTGGGCACGGCTCGGGGCCGCTGGCGAGATGTCGCCCGCGGCCCTGTCATTCGGTCGTCCACCTCGTTATGCTACGCGCTGATTTCGGCGCCCGGCGGGGTTCGCCCCGATTTCCCGGCGCCGGGTAAACTGGCAGGCGGTACGCCGTATTTCCGTGATGGTTTGGCATGAAAATTATTATTCTGGGTGCCGGTCAGGTCGGCGGTACGTTGGCCGAACATCTGGCCAATGAAGAGAACGACATCACGGTCGTGGATATCAACGAGGAGCGGCTGCGCGAACTGCAGAACCGTCTCGACATCCGGACGGTGATCGGTACCGCGTCCTACCCCAACATTCTGCGTCAGGCCGGCGGCGAAGATGCCGACATGCTGATCGCGGTGACCAGCTCCGACGAGATCAACATGGTCGCCTGCCAGGTCGCGCATACGCTGTTCCGCACGCCGACCAAGATCGGCCGCGTGCGTTCGACGGCCTACCTGACGCGCAAGAGCCTGTTCTCCAACGACGCCATCCCGGTGGACGTGCTGATCAGCCCGGAGCAGGTGGTCACCGACCATATCCGCCGCCTGATCGAATATCCCGGCGCGCTGCAGGTGCTCGACTTCGCCGGCGGCCTGGCCCAGCTGGTGGCGGTCAAGGCCTACTACGGCGGCCCGCTGGTGGGGCAGGAACTCGGCTTTCTGCGGCGCCACATGCCCGACATCGATACCCGCGTGGCGGCGATCTACCGCCGCGACCGGCCGATCATTCCCACCGGCGACACCGTCATCGAAGCGGACGACGAGGTCTTCTTCATCGCCGCGCGGCGCGATATCCGCACCGTGATGGGCGAGCTGCGCAAGGTCGACCGCGACTTCCGTCGCGTGCTGATCGCCGGGGGCGGCAACATCGGCGAGCGCCTGGCGGAAACGCTGGAACACAAGCATCAGGTCAAGATCATCGAGCACGATCTCGGCCGCTGCGGCACCCTCTCCGAAAAGCTCGACCGCACCGTGGTCCTGCATGGCAGCGCCACCAGCAAGCGGCTGATGCTCGAGGAGAACATCGAGGATTGCGACATCTACTGCGCGCTGACCAACGACGACGAGGTCAACATCATGTCGTCGATGCTGGCCAAGCGCCTCGGCGCCAAGAAGGTGCTGACGCTGATCAACAATGCCGCCTACGTGGATCTGGTCCAGGGTGGCGAGATCGATATCGCCATCTCGCCGCAGCAGACTACCATCGGCAGCCTGCTCACCCACGTGCGCCGGGGCGATATCGTCAATGTGCATTCGCTGCGTCGTGGCGCGGCGGAGGCGATCGAAGCCATCGCCCACGGTGACAAGCGCTCCTCCCGCGTGGTCGGCCGCACCATCGGCGAAGTCGACCTGCCCAGCGGGACCAGTATCGGCGCCATCGTACGGGGCAAGGAGGTCCTGATCGCTCACGACGACGTCATGATCGAGACCGGCGACCACCTGATCCTGTTCGTGATCGACAAGCGCCGCATTCGCGATGTCGAGCGGCTATTCCAAGTCGGCCTGACGTTCTTCTGATGACGATCATGTTACGCCACCCCTGTCCGCCACAGCCGATCGGGAACGCCTCGCCGTGAATCTGCTCGTGATTCTCCGCATCGTCGGTCTACTGCTGATGCTGTTCAGCCTGACCATGGTGCCGCCGATCGTCATCGCCCGGATCTTTCACGATGGCAACTGGCACGCCTTTGGCGCCGGCATGGCGATTTCGGTCGTCACCGGGGCGCTGCTCTACTGGCCCAACCGGAAGGCCAAGCGCGAGCTGCGCACCCGCGACGGTTTCCTCATCACGGTGCTGTTCTGGAGCGTTCTCGGACTGTTCGGGACGATTCCTTTCATGGTCTCCGAAGCGCCGTCGATGTCGTTCACCGATGCGGTATTCGAGTCGTTTTCCGGGCTCACCACGACCGGGGCGACCGTGCTCAGCGGCATCGACCATCTGCCGGCGTCGATTCGCTTCTACCGCCAGCAGCTCCAATGGCTGGGCGGGATGGGGATCGTCGTGCTCGCGGTGGCGATCCTGCCGACGCTGGGCATCGGCGGCATGCAGCTCTACCGGACCGAGATCCCGGGCCCGTTGAAGGATTCCAAGCTGACGCCGCGAATCACCGAGACGGCCAAGGCGCTGTGGTACATCTACGTGATCCTGACCGTGGTCTGCGCGCTGGCCTATTGGGCCGCGGGAATGAACTGGTTCGATGCCATCGGCCACAGCTTCGCCACTGTGGCCGTCGGCGGATTCTCCACCTACGATGCCAGCATCGGCCACTTCGACAGCACCACCATCGAGATGATCTGCGTGTTCTTCATGATCGTCTCCTCGGTCAGCTTCGGCCTGCACTTCGCGGTATGGCGCGAGCGGCGCCTGCTGCAGTACATCCGCGATCCGGAATTCCGCTTCTTCGTGACCTTCCTGGGCTTGCTGATCGCCATCACCATCATCACGCTGTTCGCCACCGGCACCTATCACGACGCCACCGGCATCCGCCACGGGCTGTTCGAGGCGGTCTCGGTGGCGACCACGTCGGGCTTCAGCGTCGCCGACTTCACGCTGTGGCCCGGCGTGCTGCCGATCATGCTGTTCATGGCGGCCTTCGTCGGCGCCTGTTCGGGGTCCGCGGGCGGCGGCATGAAGGTGATCCGTATCCTGCTGATCCTGAAACAGGGCATCCGCGAGATTCACCGCCTGATCCACCCCAACGCCGTGTTCGCCGTCAAGGTCGGCAAGATGCGCATTTCCGAGGGGGTCGCCGAAGCCGTGTGGGGATTCTTCTCTGTCTACATGATGCTGTTCGTGGTGATGCTGCTGGCCCTGCTCGCCACCGGGCTCGATCAGGTGACGGCGTGGTCGGCGATCGGCTCGGCACTCAACAACCTGGGCCCGGGGCTCGGTGATGTCTCGACCGATTACGGCGACGTTCCCAGTGCCGCCAAATGGATCCTGGTGCTGGCGATGATGCTGGGGCGCCTCGAGATCTTCACCATTCTGGTACTGTTCACGCCGGCCTTCTGGCGTCGCTGAGCGGCCGGCGCTCACTCCCCTCTTCTCGAATCCATTTCCCCGCTTCTCGAATCCATCGTTTCCCCGAAATCCATCGTTTTTTCACCACCAATCCGCTGCCGCGCTGGTCGATATCACCAGGGATCGCGCGCCGGGCAGGGTTTCCGGCGAGTGTCGCGCCGGCAGCGATGATAGAATGCCGCCCTTCGTGGCTACGCTGCCATCCCATCTCGGTATCCTCAAGCAAGAGTCATAAGAGAGAGTCATGTCCGCCAGTTCCGACACCCGAACCGCTTCCTCGCGCCTGCCTCGCATCGGGCTCATTCCCCAGATCCTGATCGGCATCGTGGCGGGCCTGATCCTGGCCTCGCTGGCGCCGTCGACCGCCGCATCGTTCGCCATTCTGGGCGATCTCTTCATCGGCGCGCTCAAGGCGGTCGCGCCGATTCTGGTGTTCGTACTGGTAATGGCGGCCATCGCCAGCCATCAGCGCGGCCAGCCGACCCAGGTGCGCGGGGTGTTGATGCTCTATCTGATCGGCACGCTGGTTGCCGCACTGGTCGCCGTGACGGCGAGTTTTCTCTTTCCGACCTCGCTGATCATCGACGCCCCCAGAGCCGATGGCACGCCGCCGACCGGCATTGCCGAGATCCTGCGCAACCTGGCCATGAGCGCGGTGGACAATCCGATCCATGCGCTGATCGAGGCCAATTTCATCGGCATCCTGACCTGGGCCGTGGGACTCGGGCTGCTGCTGCGCAATGCCAGCGATACCACGCGCCGGGCATTGGCCGACGTTTCGGATGCGGTCTCCGGGCTAGTGCGCTGGGTGATTCGCCTTGCGCCGCTGGGCATCTTCGGGCTGGTCGCCAACACCTTCGCCTCGACCGGCATGAGCGCCCTGGCGGATTACGCCCAGCTGCTGGCGGTGCTGCTCGGCTGCATGGTCTTCGTGGCGCTGGTGACCAATCCCCTGATCGTGTTCCTCTACACGCGCCGCAACCCGTACCCGCTGGTCTTTGCCTGCCTGCGCGGCAGTGCCATCACTGCCTTCTTCACCCGCAGCAGCGCGGCTAACATTCCGGTCAACATGGCGCTGTGCGAACGGCTCGACCTGCATCCGGACACCTACTCCGTCTCGATCCCGCTGGGCGCCACGATCAACATGTCCGGCGCGGCGATCACCATCACCGTGATGACGCTGGCCGCTGCCAACACCCTGGGCATCGGCGTGGACTTCGCCACGGCGTTCCTGCTGTGCATCGTCTCGGCACTGGCGGCATGCGGCGTTTCCGGCGTGGCCGGCGGCTCCCTGCTGCTGATCCCGATGGCCGCCAGCCTGTTCGGCATCTCGGCGGACGTCGCCATGCAGGTCGTCGCCATCGGCTTCGTCATCAGCGTAATCCAGGACTCCACCGAGACCGCGCTCAACTCCTCCACCGACGTGCTGTTTACCGCCGCGGCCTGCCGTTCGCCCCGCGCCCGGGCACGTCTGGCCGGGAACGATTGACCGGCAACCGGGATCAGCGCCGCCATCACCGAGCCGTTTTCCGTGTCCACGATGGGTCTTCCGTGTCAACGGCTTGGAGTTTTCCGTGTCAACGGCTTGGAATTGGCGGCGTGACGTGCAATATGGGGCGACTATCCTTCAGTCCTTTCAGTCTTGGAACGCCCCTAGATGTCTGACACCGCCGCCGGACCTCGCGAGACCGCCGAACTCGCCGATCACCACCTGACGCTTCTGGGCACCGCCCACGTTTCCCAGGCCAGCGCCGACGAGGTTCGCGAACTGATTCGCTCCGGCGAATTCGACGCCGTCGCGATCGAACTCTGCACCTCCCGCTACCAGAGCCTGGTCCAGCCCAACGCCATGGCCAAGCTCGATCTGTTCCAGGTGCTCAAGCAGGGCAAGGCGGGCATGGTCGCCGCCAGCCTCGCGCTGGGCGCCTTCCAGCAGCGCGTGGCCGAACAGTCCGGGATCGAACCCGGCGCGGAAATGCGCACGGCGGTCAAGGAGACCCAGCGAGCGGGGCTGCCGCTCTACCTGATCGACCGCGAGATCGGCGTCACCCTCAAGCGCATCTACCAGAACGTGCCCTGGTACAAGCGCTTCAGCCTGATCTCCGGACTGCTGGGCAGCGTGCTGTCGCGGCAGAAGGTCTCCAGCGAGGAGATCGAGAAACTCAAGCAGGGCGACGTGCTCGAATCCACCTTCGCCGAGTTCGCCGAACAGTCCCAGACGCTCTACGAACCCTTGATTACCGAGCGCGACCGCTACATGGCGCTCAAGCTGATCGAGGAACTGCCCGACGGCGAATCGAAGCGCGTGCTGGTGGTGATCGGCGCCGGCCACCTCAAGGGCATGAAGGATCACCTCGAGACCCTGAATCGCCAGCCGCCAGCGCTGGATGCCGTGATCCAGGAACGTGCCAACCTGGAGTCGACCGCGCCCCGTTCGCGCTGGTGGAAAGCGATTCCCTGGGTGATCGTCGCGCTGGTGCTGACCGGCTTCGCCATCGGCTTCAGCCGCGACACCTCCCTCGGCTGGTCACTGGTGGGCGAATGGGTGCTGATCAACGGCAGCTTCTCCGCCCTGGGCGCGCTGATCGCGCTGGGCCACCCGCTGACGATCGCCGCGGCCTTCGTCGGCGCGCCGCTGACCTCGCTCAACCCGACGATCGGCGTCGGCTTCGTGACCGCCGGGGTCGAGCTCTACCTGCGCCGCCCCACCGTCGGAGACTTCTCGCGGCTACGCAGCGACGTCAGCCACTGGCGCGGCTGGTGGCGCAACCGGGTCGCCCGCACGCTGCTGGTCTTCCTGCTCTCGAGCCTCGGCTCCGCCATCGCGACCTGGGTCGCCGGGCTGCGCATCGCCGGGCAGCTGTTCGGCTAGATCGAGTCGATCTCCCGCCGACAGCGGACACTTGAAACCCGCTCCGGCATCTCCATATAGCGCTCGAGACCGGCAACCACGCCGGTTTCGGGCCTTATCGGTTTTTTGGCGGATTCGCTTTCACGAATTTTTGCATCGACCGCTTGAAAACGGATTCGACGGCCCTATTTAACATAATGTCGAGCGGGCAACTCAGGACGGCATCGTCGATGCGCCACTCCCCTCGACGGCAGATGCCGCCAAGCGGGTCTGCGTAGACCACGGAAATATCGCCATACATCGCCGAGCGGGATACCGCGCAAGGCGCACGCATCGATGACGTATTTCCGGACTTCGCTGTCAATCAGGAGGTTAGTACCATGAACACACTGTCACTCTCTCCGCTGTTCCGTCGCTCCGTGGGCTTCGACCGTCTCAATGATCTGTTCGAGTCCGCGATGCAGAACGACGTGCCCAGCTACCCGCCGTACAACGTCGAGAAACATGGCGAGAACGACTACCGTATCGCCGTGGCCACGGCGGGCTTCGCCGAGCAGGAGCTCGACGTCAACGTCGAGAAGCGCGTGCTGACGATCACCGCCGGCAAGGGCGAGCGCCAGGAGGACGACAAGGTGCAGTATCTGCATCAGGGCATCGCCCAGCGCGCCTTCAAGCTGTCGTTCCGGCTCGACGAGAATATCGAGGTCCAGGGCGCCCGGCTCGAGAACGGCCTGCTGATCGTCGATCTGCTCCGCGTCGTGCCCGAAGAGCAGCGCCCGCGCCAGATTCCGATCAACGGCAGCCAGCGCCGCCTGACCGAAACGTCATCGACCGCAGAGACGGTCACTGTCTGAACCGCATGACCGTCCAAGGCCGGCCGCCGCGCCAATGGCGGCCGACCAGACAGCAACGCCCCCGACGGATCTCTCCGTCGGGGGCGTCGTCTTTCCGGCATTGGAAAAAGCGTCAGTGCGGCGCCGGCGCGCTTCTTGAATCGTCCAGCACGCCCTGCGCTCTCGCCATCGCGTAGGCCGCCTTTGGCCCGTGCCACAGAGTCGGTATCAGCACCAGCGCGACCGGCACGGCAGGAATCACTACGAACTGCTGCAGCACGCTGACCTGCCCTTCCCCCATACCCAGCAGGATCGCCGCCATCAGCGCGAAGACAATGCCCCAGAACGCCCGCAGCGCGGAGCCCGGATCATCGTTACCGGCACACACCACGGAGACGGCGTAGCTCATCGAATCCCCGGTCGTGGCGACGAAGATCGTCGTCAGCACCAGGATCGCCAGCGCCATCCACGTGCCGCCCGGCAGCGCCTGGGCCACCGTCAGGGTCGCCACGTCGAACTGGAAGTTTTGCAGCGGCTGGCTGAGATCGATCGCGCCCTGGAGCTCGTAGAAGATGCCCGAGCCGCCCAGCAGGGTGAACCAGACCGTGGTGACGATCGGCGCCAGCACGGCGGTGGCGATGATCATCTCGCGGATCGTGCGGCCTCGGGAAATCCGCGTGACGAAGATCGCCATGGGCGGCGCGAAGCCGACGAACCAGGCGAAGAAGAACACCGTCCACCACTTCATCCAGTCCGGCGATGCCGTCACCGTGGTCATCGCCGACATCTCGAAGAAACTGCCGAGATAGGTGCCGAAGCCCTGGAACCAGCTGTCGACCAGGAACTGCGTCGGGCCGAACAGCAGGATGGCCGTACCGATCACCATGGCCAGAATCACGTTCATGCGGCTCAGGAACTGAATACCGCGATCGATCCCGGTCACCGCCGAGGTCACGTAGATCGCCCCCAGCCCGGCCAGGATGGCCAGTTGAACCTCGTAGCCACCCGGAAAACCGAACAGATCGTGCAGGCCAAAGCTGACCTGGGTCGCCAGAAAGCCCAGCGGCCCCACCGTGCCGGCGGTAACGGCGATGGCGCAGATCGCATCGACCACGCCACCCAGGAAGCCGCGCGCCAGCCGGTCACCCAGCATCGGCGCCAGCAGGGTTCTCGGCTGCAGCGGCATGCCACGCTGGTAGTGCTGATGCGACAGGATCGCCACCGGCAACGTGCCGAGAATCGCCCAGCCGGTGAAGCCCCAGTGGAAGAACGCCTGCGCCAGCGCATCGGGCACGGCATCGGCGGTGCCGGGCTGGGAATCGAACGCCGGCGGCGTGACCACGAAATGATAGATCGGCTCGCCCGCGGCAAAGAACACGCCGCCGCCCGCCAGCAGCGTGCACAGGATGATCGACACCCACCGGAAGGTGCTCATGTCGGGCCGGTCCTGGGAACCGATCCGCGCCCGCCCGGCCGGAGAGACCGCCACACCGATGGCGATGAAAAACATCAATAGCATCAGAAGCTGAATGAGACTGCCGAAGGTTCTGGCGGACCAGCTAAAGGCGACGTCGATCACCTGGGCGACGGCATCGGGGGCGATCGCCGATGCCGACAGAAAGATCAGAATGAAACCGATGGTCAGAACAAGTACGACGGGATCGCCAAAACGGCCACCCTGCGTCGATGGCACGTTGGTGTCGGAGGTCATATCAAAGGGAGGATTCTTTAGGCATGAAGCGCGCCACACTACAGATACGCGAGTGCGGCGGCAAATCGAATCGATCGATAGTCGGCGGCGAAGACGCTTTCACGCCAACGAGAAACGCCCCCGGCAAGCGGATTGCCGGGGGCGTCGCATCGATCGAACGAGGTCGCGGTCAGTCCCGAACGGCACTCACCGTATCACCCAGCAGCCCTTGCTCCCGCGCCATCGCGTAGGCGGATTTCGGCCCGTGCCACAGGGTCGGCAGCAGCACCAGGGAGACGGGAATCGCCGAGATGACGATGAACTGCTGGAGCACGCTGATCTGGCCGGCGCCCATCTTCAACAGGATCGCCGCCATCAACGCCATCGCCACGCCCCAGAAGGCGCGCAATGCCGGCTTGGGCTCATCGTGCCCCGCGCACACCACGGAAATGGCATAGCTCATCGAATCGCCCGTGGTCGCCACGAAGATCGTGGTCAGCAGCAGGATCGCCAGCGCCATGAACACCCCACCCGGCAGCGCCTGGGCCACCGTCAGCGTAGCAACGTCGAAACGGAAGTTCTGCAGCGGCTCGCTGAGATCAATGAGGCCCTGAAGCTGATAGAAGATGCCCGAACCACCGAGCAGCGTGAACCACACCGTGGTCGCCAGCGGCGCGAGGATCGCCACCGCGACGATCATCTCGCGAATGGTGCGGCCCTTGGAGATCCGTGCCACGAAGATCGCCATCAGCGGCGCATAGCCGATGAACCAGGCAAAGAAGAACACCGTCCACCATTTCATCCACCAGCCCGGCGCGGTCTGGGCGGTCATCGAGGCCATCTCGAAGAACGAACCCAGATAGGAGCCGAATCCCTGGAACCAGGCATCGACGAGGAACAGGGTCGGCCCGAAGAGCAGGATGACCGCAGCGATAGCCATCGCCAGCATCACGTTGAAGCGGCTGAGGATCTGGATGCCGCGATCGATGCCCGTGACGGCCGAGGTCACGTAGACGGCGCCCAGCACGGCCATGATGATCAGCTGGGTGCCGTAGCCGTCCGCCATCCCGAAGAGCTCGTGAAAGCCGAAGCTGACCTGAGTGGCGAGAAAGCCGATCGGCCCGACCGTTCCCGCCACCAGCGCGATGACGCAGACCGCATCGACAACGCTGCCCAGCACGCCGCGAACACGACGCTCGCCAAGCACCGGCGCCAGCAGCGTGCGCGGCTGCAACGGCAGGCCGCGATGATAGTGCTGGTGCGCCAGCACGATGGCCGGCAGCGTGCCGAGTACGGCCCAGGCCAGGAAACCCCAGTGCATGAACGACTGTGCCAGGGCATGTGGCACGGCAGCTGCGGAGTTGGGTTCGCTATCGAAGGCAGGCGGCGTGACCACGAAGTGGTAGACCGGCTCGCCCGCCGCGAAGAACACGCCGCCGCCGGCCAGCAGCGTACATAGAATGATCGAGATCCACTTGAACGTGCTCATCTCGGGGCGATCGGTACCGCCGACCCGCGCACGACCGGCCGGCGAGAGCGCCACGCCGATGGCGATGAAGAACGTCAACAGCAACAGCCACTGGAAAAAACTGCCGAAGGTTCCCGCTGTCCAGGTGAAACCCGCGCCAATGGCATCGGTCACGGCACCCGGCGAAATGGCTGAAAGCAGCACGAAGGCGACGATGAAACCAATGGTCAGCACCAGAACCACGGGATCGCCAAACCGGCCACGCGGCGTCGGCATGTTGTTATCGGAGGTCATATTCAGATCGGTTCGTTAGGCATGAAGGGCGAAACCCTACCGACCTTGGTCGAGGACCGCAAATTCGTTATTGCTAAAATCGCCCCGCCCGCCCCCGCGCTTCCACCGCCGGGAAGAGCCATGGTGCTACCTTCGCCACCCCCCGAGACGGCACCGCTTCTACACCCAAATGACAATGGTAGCGTTCTTCGAAAGGGCTCTAATCTCTAGAGGAACTTCGCCGCCGAGGGGGTACGGTCCATGAAAAGCACGCCGTTCATCACCGAAAGTCTGCTGCAGCGCTGTCGTAGAGAACAGGCCAACCAGTTCCAGCGTGCGCGCCAGAGCTACGATCCGGCCTCGCTACATGATCGCAAGGAACTGTCGCTACTGGTCGAGGAAGCCATCCGCGAAGGGGAAAACTACACCTCGATTGCTCGAGGCCATCAGAACATCGGCTTGACCGAAACCGATCTCCAGAATCTCATCGGCCCCGAGAGCGCGATTCGCGAACGCATCGACCGCTTTCAACAGATTTGAATATCCTTCCTCAGCTACCGCAGTGACGTCGATACCGCTCGGCATCGGCGTCCAGCGTCACACGCTCGTTGACCTTGCTATAGTAGAAAGGCACGAACCGCTGCCCTTGGTCGGCGATCCGGTACTGGCCGCACATGCCATACCCCTTCTGAACCTCTTTCATCGCCTGTAACTCGATTTCGCTGTCGACGCCAAGTTGCTTTGAAATCAAGGATTTGATCTCGTCATCGACGCGACTGTCCGAGATGGCCTGTCCGCCGAAGATAATGGCAAAAGCCGCCAGAATCGCGATGACGGGGATGTAGAGGTTGTGCATGAACGGTAGCTATCTGGCTGCTGGAAGAGACGCGATGATAGCGGATCGCGTTGCTTTTCGCACAAGCGTGCCCAGCCATGGCTGCTGATGACGAACCCATTTGCCCCATCATATGTTATGTAATAACATTACTGAATCGATCAACAGGAGAATCTCATGAAAGCAGGCATCCATCCTGACTATCGTCAGGTCATCTTCCACGACACCAGCGTCAACCACTACTTCAAGATTGGCTCGACCATGAGCTCGACGGAAACCATCGAATGGGAAGATGGCAACACCTACCCTCTCGTCCAGCTCGATATCTCCTCGGCCTCGCACCCGTTCTATACCGGCAAGCAGCGCGAAGTCGGCACCGAAGGTCGCGCCGCGCAGTTCAAGCGCCGGTTCGGCAGCATCGCAACGCGCCGCCAGAGCTGAGCCGAGCACTCACCCAACGGCAACGAGCCAGCCGAGTGATCGGCTGGCTCGCTTCATTTGTATGCCACATTTCACGCACACGAAAACACCAAGGCCCGCGTTAGCGGGCCTTGGTGCTGGAAGCTCTATCGCCCTAGGGCGAAGGATCTACCGGAAGTCTTAGAGCGGCTTGATGTTAGCAGCCTGAAGACCTTTCTTGCCCTGAGTGACGTCGAAAGAAACTTCCTGACCGTCCTGCAGAGATTTGAAGCCGTCAGCCTGGATCTCGGAGAAGTGTGCGAACAGGTCGTCGCCACCGTCTGCCGGAGAAATGAAGCCAAAGCCTTTAGTGTCGTTGAACCACTTAACTGTGCCAGTTGCCATGTTCCGAATTCCTTATGCGCTTAGCGCGTAATTACGATTGCCGGGTGCTACCCGAGATAGTGGGTAAAACAAGGGGATATAACCAGGCTACCGAATGATTCGAGTGCAACTGACAATATGCGACTTGCTAACCAACTGGCGGCCAGTCTGCGCCCTCGCCAGGTGTTAGTCAACAGCTATGTTCATCGAAAACCAAAAATATGTGGTCGCGGCCTCTCGCCAGGCCCGGAGCCGGGGCGCGACGCTGGACGACAAGCGCCCTACGAGCGCCGTTCACCCGCCACGGCCAGGCATCGGGAAGGCCGCAGGAGGCGATCTCAGCCAGTTGGCCGCTTCATCGCCAGCAGGCCGATGCTGAAGACGACCATCAACGCACCACTGACACGGTTGAACCACTGCATCGCCTTGCCATTGCGCAGATAGCGGCCGATCTTGCTGCCCAGCACGGCATAGATCGCGATCGCCACCACCTCCATGACCAGAAACAGCGCACCCGTAATGGTGAAGCTCAAGGCGTAGTGTTCGGGCACCACGAACTGCGGCAGGAACGCCGTGAAAATCAGGATCGCCTTGGGATTGCCGGCCGCCACCAGAAACTCCTGGCGGATCAGCGAACGCATCGACTGGGGCTGCCCGCCCTCGATGATCGCCGACTGCGGCTTGCTCATCAGCAGCTTGAGCCCGAGCCATGCCAGGTACAGCGCCCCCGCCCACTTCACGACGATGAAAAACCACATGGAAGTCGTCAGCAACGTGCCCAGCCCGACGCCCGCTATGGCGATCATGGGAGTGAACGCCGCGATCCGGCCGGACGAGGCGATGATGGCCTTCAGCGGCCCGACACGAGCCGCATTCGTCGTCGCCAGCAGATTGTTGGGGCCGAATGCCATGTTCAGCGCGAAGCAGGCTGGCAGGAACACCAGCAGGAAATCCCACTCCATGTCGTTTCCTTGTTAGGCGGTTATCGGAGATAGATAGTCATTCGTTCGGCGGCACACATAGTAGTAGCGTGGCCGGACCGTCGCCCGAGGCAGGACTAGAAAAATCCACTAACCGTCTAAAAAACCAAGACTTTGCCATAAACCGAACTTGTTATTATACCAATCGATATACTACCAGTGTATTCACGACATAAGCTTGTATCAAAGATAGCCGATGCAATTTTGGGAGCTGAAGCCAATAGCCTTCGCATAGAAATGGCGGGCTCGTGTTCCCAGCAACCCCTATTGAAAAGATCCTAGATTAGCGATCAGTTTCTGAACACATGAGCGTGTTCTTCCAGCGGCTCGGACTAATCCCTCATGAGATTGGCAATGTAATCTTTTGAGAAGTCGGCCCTATGGTAATTGAGTCCAAATGATACGGTGCTTAGCGCTCAGCACGAGCGAGTGCCGATAGTTTGAATCAGTAGCTTAGCGCGCATAACCTAATTGGCGGCTTTGTCGTCGACGGAGGTATGGCGATAGCAATGGATCACGGAAAATATACCACACATATCATATACTGCCCTTAACCATTGAAACGCCGATCTTAGCCAGCGCTATTGACGTCCACATCATCACTTGAAATTTGTGTTTTTTCAAATTTCTTATTAGATATTTCACCTTTTATTTCATCGATTCTATTTTCCAGCGCTTCTTCACCTATATCCTTAATCAAGTGAGATTTTAACATTTCCAGCTTTAATCTCACGCGCTCACGATAAACGACCTCATCATCCACCACAGAGTCCTTGTTCGCGGAAAAAGAAACTTCTTTGGCCAAAATCAAAAGCTTAGTTAAATCGAGCCTTTTTTCATTAATTACGACGACGGTGTCAAACAAATATTTTGCAAACCCCGCCATTGCGCCGGCAATAGCTAAAACACCCAAGACAAACGGCGAGCGCTGCATTATCATTGAAACGGTTTGCGCGAGCCCTTCAGGCGAATCGCTAATATATTCAAGAGCATTACTGACCAAAAAGTATGAACAAGCAAATACCGAAACGAGAGCAAGCAGAATAAACGCTGAGTAAAGCCTCGCCTGCCCACGACCTTCTTTCACATAATCCTTATAGTCATCCGAAAGAATATTTCGATCAGACTCTAGAGCGCGTAGCTCACGACGTTTATCAGAAATATCTTTATTCAGACCTTCGCTTTCCTGGACGAGCCTTTGCTTATTGTTCTTACTTTCAGTATTCTCTTTTCTCAAGACTTCAGATGCAGCTTCGATTTCCGCCAAGCTTACTTCAAGCTGCTTCACACTTTCGCTTAACTTTTCTTCCTTATTTTTCAGGTCTAGTAAGTTTTTTTCTATTTCTGTGCTTTCTTCCACCAACTCCGCTTTACCAGCTTCTATAGCCGAGTATTCGGACTTCGCTTTCTGCACTTTGGAAGTCTCAGAGTCAACGACCTCATCAATCTCGCCCAACTTGCTTTTCACGTAATTAAAATTCGACTCTATTTCTTTTATTCTAGATAGGGAAAAACCTCGCATTTGAAACTCAAGCACGGGAATTCTAACTTTAGCACCAGCGCGCTTACCAAGAGTTTTAATCAACACTCTTTTAACTAGAGTATTTGGAGAAATTCTAACCCTGGAAAACACAGACGTTGGTGGCGCCATAAAACCCGAAAGCCGCGAAAATGTCACATCACTCACTGACATATCATCGGAAGCAAAGGTCTTCGACTTACCTTCAACATCTACGATCGTTATACTTAACGGCGATATGTCATTTATATTTTTCGGAACAATAAGCGAAAGGGTGCTTAGATACACCACATCATCACTATCAAGCCCTCCACCCTGGCCACTTATCCAGTATGCTCTTTTTACACTACCACCTGATCGCTTACCTCTTAAATTGCCGGAACGCGAAAATTGCTTTTTTACATCCCTTTCTTCAGCCGGGATTTTTTCAAGGTCACCTTTAATGCTCTCAATCGTCCCCATATTCCCCGACCCAGCTCAATTATGCGAAAAAGTTTTACAAGCCAACCTGATAGAATTTATTACGTAATAATCAATACTCAGTCTTCGCCCAACTTGTCGCATCCTCCGATGAAAAACTGCGTTCGTTTCGGACGTTGCAACCGCCGCGAATAAACAACAACAGCCCTCGACTTAGTGCCCAGCAGCTTAGAGAACTGCTAAGTATTTAAGCCGACCCACTCCAGAATCAACACATATTCATCAGGGGCAGATATTCATAATATAAACTCATTCATTAAGCATATTTACAATACAACCAACTCGGCAAGCTTGGCTGCGACCTCTGCCATTGGCTCTTCTCCTGTGCTCAGCCCACTGCGCGAGCCAAGCAAGGGGCTGACCTCGCGGAGAGCTTCATACGTTGTATCGTGCACTATTGGAATCAGCCGCTCACGCGCGAGAAGTGACGATAATTCCTTGTCAGCGATGCCCTCTGATGGAAGGCGGCGTAATAGAGCCGGGGTAACCAGCACTATCCCTACTCGGGAGTTCGCTAGCCCTTTATCGATTGCGCGCAGCAAGGGCACGCCGAGACCAACATCCTTTTCACTAAACCAGACCGAGACTCCACGTGCCTCTAATAGATCGTATAGCTCTTTGGCTGCCCCTTGCCGGTCGTCCCATGCGTGGCAAAGGAAGACGTCCCGAAGCTCCGGCCGCTTGGCCAAGCTCTCTACGTTGTCGCGGACCGGCGTAAGCGCTCGCACTTCTTCAGGTGTGTACCATACCGATGAACCGGGTCCCGACCATCGTGGCTTTGTGCTGCGCCCAGATCTGCCTCCACCTTGGCCGCCGCCGTTTCCCCGAGATGAAATGTAAGACGAGGGAGTGGAAGTGTACGAGCTGTACCCACGAGACCCACCGTAGTATCCGGAGCGTCCACCGCATGCAGGGCAGTTGGCTGCGGCGCTTGCTGAGCGATGCCCTCTTGATGGAGCCGTGCATCTGGCCATATCGCTTTCCTCTTTTTGTTAAGTAGGTCTAACCAGTATCAGATCGAACGCTCTTTCCGCCTTGCCTGCATGCCTCCCCTATTTGGAACCGGCAAACTTCCTCAGGACCCACTAGGAATACTCTTTGTATCAATCTGCCACATTCCGTTTCATTTCTCTATTCATCGCTCCCCACCTTTCATCGCGCACGCTGCAAAACGCAACATTTCGCATGATTTTTCAGGGCCTCAAATCGCCCCACAGCCCCAGCAACTGCGCGGCTTGCCGCCGTCTGCAACGCTGCATCAAAACCGACCCATTTAGCGCGCAGGCGGGGTGTCGACAGCGCGCCGGCGGTGAAGGGCGAGTCGGGGGCCTCCAGCGCCCTGGAGTGGCCACAACCGCCTAACCTGTGACGTTCTTGGAACATTCGTAAGCGCTCCACCAACCCCATCTGTTCGGGCCTGGTTCAGACCGGTAACGTGTCTTTCCAGTGCCAGGGCAGCAGGGAGGTGAGATCCTCTTCTTCGCCCAGTGTCGGCAGGGTCTCGAACACGAACTGCAGGTAGTCGTAGGGTGAGAGGCCGTTGGCCTTGGCGGTTTCGATCAAGCTGTAGATCGCCGCGCTGGCGTGCGCACCGCTCGGTGTTTGGCTGAACAGCCAGTTTTTCCGACCGATGACAAAAGGGCGAATAGCATTTTCCGCTGCATTGTTGTCCAGCGGGATCACCCCATCATCGAGAAAGCGCGTCAGGCGTTGCCACTGACCGTCCAGGTAGTGCAGCGCCTTGCCTAGCGTGCTCTTCGGCAGCACTTGTTGGACGGATTTATCGAGCCAGGTCCGCAGTTGGGTGATCAACGGACGGCTCTTCTGTTCGCGCAGCGCCAGGCGCGCCTCGGGATCGAGTCCCTTGGCCTGGGTCTCCACGGCGTAGAGCTTGCGGATCTGGTTGAGCGCCCAGTCGGCCTTGCCGGTCTTGCCCTTGGGCTGCACCTTCTGGGCCTCGACGAACTTGCGGCGCGCATGGGCCCAGCAGCCGGCGTGAGTGATGCCGTTGCGACGTACCACCTCGGCATAGCCCTCGTAGCCGTCGGTGACCAGGCGACCGGCATAGTCACCCAGCAGGCGTACGGGCACCCGGCCAGCGCGGCTGGCGTCGTAATCGAACAGCACCACCTGCTGGCCCGGTGGGCCGCCGCGTTGCAGCCACATGTAGGAGGTGGCGCTCGCCTTGCGATCAGGCTCGGTATTGACCTGCAGCGTGGTCTCGTCCATATGGATCAGCGGGGCCTGCAACAGGTGCTGTCGCAGGGCGTCGACCAGCGGCAATAGCCGCTCACCGACCTGCACCATCCAGCGGGCCAGGGTGTTGCGCGGAATCTCGGCGCCGTGGCGGGCAAAGATCTGGCTCTGCCGATAGAGCGGCAAGGCGTCCTGGTGCTTGGCGGTGGCCACATAGGCGAGCAGCGTGGCGCTGGCATTGCTCTTGGGCAACAGCTTGGCCGGCGCCGGGGCGATCAGCACGCCTTCTTCGCAGGCGGGGCAGGCGTACTTGAGGCGCACATGGCGGATCACCTCGATCCGCGCCGGCACCACATGCAGCTCTTCGCTGACTTCTTTACCGATCTCCTTGAGCTCGGTGCCGTCGTGGCCACAGTGACGCGCCTCGTCAGGCAGTTCATGGACGACCTCGACGCGCGGCAACTCAGGCGGCAAGGCGACACGCCCACCTCGGGGGCGGCGCTTGGCCGGCTGACGCGGCTCGGCAGCCGCCTCGTCGGGGGTCGCGTCAACCTCTTCCTCGGCGCTCTCCTCATCCACCGCCACTTCGGCCTCGTTGATAAGCAGATCGCCCTGCTCGACGCGGTACTTTTCGGTGGAGGGGCCGAACTGACGCTCGATGGCCAGCCGGAACTGCTCGAACAGCGCCGCCTTGGTGGCCTCCCACTCGGCCTCTTTCTTCTCCATCAACTGATGAAGATGCGCAATCTCCTCCTGCTGAGCACGCACTTGGCGCTGCAGCTGGGAGATGGTAGCGGAGGGGATAGAGGCCGGCGAAGTCATGCCGGTATTTTACCAAGCAGCGCCGCGAAAGGCAGCAAAAAACATCACCCAACTGACTGAAAATCCAAGGCCTTATGAGGTTGCATGGCGCCGAGGTCATAGCCATCCAGGAGCCAATTCAGCGCCTGCCCCGACAGGGAAACCGTGTCGCCTTCCAGACGGTCGGGCCACTTGAAGCGCTCCCGTTCCAGGCGCTTGTACCAGACCACGAAGCCGTTACGCTCCCAGAACAGGATCTTCACCTTATCGCGCTGGCGGTTGCCGAACACGAACACCGCCTCCTCGAAGGGGTTGAGTTCCATGGCCTCCTGCACCAGCAGGGCCAGCCCATCGATCTGCTTGCGCATATCGACCGGCTCACGGCAGAGATAGACCCGCAGCCCCGTATCCGGTCGAATCATCGTGTTATCTCCACGGCGACGAAGCGCAGCGGCCGACGACGCGGTGGCACTGGCACCCCCTGCACCACCAAGCGTTTCTCCCAGGCCAGGAGGGCCGATAGCGCCAGGGCCTGGTCCTGGGCATAATCGCTCAGCGCCAGTTGCCGAGACGAGGCATGGAAGAGATGGCCCAGCCAAAAGGCCTGCGTCGGGGTCAGTTCGTTCATGGCGTCCTCCAGGGGTTAGAGGACACCAGTGTGATCGATGCCGATCAGCTCAAGAAGATGGGGTTGGTGGAGCGCTTACGAACATTCCGGCTTCCTCGGGTCGACTCGGGAACCTTTCTTCCCCTATCGGCTTACGGATGGCCATGCTTGAGCGCTTCCCGCCCTACGGCGGCTTGATCGATAGCGTCGAGCGTAGCGGGAATGGGATAGGCGTTTGCCTGTGCGCAGATGGGGAACCTATGGCCGTCGGGGGCTATCGAGTCGATGCCGCCCCCTCTAGAGCCAAGCGCTAGGCCAGGGCGGTCTTGCTGACCAGCACCACACCGAAGACGATCAGCATCACCAGGACCACTCGGCGGAACGTGGCGGCGTCCATTCGCTGGCGCACGATGCCGCCGATCCTGGTGCCGGCATAGACAGGTATCAGCCCCAGCAGCGAGATCCAGATCGACTCGACCGTCATGAGGCCAAGCTTCGCCAGGCCCACCGCCATGATGACGCTCGACAGGCTGAAGGAGATGTTGATCGCCTGGATGAAACGCTTGGGATCGAGCCGGAGCGCGAGCAGGAACGGCAGCACCGGCATCACTTGGGATCCGGTCATGCCGTTGACCAGCCCCGTGAGAAAGCCCGAAACCGGCGCGAGTTTCCGGCCCAGGGCATCCGGCATTGGCCGCCCGGGGCGAAACAGCGTGAAAGCCCCGTAGCCGATCAGGACCACGCCCAGTACCGCCCCGGCAATCAGGCTGTCGATAAGGTCCAGCACGGCGAGGCCCAGCAGCAAGCCGGGAATCGTGGCGAGGAACATGGGCCAGAAGCGCCGGATCGTCTCGCCGAAGTGTCCCGCCTGCCTCATGACGATGGCATTGCTGACCAGCGAGGGAATGATGACCAGCGGCATGGCGGATTTCAGGCCCAGGCCAAGCGCGAGGATGGGCAGCGCGGATGTCGAGAACCCGAGGCCCGTAGCCCCTTTGACGAAGGCCGCCACGAAATAGGCACAGGCGATGATGACAATCGTCTCGACATTCACACGGCCACCAGACTCGAGAAGGGATCGTGTGAGAGTGTGCGACGGCATTGACGGTCTGGCAATTTCCCCGGCCGCCCGATAACGCGGGCCGCTGGGCAAAGCAGGAGGAGAGTCAGGTATCGAGCAGTTGGCGATATGCAGGTATAGCGACCGAATTCGAACAGGCGATATGCCAGACGCTATGCCACGGGCATCCGGATAGATCAGGAACAACGAGGAACGGCGGGGAAGAGAGTGTCTCGAATACCGCTGCATATCAGCAGCTCGCGAGAAAAGTCGTCAACGCGGGAGCGAGGGACTGGCGCCCGAGGCAGGACTCGAACCTGCAACCCACGGCTTCGAAGGCCGTTGCTCTATCCAGTTGAGCCACTCGGGCGCACGGCGCAGACGATAACATTACACAGACCTTCGATGCGAGTGCATCGAAGGTCTGTCATGGCGTATCAGTGCGCCATCATCTCCTCGGCAACCTCTTCGCCGCTCAGATCGGAGGGGTAGTAGGTCGGCCAGTTGACGACTTCTTCAAGCAGCGCGTCGCGGTCATCACCCATGTAGATATGGTAGTGATCCGCATCGGTGGGCGAAATGGCGTGGTCGCTGAATTGAAAGTACTGCGGGGCGTCTTCATCTCCGCCCTTGCGCTCGAAGATATAGCGGACGCCACGGTTGCCGGCGTCGTAGGTGAGTATCTCGTAGCCGTCGTAAGCGTATTCGCCGGCGTGCGCTTCGTTACCTTCGTGGAACGTGACCTGGTTGCCGTCGATCACGATGCGGTTCACGCCGGTTCGATAGCCCTCTTCGTAGTAGGTCTTGTATTCCTCTGCGGTCTTGTCGCCGTGTTCGGCCTTGTGGGCGAATACGGCGTCGAGGGTGCCGTCCTGCAGATAGGGGTAGACGGATTGCCAGTCCCCCTCCCAATCGGAAAGCTGACGATCCTCGACCTAGGCTTTGTCTGAAAACTGCCTGCGCTCGGCCATACGGCGTTAAAAATCGGCTCAAAGTACTCATTTACACCGCGTAAACTCCGTCTTTTCGCCGATTTTTGCCTTGTCTGACCTTCGCTCGACGACTTTTCAGACAAAACCTAATCGTCGTCGAAGTAACCGGCCTGGATATCCTCGTCATGATCATGACCATGGACATGTTCGTGATCGTGATCGTCATGCTCATGATCGTGTTCGTGACCAGCCGCCATGGCGGCCGAATAGCTCCCCATCGTCAACAAACCGACGAACACCACACCCGCGCTACGCGCTGACAATAATTTCATGAATTTGGCTCTCTCTTTTTTCGTGTCCAAGAACTGATCGGCGACAAACACAATACGTTATATCATAACATTTTATTAACCGACCGATCGCTCGTGTGATCTCGAGGCAAGAGAATGCGATGGAACGCCCCGTCGATGGCGAGGCGTATCAGGAGATGGGAACGGTATCCGGCTTCAGGAGAAAGCGGCACCGAAGGCGCGACGTTCGAGCAGGCGCTGCATGGCGGCGTTGGGCTTCTCGATCTTGTGATAGAAGCGGCTCGCGGCGTAGCTCTCGTTGAAAGCGTCGAAGTAGTCGTCGAGCACGTTGGCGGCGGAAACGTCGCCGGTATTGCGCAGCAGCTCGGCCGCGACCTCGGCGGTGCAGAGATGCGAGGCGGAGGCCGGCTTGCGCAGCCGGTAGCGTGTCAGTCGATCCGTGTGGAGCGGCAGCACCGGCAGGTTTTCCAGGTACGGGCTCTTGCGAAAGATCCGCCGCGCCTGACGCCAGGTGCCATCGATCAGAATGAAGACGGGAATGAAGCCATCCTGCTTGGCGACGACCACGGCACGCTCGTCGACCACGCGATGCTGGTAGTCCGGCTGGTCGTCGGGGAAGACCACGTACGGCACGTAGCGCCGGTCCGCCAGCAGCTCGAGCAGCCGTGCCTCCGGCGCGGTGCGATACCAGGTGAAGGTCTGAGTCTGCGGCAGCACGTCGGCGATCAGGCGCCCGGTGTTGGTGGGCTTGTTGTGCTCGTAGGGGTGGGTCAGCAGCCACACATGGGCAGCGCTGGTCGCGGTCACGCGGAACGGGCAGAGGCAGTTGAGCACCGGCAGGCGGCAGCCGTCGCAGCGTTCGACGAAGCTGCCCCGCGCCTTGAATTCGCGGCGCGGCGGGTTCTCGTCTCCGCCAGCCATATCGCGCCGGGCATCATTCGGGAATTCGGTCTCGCTCGGCGACCAGGATCTGGTCGTCAGTTCGGCATCATCACGCATGGATCGGCTATCTCCGGCCTACGAAAAAGCGGGGCGCGCGCATTCTAGCACTCCGCCCCGCTTTCCTAGCCCCGGAATTGAGACAATATCTGTATCAATCTCAGCGGCTTCAGCGGCTGATGCTTTCGCTCGTTTCCGATGTGGCGCCGCGGGCGGGAATGCCGCGCTGTTTCCAGTAACCCGCCAGCAGGGAGCCGGAGACGTTGTGCCAGACCGAGAACAGCGCACCCGGCAGCGCGGCACCGGCGGTGAAGAACTGGTTAGCGAGCGTGACCGCCAGGCCGGAATTCTGCAGGCCGACCTCGAACGCGATGGTGCGTGCGGTGCGAATATCGAAGCCCAGCGCTCGGCTCAGCCAGTAGCCGGCGGCGAGGCCGATGCCGTTGTGGGCGATGACAGCGATCGCCACGATCGGCCCCAGCGTTGCCAGGTTGCCGGCGTTGAGCGCGACCACGATGGCGATGATCAGCACGATGGCGGCCATGGCGAGCGTCGCCAGTGCCGGTTCGATCTTGTGGATGCGCGCGCCCAGCAGGTGATGGACGATGACACCCAGCGCGATCGGCGCGATGACCAGTTGCGCGATGCTCATCAGCATGCCGAGAACCGGCACGTCGATGCTCTGGCCGACCAGCAGCCAGGTGATGAACGGCGTGGCGACGACCGAGATCACGGTGGAAACCATGGTCATCGATACCGACAGCGCGACGTGGCCGCCGGCAAGCCAGGTCATGACGTTGGAAGAGGTGCCGCCCGCCGTGGCGCCGACCAGGATCATCCCGGTGGTCAGTTCCGGGCTGAGGCCGAGCACGCGGGAGACCAGCAGCGCCGCCAGCGGCATGATCAGAAACTGCAGCACCACGCCGACGGCAACCGGCTTGGGCGCCTTGACCACACGCGCGAAGTCCTCGCGGGTCAGCGTCAGCCCCATGGCGAACATGATGACGACGAGCAGCGTTTGGATGTCGCTCTTGAAGTCGACGAAGAGCTGGGGCTGGAAGGCGGCGATGACGGCCAGCAAGACGGCCCAGACCGGGAATAGCCGGTTGATACGTTCAAACATGATATGTGTCCTAGCGGTTCAAGGCCCAGGGTTGGTTCTGCGCGAACGCTTTGCTTACGCACGGAACCTGGCGAGCCCGGCCACTCGAGTGGCTCTGGAATGTTACGAGTTGGTACCCGGCAAACCGGGGACGCTATTCTGCCGCACTGCGGCGGGCGGCAAAATAGGTCAAAGGCCGAATAATCGCCGTCTATGACCGTCTGATCAGACTCAAGCCGGGAAGGCTGTTCGGTCGTTCAGTCCGCGAAGCCGCCCCGCGCTTGCCATTCGGCGACCAGCCTGGGTACGCCACGGCTAGCCGGCTCGGCGACGGGGCTGACGCCCGGCGGCGCCAGATCACGGGCGTGGGGATCGACCAGCCAGCACGGCGCATCGAACGGCGCCTGCTCCAGCAGCAGCGCGGCGGGCATCACTGCCAGCGAAGTGCCGACGACCAGCAGCGCATCGGCCCCGGCGACGATATCGCACGCCTCGGCATAGCGCGGCACGGCTTCGCCGAACCAGACCACGTCCGGGCGCAGCTGACTGCCCTTGTCGCACAGATCGCCCAGCGCGATCCGGCCCCGGGTCGCGGGGTCGCTCAACGGGTAGCGCAGGTTGGCATCGACCGAGGAGCGCGCCAGCAGGATCTCGCCATGCAGATGCAGCACGTGGCGGGAGCCGGCGCGTTCGTGCAGGTCATCGATGTTCTGGGTGACCACGCTGACCCGGAACCCGGCATCCTCGAGTTCGGCCAGCGCCAGATGCGCGGCGTTCGGTCGTGCCCGGCGGGTCTGCTCGCGGCGCTCGTCGTAGAAGCGCAGCACGGTTTCAGGGTCGCGCGCCCAGGCTTCCGGGGTGGCGACATCCTCGAGGCGGTGGTTTTCCCACAGGCCATCGCCATCGCGAAAGGTCTTGAGGCCGCTTTCGGCGCTGATGCCGGCGCCGGTCAGCACGACCAGATGCGGGGAACGGGTATCACTCATGGCGACAGGCTTCCTGATGTTCGCTGCTTCACTGTTTCCGAGGCTAGCATGCGTCGGACATCCGGGCACTCGGTCAGCCCCTTGAGATCACCTTCGCCAGCCCCGACAATAGCGCCCTGTTCGTTTACCCAGGCCAGTGCCATGACCGTGCCGCTTACCCCAACCGAGCGCCTTGGGCCGCTGCCGGTGATCTACCGCGATGCGCGCCTGATCGCCGTCGCCAAGCCGCCCGGCATGCTGGTGCATCGCACGGCGCTGGCCCGCGGGGAAACCCGGTTCGTGATGCAGACGCTACGCGACCAGATCGGCCAGCATGTCTTTCCAGTGCATCGTCTGGATCGCCCCACCGGCGGCGTGCTGCTGTTCGCGCTGGACAGCGAAGCCGCCGCCGCGCTGACGCGGGCGTTCACCGGGCACCGGGTGAGCAAGCGCTATCTGGCCGTGGTTCGCGGCTGGGGCCCGGAGACGATCAGCGTCGATGCGCCCCTGCGCGAGGAAGATGGCATCCGGCCCAAAGCGGAGATGCCCGCGCACCCGGCGCTGACCCACTTCCGGCGGCTGGCGACGGCGGAGATTCCGGTGGCGATCGATCGCTATCCGCAGTCGCGCTATTCGCTGATGGAAGCACGGCCGGAGACGGGCCGGCGCCATCAGATCCGGCGCCATCTGGCACGCTGCGGCCACCCGATCATCGGTGATGCCAAGCACGGCAAGGGTATCCACAATCGCTACTTTCGCGATCATCTGGACTGCCCGCACCTGTTGCTGTCGGCGGTGGCGCTGGAGTTTCGCCACCCGTTCGAGGGCCACCAGCTAAGACTGGAAGCCGCGCCCGACGACCACTTTTCCGCCTTGCTGGCCCGGTTCGGCTGGCAGGCGCATCTGACGCGGAATGACGCCCACTGGATGACGCCCGCTACGGGCGCGGCCAGGGCCGAACCGATCGACGCCCTTTTATGATCGAGATCCCATGAGCAACGATAACCGCAACACCGACGACTACGATTTCCGCTTTGGCGGCATCCGGCGTCTCTACGGCACCCGCGCAGCCAACGCGTTCCGCCGCGCGCACGTCGTGGTGATCGGCGTGGGCGGCGTCGGCAGCTGGAGCGCCGAGGCGCTGGCGCGCTCCGGTATCGGCAAGCTGACCCTGATCGACTTGGACGATGTCTGCGTTTCCAACGTCAACCGTCAGCTTCACGCGCTGGACGGCCAGATCGGCAGACCCAAGGTCGAGGTGTTGGCGGAGCGCTGCCGCGCCATCTGGCCGGGTATCGAGATTCACGCCGATGCGGCCTTCATCACGCCGACCAATCTGGCCGAGCGGATTCCGGCCGATGCCGATCACGTGATCGATGCCATCGACCATGTCGGCGCCAAGGCGGCGCTGATCCACTACTGCAACCGGCGTAAGCTGCCAATCACGGTAACCGGCGGCGCCGGCGGCCAGAGCGACCCGACCCGCGTGCGCGTGGCCGATCTCAGCCGCACCGAGCACGATCCGCTGCTGGCCAAGGTGCGCTCGAAGCTGCGCCGGGATCACGGCTTCTCGCGCAATCCCAAACGCCGCTTCGGCGTCGAGTGCGTCTACTCCGACGAGCAACTGGTCTACCCCGGCGACGATGGCGAGGTCTGCCTGCAGAAGCCGGCACCGGGCCAGGCCACGCGGCTCGACTGCGCTGCCGGTTTCGGTGCGGTGAGCGTGGTCACCGGCACCTTCGGTTTCGTCGCGGCCGGCCGTGTGCTGACCCGGCTCGCCGATAAAGCCAGACGCGCGGCAGACGACGCACCGACATCGGCCGCCACCTCGGCAACGACGTCAAAGGCATCGAACACAGCGACGACGACCTCAACGACGTCAACGCCAACGCCAACGCCGACAACATCAACGACAGCGGCCGCTACCCGGGAGACTTCCTCATGAGTGAACAGCACAAGCCCGTGCCGGGCATCTATCGCCACTACAAGGGTCAGCTCTACGAGGTGCTGGACGTGGCCCAGCACAGCGAAACCGAGGAGTGGCTGGTGGTCTATCGGGCGCTCTACGGCGACTACGGCCTGTGGGTGCGCCCGCTCGCCATGTTCTGCGAGCAGGTCAGCGTCAGCGATGAGCCGGTGGCCCGGTTTGCCCTGGAAAAGGCGTTCCGCTGAACGCTGCCGGCGGATGGCGGTTCGCGCGGAAAAGATCTGCAGTCAATGTCGGCTAAAAGATTAACGGCTGATCGATTCTCCGGATTCCCGTACAATTCGCTGCTTTCCAAACGACGGTCCGATAACCCCCTATAAAGGACCGGCGAACCATTTCCCACGGGAGGAAGCATGAGCGTACGCGTCGGCGTGATCATGGGCTCGAAGTCGGACTGGTCGACTCTCTGCCATACGGTCGAGACCCTGGAAAAGCTGGGTATCGAGCATGAAACCCGAGTGGTCTCCGCCCACCGCACGCCGGATCTGCTGTTCGAGTACGCCGAAACCGCCGCCGACCGGGGCCTGGAAGTGATCATCGCCGGTGCCGGCGGCGCGGCCCATCTGCCGGGCATGTGCGCCGCCAAGACGCGGCTGCCGGTGCTCGGCGTGCCGGTGAAGTCGAGCACCCTTTCCGGGGTCGACTCGCTGCTTTCCATCGTGCAGATGCCGGCCGGCATTCCTACCGCGACGCTGGCGATCGGCCGTGCCGGCGCGATCAACGCCGCCCTGCTCGCCGCCGCCATGCTGGCCAACCACGACGAGCGCATCCGCGAGGCGCTGGAAGCCTTCCGCGCCGAGCAGACGCAGCAGGTGCTCGACAATCCCGATCCTCGACCCGAAGACCAGGAGTGACTATGCGTATCGGAATCGTCGGTGGCGGCCAGCTGGGGCGCATGCTTGCCCAGGCGGGCGCGCCGCTTGATCTGCGGTTTACCTTTCTCGATCCGGGTAGCGAGCCGTGCGCGGCGGTTCACGGCGAGCACCTGCAGGCCGACTGGGAGGATGCCCAGGCGCTGAACACGCTGACCGCGACCTGCGACGCGATCACCTTCGAATTCGAGAACGTCCCGGCCGAAGCCGTCGAGCGTCTGGCCGAGCAACGCCCCGCCTTTCCGCCGGCTCGAGCGCTGGCCACGGCGCGGGACCGCTGGCTCGAGAAGTCGCTGTTCCGCTCGCTGGATATCGCCGTGCCGCCGATCGCCCGGATCGACAGCCAGGCCGATATCGACACCGCGGTGGACGAGATCGGCCTGCCGGTGGTGATCAAGACCCGCACCATGGGCTATGACGGCAAGGGCCAGAAGGTGCTGCGCGCGCCGGAAGATGTCGCCGGGACGTTCGACGAGCTGGGCGGCGTGCCCCTGATCCTCGAAGGCTTCATCGATTTCGACCACGAGATCTCGGTGATCGCCGTGCGCGGCCGTGACGGCGAGATCCGCCACTGGCCGGTGGTGCGCAACGCGCATCGCCAGGGCATCCTGCACTGCTCGGTGCCGCAGGTATCGCATCCGCTGCAGGCACAGGCGGAAGACTACGCCAGCCGGGTGATGAACGAGCTCGACTATGTCGGCGTGATGGCGTTCGAGTTCTTCGTCACCGCGGCGGGGCTGCTCGCCAACGAGATCGCCCCGCGGGTTCACAATTCCGGCCACTGGAGCATCGAAGGCGCGGTGACCAGCCAGTTCGAAAATCACGTGCGCGCGATCGCCGGGCTGCCGCTGGGCGAGACCGCACGCCTGGCGCCGTGTGCGATGCTCAACGTGATCGGCGCCTTCCCGGATCGCGACGCCGTGCTCGCCCTGCCCGGCACCCGCTGGCACGACTACGGCAAGGCGCCCCGCCCCGGCCGCAAGATCGGCCACGTCACCGTGCTGGCCGCCAGCGACGCCCAGCTCGAAGCGCGCATCGCCGCCGTCGAGGCGCTGCTGATCAACGATCTCGGCTGAGCCGAAAACACCTGCGCCCGCCCCCGGTTGCCGAGGGCGGGCGCAACGTCATGAAGCACGAAGACGGCGGAGGAGCGTTCAGTCTTCCTCGTTCTCGTCCATCTTCTTCTGCAGGTAGTTCTGCAGGCCGACCTTGTCGATCAAACCGAGCTCGGTCTCGATGGTGTCGATGTGCTCTTCCTCGTCGGCGAGGATTTCCTTGGCCAGGTCGCGGCTGACGTAGTCGTGCACGGATTCGAAATAACGAATCGCCTCGATCAGGTCGTTGCGCCCTTCGTGCTCGATCTTCAGATCGCTTTCGAGCATTTCCTGGGTGTTCTCACCGATGTGCAGCTTGCCCAGGTCCTGCAGGTTGGGAATGCCTTCCAGGAACAGGATGCGTTGAATGTACTTGTCGGCGTGGTGCATCTCGTCGATGGACTCGTCGTACTCCCACTTGGCTAGGCCGTGAAGCCCCCAGTCCTTGTACATGCGCGCATGCAGGAAGTATTGGTTGATGGCGACCAGCTCATTGCCGAGCAGCTTGTTGAGATGCTCGATGACCTTCGGATCGGCTTTCATGGTTATCTCCCATGTTTTGCATAGACGCAAAAAACCCTACCACGTCTCAGCAGCGTAGTAGACAGCAACGCGGGTAAAATTTCGCTTTGAGGAGAAAGGAGCCGCGGCAACGCGCGGTAATCGGCACAGAGCGTGCAGGGAGAGCGTAGAACGCCGAGCGTCACACGGCGTAGGCGAGATCGTAGCGTTGCCATTCCTGGGCGAGCGCGTCCTTGACGATCGTCTTGCCGACACAGGCACACTTGCCGCATTGGCTCGAACAGCCGGTCATTTCCTGCACTTCCTTCCAGGACCGCGCGCCCTGGCTGACGGCTTCGCGCAGCTGACGATCGGTGACATTCTTACACAGGCAAACGAACATGGTCCCCTCCGCGTGTGGATAGGACAAATGTAAATGATTCGCATGCAGTGGCGCAAGCCTTCCTGGAAAATATTTTCATTCACGTCAAAATGTCGCAAGCACACGCCACCGTCACTCGCAGCGCACCGCAGGGTTCATGACAGGACAAAGGCGAACGTTTACGACAGCGTTCGCCCCTGCGGGTTCCCTTACTACCAGGTCACTACTGCATATCGAGCACTACTCGCCCCTCGATCTGGCCCTTGTGCATGCGTTGGAAGATCTCGTTGACGTTCTCCAGCTTGTCGGCGGTGACAGTGGCCCTGACCTGCCCCTCGCCGGCGAAATCGAGGGCTTCCTGCAGATCCTGCCGGGTACCGACGATCGAGCCGCGCACGGTGGTGCCGTTGAGTACCATGTCGAAGATCGACAGCGAGAATTCGCCCGGCGGCAGACCGTTCAGGGCGATGGTACCGCCACGGCGCACCATGCCCAACGCCTGGGAGAAGGCCTTCTCCGACACCGCCGTGACCAGCGCACCGTGTGCCCCGCCGATTTCCTTCTTGATCAACGCGGCGGGATCCCGCTCACGCGCGTTGATGGTCAACTCGGCCCCCAGTCGCTCGGCGAGACGCAGCTTGTCGTCGGCGACATCGACCGCCGCCACGTGCATGCCCATCGCCCGCGCGTATTGTACCGCCACGTGCCCCAGACCGCCGATACCTGAGATCGCCACCCACTGCCCGGACTTGACCTCGCTCATCTTCAGTCCCTTGTAGACGGTCACGCCGGCGCACAGGATCGGTGCGATCTCGATGAAATCGGCGTTGGCGGGCAGATGGCCGACATAGTTGGCGTCGGCCAGCACGTAATCGGCGTAACCGCCATCGACGCTATAGCCGGTATTCTGTTGCGTTTCGCACAACGTCTCCCAGCCGCTCAGACAATGTTCGCAGTGACCGCAGGCGCTGTACAGCCAGGGCACGCCGATGCGATCGCCCTCCTTGAGATGCTTGACTCCGGCACCGACGGCCTCGACGTAACCGACGCCCTCGTGACCGGGGATGAACGGTGGGTTGGGCTTGACCGGCCAATCCCCCTCGGCGGCGTGCAGATCGGTGTGGCATACCCCCGATGCCTGAACGCGCATGCGCACCTGCCCCGGCCCGACCTCGGGGATCGGCACCTCGCGGATCTCCAGCGGTTGCTTGAACTCGGTCACCACTGCAGCCTTCATTGTGCTCATCGTGAATTTCCTCGTGCCATGATTTTTTGTAACTATTCAGGTCACGCTGCCTGAT
>NZ_NHOU01000017.1 GCF_002179555.1 Salinicola salarius | reverse complement strand
AGGTGGACCAATGGATAGGGTCCACTTCAGAGCTTTGGCATCTCGACATGAAGAGCCCCAGCCGCCTCGAGCAGATCGGCCAACTCGCCATCGATCACACGACGCTCGCGATCCTTGTTCAGCTTCGGCTTCCGGATCTTCGCGCAGGGGTTGTCGACTGGCATCCCCCACTCCTTGATCGCGATCGTGTACAGGTGAGGCAGCAGCGCTAGGTCACGTCGCACCGTCGAGCCCGATGCAACCTCGAGGCGCTGGTCACGGTATGACGCGACATCGGATGACCTGAGCGTCGATAGGGTGAACCGGCCAAGATCCCGCGCGAGAATCGCGAGCCGTGATCGCTCGTTCCGATAGCTCTTCTTGTGCACCGAGATCTCACGCTCGTAGCGCTCCAGCGCCCCCCCGCGATCATCAGCGCGTCGACCTCGCGAGTGTCAACGAAACGCGCCTGGCTCATCTCGGTTTCGATCTGCTTCGCCCAACGCTCCGCCTGCGCCTTCGTATCAAATGTGGCACTGACCTGGGGATAGCCTTTCTTACGGATGATCGCTCGCCAGGAACCGGAGCGTTTTTGGAACGTAGCCATAGCGTTACCTGCGGAGATGTACCGCAAGTGTGCCAAATACTGGATAAAAAGGAAGTGATACTAGGTAGGATCGGGCGCAAACCCTTGATATGCCTGGTGCCGGTAAGTGGACTCGAACCACCGACCTACGCATTACGAATGCGTTGCTCTGCCAGCTGAGCTATACCGGCCAGGCGGCGCCTATCATAATCATCAAATTCGCGGCGGACAACTGGGAAACCGCACGCCTGGCTGCGCCTAGCGTCTGCCGGGTCAGCGCTCCCGGTTCTCCGAGGCAATCTCGTCCGAGGCCACCACGCCTGTCGGCGATTCCGCTTCCGCCTGTTCCTGCCGATACAGCGACCAGACGACGATGAACAGCGCGGCGATCAGCGGGCCGAGCACGAAGCCGTTGATACCCATCAGCGTCATTCCGCCTACCGTGGAGATCAGCACCACGTAATCAGGCAGCTTGGTCTCCTTGCCGACCAGCGGCGGGCGCAGGAAGTTATCGACGAGCCCGATCACCACCACGCCGACGAAGATCAGTATCGCCCCTTTGACGTAGGCGCCGGTGATCAGGAGATAGGCCGCCACCGGCACCCAGACGATTGCGGAGCCGATCGCCGGCAGCAGCGACAGGAACGCCATCATTACGCCCCACAGCAGCGCGGCTTCGATCCCCAGCGCCCAGAAGGCGACGCCGCCGATCGCACCCTGCACGATGGCGATGATCACGTTGCCCTTGACGGTGGAACGCACCACGGCGGTGAACTTGTCGATGAGCTGGTAGGTGTATTCGTCGCTCAGCGGAATCGTGATGCGGATGTGCTGCCCCAGGGATCGGCCGTCCCGGAACAGGAAGAACAGCAGGTAGAGCATGATGCCGGCGCTGACCAGAAACTGGAGCGTGTTCTGACCGATGCTCAGCATGTGCGTGGCGATCAACTGGCTGCCCTGTTCGAGGGCGGATGCCAGACGATTGCTGATATCGGAAAGGCTGCCGAAGCCGGCGTCGCCCAGCCAGGTCTGCGCCGAAGCCGGCAGCGAACTCTGGAACTGCTGGATGTAGTCATTGAAGTCGATATCGCCGCTGCCTACGCGCTGGTAGACGCTGGCGCCCTCCCGCACCAGAGCCCCGAAGATCAGTGACATCGGGATGATGACGATGAACACGCAGGCCATCACGCTGACCAGCGCTGCCACGTTGCGGTGCCCTTTCAGCCGGGCCTCCAGCCGCCGATGCATGGGCTGGAACAGGATCGCCAGTATCACCGCCCAGAGCACGGCACCGTAGAACGGCAACAGCAACCAAACGAAGGCGATGGACACTAGCGTCAGCAATAAGATGAACGCCTTGTGCTGGCTCAGAGAACTCATGAAGATTCCGACTCGAAAGGAGATGTGCACTAAGCATAGCGGCCCTGACGCACGGACGTTCAGTAGAGAATGTGGCAATCGCCTCTTTCCCGGCACTCGCGGCGAGACGATCGAGCGAAAGCGGAGTTCCGCTCGGTGAACTCGAGCCAGCGGAAAGCGCCGCCCGAGACATAAAAAAGCGCCAAGCCTCACGGCTGAGCGCTGGTCCGACGCTTCGTCCCTGATGCTGAACCGAGCTTCCCGCTCTGCGCGTCCCTGTCGTGACGACGCCTTCCTGGCATCGCACCTGCAGTATGAGGCCGGTAGATGACAGAAAGTTAACAGCGGTCGACACCCTTGCCGAGAGGGCCTTCGGTCAGGTCTACAGATGGCATAATTGCAGAGAGCAAATTAAAGTTACAAAAGTTTTCAAAATAATGCTTATCATTTTATATAATAAATTCAGCAACTTACCCTTTAATACTTAACCTGGGATAGGGTTGTCCAAATCTCCGATTCGTACAACACTTGTACAGCACTGGGGGCTATGCCAGCATGAATTCGTCAGCCGGCAAGGAGAGCCGGTCAGTACCGGGCAAGGATGCCCCAGCAGTATGCGGCAAGGATTGCCACAAATTTCTGGTGAGCCAGAAACCAACTTAAAGCCAAGGAGGGCTGATCGTGAAAGACGCCATTTCATGCACCCGCTGCGGTAACGCTCAATCGGTTCCCCTCGAGATTCATGAAGAGTGGGACGAGATCAGTTGCACGGAATGCGGAGAGTTTCTCGACACCGTAGGTCATTGGGCGGATTCCCAGTCGCCCAACTACTCAGTGCAGATTCTCAACCAGTGCCGCAGTCTGACCCTCAAGATGGCACGCGAGAGCCGCCCCCTCAACGATCATTACCTGAGGGCCACGGCATGATCAGAGTGACGCTGGACCTCAGCTGTTCGATTTGCGGCCATGAGCAGTTCTATCTGCCGATCAATAGTCAGGAAGGCACCAACGTGCGCTGCGCCAATTGCAGTGCGTTCAAGTGCAAGACATTGGATCTGGAGAAGGCGCTGAGCGCGATACAGAGAACGCGGTCGATCGATCGCCCAGTCGCAGCCTGATCTGCATCACCGTTTCTCAAAACCGCCTGCATTCAGGCGGTTTTTTGTTTCTGGCGAACTATCATGAATCGAAACCGCATGAGCTTGAGGTGAGGGGGCGCCATGGTCGACATCACGCAGCTGAAGCACCATATCAACGAGGAAATCCGCCACTGTCAGCAGCGATTGGCGGATTTCGAGCAGCAGCTGGATACCTGCAAGGAACAGCTACGCGCGCTGCAGAGCCATATCGAGGGATGGGTAGCCGCGCTGGAGATCGACGGCGTCAAGATTCATTATGATGATACCGCGCATACGCTCGAGAAATTCGACGAGACGTTCCAGATAACGCTTCAGGAGCAGACCGTTTCGTTCGGCAGCTGCAAGCTGCATGTCGAGCCGGAAGAGCAGTATCTCCATGGCAACCGGATACTCCTGTTCGCCTCCTCGGACGAGGACGACATCAAGGAGATCATCGAATCCGAGGGCGAGTACTACTTCGCCGACCTGCAGTTCGGTCAGAAGCGCGATCTATCCAAGTATGAGCCGCTGACCGAAGAAACCTTCTACAAGCTGCTCTACGGCTGGCTCCGGGCATGAGTCCCGGCTGCCCCGTCCCGCCCGGCTTCCAAAAAAAGGCCCCGAACAGTGTCGGGGCCAAGTGTGTTTCGCAGGAATCGAAACCGGGCACAGTCTAGCCCGTTGCCTGCCCGATAAAGTGACGACAAAAGCGTGGTTTAGCCTTTAATTCGTTGTTGCTAAAGTCCTATCTCGGTATGGATAAAACCCCGACTCGTCGCTGCGATCACGCCTCGTTTTTGCGCGTCCGGCGCCTTGACCGACTCGCACGGCGTCAGAACGCGCTCCACTCTTCGACGGCGTCTTCCCGATCACGTGCGCTGGAGGCCGACCGTTGCCGCGTAACCGGTCGTTTAGCGCCTCGATCGGCCGCGGCCAGCGATGGCGCCGAAGCCAACGGAGCGATCCGGGCAGTAGCGGCAGCGGCGCCCTTGAAGAACGACATCTCTTTCAACAGGGCGCCGGCCTGGCTCTGCAGCGAACGCCCCGCCGCGCTGGATTCTTCCACCAGGTTCGCGTTCTGCTGGGTCACGCTATCCATCTGCGACACCGCGGTATTGATCTGCTCGATACCCTGAGACTGCTCGCGACTGGCTACCGCGATTTCCCCGACCAGGGCGGTCACGCGTTCGACGCCCCCGACGATCTCTTCCAGCGCCCGACCCGCCCGGTTGACCAGTTCACTGCCGGCATTCACCTGGCCGATGCTCTCTTCCACCAGCTGCTTGATCTCCCTGGCGGCCTCGGCACTGCGCCCGGCAAGGTTGCGCACTTCGCTGGCCACCACGGCGAAGCCGCGGCCCTGCTCACCGGCACGAGCCGCTTCCACCGCCGCATTCAGCGCCAGCAGATTGGTCTGGAAGGCGATCTCGTCGATCAAGCCGACGATACCGGCGATCTTGCGACTCGACGCATTGATCCCTTCCATCGCCTTGATCGCCTGCCCGGCGACCTCGCCCCCGACATTGGCCCGATGGCTGACATCATGCACGAGCCTATCGGCTTCGGCGGCGTTCTCCGCGTTCAGGCGCACGGTGGAGGTGATCTCGTCCATCGAGGCCGCCGTCTGCTCGAGGCTTGCCGCCTGCTCCTGGGTGCGACGGCTGAGATCGTCGGTGCCCTGGGCAATTTCGTCCGCCGCGACGCTGACGGATTCGGCGTTGTCACGCACGCTCATGACGATCCTGGAGAACTGGCTCTCCATGGCCTGGAGCGAGCGCAGCATCACGCCGAATTCATCCTTGCTGGTGATCTCGATGTCGTTGTCGAGCCTGCCGCGAGCCATGGCATTGGCGAGTGCCTGCGCCTTGCCCAGCGGCGCCATGATGCCGCGGATCAGCCACAGGGCCATCGCCACGCTTAGCACAAGCGATCCGAGCATGGTGCCGATGATGATATTGCGCCCCCATTCGTATTCGGCGACCGCGCTCTCGTACGCCTCGGCCGCCTGCGCGCTGTTGCGGTCGATCAGCGTCTGGATGGCGTCCAGCGCCTCGGGGTACTGCTGGCGCAGCGTCGTCGTCGCGATGACGCGGGCTCGGTCGAAGTCGTTGCCGATCATCGCCGTGTTGAGCTCGGCGATGGTAGCCCGCAAGCGGGTCAGCGCGGTGATGAAGGCGTCCGCCATCTCCCGCTCCTGCGGGCCGTTGAGACGTTGGGGATAGTAGTCTTCCCAGGCGGCATCGATGACGGCGTCGTTATCCGCGACCTCCTGCTGCGTCACGCGGGCGGACTCCGGGTTTCGGTCACGCTGCTCCGCGGTGATCTTGACCCGATTGCCGAGCAGGGCTCGATCGATGCGGCTGAGATCCTTCAGGGTCAACACGTTCCCTTCATAGGTCCGTTCGAGGGCGGCATTGTTGTCGCTCAGACAGAGCAGCCCGACGACCCCGATGATGAACAGCATGACGATACAGGCGCCCAGGCTCGCGGCCAGGCGGAGTTTGACGCTTCGATTCAGTAGCAGCATGGCGAAGTCCGATGAGTGCCCTTGGCTCGATGCGTTCGGGCAAGTGGAACGGGTCTCGGCAAACGGAATTCCCTCAATAAGGATTCGCTTATTGCCGCCAGAGGCACTATCGGCGCTGTACAAATAAACTTAATTTTATTTAGAACCTGAAGGCAGGGTCATCCACCGATAATTCTACCGGCCAAACCTAATCGACCCGTCTTTTTGTTTTTCAAAAAGTTTTTAGAAACATATACTTAAAAACAAAGTAACTTTCTTTTCCATTGATGCCTCATCCAATTCACCAATGCCCGTTGTCGACCCAGGATGAGTATGGAATTTCTGGTACTTTTATCCTACAAAACCGAACGACCGTATAATTCCAAGTCTGTAACGATCCCTATTTTCGATGAGTCGCGCTGGCTGAGAGCCGAATGGCTGGAAAGCCGAATAGCTGAATGGCTGGATAGTTGGATGGCTGGATAGTTGGATGGCTGGATGGATATCCGAATAGCCGGATGGAAGGCTGCGTCAGGTAGCGCCACCGCCTTACTTCAGCGGTGGCGGCCTATCGCGTCGATCAATTCCGCCTTGCTCATGCCGCTACGCCCGGCGATGTCGCGCTGCTGGGCCAGTTCGTAGAGGGCTTCACGGGTGAGCGAGGAGAGCTCGGTTTTCGTTGGTATCTTCTTGCGGTTGCCGGATGGCTTCGCCTGCTCGCCTCGTGATTTCTGAGGCTTCCCGGTCCGGCCTTCCGCTTTCCGGGGCGTGTCTTCGCTTTTCGACGAGTCCTCGTCCTGCGATTTGCCCTCGCTTTTCGACTTGCCCTTGCGCCCGCTTCTCTCCTTGTGGTCATTCGTCTGCTGGCGCGAGGGCTCGACCCGGCCACGCTTGAGGCTGCGTTTGAGCACCTGCATCAGATCGATGACCTCGGCGCCCTCCTGCTCATCGTCATCGTCCGCCGATGCGCGGGAAGATTCGATCGGCACGATATCCTCGTGGCGGCGGCGCTTCTGGCGTACCCGCTTCTTGAGCGCCTCGATATGCGGGTCGATCAATTCATCGGGATCGAAGCGCTTCGCCTCGAGCTTGTCCATGACGCGCTGCATCTGCCGCTGGCGTGTCGCATCCGGGTCCCCCGGCGCGTCCAGGCCAAGGCTCTGCGGCGTCCGCAATTCGTCATGAAAGCGCAGCGCCTCCGCTCGCAGGATGCCGTTCTCGGCCACAATCGCCACCAGCACTTCCCGCCCGCGCATCACCAGCGTGGCGATGCCCGCCCGATTGGCGTTCTCCATCGCCGCGGCCAGCAGCCGATAGGGCTTGAGCGCGCCACTGCCGTTGCCCGAACGAGAGTCCGGCACCAGAAAGTAGGCGCGCCGGAAGTAGAGCGGATCGAGTTCATCCAGCGAGACGAAGCGACTCAGTTCGATCTCGCGCCGATGTTCGAGCGTGGCATCCTCGATCTCCTGATCCTCGACGACCACGTAACGGTCCTCGTCCACTTCGACGCCCCGCGCCAGCTCGCTGGTCTTGAGCGGCTTGCGCCCGGACTCGCTGAAGAAGCGCCGGGACAGCGGCCTGCCCTTGTCGTCCACCTCTTTCAGCGTGATGTCCCGCGCGTGCTGGGCGGGGTAGAGGCCGACCGGCAGATTGACCAGCCCGAAGGCGATGGTGCCGGACCAGAACGGTCGCGGACCGCGAAAACCGCTGTCGTGGTGATGCTGCTTGTCCGACTTCGATGTTTCCGACTTCGATGTTTTCGACTTGGACTTATCCGACTTAGGCACGCTTGCGCTCCCGGGCCAGACTGGCCTTGAGTGACGAGGCGATATCGTCGGTGGGTTCCTGCCGACGACGATGCTTGACCTTGACCCGCTTGCCGCTGCGCTTGGTTTCCACCAGCGCCTCCAGCCGTTGGCGGTATTCGTCCTGATAGGTTTCCGGCTCGAAATCGGCGGCATACATCTCGACCAGATCCGTCGCCATCTTCACTTCGCTGTCGTTCAGCTTGCCGCCGCCGGGCGGTTCCAGGGCATCGGCGTCGACGACCTCGTCGAGATGGCGCAAGGTGATCAATACCGGGTGGCCGTCGTGGTCGCGCAGCGCGCCGACATAGGCCTTGTGCCGCATTACCCAGTGGACCAGCCCTTCCCGGCCGCTATCGGCAAGCGCGGCGGCAAAGGCGTCGAACGTGTCTTGATCTCCATCCGGCCCGAGGAAATAGGGGCGCTGATACCACTGGTTGTCGATCATCCCCTGGGGGAGAAAGTGCATCACCTCGATATCCCGCGAGGGCGCCGGCGTCAGTTCGTCCAGCTCCTCGTCGTCGAACAGGATGCGATCCTGCTTGTCGACGACCGCCTTGTGCCGATCGTCCCGCGATACCGTCTTGCCGCTCTGCGGTTCGATCATCGCCTGATGAACGGGGCGATGCCGACGCCGGTCGAGCAGCCGAAAATGGACGTTGCGGTCGCTGACCGCCGTATAGAGTTTCACCGGCACCCGCTCTCCGCCGAAACCGATGACGCCTTTCCAGACCGCGCGAGCGCTCATCATTCTGTTTCCTCACTCATTGGGACCCTCGTTCCTTCGGACAGGCCGGCCATCGTCCCTTTGGACATATCGGCCATCCTCCTGTCAGACATTCAGACCTCCATTCCGGCATCGCGGCAGCGCTGCTTGGTCAGCCGTTCGCGGGCGTCGTCGAACCCGGCCCAGGGGTCCTGCTCGAGGGAGGCCAGCCGGCGCGGCAGGTTGGTCAGCGTGTATCGGTCGGCCTTGAGTTTCGGCCCGAGCTCATCCCAGCGGATCGGTGTGGCGACCGGTGCGCCGGGCCTGGCGCGGACCGAATAGGAGGCCACCGCCGTGGCACCCCGGCCGTTGCGCAGGTAGTCGAGGAATACCTTGCCGCGGCGGGCCTGCTTGGACATGTTGAGCGTCAGCTGATCGGGATGGCGGTCGGCGCAGCGCTCGCAGACCGCCTCGGCGAACGCCTTGGCGATGTCCCAATCGGCGTGAGGCTTGAGCGGAACCACCAGATGCAGCCCCTTGCCGCCGGTGGTGCGCAGGAACGCGACGAGATCGAGCTCGGCCAGGGCCTGACGCAGCTCGCCGGCGACATCGATGACCGCCTGCCACTCGCAGTCCGGCGCGGGGTCGAGATCGAACACCAGCTGATCGGGGCGTTCGAGGTCGTCGACGCGGCTGTTCCAGAGGTGGAATTCGATGGTCCCCATCTGGACCAGCGCCACCAGGTCGGCCGCGCTACGCACGTAGAGATAGTCATGCCTGCCGGACTTCTCGGCGATGGCCACGCTCGGCAGGTCGTCCGGCATGGTGTCGCTGGGGTGCTTCTGGACGAAGCACTCCTTGCCGACACCGCCGGGGCAGCGCAGCAGCGTCAAGGGCCGCTCGGCGAGACCGGGCAGGATCCAGCCGGCCTGCTCGGCATAGAATTCGGCGAGCGCCCGCTTGGTGATTCCTTCCTCTTCGAACAGCACCCGGTCCGGATGCGTCAGCCGAACGCCTTCGATCCTGACGTCACCGCTGCCGCTCGCCTTTGCGGAGCCGTTCGTCTTTGCGGATGAATGATTGCCATTGGCCTGTTCCGTCATGGTCGCCCCCGAGGCTTGCTGCTGGCTCAATCGAATGTCCTTGGGATCGCGGTCCTCGCGCACGCCGCGAAAGCGCGGGTGGCGCAGGCGCCCATCGTTGGTCCATTCGCTGAAGTTGACATCGATCACGCGCTTCGGCGTGACCCAGTGGCTGCTGGCCAGATCGGGAATATCGCGCTCGACGAAGGGCGAGGTCTTGCGCGGCGAGCGAGCCAGGTCGCGCTGCCACTCGGCGAGCTGGGCGTGGGAAAACCCCGCCCCGACCCGGCCGCAGTAGCGCAGCTTGCCCGCGTCGTCGTAGGCGCCGATCAGCAGCGAACCGAAGCCGTTGCGCGATCCCTGGGGATCGGTGTAGCCGCCGACCACGAACTCGGCCTGGCGCTCGGTCTTGGTCTTCAGCCAGTCCCGGTTGCGGCGGCCGCGATAGGGGGAGTCGGCACGCTTGGAGACGATTCCCTCCAGACCCTGGCGGCTCGCCTGTTCGTAGAACGCCTCGCCTTGCCCTTCGATATGATCGGTATAGCGCAGCATGCCGCCGTTGCCGATTCCCACGGCTTCGCAGACCTGCGCCAGCACCGCCTTGCGATCGCGCAGGGCCGCGTCGTCGAGTGTCACGCCCTCGAACCCGAGGCCGTCGAGATAGCGCAGATCGAAGATCTGATAGACCAGCCCGGCGGTCTTCTCTTCGCTCAGCGCGCCCTGCAGACGCCGGAAGTCGCTGACGCCGTCGCGTCGCAGCGCCACGACCTCGCCATCGAACAGGGCCTTGTCCAGCGGCAGGGCTTCGATCGCCTCGGCAATCTCGGGAAAGCGGTCCCGCCAGTCATGACCGTTGCGAGTCAGCAGGCGCACCCTGTCACCGTCGAGCTGCGCCAGAATGCGGTAGCCATCGAACTTGATCTCGTGGAACCAGTCATCATCGGCCGGCGCCTCGTCGACCAGCGTGGCCAGCTGCGCCTTGGGCTGGGCCGGGAAGCTCGCCTGCCGCGCACCCTCGACCTGACCGGGATCGATCTTGATGGCGCTGGCCTTGCGACCGCTGCTCGAGCGTTTGCCCCCGGTTTTCGATGAGGTTTTTGATGATGAGGACTTCGTTGACGAGGATTTCGATGCCGAGCTTGTTGATGACGAGGTTGCTGATGACGAGGATTCGCACTTCGCAGAGGCGGATTCGGACGTCCCTTCGGCGATCTCCGTCATGCGCCGATTCGAGGCCACGCTGACGTCATCCAGGCTGTCGGGCACGTGGGCATCGCCATCGTCGTGGCGCTTGATCATCAGCCATTGCCTGCCGCTTCCCTGCTGGCCGTCGCCACTTCGGCCGCGCATGCGCTTGAGCGTCCAGGCGCCCTTGAGCTTGTCGCCGTCGAGTTCGAAATCGATCTGGCCGTCGTCGTGCTTGCCGTTGACACGCCACTCGCCGCGATCCCAGATCATCACGGTACCGGCGCCGTAACCTTCGGGGATCACGCCTTCGAAATCGCCGTAATCGAGCGGGTGATCTTCGACCTGCACCGCCAGATGCTTCTCTCCCGGTTCGAGGCTCGGCCCCTTGGGCAGCGCCCAGCTGCGCAGCACGCCATCCTCTTCCAGCCGCAGGTCGTAGTGCAGACGGCTGGCGTCATGCTTGTGAATCACGAAACTCGATCGCGACCGCTTCCTGCCGCGTTTGCCGCGAGGCTCCGGCGAGCGCGAGAAGTCTCGCTTGTTGCGATAGATCTCGAGGTCAGCCATCCGTTGCTCCCTCACGATAGCCTGGCGAATGGAATCGATGATCCTGCCAATAAAGATTTCAGCGTAGTCGACGCCACCCGGCGCGCCAGATCATTAACCCAGGTCATCCAGCGCGTCACTCCCCGGCCGCCACATGGTTACTAGTCGTTCATCTGGTTAGTGGTTCATCCGGCTAGTCGTTCATCTTGCGAATCCATTGCCGCACCTTGTGCCGGCGCCAATGCGACGCATAGCGGCGGGTATCGTGGGTGGTCGGCGTCAGGAAATGGCCCTTTTCGCTCTCGACCAGCTCGAACGTTCTAAGCGCGCCGACCGGGGCATCCTCGCTGCCATACACGGCGACGAAACGCATCTCGATCGCTTTGAGGACGATTTCGTCGGCGGAGATGCCGTGGTAGGTCTGCACTTTCTGGATGATGTCTTCGAAGGTACCGATATCGTTGAAACTGCCGGGCATCATCGGCCCCTGCCGCGTCGTCTCCGCCAGCTGCGACGACTTCGGTTTTTCGGCATCTTCCATATCGATCATGCTGATAGCGTAATCGCCCTTGTCCGTGTGCAGGATGGCGAAGATATGTTCGATGAAGATCGCCTCCGGGCTCATGTTGCTGACGACACAGCGCGCCTGCAGCGTCTTGCCGCCGCCGCGATTGATGATGATCTTCGGTTGCCGCTGCCTTCTGAAATTCAGATAGAGCAATTGCGCGTAAAACAGCCATACCAGCAGCGTGAAGAAACTGGTCACCGCACTGATGGCGGAGCTGTTGCTCGATAACCATTCCATGATTCGTTGCTACCTTATGACGTCCATATCGATAATTACCCGACTCAGGGTGGCGCTAACGGCTCCGCTCATGAAAAGTAAAAGCGTTAATAATTATCGCCAGTTAAAAACCACGCCATTATTAACCGACAGTAAAGGCTGCCTTACACAAATGTCCGATAACGCGGGCAGTGAAAGCTCGAAACAGGAAACTCGAAGCGCGGGGCCCGAACGCCATACATGGTTGGCGCCTGGCAGGAGATACAAATAAAAACCTAATAAACACGTCTTTTTAATCTGGATCAGTAGCGGTGTCATTCTCGGCAACTAGCTTCTGAGGGCATCGGCCATTTTTGATGGCAATCACTTTCTGCACCCATCGGATAGCGTCGCTATCTCGTTCCCGGAGAAAATCATGTTCCAGCATTCATCCAAACTTCAGTACCCGGTCAAGGTCGAGCAGCCCGATCCCCAATTTGCCATGCTGCTGCAACAGGCCATCGGCGGCATCGAAGGCGAGATTCGGGTCGCCATGCAGTACTTCTTTCAGGCCATGGGGGCCCGCGGCGACGATCGAATTCGAGACCTGCTGATGTCCACGGCCACCGAAGAGCTGTCTCACATCGAGATGCTCGGCCACGCCGTCGCCCTGAACCTGGAAGGCGCGCCCGTTTCCTATCAGGAAGAATCGGCCAAGGATCCGATCATCAATGCGATCCTCGGCGGCGCCAATCCTCGCCACCTGCTCTCCTCCGGTCTTTCCGCCATGCCGGTCAACGCTAATGGCGTGCCGTTCGACATGAGCCACGTCTATGCGACCGGCAACGTGGCGGCGGACATGATGGCCAACGTGGCCGCGGAATCCAGCGGTCGCGTTTTGGCCACGCGCCTGTACAACTGGACCAGCGACAAGGGCATGAAGGATTTCCTGTCGTTCCTGATCGCTCGCGATACCTACCACCAGCAGCAGTGGCTCGCGGTGGTCGAGGAGCTGGGCGGATTCGAGAAGCAGCTGCCGATTCCCAACTCGACCCCGGAGGCGCACGAGGCAATGGAACATTCGTACTACTACCTCAATACGCTGACCGACAAGGAAGCGCCGATGGGCCGCTGGAATCAGGGTCCGTCGCTGGATGGCAGGGCCGAGTACTCGACCCGCCAGGCACCCGAGCCCGAAGGTCAGGAGCCGTCGCTGGGCAAGGCCAGGGAGAACTCCGGCGCCCAGAAAGAGCAGCTGTAGGCCGGCGAGGCGAGCGTGACGCGTCTCCCGCAGAGCGTATCCCGGTCAATCGGCGTATCGATAACTGAACGAGACTGGTCTCGAATCCATCGGGACCAGTCTTCATTTGAAGGGATGGCCCGGGTCGACCACCCTGATATCGGTGCGTCGCTGCCCACCCGTTCCTTCCGCTCTCCACTATCGTCGGTGAGTCGCTATGGCCCGCTCGCCGCTATATTCATTGAGTCGCCATATCCAGCAAGGCGCCATAGCCAGCAACAGGACAAGACCTCATGGCCGCGTCATCCGCCTATATCATCGCCCTCAATGCCGGTTCCTCCAGCATCAAGCTTTCGCTCTATCGCGCCGACGATACGACCTCGCCCGAACTCATCACCAAGGCCCAGGTCGAGGAGATCGGCGATTCGCCGCATCTGTTCGGAGAGCTGGCCGATGGCACCGCTTTCCTCGACGAGACGCCAAAAGATCACGAGCTGCCGGATCATGACAGCGCCTACGCGCGACTGCGCGAAGCGCTGGATGCGCAATTCGGCAAGCTGGAACTGGCGGCGGTCGGCCATCGCATCGTCCACGGCGGCGACCTCTTTTCTATGCCGACGGCCATCGACGACGCCACCCGCGAAGGCATCGCGTCACTGGTGCCGATGGCGCCGCTGCACCAGCCGCATCATCTGGAAGGCATCGATGCCGTCGGCCGCTTCGCCCCCGAGACGCTGCAGGTCGCCTGCTTCGATACCAGCTTCCATCTCGGGATGCCCCGCGTCGCCCAGTTGACCGGGCTCCCCTATCGCTTCTTCGAGCAGGGCATCCGCCGCTTCGGCTTTCACGGACTCTCCTACGAATACATCGCGGGCCGATTGCCCAATGTCGACCGACGCCTGGCCGAGGGCCGCACCATCGTCGCCCACCTGGGCAACGGCGCCAGTCTCTGCGCACTGCAGGCGGGCAGGAGCGTCGATACCACGATGAGCTTCACGGCGCTGGACGGGCTGCCGATGGGGACGCGCTCGGGCGCCCTCGATCCGGGGCTGGTGCTCTATCTCGAGCATGAACTCGGCTATTCGAGCGAGGAGCTGCAGACCCTGCTCTATCACGATGCCGGGCTGCTCGGCCTGTCCGGTATCGACAGCGACATGCAGACGCTACTGGAGAGCGATTCGCCCCGGGCACGGCTGGCGGTGGATTTCTTCGTCTATCGCGTCGCCCAGGAGATGGGCCGCATGGCGGTGAGCCTGGGCGGTGTCGACGGGATCGTCTTTACCGCCGGCATCGGCGAACACGCGGCGCCGATTCGCCAGGCCGTCATCGAGCGGCTGGCCCCGCTGTGGCCGGTGGCGCTGGACGACACCGCGAACCGGGCCGCCGAACCAGGGCGCATTTCGACGCCGGATAGCGCAGTCGCCGTTCACGTCATCCCCACCGACGAGGAGACGATGATCGCCCGGCACACCTGGCAGCTCTACCGGTCACGCGCGCGGGGCGACGCCAGCGAGTCGGCCCCGGAGCCGGATCAGGATCAGGATCAGAGCCATGGCGCCTAGGAAATCTGCCCGAACTCTCAAGCCGCCAGCCATTGGCATCGACCTCTTTCGTTCACGCTACCATTAACCAGGAGTGCTTTCATGTCCCCTTCCATGAGTCAATCCACGACGACGCCCCGGCTTCCGGTCGACAAGGACGAGGAGCTGTTGAAGCGGATCGACCATTGGTGGCGGGCGGCCAACTATCTCGCCGTCGGCCAGATCTATCTCACCGGCAACCCGCTGCTCGAGACGCCGCTGACGCTCGATCACATCAAGCCGCGCCTGCTCGGCCACTGGGGTACGGTGCCGGGGCTCAACCTGATCTACGCGCATCTCAACGCGCAGATCCAGCGCCGCGATCTCGATGTAATCTATCTGACCGGGCCCGGCCACGGCGGCCCGGCGCTGCTCGCCAACCTGTGGCTGGAGAACAGCTACAGCGAGCATTTCAGCCATGTGCCGCGCAACGCGGAAGGCATGCAGCGCCTGTTCCGCCAGTTTTCGACGCCCGGCGGCGTGCCCAGCCATGTCAGCGTGCCCACGCCGGGCTCGATCCACGAAGGCGGCGAGCTGGGCTACGTGCTGACCCACGCTTTCGGCGCCGTGTTCGACAACCCCGATCTCGTCGCGGCCGCGGTGGTGGGCGACGGCGAGGCGGAAACCGGCCCGCTGGAAGGCTCCTGGAAAGGCGTCAACTATCTCAACCCGACCCGGGACGGCGCGGTGCTGCCGATCCTGCACCTCAACGGCTACAAGATCGGCTCGGCGACGGTGCTCGCTCGCAAGAGCGACGAGGAGCTGGAGCACTACTTCCGCGGCCACGGCTACGCGCCGCTCTTCGTCGAAGGCGACGAGCCCGATGCCGTCCACCGCGACTTCGCGGCGGCGTTGACCAGCGCTCTCGACCGGATCCACGAGATTCAGCAGCATGCGCGGCAGGAAGGCATCGACCGCCGGCCGGTCTGGCCGATGATCGTGCTGCGTACCCCCAAGGGCTGGACCGGGCCGAAGTCCGTCGACGATCTACCGGTGGAAGGAACATTCCGTGCCCACCAGGTACCGATGGGCGGCCTGAAGGATCATCCCGAGCGTCTGGCGCAGCTCGAAAGCTGGATGAAAAGCTACCTTCCCGAGGAGCTGTTCGACGAGCAGGGCGCGCCCCGGGAACCCATCACCGCCCTCTGCCCTGCCGGCGAACGGCGCATGGGCGCCAACCTGCACGCCAACGGTGGCCGGTTGCGCCAACCGCTCGCGTACCGGCCGCTCGAGACCTACGCCGTCGAGTTCGACGAGTCGCGACGCGGCCGCGAGCGTCACGGTTCCACCGAGCGCCTTGGCCAGTTCATGCGCGATATCTACGTCGACAACCCGCACAACTTCCGGCTGTTCTGCCCCGACGAGATCAAGTCCAACCGGCTCGGCGCGGTGCTGGACGTCACCGACCGCTGTTTCATGGGGCCATTCGAGGAATACGACGAGCAGCTCTCCATGGACGGCCGCATGCTCGAGGTGTTGAGCGAACACAACTGCAACGGCTGGCTCGAAGGTTACGTGCTGACTGGCCGCCACGGCCTGTTCGCCAGTTACGAGGCGTTCGTCTCGATCATCGATTCCATGGCGATCCAGCATGCCAAATGGTTGGAGCACGCCCGTAACGTCGACTGGCGCGCCTCGATCCCGTCGATGAACTACTTGCTGACCTCCACCTGCTGGCGCAACGACCATAACGGCTTCAGCCATCAGGGGCCGGGGTTCATCGACACGCTGCTGACCAAACAGCCGCAGGTGGTAAGGATCTATCTGCCGCCGGATGCCAACACGCTGCTGGCGACCGCCCAGCACTGCTTCGACAGCGTCGATCACCTCAACGCCATCGTGATCGACAAGCATCCTCAGTTGCAGTACCTGACGATGGACGAAGCCCGCGAACACTGCCGCGAAGGTCTCGGCATCTGGGAGTGGGCCAGCAACAGCGGCGACGAAACGCCGGATATCGTGATGGCCTGCGCCGGCGACACCGCCACGCAGGAGACCCTGGCAGCGGTGGATATCCTGCGTACCTATCTGCCGGCGCTGAAAGTCCGCGTGGTCAACGTGGTCGATATCATGACGCTGCGGGTGGACCATCCGCACGGGATCAGCCAGGAACGTTTCGTCGAGCTGTTCACGGCGGACCGGCCGGTGGTCTTCGCCTTCCACGGCTTTCGCGGCGTGGTGCACCAGTTGATCCACAATCGCCCCGAGACCGAGCGTTTCCACGTTCGCGGCTATCAGGAGGAAGGCACCACCACGACGCCGTTCGACATGACGGTACTCAACCAGATGAGCCGCATGCACCTGGCGCTCGATGCCCTGCGCTACCTGCCGGATCAGTGGGAGGGCGCCGCCGGGCTCATCGAGGATCTGCAGACGCTACTGCAGAAGCATCACGCCTATATCCGCGAACATCTCGACGATATCCCGGAGATCACCCGGTGGACCTGGACCGGCGGCAACGTCCAACTGCCGCTGGACGAGGACGATCATGCCGGGGCATGACCGGGATTACGGCGTCACGCCCCGGGCCCCGGCCGGCTCCCGGTAGCGCGACCGGACCCACTGCCGCGCTAGCAAGTAGGCCAGCAGAGCTTCCGGCAGCTCCCCGGCGTAGAACATCAATTCCGCGCCCTGCTGGACCTGATCGAGCGGCACCGAGGCGGGGAAGTGAAACCGGGCCATCCATTTGGACAGCGTCGCGTGTGCCGCCATCGATACCACCAGCACGCCGAAGCGCCATTCGAGGGAGGGGCGTCTCGGCGCCGGGTCCGGCCCGGCAATGGCCCAACTGAACAGACACCCGGCAACCACGAAATGCCAGTGCAGCCACAGGGCGAAGCCGGGAGAGTGGCGCATCGCGCTGTAGAGATCGGTCAGGTAGAGCGCCATCATGCCGCCGATATTGAGCAGCGCCGCCGTGACGGGATGGCCCAACACGCGAATGGGTGGCAGGGATACGAACCTGACCCAGCGCCTGCCCCAGTGCGCGGGCACGTTCTTCAGCGCCAGGCTCACCGGCGCCGCCATCACCAGTCCCAGCGGCGCGATCATCCCCGCCACGAGATGCACCGCCATATGGCCGCGGAAATCATCGTGCGCCCACTGCATCGATGGTGGCGACATCACCGCGACGATCGCCAGCGCGCTGCCCACGAAGAGGGCCAACCGCCACAGCGGCCAGCCCCGGCCGCGCCGCTTCGCTCGCCACCAACCCCAGGCATAGAGTGCGGCCAGCGCACCGAAAACCAGCGTGAACCCGCTCACCGCTGGCTCAGCGCCTCGCCCCGCCGGGCCCGGCGCAGCAGCCAGTAACCGATGGCGAGCAGCAGCAGGCCGGCCAGGTTCCAGCAGAGGTCGTACACCAGTAGATTGTCCACGTAGCGGACCTGATGGAGCCCCAGGATCTTGTGGTCGACGATGCCGTCGAAGAGCTGGAACCCGCCCATTCCCAGCAGGAACCCCGCGCCTCGGTAACCGGGGGCGTGCTGTCCGGTCTCGTGGAGCCGCAGCATCAGCGCGCCACCGATGACCAGCATCACCAGTTCCAGCGTGTGCAGGAGCCCGTCCGAGGCCAGCGCCAGCGCCGAGTTGTCGGTTTCGACGAAGTGGTGCCAGGCCAGTACCTGATGAAATCCGATCTCGTCGAGCGCCGCCATGATACCGATGCCCAACAGGACGGCGGCCAGCATCGTCGCCCCGGTTCGCCGCTGAACCCGCTCGCTCATATCGATCCCCTCGTGCAGATACGTCTTCACTTCACGACGCCAGGCGGATGCAAAAAAACCCCGGCCGCTGGGGCCGGGGTTAGATCGTGGCGATTCCTTGCCAACTCGCCATGGCATCCTGCCATGCGTCCCTGTGAACATCGCTTCCCGCGACTCCTTCCTTGGCACTGCGTCTTCCTGACGCTGCAAGATCACCGTACGCCCTCGAGTCATCGATGAAGTTCATACAGGTTAAAGAAGGGCGGAAGATATGTTTCTTTATGTAACGCAGTCGGGCCTCACGGTGCCAGGTACTCACGCTGCTCTAGTCGTGGGCTGTCATCAATATGAAATATAAATATGCGCATATACGTATGTGAGTAAACATAACTACATAGAAGAGGGGTCTAGGTATGAAATTCATTGGCAAATCCATCTTCATCGGGACCGTGGCCGTCGGCATGATAGGAGTCGCACAGGCTCGCGATCAGATTCGCATCGTGGGGTCGAGTACGGTTTATCCCTTCGCCAGTTACGTTGCGGAGGAGTTTGGCGCAACCACCAGCTACCCCACCCCGGTCATCGAATCCACCGGCTCCGGCGGTGGCATGCGGTTGTTCTGCAACGGGGTTGGTGACGATACGCCCGATATCACCAATTCCTCCCGTCGCATGAAGATTTCCGAGTTCGAGCGCTGCGCGGAGAACGGCGTTACCGATATCACGGAAGCATTCATCGGCTTCGACGGGATCGCGTTCGCCCAGTCGGCCGAGAACGACCCAATGCCCGTGACGCGCGAGCAGATCTTCAAAGCAGTGGCGGCCAAGGTGCCGGTGGATGGCGAACTGGTCGACAACCCTTACACCAACTGGCAACAGATCGACGACAGCCTCCCGGACCGCGAGATCGTCATCGTCGGCCCACCCACCACATCGGGAACGCGGGACTCGTTCGAGGAGCTGGTGCTGGAAGCGGCGTCCGAGGAGTTCCCTGAATATGGCGGCGAGGCTTATTCCGACGTTCGCACCGACGGTGGCTGGGTTGATGGAGGCGAGAACGACAACCTGATCGTGCAGCGCCTGACCCAGGACAGGACAGCCTTTGGCGTTTTCGGCTACTCGTTCCTCGAGGAGAACAGCAATGCGCTGATCGGCTCCACGATCGATGGCGTCGAGGCGACGCCGCAAACGATCGCCAGCGGTGACTACCCCGTGGCGCGTTCGATGTTCTTCTATCTCAAGAACCAGCATGGCGAAGAGGTGCCTGCCATGTATGAGTACGCCGACCTGTTCATGAGTGAACAGATGTTTGGTGACATGGGCTATCTCAAAGGGATTGGGCTGATTCCCGCCCATGAAGAAGCTCGCGAGAAAGCCAGAGAACAGGTCGCCAGCCGGGCTAAGCTCGAGAAGGCCGAGCTCGAGTAACGCGACGAGTGTGGATGGCGGGCCGACGGTATACACCTTTGGCCCGCCGACATTAGCCACGCTCGACGACAGCTAGACACTCTTGCTCGAGATCCCCCAATGCAGACCCATTATCTCCTCACGCTGTTTGGCGGCGCTCTGTCGATCATGGCGCTGTCTGCCTTCTTTTTGGGTAGAGCCAAGGCCGCCAGGGAACGCAGCGCCGGCAGAGCGATGTCGGCACAACCCGATCAGTATGCATGGTTCGCCGTGATTGCCACTGTCGGTCCGGCCCTTACCGTAGCGGCGATGGGCGCCTTTCTGATGTTACTGCTACAGGCCAGGCTCGCGACGGGCTATCTGTTGACCGGCAGTCTGGCGATTGCCGCTTTCGGCCTCTGGAGCGGCATGCGACAGGTACGGCCGAACTTCCATGCCCGCCGGGCCATCGAGCGTGTCATTCGCTGGGCTCTGGTCGCGTCGGCGTCGATCTCCATTCTGACGACCTTTGGCATTCTGATTTCGATCGTGTTCGAAGCGCTGCGCTTCTTCCAATTGCATGGCCTGTGGGATTTCCTGACGGGCACCGTATGGGCGCCGGGCAACAGCTTTCTTTCTGCCGCCGGACGTGGCGGGGATTCCCAGAGCGCGGCTCAATTCGGGTCGATACCGCTGTTTGCAGGAACCTTCCTGATCACCGCCATTGCGATGCTCGTCGCAATCCCGGTGGGGCTGCTGTCCGCTATCTACATGGCCGAATTCGCCCCTCGCTCAGTCCGTACTATTGCCAAGCCAACGCTCGAGATACTGGCGGGGATCCCCACCGTGGTTTACGGCTTTTTCGCCGCGATCACCGTAGCGCCGCTCATCGTCGACATTGCCGACCACCTGGGGCTGGATGCCTCGTTCAACAATGCGCTCGCTCCCGGCGTGGTCATGGGCATCATGATCATCCCCTTCATTTCTTCGCTCTCCGATGACGTGATCAACGCCGTTCCGGACAGCATGCGGCAGGGCTCGCTGGCGCTGGGGCTGACACAAGGGGAAACCATACGCGACGTCGTGCTGCCCGCCGCAATGCCCGGCATTATCTCCGCCTCGCTGCTGGCCGTGTCGCGAGCGCTGGGCGAGACGATGATCGTGGTCATGGCCGCTGGCATGCGCCCCAACCTGACGGCCAATCCGCTGGAGGAGATGACCACGGTCACCGTGCGCATCGTGGCGGCACTGACAGGTGATCAGGAATTCGAGAGTGCGGAAACCCTGTCGGCCTTTGCGTTGGGTCTGGTGCTATTCGTCGTCACGCTGGCACTCAACCTGGCATCTGTGCTCATGATCCGGCGCTTCCGCGAGAAGTATCGCGTCAACCACCTGTAATGCGAGGAGCTTGCAAGATGTCTCAATCGCTCGACGAGATTACTCTCCAGCTCAAACGTCGACACCGTCAATCCCGTCTCATGAAGTGGTTATCCATGGGCGCGTTGGGATTGGCAGGCCTATTTCTGGTGTTCTTTTTCACCGATATGTTGATGAAAGGTCTGCCGGCGTTTCAACAGGCTCAGATCCAGGTAAAGGCCCACTACAGCGAGCAGGCAAGCAAAATGCCACCTGCCGCTGTGGATGAAGACATTCGCGATCTCGTCAGCCGGGGTTGGTTACGTCTCATCCCGCGCCAGATTCAGGACCAGCCCAAACTGCTGGGAACGACTCGCACCGAATGGGTGCTCGCCGATGGTCAGGTGGACCAATATCTCAAGGATCACCCCAACCGACTGAGCGAGGACGCTCGCGCTCGCGTCGACGAAATGGTCGCTCAGGGGCGAGCCGAACTCCGTTTCAATCTCCGCTTCTTCACCAGTGGTGACTCCAAAATGCCAGAACTTGCCGGCATCATGGCGGCAGCGCTGGGCACGGTCTGGACGATGCTGGTCACACTGGTCATCGCTTTTCCCATCGGAGTCATGACGGCGATCTATCTCGAGGAGTTCGCACCGGACAATCGTCTGACCCAACTGATCGAGATCAATATCAATAACCTGGCTGCGATTCCCTCGATACTCTTCGGACTGCTGGGCCTGGCCATCTTCATCAACTTCTTCGGCGTGCCCCGGTCGACGCCGCTGGTGGGCGGGATGACGCTGGCACTGATGACGCTACCCGTCATCATCATCGCAACCCGCACCGCGCTGCGCAGCGTGCCCGACTCCATCCGCCACGCCGCCTTCGGCGTCGGTTGCTCGCGCTGGCAGGTCGTGCGCGATCATGTGCTGCCATTGGCGATGCCGGGCATCATGACGGGTTCCATCATCGGTCTCGCGCAAGCCATGGGCGAGACCGCGCCGCTGATCATCGTCGGCATGGTGGCCTTCATACCGGACGTCGGCGGCACCATCACCGACGCCGCCACGGTACTGCCCGCGCAGGTATTCACCTGGTCGGGCGAGCCCGATCGTGCCTTCGTCGAGAAGACGGCGGGCGGCATCGTGGTGCTGCTAGCGGTACTGATCGCTCTCAACGCCACCGCCGTGCTCTTGCGCAGGAAGTTCGAGCGGCGCTGGTAAGCGTTGCTGCGTGATCCGTCGAATATCCGTTTCCTCAGTGGAGCCCATGGCATGAATCGATCTTCTCCCGGTGAGCCTTTGACTCACAATGACAATGCCCACCACGAATTGATCATTCGGGTGCGCGACCTGGATCTCTGGTATGGCGAGTCGCAAGCGCTCCACGGAATCGACCTGGACCTCTATCGCAACAACGTCACGGCACTCATCGGCCCTTCGGGCTGCGGTAAATCGACCTTCCTGCGCTGCTTGAATCGCATGAACGACCTGATTCCGAGCGTGCGCGTCAAAGGGTCGGTCGAAATGGAAGGGCGCGACGTCAACGACGCCAGAACGGACGAAGTGGCCCTGAGGCGACTGGTGGGCATGGTCTTCCAGAAACCCAATCCGTTTCCCAAGTCGATCTATGACAACGTGGCCTATGCACCACGAATGCACGATCTGGTCAGTCGCAAGCCCGACGTCGACGATCTGGTCGAACAGGCCCTTCGTGATGCTGGATTGTGGGACGAGGTGAAGGACAAGCTGAAGCAGCCCGGCACTTCACTATCGGGAGGGCAACAGCAGCGCCTCTGCATCGCCCGCGCCATCGCAGTACGTCCCGAGGTCATATTGATGGACGAGCCGACATCGGCTCTGGACCCCATATCCACGGCAACCATCGAGGATCTGATGGATCGCCTCAAACTGCAGTTCACGATCGTCACGGTGACTCACAACATGCAGCAGGCTGCGCGGGTCGCCGATTACACGGCTTTTTTCCACCTGGGAGAGGTCGTCGAATACAACGATACCAAGACCATGTTTTCCAACCCAGCGACCAAGCGGGCGGAAGACTACATAACCGGCCGGTACGGCTAAAGCGAACCTCCCGGGCCACGCCAAGCGGCTGATTTAGCAACGGCACATATGTTAAAACGCATATATCGATGAGGGTATGACAATGTCCAAACAGCGGGTACTGTTTCTTTGCAATGCCAACTCGGCCAGGTCATTGATGGGTGAGGCTCTGCTTCGACATCTGGCGGGCGACCGATACGAAGCATTCAGCGCCGGTGTCGATCCCGACGAACCCCAGCGCGCCGCGCTGAACGCTCTGGAAGAGATCGACGTCAGTACACAGGGGCTGGCCAGCAAGTCGCTGGAGACCTACGCAGATCAACACTTCGATGCCGTCATCATCCTGTGTGAGAAGGCCCAGCAGCGGTGCCGGGACTGGGAAGGTCTGACGAACGAACTCATCTACTGGGACATTCAGGACCCGCGGCTGCACGACGATCCCAGAAACTACCAGCACGCCCTCCAGGAGATACTGACCCGGTTGAAACTCTGGCTGGGTGTCAAATCCAGAACCCATTCATGAGGAAGAGTCTTGCCTGCACTATCCCCCGCCCAGCTGTTCAAATGCCTGGGCGACGAAACGCGCCTCGCCCTGTCACTGCTCATCCACACCGAGGGTGAGCTTTGCGTCTGTGAAATGACCCACGCGCTCCAGCAACCTCAACCCAAGATCTCACGGCATCTCGCCCAGTTGCGCGCCTGCGATCTCTTGCAAGATCGACGTCAGGGGCAGTGGGTCCACTATCGCCTGATGCCGGATCTGCCGAACTGGGTACTTGCGACCCTCGACGAAGCGACCGCGGGCGCCTCCTCGCTGATGGGCGAAGCCCGCGACCGGCTGGCGGCGATGGGCAACCGCCCCGCGCGCCAGACCGAACACTGTTAATGAAATACGGTTAGCGAAATACGGTTAGTGGCATACGACCAACCGAACACGCTCAATCGAATCTTGCCAAAGGAGTTGCCATGTCTCTTCGAATCGGGATCAACGGCCTCGGTAGAATCGGGCGTCTCGCCCTGCGCAGCCTGTGGGATCGCCGCGCGGTGGAGACGCTGGAGATCGTGCGGATCAACGACCCGGCGGGAACGGCGGAAACGTTCGCCCACCTGCTCGAGTTCGATTCCGTGCATGGACACTGGTCCCCGGGAAGCGGCATCGCGGCCGGCGAGCGGTCGATCACGGTGGATGGCGTCGAGATCCCGTTCAGCAGTCATCGCGAACTCGCGGACAGCGACTGGTCGCAGTGCGACGTCGTGATCGAGGCATCCGGCGTCATGAAGAGTCCCGACAAGCTTCAGGCCTATCTCGACCAGGGGGTCGGACGGGTCGTGGTCACGGCGCCGGTCAAGGCAGCGGGCGTGCTCAACGTGGTCATGGGCGTCAACGACCATCAATACGACCCCGGCCAGCATCGCATCGTTACCGCCGCGAGCTGCACCACCAACTGCATGGCGCCAGTGGTCAAGGTGATTCACGAGATGTTCGGCATTCGCCACGGCTCGATGACCACGATCCACGACATCACCAATACCCAGTCGATTCTCGACAGTCCGCACAAGGACCTGCGTCGCGCCCGGGCCAGCGGCATGAGCCTGATCCCCACCACGACCGGATCCGCCAAGGCGATCACCGAGATCTTCCCCGAGCTGACGGGCAAGCTCAACGGCCATGCCGTTCGCGTGCCGCTGGCCAATGCTTCGCTCACCGACATGGTGTTCGAGGTGGAACGCGAGACCACGGCCGAGGAGGTGAACGAGGCGCTGAGGGACGCCTCGACGGGCGCCCTGGCACGCATCCTGGGCTTCGAGACCCGCCCGCTGGTGTCGGTGGACTACCGCACGGACCCGCGCAGCGCCATCGTCGATGCGCTCTCGACCCTGGTGGTCAACGGCAGCCAGGTGAAGATCTACGCCTGGTACGACAACGAGTGGGGCTACACCAACCGCACCGTCGAGCTGGCACTCAAGGTCGGGCGAGCGTAGGCGAGGTCGATCATGTCATCTGTCGAGCGGTTGAGATCGCTACCCTTCGAAGTCCGCCAGTACCTGCTGGTGACCGGCAACTACTGGGCGTTCACGCTGACCGACGGCGCCCTGCGCATGCTGGTGGTGCTGCATTTCCACCAGCTAGGCTACTCGCCGCTCGAAGTGGCGATGCTGTTTCTCTTCTACGAGGCCTTCGGCGTCGCGACCAATTTCGTCGGCGGCTGGCTCGGTGCCAGGCTCGGGCTCAACCGGACGATGAACGTGGGCCTAGGCCTGCAGATCGTCGCCCTGGGCATGCTGCTGGTGCCCGCGTCGATGTTGACCGTGGTATGGGTGATGGCTGCGCAGGCGCTCTCGGGGATCGCCAAGGATCTCAACAAGATGAGCGCCAAGAGCGCGGTCAAGGTGCTGGTGCCCAGCAACAGCCAGTCGGCGCAAAGCGCCCTTTACCGCTGGATAGCGCTGCTGACCGGCTCGAAGAACGCACTCAAGGGCATCGGCTTCTTCCTGGGCGGCCTGCTGCTGACGCTGGTCGGTTTCCAGGGCGCCATCGCTCTGATGCTGGTGATGCTGGCCGGGGTGCTGCTGCTCTCGCTGTGGCGGCTGCGCGCCGACCTGGGCAGGACGAAATCCAAGCCAAGGTTTCGCGAGGTCTTTTCCACCTCCCGAGCGGTGAACGTGCTTTCCGCGGCCAGGCTGTGCCTGTTCGCATCCCGTGACGTCTGGTTCGTGGTGGCACTGCCGGTGTATCTCTACGACCAGCACGGCTGGGGCTACTGGGCCGTCGGCGCCATGCTCGCCGGTTGGGTGGTCGGCTATGGCGGCGTGCAGACCCAGGCGCCGAAGATCACCCGGCTCGTACAGGGGGGCGCCAGAGGCATCACCGCCGGCTGGGCGCTCGCGCTGGCCTCGCTGCCTGCACTATTGGCATTGCTGCCACTCGATGCCGACGTCTTCTGGCTGGTGGCCGGCCTGCTGCTGTTCGGCGTGGTATTTGCCATCAACTCCAGCTGGCACAGCTATCTGATCGTGCGTTTCGCACGCGCTGAAGGCGTGTCGATGGACGTGGGCTTCTACTACATGGCCAATGCCATGGGGCGGCTGATCGGCACGGTACTCTCCGGCTGGCTGTATCAGGCGTACGGACTCCAGGCCTGTCTCTGGGTTTCTGCCGGCCTGGTACTGGCCAGCGCCGTCATCGCCCTGGGCCTGCCCGCGGAGTCGACCGAGTCGGACGACGCCGAGCCGATTCACTGAACGGCAACGCAAGGCGGGAATCATGACCGCTCCCGCAGGGGCGCGCTGTCGAGTCTGTCGGGATTTCGTCGACTCAGCCGGGCGCGATACCGCCCTTCGTCATCCAGCACTTCCGCCGCGTGCGGCACGTGGACCATCGCCGACACCGGCAGGCAGCCCAGCTCGGAAAGGAAGGTACGCATGCCCACGGCGGCACGGACGCCGCCCCACTGCCCCGCCGAGTAGGTCACGATCAGGCTCGGCTTGTAAGCGTAGAGCGAACTGCCGAAGTGGTTGAGCAGGTGCGCCAGCGCCGGGCTAAGGCTGTGGTTGTACTCGGGGCTCACCATCACGTAGGCGCCGGCCTCGCGGATCCTGTCGGCCAGCGCGTCCAGCGGCTCGGGCGCCCGGCCGGAAGCGTAGGCGAAGTGCGGCTTGAACACGTCGCCGAGGTCGTAATCCAGCGGATCGATCAGCTCGATCTCGTCGTCCGGATACGCCTCCCGGAAGTGCGCAACTAGCGCCGCCGCCACCCGGCTTCCCAGGCGCGGCGGTTTCGGTGGCTGGCTCTGTCTCGTCGAGCCCAGAAATACCAGAATGTTCATGCAGTGCCTCTCGACCGATTGTCGGTTCTCGTACGGCTGCCGGCTCTCGTGGGGCTGCCGAGTTCAGGCCGCCGGCAGGGCCGGCAACCACAACGCCAACGCCACCAGGGTCGCCAGCAGCACCGGCGGGGTGATCAGCAGGCCGACCTTCATGTACTGCCCCCAGCCGATCCTGTAGCCCTTGCCGGCCAGCACGTGCAGCCACAGAAGCGTCGCCAGGCTGCCGATGGGAGTGAATTTCGGCCCCAGATCGTTGCCGATCACGTTGGCATAGACCATCAGCTCCTGAGTCACCGCCGGCACCTGTGCCTGATCGATGGCCAGCGCCCCGACCAGCGTCGACGGCATGTTGTTCATTATTGATGCGACGATGGCGGAGAGAAACCCGGTGCCGATGGTGGCGACGAAGTCACCCTGCCCGGCAAGCCACTGCAGCGCCCGCGCGCCGTAGTCGGTCAGGCCCGCGTTGCCCAGCCCGTAGACCACCAGATACATGCCGATCGAGAACAGCACGATCTGCCACGGCGCGCCCTTCAGCGCCGCGGTCACCGAAACGGCGGCGCCCTTGCCGCCCTGCCACCAGCGACCGGCGATCGCCATCAGCACGATCGCCGCCGCGCCGGTCACGAAGGCGATGGGAATACCCAGCGGTGCGGTGACGAAATAGGCGACGAGCAGCACCGCCAGCAGCGGAAACGCGGCGCGAAAGATCAGGAGATCCTTGATCGCCGAGCGCGGCGCGTCGAGTTCCTCGACCGAGTAACGTCTGGGAATCCGTCGGCCGAAGGCGATCCAGAGCACGGCCAGCGTCGCCGCCAGCGACACCAGGTTGACCGGCACCATGACAGCCGCATAGCGGTCGAAGCCGATATCGAAGTAGTTGGCGCTGACGATATTGACCAGGTTGGAGATTACCAGCGGCAGGCTGGTGGTATCGGCGACGAAACCGGTGGCGATGATGAACGCCAGCGCCGCCGGCGGCGAGAAGTCCAGCCGCAGCAGGATCGCGATCACGATCGGCGTCAGCAGCAGCGCCGCGCCATCGTTGGCGAAGAACGCCGCGATTACCGCGCCGAGCACCACGACCAGCGGAAACAGCAGATGCCCCCGGCCGTTGCCCCAGCGCGCCACGTGCAGCGCCGCCCAGGCGAAGAATCCCGCCTCGTCGAGAATCAGCGAGATGACGATCAGCGCGACGAAGGTGAACGTCGCGTCCCAGACGATATCCCATACCACGCCGACGTCGGACAGCTGCACGACGCCTGCGAGCAGCGCCACCAGCGCGCCGCCCAGCGCGCTCCAGCCAATGCCAAGCCCCTTGGGCTGCCAGATCACCAGGATCAGGGTGACGACGAAAATAGCCAGTGCCAGCATCGAATGACCTTGAGTTCAGTGAGTGCTTTTTAATGAGTACTTTTTAGCGAGTGCTCTTTAGCGAGTACTTTTAGTGAGTGCTTTGATTGACGCGGCGAGAGAGTTCTTCGGCACTCTCGACCCGCTCGGAATAGCGATCGGTGAGATAGGCCGAGCGGCCCCGTGTCAGCCAGGTGAACTTCACGAGCTCCTCGCAGACGTCGACGATTCGCATGTAGAGCGGCGACGGCTTCATGCGTCCGGCTTCGTCGAACTCGTTGAACGCCTTGGGCACGGAGGACTGGTTGGGGATCGTGATCATCCGCATCCAGCGCCCCAGGATCCGCAGCTGATTGACGGCGTTGAAGCTCTGGCTGCCGCCGGAGACTTCCATCACCGCCAGCGTCTTGCCCTGGGTGGGTCGAACGCCGCCCAGCGACAGCGGGATCCAGTCGATCTGGGCCTTCATGATGCCGGTCATGGCACCGTGGCGCTCCGGGCTGACCCACAGCATGCCGTCGCACCACTCGGCGAGCTCACGCAGCTCCTGCACCTTGGGATGTTCCGCCTCGGCATCGTCCGGCAGCGGCAGGCCGGAAGGGTTGAAAGTGCGCACCTCGCAGCCGTACCAGCGCAGCAGCCGGCCCGCTTCCTCGGAGGCCAGCCGCGAGAAGGAGCGCTCGCGCAGCGAACCGTAGAGCACCAGGATCTTCGGCGGGTGACGCGGCGCATCGCTACCGACTAACGCCTCGACATCGATCGGCTGCAGTTTCGCCGGATCGATATTGGGCAGGTCGTCGGCATCGACCGAATCATTCATATCACTCTTGCCCCTGTCATTCATGCCCCGTCTCCTCGGCGTGCACGACTTCGCCGTCTTCCTTGGTGAACGTGGCGACCGGGTTGGCCAGCAGCCCCAGCACGCGCTCCGAAGGCCGGCACAGCCTGGCGCCCTTGTCGGTGACCACGATCGGCCGATTGATCAGGATCGGGTGCGCCATCATCGCGTCGATCAACTGGTCATCGCCCAGGGCCGGATCATCGAGGCCAAGCTCCTCGAACGGCGTCCCCTTGCGGCGCAGCAGCTCGCGCGGGGTGATCGCCATCATCGAGATCAGCTCGACCAGCCGCTCGCATGTGGGCGGCGTCTTCAGATATTCGACGATGTCCGGCGTCTCGCCGGAGGCTTCGATCATCGCCAGCGTGTTGCGGGACGTACCGCACTCGGGGTTGTGGTAGATCAACGGCTTCATGACGACCTCATGTCTCCTTGCTTTCGGGATGGCATTGCCCCAGCGCGTTCATCAGCGGCTCGCAGACCTCCGGATGCCCGGCACAGCAGTCGCGCACCAGGAACTGGATCGTCTCTTTCATGTGCGAGAGATCGGCGCGATAGATGATCGAACGGCTCTGGCGTTGCGAGACGACCCAGCCGGCCCGCGCCAGCACCGCAAGATGGGCCGACATCGTGTTGTGCGGCACCGAGAGCTGGCGCGCGATCTCGCCGGCGGGAAGCCCCTCGGGCTCATGGCGGACGAGCAGCCGAAATGCCTCGAGGCGAGTCTGCTGGGACAAGGCGGCAAAACTGGCAGTGACAGCGGTAGTTTCCATATGTCCAGAATATAGGACATATCAGAATACGGCAAAGCCGCCGGATGGATGCCGAACGGTAGTGGCTCCTCGGGAGCCACTCACCACTCATTGCTTTCGGCTTCAGCCGTTCCTGGCGTTCGACTCGTCGTTCAACTGGCCGAAGTAGACCGGCCGGCAGATGCAGAAGACCGGGGCGCCGGTCTCCTCGACGGCGGCGACGAAGCGTTCCGCTTTTTCCTCGTCCATCGCGTACATCAGCTCGACGGGCTGATCCGCCAGATCGAAGAAATGGGCGGAGTGCAGCTTGCCGTCCTCCCCCATTCCCTCGACATCGCTACGCCTGGTCATCCGGCCGATATCCAGGCTTTTCGCCGTCTCGGTGACCCAGTCGTAGACCCGTTTCCCCTCGTGACGACGAGACTCGGGCACGATGAATATCACCTCGTAACCGCTTTTTAGCCTATTCATTGTTGCGATCCTCCCAGCAGGTTCTGGATGACGCCGTAGGTCAGAAAGCCCAGTCCGGTCATGGCGAGCGAGCCCAGCACGTGAATGCCGATACCCAGCAGCGCCATGCCGTAACGCCCCACCTGGATGTTGCCGAACATCTCGGCGGAGAAGGTGGAGAACGTGGTCAGCGCACCCAGGAAGCCGGTGATCACGAACAGGCGGAGTTCCGGCGACAGGGAGGGAAGATGCGAGAAAAACGCGACGCCGATGCCTATCAGCCACGCCCCCAGCAGGTTCGCCACCAGCGTGCCGGGCGGAATCGCCGGAAACAGGGCGTTGAGCCAGACACCCAACAGCCATCGCAGATTCGCACCGATCGCGGCACCGGCCCCGATCGACAGTACGGACAACCACATACCTAGCGTCCTCGATACATCAAGGTTTCATCAATGATCCGATCGAGGAGCCGCGCCAGCGAGGAAGGAAAGACAGACACCTGCCGACACGCCTCGACCGAAGCGCCCGCAGGCATCATTAACCGATAGACGGTGGTTCGAGCGAACGAGAATGAGAAAGCCGCTCGGGAGGAATGCCATCTCCCACAGCCAGACCTTAGCACCGAACGCGCCGGCCGCGCCACCAACCTGCCGGCCAGCCGCGACGATATCAGCGAGCTTGCCCGCGACTCACAGGAAGCGGCGGATAGCGTCGAGTACCGCCGTGTCGATCGTGACCCGATCGGCTTCCGAAACGCCGCTTTGCACCGGGCGACGGCCGGGCACGTAGGCACCGCGCTCGGCGATGCGATCGAGCTGCTGGCTCAAGCGAGCGGAAAAGTCCGCGTCGAGGACCGTGGGCTGGATCGCAACGATCGTCAGCCCGGCATCGATGACGCGATCTCCATTCTGGAAGTCCGGCATGTCGAGCGACCAGGATGCGCCGGACAAGCCGGCGGCGAGGCACTCGACCATCAACGCCACGTTCGCGCCTTTCGCTCCGCCGAATGCCAAAAGTGCGCCGCGCAGACCGGCGGCCGCATCGGTGGTCGCGCTGCCCGTCTCGTCGATGGCCCAGCCGGCAGGAATCTCGCGCCCCTCTTCCGCGGCCTTGGCGAGGTTGACGAAGGCCGTGGCACTGGAGGCCTGATCGATGACCAGCGGCGCGGTCGCGTCACTCAGCGGGGCGGCGAACGCCATCGGATTGGTGCCGAACACGACCTTGCCGCCGGGCGAACCCGCCACCACGGCCGGGCTGTTGGACACGGCAAAGGCGATCAGCCCGTCCAGGGCGAGACGGCGAACGTAATAGCCCAGCTCACCGGTCGTGTAGCTGTTGCCCTGGGTGAAGAGCGCAACGCCCAGCTCCCGGGTTCTTTCGATGATCGTCGGTGCCGCCAGATCGAAGCCGAGCTGCGCGATGCCGCCATCCGCATTCGAGTGGATGATGGCGGGCAGGGGCGAGGCGGGTTTCGGCTCGGCATTGCCATTGATGCGACCCGCGCGAAAACTGGCGAGATAATCCAGCAAGTGCGGGAAGCCGACGCCGGGGCGCCCAAACAGCGCGGCCGATATCGTCGCTTTTGCCAGAGAACGTGCCGTGGCCTGGTTGGCGCCCGCGGCGAGACAGGCCTGCTCGGCCAGGTTTTGCGCCTCGGGCGCGGAAAGTGTCTGCTGATCCAAGGAAATTGACTCCGGTGTGATTGTGCGAACGGATTCTCGACGGCAGAGCGCTTTCAGGCCCAGATGTCCTGAACGCTGAACCCTTCCGGAAAGGGATCGTCATGGTCCAGCACGTAGGTATTCATGCCGTAGATCCAGCTGGTGCCGGTGATGGTGGGTATGACCGCCTGCCTGTCGCCAACCCTCGTTTCCTCGACCAGCCGTCCGGTGAACACATTGCCCAGGATGCCCTGATGACGAAAATCCTGATTCAACGGAAGCTCTCCCTTGGCATGAAGAACGGCCATCTTGGCGCAGGTCCCCGTGCCGCATGGACACCGGTCGATAGCGCCCGTCCAAGTGCTGGGCTCGTCCCAATCGAGATCGCCGGAGGCCACAGTGACCGCGTTCCGCCAATCCGCGTCGGCACCGCTTGCCGGCCCGGAGAGCTGCGATATGGTGATCCCGATTCCCGGGTAGTCCGGGTGCTCGACCGGTAGCTGCTCGATGGCGGCCTGCCGGATCATGGCCGAGATCCGGGCGATTTCCGCGCCCTGCTCGGGTATGAGCTGGACGCCGGGAAACTGACGGACGTCGGCAATGACATAGAACATGCCTCCCCACCCGACATCCACCGTCACCTTGCCCAGATGCGGCACGTCGATTTGTGCATCCAGGTAGGCCGCGAACGCCGGAACGTTCTTGAAGGTGACGCTTTTGACCTTGCCGTTCCGGCACTCGGCGCTGATGCGAATCAGGCCGGCCGGCGCTTCCAGGACGAGCTCCGTGACCGGCTCCGCCATCGGCAGCATGCCCATCTCGAGCAGCACGGTTGCCACGGATATGGTGTTGCCGCCGGACATGACGGGATATTCGACCTGCTCCATGATGACGTAGCCGGCATCGGCGTCGGGATGGCAGGGCGGAACGATGATGTTGCAGCAGAGAGGCGGATAACCACGCGGTTCACGCAGCATCAGTTGACGCAGCTGATCGTCGTTTTCCCGCAGCCAGACCATCTTTTCATACACCGTCTTGCCGGGGACGTTGGGAACGCCCCCGTGATGACGCGCATGGGTTCGCCAGCGTGGGTATCGATGGCATGGATTGTTCTTTTGAATGGCATTGTTTACACCCTTATCTGACCATAACGCCTATCCGTAACGCTGCCGAACGCCGTTGCCGCCTCTCGGCGCAGGCAACGGCGCTGCGTATCAAAGGTCCTTGACCAGCCGAAGGGCGTCGTAGATCGCCGCGTGCGTATTTCTGTGGGAAACCGCATCACCGATCCTGAACAGCTGGAACTTGCCATCCGGGTTGGTATTGAACGATTGCGGGCTGCCGGCAATCAGGTTGTCGTAATCCACCGCGCCCTGGTTGCTCGACAACGGCTTCAACTCCTCGTAGAGATCCGCCATGGGCAGGGTGCCGAAGTTCACGATCACCTGATCGACGCGTCTCTCCTTCTCGACCTGGGTGTAGTCACTGCTGACCGAGGCCACCAGATCGCCGCCGTCGCGGCGAATGCCGGTCAGCCGGAAAGTGGGCGTGAAGGTGACGTCTCGCACCTGCAGGGAACGCATGTACGGCACCAGGTTCATGGCCATGACCTCCGGCGCCAGCGCCCGGTCGGCGGTCATGTACTCCACCTTGCCGCCTGCCGCAGCGGCGATCTCTGCCGCCTGCAAGGCCGTGTGATCACCGGCGTCATCGTAGACGAGCACATTGCTGCCCGGCTTGACGTGTCCCGAGAGGATGTCCCAGCCCGTCACCGCCAGCTCGTTGCCTTCCGCCAGCGACTGTTCGTTGGGCAGGCCGCCGGTGGCCACGATGACGGCATCCGGCGATTCGGCCAGCACTTCGTCCTGCTCCGCGAAGACGTTGAAATGGAAAGTGACGCCCATGGCCTGGCAGCGCTCGTAACGCCAGTCGATGATGCCCATCATCTCGCGGCGCCGTTCGCTCTGTGCCGTCAGGCGGATCTGACCGCCGGGCGCATCGGCGGCTTCGAACACCACCACCTCATGCCCGCGCTCGGCGGCGACCCGCGCAGCCTCCAAGCCGCCAGGCCCGGTGCCGATCACCACGACCTTCCGCCGGGTGTCGGCCGGTGGAATGGTATGCGGCATGGTGGTCTCGCGGCCGGTCGCCGCGTTGTGGATGCAGTAGGCTGCCCCGCCCTGGTAGATGCGATCGAGACAGTAGTTGGCGCCGACGCAGGGGCGGATCTCCTCTTCGCGCCCTTCGATGACCTTCTTCATCAGATGCGGGTCGGCCATGTGGGCACGCGTCATGCCGATCATGTCCACCTTGCCGGAGGCGATCGCGTGGCGTGCCGTGGCGACATCCTGGATCTTGGCGCCATGGAAGGTGGGAAAGTCGACTTCACGCTTGATATCGCCAGCGAAATCCAGATGCGGAGCGCTGGGCATGCCCTGGATCGGGATCACGTCCGTGAGCCCTGGATCGGTATCGATATGGCCCTTCACCACATTGAGGAAATCCACCAGGCCGCTGTCCTTCAACCGGTGCGAGATCTCCATGCCGTCGCGCGCATCGAAGCCACCCGGCAGGCACTCGTCGCCGGTATAACGCACCCCCAGCAGGAACTTCTCCCCCACCCGCTTGCGGATGCTTGCGAGCACTTCGAAGGTCAAGCGCAGGCGATTTTCCAGGCTGCCGCCGTAGGGTGCATCGAGCTCATTGGTCAGCGGTGACCAGAACTGATCCATCAGGTGGCCGTAGGCCTGGATCTCGAGACCATCCAGACCGGCGGCGTACATGCGCTCGGCGGCATCGGTGTAATCCTGGATCAATCGCTCGATATCCCAGAGTTCCGCCTTCTTGGGATAAGCGCGATGGGAGGCCTCGCGGTGATTCGATGCCGAGACCGCAGGCAGCCAATCGCCCTTGTCCCAGCGGGTCCGCCGCCCCAGGTGCGTCAACTGGATCATCACCGCCGTGCCATGTTCGTGGCAGGCATCGGTCAGCTCACGCATCCACGGCACCACTTCATCCTTGTAGGCAAGAATGTTGTTGAAGACCGGCGGGCTGTCTCTCGATACCGCTGCCGATCCCGCCGTCATGGTCAGTGCCACGCCGGCCTTGGCGCGTTCGACGTGATAGGCCCGATACAGCTCCTTGGGCATGCCGTCTTCCGGATACGCGGGCTCGTGCGAGGTCAGCATGACCCGGTTCTTCAGCGTCAGGTGCTTGAGTTGCAGCGGTTGCAGTAGCGGATCGTTTTGCACGGTGAGACTCCCTTGTTGTTATGGGGTTGACACAACGCTATTCGCCGCTGTACACCTTTGTCAACTGGCATGACAGTGGTGTACACAAAAGGTCTAACGCGGCCTGATAACATCACTTCCTTGCCTCAAGGAAAGGAATTTTCAGTGAAAGACGATCACTCCAGCGATAACCGGACGGCCTGGCTCAATGCCGCTTACGACCTGCTGATCAACGCCGGTGTCGGCGCCGTCAAGATCGTGCCGCTGGCGAAGAAACTGAAGACATCGCGGACGAGCTTCTACTGGCTGTTCAAGGATCGCGAAGAGATTCTCACGGCGCTGCTCGATCGCTGGGAAAGCCAAAACACCCGCGCGCTGATTCTTCACAGCGAGAAATACGCCTCGTCGATCGTCGAGGCCACGCTGAACGTCTTCGATTGCTGGTTCGACGCCGGCATCTTCGATTCGGAGTTCGAGTACGCCGTCAGAAGCTGGAGCCTGCAGGATGACGCCGTGGCCGAGCGGGTCCGCCGCGCCGACGAGCAGCGTCTCGAAGCGCTGCGGGCAATGTTCATCCGTTATGGTTACGACGCGCTGGAGGCCGACACGCGGGCCAGAACCGTTTACCTGCTGCAGATCGGCTATATCTCGATGCATACCCAGGAGACCCGGGACACCCGGATCAGTCGCGTGGCGCAGTACGTCAACATCTTTACCGGGCAATCGTGTACCCCCGCCGATCTCGAGCGTTTCGCCTCACGCCATACGACCCAGTTCCCCCCGGAGGAACTGGCTGCTGTTCAACAGGAGATGACCCATGCAACAGGCACCGACGCTCGGCATCATCGGTGGTAACGGCTGGCTCGGCAGCGCGCTGGGCCGCGCCGCACTGGCAAGCGGGCTGATCGCTCCCCAGCAGCTCGTGGTGACGGCCAGCCGTAGCGGCTATCGCTACGGCGAATGGCCCGGTGTCACGTGCGTCGACAGCGCCGGGGCGCTGCTCGAAAGCGCGGACATCGTCGTGGTGTCGGTCAGGCCCGAGCAGTTTGCCGAGCTGGATCTGGCGCTCGAGAACCGGCTGGTCATCTCGTTGATGGCCAAGGTCTCGATCGCCACCTTGACCCAGGCCACGGGGAGCGAGCGTATCGTGCGCGCCATGCCCAACGCCGTCGCCGCCATCGGTCGCTCGTACACGCCGTGGTGCGCGACCCCGGCGGTTTCCCGCGCCGAACGGGATTGGGTTCAGCGGCTGTTCTCGACCTGCGGTTCCAGCGACGAACTCGACGATGAGGCCCAGATCGACTACCTGACGGCACTCACCGGCAGCGGGCCGGCCTTCCCCGCCCTGCTGGCCGACGCCCTGATCGGCCATGCCATAGCGCAAGGCATCCCCGAAGCGATTGCCCGTCGCGGCGTGCTGCACAACCTTTCCGGCAGCTTGCAACTGATGCTCGAGGAAGCAACGCCGCCAGCGGAGATCGTGAAGCGCTTTCTGGATTACGGCGGCGTCACCACGGAAGGGCTCAACGCCATGATCCAGGGAGGTTTTCAACGAGCGGTTCACGACGGGCTGGAGGCAGCCCACATGGCCACCCTGGACCAGGCCGATTCGCCTCGAAAGCCGGAACTCGACTGATCGAAGATCACCCAACCCCAATATCAACAATGACAAGGAATCCTCATGAACCTCGCGACAATTTCACCCCAAGACCCGGCGAACCACGCTGAACCGCCATCGACGACGCCATTCGCGAATGCCCGAATCCCTGCGCATTGCAGGCTCGATGGCGCCGGTGGTCGTCCGTCCGGGCAGTAACGCTTTTGGGGTATAACCACCCCTGAAAAACCCTCTGCCAACAACGATTTAGCAACGTTCAACCGTTGCCGGGCCTGCTTGTGCCCTGAAAAAGCCAATGCCCTGAAAAGGAGACCGCGTCATGCTGGACAATAATAATGCGGTGGTCGTTACCACCTTCATGGTCTATTTCATCGTCATGTTGATTATCGGTTACGTGGCGTGGAAGCGATCCTCGGACTTCTCCGATTACGTGCTGGGTGGCCGTTCTCTCGGCCCCTTCGCTACCGCCATTTCCACCGGTGCTTCGGAAATGTCCGGCTGGCTGATGGTGGCCATGCCCGGCGCCGCTTATCTTTCAGGTCTTTCCTCGTTCTGGGTCGCCGCCGGACTGCTCACCGGCTCGTTGCTGAACTGGTTGATCGTCGCCCAGCGCCTGCGCGTCTACAGCTTCGTGGCGAACAATTCGTTGACGATCCCTGAGTTTCTCGCCGAGCGATTCCAGCAGCACACCAAGGTATTACGCCTGGTTGCCTCGCTGTTCATCATCGTCTTTTATCTCTTCTATACCAGTTCGGGACTCGTGGCCGGCGGCAAGTTGCTCAATACCGTTTTCGGCATGAACTACGAGCTTGCCGTGGTGATCGGCATGCTGGCGATCATCTCCTATACCTTCTTCGGCGGCTACCTGGCGGTCTCCTGGACTGACGTGCTGCAGGGCATCATGATGCTGTTCGCCCTGGTCGCAGTGCCGATCGCCGCGATCATGGAGCTCGGCGGTATCGAAGCTTCCATCGCGTCGGTCCAGAACGAATCCCCTCATATTCTTCAGTGGTTCACCGATGCCGCCAGCGGCGAACAGCTGACCTGGATCGCCATCGCCAGTTCGCTCGCCTGGGGATTGGGTTACTTCGGCCAGCCTCACGCACTGGCGCGCTTTGCCGGTATCGATGACCACCGCAACATTCCTTTCGCCCGCCGCGTAGCAGTTTCCTGGACCGGAATCGGCCTGATTTGCGCGCTGTCGATCGGTGTATTGGGCCACGGCTTCTTCGCCGACGGACTTGCCGACCAGGAGCGCATATTCATGTTCATGGTCGACATGTTGTTCAACCCGGTCATCGCCGGCGTTCTATTGACCGCCATTCTGGCAGCGGTCATGTCCACGGCGGATTCGCAGCTGCTGATCTGCTCCTCGACCATCGCCGACGATATCTACAAGGCGACCTTCCGCAAGCACGCCTCTCAGAAGGAACTGTTGATGGTCGGCCGCCTGGCTGTACTCGGCGTCTCGGCAGTGGCGTTGATGCTGGCGCTGGTTCCCGATTCCGATGTCCTGGATCTGGTTTCCTATGCCTGGGCTGGCTTCGGCGCTTGCTTCGGCCCGACGCTGATTCTCTCGCTTTACTGGAAGCGCATGAACCAGTGGGGCGCGCTGGCAGGCATCGTCGTCGGTGGTATCACCGTCATTGTCTGGTCACGAATCTCGGGCGGCCTTTTCGATCTCTACGAAATTGCACCCGGCTTCGTCTTCTCGCTGGTCGCCATCGTGCTCGTCTCGCTCGTCACGGCGGCACCGATCTCTCCGGTCCTGCGTCAATTCAACGAGATGCAGTCCGAACTCCACGGGCCTGAACAGGAGGTTCACGCATGAAGGTTCTCGTCGGCGTCAAGCGCGTCATTGATTACAACGTTCAGGTACGGGTGCGGCCGGATAACACCGATGTCGACCTGACCCATACCAAGATGGCCATGAATCCGTTCTGCGAGATCGCCGTGGAAGAGGCGATCCGACTGAAGGAAAAAGGTATCGCTACCGAGATCGTCGCGGTGAGCGTCGGGCCGAAAGGCGCCCAAGAGCAGTTGCGCACGGCGATGGCGCTCGGCGTCGACCGGGCTCTGCATATCGAGAGCGAGGAACGCGTCGACTCGCTGGACGTCGCTCGCGTCATGGAGAAGATCGTCGAGGAGGAACAGCCGGGGCTGGTAATTCTCGGCAAGCAGGCGATCGACAGCGACAACAACCAGACCGGTCAGATGCTGGCGGCGCTGACCGGCATGGGCCAAGGCACCTTCGCCTCCGAGCTGGCCGTCGACGACGAGCACGTCACGGTGACCCGCGAAGTCGACGGCGGCCATGAGACGCTAGCGTTGCGTCTACCGACGGTGATCACCACGGACCTGCGCCTGAACGAGCCTCGTCATGCTCGCCTCCCTGACATCATGAAGGCCAAGAAAAAGCCCATCGACACGCGCTCTCTCGAATCGCTCGGGGTGGAAATCGATCGCCATCTCACGCTCGAGCGGGTCGAAACGCCTGCCGAGCGCAACGGCGGCGTCAAGGTCGGCTCGGTCAGCGAGCTGGTGGAAAAGCTGAAGCACGAAGCCAAAGTGCTTTGAACAAAGTGCTTTGAACAAAGACCTTTGAAAAAGCACCAGACAAACCCTGGAAACGAGTCCCGGAACACGTCCTTAAAGGAGCTGACCGCATGAGCATCCTGATCGTTGCTGAGCATCAAGACGACACCCTAGCCGAGGCCACCGCCCACGTGGTCGAGGCGGCCCGCCAGATCGGCGGGGAAATCGATATTCTCGTCGCGGGAGAAGGCATCGGCGCCGTGGCCGAAGCCGCCGCACGTCTGGATGGCGTGCGCGCGGTACTGACAGCGGACCACACCGTCTATGCCCATCAGTTGGCGGAGCCGATGGCCACACTGCTCGACACGCTGGTCGCGAACTACACCCACTTGCTGGCGGGGTCTTCCACGACCGGCAAGAACGTCTTGCCCCGCGTGGCAGCGCTCAAGGGCGTGCCCCAAGTGTCGGACATCATCGGTGTCGAATCCGCCGAGACGTTCAAACGTCCGATCTACGCCGGCGGCGCCATCGCCACGGTGCGTAACGGCGCGCCGCTCAAGGTCATCACCGTACGCACCAGCGCCTTCGATGCGGTCGGCTCGGGCGGCAACGCCCAGATCCAGGCGCTCGACACTGTCGTCGACAACGACCTTTCCACTTTCGTCAGCGACGCACGCGCAACGAACCAGGGGCCGGAGCTGGGCAGTGCGCGAGTCGTCGTCTCCGGCGGACGCGGGCTCGGCAGCGTCGAAAACTTCAAGCTGCTCGAAGGCGTGGCGGCGCAGCTCGACGCCGCCATCGGCGCCTCCCGCGCGGCGGTGGATGCGGGTTACGTCTCCAACGACATGCAGGTCGGCCAGACCGGCAAGGTGGTCGCGCCGGATCTCTATATCGCCGTGGGCATCAGCGGTGCGATCCAGCACTTGGCGGGCATGAAGGATTCCCGCGTGATCGTGGCGATCAACAACGACGAGGAAGCACCGATCTTCAAGGTCGCCGACTACGGCCTGGTCGGTGACCTGTTCGAGGTGATGCCCCAGCTGGAGCGTGAACTCAGGGCCTGATTCGCGGACGCGAAGACACTTCGGTCGATCCGACAGCGCCGCGACGGCGTGTCCAACTTCCGAGCTGCGGGCCTGTCGGTTGGAGCAACGAATAGATGTGATTAGGCCTGGCGCCTGACGATTATCGGTCAGCCCAGGTCTCTCCCGGCAGCCGCTAGGCGCCGGGGCCACACTCCATACATTGATTCACCATCGCCGGTTTCAGCAGCAGCCGAGCGCTCAGCTCGCGTAGCGCGGTCTGAAGCCCCTCTTCCAGCGTCGGGTGATAAAACGGCATTCCCAACATTTCCGGCACGGACAACGCCTGCTGATGCGCCCAGGCAAGCAGGTGCGCCAGATGTTCGCCCGCGGGCGCGCAGAGCTCGGCGCCGAGAAAACGACCACTGCCATATTCGCCGTAGAGGCGCAGATAGCCCCGATTGGCCGCCATGATGCGAGCCCGGCCCTGGTTCTCGTAGGAGAATTCGCTGACGCTCAGCCTGTCGCCGTGCTGCTCCGCCAGCGCGGCATGCCCGGGCCCGACGCGGGCCATCTGCGGCTCGCAGAACGCGATGCTCAGCGGGGAACGGCGCGGCGCAGCGTAGACGCCTTTCCCGCGGCCGGCGTTGTCGCCGGCGATCTTGCCTTCGTCCGTCGCCTCGTGCAGGACCGGCGTATCGTTGTCGACATCGCCAGCCATGTAGATATGGCCGAACGCCCCGTCCCCGTTGCGACAGCGCAGCGTATGGCGATCGACCTCCGGCATGCCCCGCTCGTCCAGCGCCAGCCCGGCGCGGGGCAACTCGAGCCTATCGACATTGGGCTTGCGCCCCGTCGCGATCAGCGCGTGATCGAAAGATTCGGTCATGGATTCGTTGGATCGGCGATCGGTAAAGCGCACCCTCACCTGATCGCCATGGCGCTCGACGATTTCCGCATCGCCGCGCGTATCGAGATAGAACTCCTCGTTGAACAAGCGCTCGCATTGGGCGATCACCTTGTCATCGGTCAGCACGCCCAGACTGCCGTGCTGACCGAACAGGCGCACTCGCACGCCGAGTCTCGCTAGCGCCTGGGCCAGTTCCAGCCCGGTGGTCCCCGGGCCGAACACTGCCACTGATTCGGGCAGCGTCCGCCATTCGAACAAGGTATCGCTGGTCACCAGCCGATCCCCGGCAATCTCGAATGGCTCGGGAATGACCGGCCGCGATCCGGTGGCAATGACGACTCTCTCTGCGGTAAGCCGAACGTCATCACCGATGAGCAGCGTATGGGAGTCTTCAAAACGGGCCAACCCCTGATATCGGCACGACTCGGGAATGGAATCCATCGACTCCAGCACATGGCCCACGAACCGATCCCGCTCCTGGCGGACGCGCGTCATCACCGCTTCGCCATCCACGCGCACTTCGCCGTCGAGCCGTACGCCAAACGGCGCGACATGACGAACCTGATGCGCCGCATTGGCTGCTGCAGTCAGCAGTTTGCTGGGCATGCAACCCACCCGGGCGCAGGTCGTGCCGGAGGTTCCGCCTTCGATCAGCGCCACGCTATCGGTGTGGTTGCTGGCAGCCTGCCAAGCCGCCAGTCCCGCGCTACCGGCACCGATGACCGCGACCTCGAACCGATGCTCCTGCATGCTTCCTCCCTATGGGCGCGCCCAGATCGAATGAGCGTCAATCCGCCTGCGGCTCGAGCTCGACCTTGATCCAGCCTTCCTCGCGACGATCGAATGCCTCGTAGGCTTCGAGCACGTCGGAGATCGGCGTGGCCTGGCTGAGGATCTCCGCCGGGTCGATCAGCCCCGTCCGGGTCATGTCGACCAGCTTGGGGATGTACTTGCTGTGGTTGCAGTTGCCCATCTTCAGCGTCAGGTTGCGATTCATCGCCATGCCGATCGGGAACTGGCGGAAATCCGGCGGGTAGACGCCGATGATCGACAGCGTGCCGGCCTTGGCCAGACTGCGAACCGCCCACTGCAGCGCCTGACTCGGCGCATCGCCGGGATGCCAGTTGTCACCGTCGGGATTCGTTTCCGGGGCGTTGGCACGCGACTCCTGCTCCTCGGTCTCGATGTCGCTCTTGTCGCCGGCGTGGGCATCGTGGGCGTGCTCGGCATCGATCCCCACCGCATCGATGGCACGATCCGGACCGATCCCGCCGGTCAGACGCTGCAGCGTCTCGACCGGATCTTCCCGATCGAAGTTGATGCACTCCGCGCCCAGCTTGCGCGCCTTGTCGAGACGATCCGGCTTGGAGTCGATGGCGAAGACCCGGCCGGCGCCGAACAGCTTGGCGCTGACGATGGCGCACAGCCCCACCGGGCCGCAGCCGAACACCGCGACACTGTTGCCATCCTTGATCTCGGCGAGATCGGCGCCGAAGTAGGCAGTCGGCAGAATGTCCGATATCACGATCGCCTGTTCGTCGCTGACTTCGTCGGGCAGCTTGGTCAGCACGGTGGTGGCGAACGGAATGCGCGCCTTCTCGGCCTGCAGGCCGTTGAAGGGTCCGGTCGGCGCCGGTCCGCCGAAGAACGAGGTGCCGGCCTGCTTGCCGTTGGGGTTGGCGACGTCGCATTGGGCGTAGTAACCGGCGCGGCAGTAGGAGCAGTTGCCGCAGCCGATGGTCGAGGAGACGACGACCCGGTCGCCGATAGCGAGATTGCGCACGTCGTCGCCGAGTTGCTCGACGATACCGACGCCTTCGTGTCCGAGAATGGTGCCGGCTTGCATCGGTGTGAAGGAACCGCGAACGAAGTGCAGGTCGGTGCCGCATAGTGCAGAGGTGGTCAGCCGAATGATGGCATCGGTCGGTTCCTGAAGTTGCGGCTCGGGAACGTCATCGACGCGAATATCACCGATAGCGTGAAAGACGACGGCTTTCATCATGCCTCCTGATATTTTCAGAGTCGGGTGTCGAAACAGTACGAGTCATACACGCAGGCATCCTGCATGAATGAACGAATGAGTGGACTCGTACGCGACAAATCTCCTTGAGCGTAGATGGCGTCGAATAACTCGCCACGCGCCTTCGGAATAACGGATTAACGTGGGTCAAGTGCAGCAACGGGCGCTCATGAAACGACCCGATATCCGGGTGGATATCGGGTCGTTCACAGGGAGGTGCTTTTTCGTCTTGCTTCTTCGTCTTGCTTCCTGCTGGTTACGCCATGGCTTCACACGCTTCGGCGCAGCGGTGGCAAGCCTTGGCACACTCCTGGCAATGCTCGGCATCATGCTTGGCGCACTCGTCGCCACACGCCTTGCAGATATCTGCACAGAGTCTGCAGATCTGGCTGGCATATTCGCTACCCTGCGCCATGAGGGAGGCCGCCAAACGGCAGATCTGTGCGCACTGCCTGTCCAGACGGATACATTCCGCCATCATTTTCACGTCGTCTTCTTTCAGGCAGGCAACAGAGCAGGCATCGCAGTAAGCTGCACAGACATTACAACTCTCGATGCAGGATTGATATTTTCCGAAGTCCATCTCGTCTCCTTTGGCGCTTTGACTATCGCCCATTGATCGACAATCACTATACCGGGACTGTATTCAACAGCCATTCAAGGTGTAGTGACTTTCAAGACTTCGAACAAGTTTTGATGACATATATATCCAATATCGCCCTATCTCGTTGATTACCTAACACAAAGGTTTGGCTGGACAGGAATGAACGGCCTATTGGGACGGCAATTAAAAACAAATTCGTCATTTAAATTGAATCAACCTTCCAAAATGATTTCGCTGGATGGATATCGATTTTTAGGCTTCGAGACCGGCGTTGCAGTAAAGGAATAGGGAGGATTCATTTTCAGCTCATCCCCATAAGCCAACCTAGCGGCATCGAATCAGGAGCGCAGTCGATGCGGGCAGGAGCGAAGGAGGAGTTGATGCAGTCCAGGCTAGTACGGTGGATTATGATGCTGGCAATGCTCGGCGTTGCCACGCTGGCTGTGGCGCAGGATCCGTTCGGACAACAGGGCGACTTCCTGCCGCCGGATCAGGCCTTCAAACCGACGCTGGTGCAAGACGGCAACAACCTGGAGATCAACTGGCAGATCGAGCCCGGTTACTACCTCTATCGCCACAGCTTCTCCGCTCAGGCCAACGAGCGCGAACTGTCACTCGATATCCCCGAGGGGGAGACAATCGAGGACGAGTACTTCGGTCGTTCCGAGATCTACCGTCATGCGTTGAGCATGACCACGCAGCCAGGGGAAGCCGATACCCTCACCCTTCATTGGCAGGGTTGCGCCGATGCCGGCCTCTGCTATCCGCCCCAGCAGCGGAGTTTCGAGCTGGAATCCGCCTCCGGTACCTCGGGGAGCGGCACCACGGACGCGAACGCGCCGCGAACGGATGCTACGACCTCTACGCCGAACGCGTCATCTGCCACGCCATCGTCTGCCGCACCGAGCCCCACCACTCAGACCCAGACAGACGCGGAGATGGCGGAAGATCAGCAGCTGGCGGCGCAGCTCGCCGGCGGCAACTGGGTCTGGACGCTGGCAGCCTTCTTCGGCTTGGGCCTGCTGTTGACCTTCACGCCTTGCGTGCTGCCGATGATCCCCATTCTCTCCAGCCTGATCGTCGGCCAACGTCGCAGCGGGGAGAGTCCGCGTGCCGCCGGCTTCGTGCTCTCCCTCGCCTACATCCTGCCCATGGCCGCGACCTACGCGATACTGGGTGTCGCCGCGGCCATGGCCGGCGCCAACCTGCAGATGCTGTTCCAGAATGTCTGGTTCATCGGCATCTTCTCGGTGCTGTTCGTGGTGCTGGCGCTCGCCATGTTCGGCGCCTTCGAGCTCGAACTACCGCGAGCGCTGCGTCAACGCCTGGATGCGGGGCTGTCGAAACAGCGCGGCGGCCGACTCAAGGGCGCTGCCGTCATGGGGGTGCTCTCCGCCCTGCTGGTCGGCCCCTGCATGACCGCTCCTCTCGCCGGCGCCCTGCTCTTCATCGCCGAAACCGGCAATCCGTGGCTTGGCGGCGCGGCGCTGCTCGCGTTGGGCCTCGGCATGGGCGCCCCGCTGGTACTGATCGGCACGGCCGGCAGCCAGTTGCTGCCTAGGCCCGGCGCCTGGATGACGCGCGTCAAGGCACTGTTCGGCTTCGTGCTGCTGGGCATGGCGATCTGGTTCGTCGCCCGAATCCTCTCGGATGCCCTCGTTCTTGGCCTGTGGGGCGCGCTGGGCCTGGGCGCCGCGATCTCCCTCGTCGCCATGGCGCGTGGCACCGGCACGGGCGGCATTCTGCCCCAGTTCGCCACCGCCGGTGCCGCCATCATCGGTCTGTGGAGCGCGTTGATCCTGATCGGTGCCGCCGGTGGCGCCAGGGATCCGTGGCGGCCACTGTCGGTCTACGTCCCGAGCGGTGTGGCAGCGACCTCCCAGGACGCCAGCGGGTCCGGGCCTATCGCGTTCGACGATGTAAAGGATCTGGCGACGCTCGAACGCCGTATCCAGGCAACCGCCAACGGCGGCCAGATGACACTGGTCGAATTCACTGCGGACTGGTGCGTCTCCTGCGAGGTCATCGAACAGGAAGTGTTCAGCGACCCGACCGTCAAGAATGCGCTCCAGGACGTGCAGCGGCTGAGTATCGACGTCACGGATTACGACGCCGAGGATCAGGCGATCATGCAGCACTTCGGTGTCGTCGGTCCGCCGACCCTGATGTGGTTCGGTCCCGACGGTCAGGAGCAGCGCAGCGCCCGCATCATCGGTGAACTGGATGCCGAGGCCTTTCTCGACCGCTATGCGCAGGCCAGACAGCGCACCAACGAATCCACGGAGGGCTGACCATGAATCCGCTCGATCGCAGTATCGCCCTGGGACCCCTGGGCGTGAGTCTGGGGCAGCTTCTGCTGGCCCTGGCCATGATCGTCGCCCTGATCGTGGGTGCCTGGGTGGGCCGTCGTCGACAGGTCAGCGTCGGCGATCTGCTGTTCAATGCGTTGCTGATCGGCGTGATCGGCGCACGTGTCGTTTTCGTGGCCCGCTACTGGCAGAGCTACGACACGTTCTGGTCCTGGCTCGACATCCGGGATCGCGGGTTCGAGCCGCTGGCGGGGCTGGCTATCGCTTTCGTCTATCTGGCCTGGCGTTTCTGGCGGCAGCCGGCCATGCGCCGCCCGTTGGGTACAGCGGTGCTAGCGGGTGCATTGGCGTGGTCGATGACGGCCGGCACCCTGGCGCTGATGGCGCCCCGCGGCGCGAGCCTGCCCTCGATCCCGTTGGCGGCTCTCGATGGGTCACCGGTGGCCCTGCCCGCCGTGCTGCAGGAAGCCGACCGGCCCATGGTGGTCAATCTCTGGGCGAGCTGGTGTCCGCCCTGTCGTCGCGAGATGCCGATGCTGGAACAGGCCCAGCAGGCGCGGGACGACGTGTCGTTCGTATTCGTCAACCAGGGCGAGAGCGTCGACGCCGTCGAGACGTTTCTGCAACGAGAGTCCCTCTCGCTCGATCATCTCTATCGCGATCCGGACATGACCTTCGGTCGGGAAGTGGGGGCCATGGCCATGCCGACCACCCTCTACTACGACGCCGACGGCCAGCTCGTCGATACCCACTTCGGTGAGCTTTCCCGTGCCACGCTCGATCGCAGTCTCGAGCGTTTCGAACCCTGAGTTTTCAATTCTTCGACTTTCAATCACTAAGCTTCACTCAACCTTCAAAGATGGAGACGATAACGATGCACAATCGCGCCCCCCGAATGATGCCACTACGGCTCGCGCTGCCATTGGCCGCCGGTATTGCCCTGGCGGCAAGCCTGCCCGCCGCCGCCGACGACTGGCCCGCGCCGATTCAGACACTCGAGCAGCAGGGCCTCACCATTCATGGTGAATTCGATGCCCCCGGCGGGCTCAAGGGTTACGCCGCCAGCGTGCGCGGTCAGTCCGTTGCGGCCTATCTGACGCCGGACGGCGAGCATGCCGTCGTCGGCACGCTGATCGACTCCCAAGGCAGAGATGTCTCCGCCGAGCCGCTGGCACAGCTCGTTGATGGGCCCAAGAATGCCGAGCTATGGAAGACGATGGCGGATCATCACTGGGTTCGCGAGGGAGATACCGATGCATCGCGAGTGGTCTACACCTTCAGCGATCCCAACTGCCCCTACTGCCGCAAGTTCTGGCAGGACGCTCAGCCTTGGGTCGAAAACGGTGATGTCCAGATTCGTCACCTGATGGTGGGGATTCTGAAGGCGGACAGCCCCGAGAAAGCCGCCGCGATTCTAGCTGCAGACGATCCCAGCGCCGCGATCGCCGAACACTATCGCACCGGCGCCATGCCGGACAGCGAGGGAACCGATCAGAGCGAGCAGTGGGTCGCCGACAATACGCAAGTGATGCGCGACGCCCAGCTCTATGCCACACCGGTGATTTTCTATCAGGACGACGATGGCGAGGTGCACAAGGTCATGGGCGCGCCCACCCCGGACAAGCTGCACTCCATCATGGGTAGCGACTCGCCCTGAGCTTTCCTGTCCACCCCTGCTTATCCACCTCCTGCTCACCCATCCTTGCTCATATGCCTCTGGCGAATCAGGCCAGGGGCAGCGAGAGGGTGACGCGCAGCCCGATACCGTCGCCGGAGGCGAGCCGCAGGCTCCCGCCGGCCCGGGTGGCGATCGTCTCGACGATGGATAACCCCAGGCCGCTGCCCTGCGGATGATTGCCGCGATGAAAACGCTCCGTCAGGCGGGCGATCTGCTCGGGCGGAATGGTTTCGCCCTGGTTGACGATGTCGATCACGGCCAAGCCGTTCATCCGCTGCGCTTCAATCTCGATCGGGGTGTCAGGCAAACCGTGCCGCATGGCATTCTCGAGCAGATTGCGCAGCGCAATCACCAGCAACTCCCCGGATAGCGCGACATGAAGTCGGTCGACTGATGCGCGCCAGTGGCACCGTTCACGACTGCCGGTCTCCACCATCGCGGCCTCCAGGGCCTCTCCCAGCCGCGTGGGGTCGACACTCCCCTGCGCGACCTCCTCGCTTTCCATGCGTGCCAACAACAGCAACTGGTCGAGCGTCTTCGTCAGCCGCGCCACCCCCGCCTCCGCCTGCTGCATCGCCTGTTGGTGGGGATCGCCGTCGACGCGTCGCGCGATCTGAAGATGGGTCCGAATCGCGGTCAGCGGCGTGCGCAGCTCATGCGCGGCATCGTCGGTAAAGCGCTGCTCCAACTCCAGCATGCGCCGGGTGCGCGCAAGCAGGGTGTTGAATCCATCGATCAGTGGGCGAATTTCCCCCGGCAAACCGCGGATCGGCAGTGCCGAGAGATCGTCGTGATCGCGTGACATCAGGCGCCGCTGCAGCCTCGACAGCGGCGACAGACCCCGGGTCACGCCCCACCACAGCGCGATCAGACTGCCGATCGAAGCGAGTAGAAAGGGATAGAACGCCGCACGGCGTACCTGGGCCAGCAACGACTCCCGCTCCCGCAGGCGATCCGCCACGGTGATTCGCCTGTCGTCGTCGACCAGGGTATAGACGCGCCAGCGCTGGCCGTTGTGATCGCGGTAGCTGTAGCCTTCGTCATCGACTGCGAGAACATCGTTCATTTCAGGGTGCGTACCCGCCACCACCTGCCCGCGCAGCGACGATACGCGGCAGGCGACGCCCTCGAGCGCAGGGATGGTCGACGTCTCGCCCACTTCTCCATCCCAGGCCGCCGCCGGCACGCGATCGAGCAGGCCGGCCACCATTCGCGCCGACTGAGCCAGACGCTGATCCAGCGAACGTTCGAGCTGGCTCGAGAGATCGCGCATCGACCACGCCGCCGTCAGCCCCCACAGCAGCATCAGCGTGATCCCGAGCGTGGCGACGAGACGCAGCCGAAGGCTCATGAGGGTATGTCGCCATGAAATCGCTCGTCGGCGGGAAACGCGCCGAGACGGTAGCCGACGCCCCGGACCGTCTCGATCACTTCGCGTCCCAGCTTGCGACGCAACTGGTAGATATGCACGTTGAGGGCGTTGCTCTCGATCTCGTCATCGATGCCGTAAAGGCGGTCCTTCAACTGGTCGGCGCTCAGGATCCGCCCACGCGCGCGCATCAGCGCCTCCAGCAGCATCAGCTCGCGACGCACCAGCGCCACCGGTGCGCCATCCAACGTCACGCTGCGAGCGACGGGGTCCAGCGCCAGGCGCCCGTGGCGAAGGGAGCGGTCGACCTGCCCGGCGCTGCGGCGCAACAGCGCCTGCAGCCTTGCCGTCAACTCATCCAGATCGAACGGTTTGACCAGATAATCGTCGGCCCCGCCCTGAAGCCCTTCGACACGACTGGCAACGGCGTCTCTCGCCGTCAGCATCAGTACTGGCATGGCAATACCCGCACGACGCCACTGTTGCAACAGCGTCAGACCATCGCCGTCGGGCAAACGGCGATCGAGCACCGCGGCATCGTAGTCGATCGCGGACAACGCCCCGCGTGCGCCGTCCAGCGTGGTCACGATATCGACGACGAAGTCGCTCAGCGCCAGCCCCGCTTCGATGCCTGCCGCCACCGGGGCATCATCCTCGACGAGCAGCACGCGCATTTCTCTCTCCCCGCTTTATCGTCCGTTGCCTCACACCCGCTCATGCCCGCCGCAGTCTGGCAGGCGCCGATGAGGCCAGGATGAGTTCGCCCCTCAGTGAGCGGGCGAGAACCGACGGGCCAGCCACCACCCAGCCACCATGGCGATCAGGAACAGCGCCAGCGGCCAGCTCAGCCCCGGCAGCGAGGCGACCGCCGGCCCCGGGCAGTAACCGGTCAGCCCCCAGCCGATGCCGAAAAGCGCCGCACCGCCCAGCAGCCGGCCGTCGAGATCGCGGCGCGTGGGTAGCTGAAAGCGCACGTCCAGCACCGGCGCCTGCCGCCGCCAGACCAATCGATAACCGATGAAAGTGGTGACGACGGCGCCACCCAGCACGAAGATCAGGGTCGGATCCCAAGCGCCGGCCACGTCGAGGAAGCCGATGACCCGTGCCGGATCGGTCATGCCGCTGACCGCCAGACCGAGCCCGAACAGCAGCCCGGCCAGATACCCCGCCAGCGCTTTCATACCGAGCCCCCCAGCATGTGCCGCGAGACGAACACCGTCAGCATGGCGACCAGCACGAAGACGAGCGTCGCGGCCATCGACCGAGGCGAAAGCCGCGCCAGCCCGCAGACCCCGTGCCCGCTGGTGCAACCGCTACCCAGACCGGTGCCCAGCCCGACCAGCAGGCCGGCGATCAACATCGCCGCCAGCCCACTTGCCGGGGCACCGACCACCGCCCCGCTGTCGCCTGCCACATTGCTCCAGTCCAGGCCGGACAGAATCAATAACCCCGGCCCCGAGACGATGCCCAGCAGAAACGCTAAGCGCCAGGGCCTATCCCCACCACGTTCGAAAAGCAGCCCGGAGAGAATCCCGCCGACCCCGGCAATTCGCCCTAATAACCCCATCAACAGGGTGGCAGAAAGTCCGATCAGGACCCCACCCAGCAACCCCTGCAACGCACTCATCGTTTCCATCTCGTGTCCCTTGCCAGTGTCGTCAACCGGCTGTTGCCGAATGCTCGGCCGCGCCGACGTCACATACTGATCAGCTCCTTCGGACCGCCTGGCTTGCCTGCTGCTCGAGACGCTCACGCAGGGGCTCAAGATCATAACCGGCGGATTGTGCAGCCTCAATGAGCTCAGGGACGGGGCGATGCGCTGCCTGTGACAGAGCCCAAAGATGCGCCACGCGCTTACCCGAGCGACAGAAACCAAGAATGGGTCCATGAGAGTTACTCAGGATGTACTCGAACTCCTCGATATCAGCCTGAGAATATTCACCCGGTTTGACCGGGACCTGATGCCAGACCATACCCAAAGATTCTGCCTTGCCTTTCAGAGCATCAGGATCCGGCTAGTCCTCGCTCTCGCCCCGTGGGCGGTTGGAGAGAATCATGCCAAACCCTTGGGCAGCGAGTTGCTCGAGCTCATCGAGCCGGGGCTGCGCCGTGACGCTCAATCGAACATTAAGTGATTTTATATCCATGATTTCCTCGTCTTGCTCGGTTAGGGAAACACTGCATAAATGTCTGCGCAGGCGAATCGCTGCGTTGCGCGGTACTCGAAGACTCGCCTAACGACATGTTATGTCTCGCCTTCTGTGTTCCGTGCGCCTTGCGCTTCACTCTGCTCGCCGATTTATTCAGCGTTTCCTTGGCGGTAACGCTGATGTCTTCAACCGGCGGTCACCGAATGACCGGGTATCGGTGATTCGATGCAGGGATGGCTCAGCGGAGCCGAGCCGCGGCCATGCAGCTCACACCAGGCATCGAAGGTGCTCAGGAAGACGCGGCCATTGAGCGTTTCGAGCAGTTCGGTACGTCTTAGTCGATCCATCACCGGCCCTTTCACTTCGGCCAGGTGCAGCCCGATACGCTTGTCTCGCAGACGCCGATTGAGCCCCTCGAGACTCTCCAGCGCCGTGGCGTCGATGACATTGATCGCCTGGCAGGCTAGTACCAGATCCCGAGGCGGGGATCGCGAGAGACCACTGCCGTGACCAGGTCTTCCAGGTGGCGGACGTTGGCGAAATAGAGACTCTCGTCGACGCGCAGAATGGCGACCCCGGCATCGGTTTCCACGGCGTGGCGGCGGACGTTGCGAAAATGCTCGGTGCCGGGAATGCGACCCACCTCCGCGCTGTGTGGCCGGCTGGTGCTATCACTTCATTGCCTTTGTCTGCCTGCTGCTGCCAACCTCGCTCAAGGCCCTGGCAGCAGCAGGGTGATCAGAAAATGTACGGGTTAATAACAGGCTCTAGCGGGCTAAAGGGGAAGCGACGGGTGTATACACCTCGACGAACCAGTCAGCTAACCAAGATGAGAATTGACAAGAACAGAACGATATCTGTGCTTCCGCTCTTGAGCCTGCCTTAAGGGTGGTTCTCCGCAGGAGGTATGATTCGGACGCCTGTCGGCTGCGGAGCCGAGATCACATCTCTGTCCGCGAACGCCTCCTCGACAACTCGTGTGACCGTTATGTCGTGGACGACTTTGTTGCGCGCTCCCGCAAAATCGTAGCGATGCAGGCCATTCGCCATGCCCGAATTGGTTGCGATCTTGTACCATGCGTCTGGCCGGATCGGATCGCCGCCCATCGTCACGTCACTGACGCGATCGCAGACCGGACGGCCCAGATCGGCCGTCCAGGCGAGGTTTGAGGTCTGGACGAGACCGCCGACAGTGTCCTGCGGATCGGCCGGATTCTGGTTCGTGGCGCTTTGCTCCAAAACAGCAACGATATCCGCTCCGCTCATCTCCAGCGTCACCATCTTTGCAGGGTGCGGAATCAGCGTATAGAGCGCATCGCGTGTCACGGGGCCCGGGGCGAAGGAGAGCCCGTAGCCAACGCCAGGCATCATCGCGATATCAGCGCCGGTGCGCTCCCTGAGGATATCACCGACCAAAACGTCGAACGGACTTTCACTGCGGTATTGCCGTCCGATCCGATCGGTGCTTGTTGTCAGCACCTCGTCGCGCTTTGCATCGAAGGGTTGTGTAAGCTCTGCAAGCATTTTCCCCACTGTGGGATCCGGCTCTATACGATCGTTCCAGAGCGAATGAACAGCGCCTTCGACACGAACCAAGCTACCCGACTCGTCGACGATCAGGCGAGTTTCTCCAAGCATCGCGGCGTCGGACAAAGCCTGGACGACCCAGGTGTCTCCGATTTTCTCTGGCGGCTCCAGCTTGTCGTGGGAATGGCCGCCCACGATCACGTCGATCCCGTCGACCTTGGAGGCGAGCAGTCGATCTGTCTTCGTGCCTTGATGCGAAATCACGACGACGATGTCGGCGGCCTCCCGCAGTTCCGGGAGAACTTCACGCGTGGCTTCAATCCCGTCCGTGAACGTCAACCCCTCGATATTGTCAAAACCGCTTGTCTGATCGGTGTTGTGGTAACCGAGACCGAGGACCGCAACCCGGACGCCATCGAGCACGAAGACTTCCCACGGGCGACCGAAGACCGGAGCGCCCTCTTCGAGAACGTTGGCGGCGCGCACCGGAAATTCCGCTAGTGCTTGAAGCTCGCGCGACCGTTCCAGCCCGTAATCGAAATCATGATTCCCCAGAGCCATGAAATCATAGCCGATTGTGTTCATGAGTTTGATCGATGCCGCGCCGCGAGTCTCATTGCCAACATAACTGTCGCTGAACGTATCTCCGGCATCCAGAAGGAGAACACGGTCGGCACCGGCCGTTTCTCGGAATCTCTTTACTTCGGCAGCAAGGTAGGCGAATCCTCCGATCGTGCCACGATGTCCGAATTCGACCCACGCCCGGCCCGGATCGCCAGTCTGTGCGGTGGCGTTGCCGGGGGCGACCTCGAACGGCTCCAGCCGGCCATGAAAATCGTTCGTGTGCAGGATGGTTAGCTTGCGCTCTTCGGCCATGGCCGCGACAGAACTGGCGGCCAGGAGCCCTATGACGATCATGTTCCGCATCACTCAGTACTCCCTTGTTCAGTGAATCGCTTACGCAATACTCGTGTTGCGAGTAGCCGGCTCCATGTTCCCGCTCCCGAATGAACTGCTCTAGATGCGCCGGAGGCCGACCCCACGATACCCACATCCAAGTGCAGGTTGTCTGCTTTGTCGCCAGCCGGCCTGCTGTTCGTTGTCGGAAGCGAGACTCCGCCGTACAGCAGGCCGAGGCCGGAGACTTGCATGGCACGATACGTCATCTTCATGGCTCACTCCTTATCAGGAGCAGCGATTGCCTGCACGCCGAGGCTCGCCGCCTCGATGGCGCCGGCGACATAGCCGGGAAACTGCGCTGACCATTCGCTGGCGATACCTCTCAGGCGGCCTTGCCAGGGGCCGGATGCCGGTGTGGCGGCAGGAGCGGCGACATGCTGGCCATCGCCTTCCAGGTCACCGGCGGTGGTCGTGTAGGGCTCCCGCGCCCAGTCCTTGATGATCTCCCGGCTGGGGGATGCCGCTTCAGGGCCGAACAGGCGCACGAGCTGTTCACGGCAGTGGGCGCGTAGCGTCATTTCGGGCACGCTTCCGCGGGCCTTGGCCGGCACACCAAAGAAGCCGAACAGTGCGGCGTGTCCGCCGGGCACGGAAGCATCATGGATCTCGCCCAAGGGGCCACCCGCACTGCGCGCTTCACCAGACAGGCCCTGCTCACGCCAAAACGGCGCCTCGAAGAGCACCAGGTACTTGGCGTGCGGCGCCATCCAGGTGGCCGTATCGCGCCACTGTCGGTGGAGTGTTGGCGGAAGGGGCGGCGTGAATGTGATGGCCTCTTGGATAAGGCGCGGCGGTATCCCCAGCAGCACATGCTCGGCACGCCAGCGAGTGGCGTGCCCGCTGGCATCGAGGCTTTCCAGCTCGACAAACGCTCCGTCGATACGCATTCGTCGCACCGCTTGGCCGGTGAAAAGTCGCGTATCGTCCAGACGACGATGCAGGGCCTCGGTCAGCGAGCTCATGCTGCCGACAAGACGCATCGAGGCCGGCACATTGGCGACGCCGGGTATCCGCATCGGCTGACCATGGGGGGAGCGCTCTATCAGCATGTCGCCAGCGTCATGCTGCTCGAAGCGCGCCAGGCCAAGGTCTCGTATCAGCCGGTCAAGCTGCGGCTGAAAGTCAGGCCAGAACCAGGCCGGGCCTAGGTCGAAGCGATCGATATCGTTGGCTCCGGCCGACCCCAAAGCCGAGTGCCAGGATGCCGAGGCGATCCGGCCACCCAGGCGGTCCCGCGCTTCCAGCAGCATGTAGTCGCGAATGCCCAACCGCTCCAGCAGGAAGGCGGCGTAGAGGCCGCCGAGACCACCGCCGACGATGGCAAAGCGCGTCGTCTGCATGCCTACCTCGCCTCGGTCACGGTGGCTAGGTGACCGGCCTTGAGGTAGCAGGTAACCCCCGCGTCGCCGGCGGCGATCTCCGGCGACTCCCCCACGGGCAGGCGCACCCAGCTCCCCTCGCGATAAGCCTGGCCGTCGAGGCGCATCTCACCCGACAGCACTAGCAGCTCGGCGCCCCGGGCGGTCTCCAGGGGCAGGACCTGCCTTGGCGCCAGGCGCTGCAGGCAAACCCGCTCGCCGGCGCTGGAGAACAGCGGGCAGACCTCGCGCCCCTCCTCCTCGCGCCGCCAGGCGGCGGGGTCACCGGTATCGACGCGGACCTGCCGCGTCTCATCAGGCGGCATCTGCCATAGCTTGACGAAGATGGTGGCCCCCTCGCGGCTGAAGGGCTGATGGGATGAGCCCGGCGGATTGCGCAGGTACCAGCCGGCGGGATAGTTGCCCATCTCGTCGGAGAAGGTACCGGAGAGCACCAGGATCTCTTCACCGCCGGGGTGCTCATGGGGCGGAAAACGTGAGCCGGGCGCATAGCGCACCAAGCTGGTGGCGCGGGCCTTCTCGGCGCCCAGTCGATCGAGCATCATCCGTTCGACGCCACCCTGGGGCGAGGCCACCCACTGGTACTGCTCGGACGTGATAGAGGCTCGCTGTGCAAAATCGGCATTCACGTACATGGCAACCATCTCTCATTTCTACAGTGCATTGAAGCCAACCGCCGTCAGATACATGCCGAGGCCGAACACGGAGTGACCCACGACACTCTTGATTCGTTCGACATTGGGATGCTTCGTTCCGGAGGCGGCAACCCCCGCCCCCATACCAGGCATCATCACAAGGTACGGCGCTACCAGCCGAGACCCATAAGCCGCCCAGTATCGGGCAGCCCTGAGCCAATTGGTTTAACTGACAGAGAACTGGCCCATCATCCCGTTATCCTCGTGTTCGAGGATATGACAGTGGTACATGAAGGGAGCGGTTTCCGCCGGCTGTGAAAATTTCACGAGCAACTCGACGGGTTCCTGGGCCACGATCGTGTCCCTCAGCCCTTGGTCTCGGATATCCGGGGGCGAGCCGTTTCGGCTCAGAACGGTAAAGTGCACACCATGAATGTGGAACGGATGTGCCATCATCGCGCCGGAGACTTCCCAGATTTCGGTGTCCCCGAGGGCGACGCGTTCATCGACCCGCCCCATGTCGAACGAGCGCCCATTGATGCCGAATCCTCCCGATCCGCCGCCCATCATGCTTCCCATGCCCATGCCCATGCCCATGCCCATGCCCATGGTCATTTCGAAACGGCGTCGCCGTATGGCCGTCGATGCATCGAGGCGCTCATGGGTCAACAGCTGCTCGGGCACCTTGGCGACGGAGGTTTCCGCTCCCTGAGGCTCGAATCTGACGACGGCATCTCTTCCAACCCCGATCAAGTCGGCTGTACGTGCCATCATGCGCATCATCGGGACATTGCTGTCCGGCCCGGTTGCCAGGGTAACGGGCCGGCCATCAGAGAAGTCAACGAGGATTTCGGCGCGCTCGCCGGGCGCCAGGCGTAGCGAGCGCAACTCGACCGGCCTCTCAAGCAAGCCGCCTTCGGAAGCCATCCAGTGAAATGGTCGGCCATCCGTGAATGCCAGATCGAAGAACCTGGCATTGGCGCCATTGACCAGCCGAAGACGAACCAGCCGACGTGGAACCCGAGCAAACGGATTGATCGTTCCGTTTACCATCAAGGTGTCGCCTCGGCGTCCGTGCATCATCGTCATCATGCCCTGCGGAAGCACGAGGGAGCCGTCCTCGAATTGGCGGTCCTGCACTATCAAGGGGATATCATCGACACCATACTCCGAAGGCAGCCCCAGGGCCTTTTCCTCGTCATCGGTGACGATCATGAGGCCGGCCAGCCCGGCATAGACCTGCTCCGCCGTGCGACCATGGGCATGCGAGTGATACCAGAGGGTTGCCGCAGGCTGACGGATGGGGAGCACGGGTTGCCAGGTGGCCCCGGTGGGTATCGTCTGGTGAGGGCCTCCATCAAGCTCGCCGGGAATCAGCAGGCCGTGCCAATGAACGGTGGTATCTTCGCTAAGCGCGTTGGTAACAGCGACCTCCACGTCATCGCCACGGTGGACACGCAGCGTCGGGCCAAGATAGCTCCCGTTATAGCCAAGCGTTTCGCTTTCTCGCCCAGGGAAAAACGATGTCTTTCCGGGTTGTACCCTCAGTGAAACCGCTTGGCCGTGATTGCGGGCATCGATTAGCTCGGGAATCTTCAGTTCCCTGGGCTCGGTGGCGTTTGCCAGCCGCCATGCGAATGGGCCAGCCAACGCAACGCCTCCTGCTAGGGCTGTCGCAGTCAGAAAAGACCGGCGCGTCAACTTCATAAATTGTCGCTCCTGGAAATAACGCGAGAAAACAGGGGCATGTGTCGAGCCAACACAGCTGTCACTTGCAACTCAATCTCGCGCCAAAAAAAGAAACATCGACACCGGACCAGGCTTTCATCATCCAGCCCATGCTTCGTCACGTGGCGTGCAGGGGTCGATAACGAGTCATTGCCGACAAAAGCCTGGTGAACTGGTATCAATAAGTTCCGGTAGAACGACGCCCATGGCCAGCGGAGTGGCCGTCATCACCAGCACCATGGTGGCGTAGCCCACCCCGCTAAAGTCAGCATTAATCCCCCGCTCTTAAAACTTGGAACCAATCTATAAGCGCCGCCCTGCAGCACGAATGGCAAGACAAGCAGGCCCAACCAGCCCATTCGCCTCATTTCTTGAAGAGATATTTTAAGGCAACGGCAATGGCGAGAATCAGGAAAATGGCGGTCAACCACCATAACAATCCCGATCCCCACGCCATTCCTCCTCCCATCATTTCGTGCATTGCTTAGTCCTCGGTCAATTCAGATCTTGCACTCAAAAGCAACGATGACACCGTGAGCTGTCTAATTCAGGTTGGGAGGCCTGCCCCCACACAGCCACTTGTCCAGCATGACTATCGAGACTGAGCAGGCAACTCCCCGGCATAAGCCGGGGAGAGAACGCTCTGCCACAGTCGCTTTTGCTTTGCCCTTGTGTTCGCCTTGTGATTTCGCTGCGCAAAGCATAGTCGCGAGCGCGGCTTGCAAACATTGCTTCAATCACAACGGAACAAGGGCATAACCTTCCTGTTGCAGTTCGATTACGGTTGTTAGCGCTGACAGCGCCAGCCTTACATGCTCATCAACGCCGCTGTCAGGATAGCCAAGTATGGCCAAGGCTTGGCTACATACGGCGACGTCGACGCCCACTTTGGACAGCTGCTCGATGACTGGCAGGTTAGGGTTGTCTACACCGAACTTCGCCCGGTAATGCTCGTTGTCGAGGACGATGGGCGTTGCTTTACCCGAGATGACGACAACGAAGTCCAGCCGCTCCAGAGGCACATTAGCCTCGGCGTAAAGGTTCACGGCTCTCGCGACTTGTTGCAGTCCGTGGCTGATCTGATCCGGCTCGCTGGCAGCTCGGGTCAGGTTGAAGACCGCCTTGTAGTCCTTGTCAACGTCTGGTTGGTAAGTCAGGTCCTGTGCAGGTTGGGAGCGAATCTGGCCCACGCCGTCGATCACGGGCGTCTTGAAGGACATCTCCGCCGCCAGTGCACTTGTACCGGCCAAGGAACTCCCCAGCATGGCAACCAAGGCAGCAGTCATAAATCGTGAAGTAGAGTGCATGTTATGCTCCCTATTTGGGTGGGTGGGACTATCGCGTTGTGTTGAGCTTATTGCTGAGCTTATTGCTGAGGTCTGTAAGCATTTTTCCTTTCTCCGCGCGAGACAACTCGGGCCAGCCACCAGCCTACCACCATCGCAACCAGCATGGCCATGAGGGGCGCGCTCAGCCCGGCGAACGAGGCGAACGCCGGTCCGGGGCAGTAGCCGGATAACCCCCAACCGACGCCGAACAGGGCCGCCCCGCCGATCAGCTTTCCGTCCAGATCCCGTCTGGTAGGTACTTGAAAGGCCGGGGCGAACAACGGTTGTGAGCGGCGCAATACAAGCCGATAACCGATGAAGGTGGTGACCACGGCGCCACCCAGGACAAACATTAGCGTCGGATCCCAGTCGCCAAGGATATCCAGGAAGTCGAGGACGCGGGCTGGGTCGGTCATGCCGCCGATCGCCAGGCCTAGCCCGAACAGGAGCCCAGCGATATATCCCATGAGCGTTTTCATGTTCATCCCCCAAGCACATGACGCATGATAAAGACGGTCACCATGGCGACTCCCAGGAAAGTCAGGGTGGCGACCAGCGAGCGGGGAGATAGCCGGGCCAGGCCACACACGCCATGACCACTGGTACAGCCACTGCCGATGCCTGTACCTACGCCGACCAGGAGACCCGCGATCACCATTGACCCGACACCGCCCGCCGGCGTGCCGATGACCTCGTCAGGGGCTCCGGCCACATTGCCGAGTTCCCCGCCCAGCAGCATGAGCACCATAGGGCCGCTAACCAGGCCCAGCAGGAAAGCCAGCCGCCAGGCTGAATCGCCCCGGGGGCGCTCCAGCAGAAGCCCCGAGAGAATGCCACTGATGCCGGCAATACGGCCCAGTGACCCCATCAGCCAGATGGCAGACAGGCCAATAAGGATGCCGCCCACCAACCCTGAAAGACTTGCCCCTATATCCATGTGTAGCTCCATGAAGCCATTGGCTTTTCAAGAAAATGTGGTTTTTCAAGAAAATGTGGCTTTTCGAAAAAATGGTGAACGGCCCTGTCTGGCATCGCGTGCTTGCCGGTCTCGGGCGTGCTTAGTGCCCTGAGTGCGCCTGGCTTGCCTGCTGCTCGAGGCGCTCGCGCAGGGGCTCAAGATCGTAACCGGCGGCTCGGGCAGCCTCGATGAGTTCCGGTACGGGGCGATGCGCCGACTGTGACAGGGCCCAGAGATGCGCCACGCGCTTGCCCGAACGGCAGAAGCCAAGCACGCGGCCAGGGGCGCTGTTCAAGACATGGGCGAAGTTCTCGATATCGGCCTGGGAGTATTCACCCGGCTTGACCGGAATCTCATGCCAGGCCATGCCCAAGGATTGCGCCTTGGCTTTCAGGTCATCAGGGTCCGGCTGGTCCTCGCTTTCGCCCCGTGGGCGGTTGGAGAGAATCGTGCCAAACCCCTGGGCAGCGAGTTGCTCGAGCTCATCGAGCCGGGGCTGCGCCGTGACGCTCAATCGACTATCAAGTGATTTGATATCCATGATTTCCTCGTCTTGCTTGGTGGTAACGCTGATGTCTTCAACCGGCGGTCACCGAATGACCGGGTGCCGGCGATTCGATACACGGGTGGCTCAATGGTGCCGTCCCGCGGCCATGCAGTTCGCACCAGGCATCGAAGGTGCTCAGGAAGACGCGGCCATTGAGCGTCTCGAGCAGCTCGGTACGCCTCAATCGGTCCATCACCGGCCCTTTCACCTCGGCCAGATGCAGTCCGATGTGCCGCTCCCGCAGGCGCCGATTGAGCGCCTCGAGACTCTCCAGCGCCGTCGCGTCGATGACGTTGATCGCCTGGCAGGCCAGCACCAGATCCCTTGGCGGCGGATCGCGATTGACCACCGCCGTGACCAGGTCTTCCAGATGGCGAACGTTGGCGAAATAGAGACTCTCGTCGACGCGCAGAATGGCGACACCAGCGTCGGTCTCCACGGCATGGCGGCGGACGTTGCGAAAATGCTCGGTGCCGGGAATGCGGCCGACTTCCGCGCTGTGCGGCCGACTGGTGCCATACAGATGCAGCGCCAGCGACATGGCGACGCCGACCAGGATGCCCACGTCCACGCCCAGCATCAGCGTCGCCAGCGCGGTCGCCGACATCGCGATGCCCTCGCCGCGAGCATAGCGCCAGACGCGCCTGAACGCCGCCAGATCGATCAGCGAGACGGTGGCGATGACGATGGTCGCCGCCAGCGTCGCCATCGGCAGCTCCCGCAGCCACGGCGACAGGAACAGCATGGCCAGCGCGATGCCCACGGCGGTGAAGGCGCTGGAGGCCGGGGTACGGGCGCCGGCATCGAAGTTGACCACGGAGCGGGAGAAGCCGCCGGTGATCGGCATGCCGCCGGTGAAAGCCGCCGCCAGATTGGCCCCGCCGAGCCCGATCAGTTCCTGGTCCGGATCGACGCGCTCGCCACGGCGCACCGCCAGCGCCTGGGCCACCGAGACCGATTCCACGTAGCCGACGATGCTGATCAGTACTGCCAAGCCGATCAGCGAACGCCACAGCTCCGGCTCCCAGTCGGGCAGGGTCAGCGGTGGCAGCCCGGCGGGAATCTCGCCGATGACGGCCACGTCGCGGCCCAACCACCCCGCCGCACTGGCCACCAGCGCCGCCAGCACGATGGTGGCGATGGGCGCCAGCTTGACCAGCACGCCCGCCGCCCTGGCCGGCACGCGGCAGCGTTCCAGCGCGGGCTTGCCCCACCGCCGTATCAGCCACAGCAGCAGGAGCGACCCCAGCCCGATGACCACTGTCGGCAGGCTGACATCGCCCAGCGCCGAAGGTAGCCGGGACAACAGCGCCGGCAGCGTCGAACCTGAGAGCTCGACACCGAGCAGCTGCTTGAGCTGACTCGCCGCGATCAGCACGCCCGAGGCGCTGACGAATCCCGTCATCACCGGGTGGCTCAGGAAGTTGACCAGAAAACCCAGCCGGCAGAGCCCCATGATCAGGAGAATGGCCCCGGAGAGCAGCGCCAGCACCAGGGCCGCGGCGATGTAATCCGACGAGCCCGATTCGGCAACTTGCGACAGCGCCGATGCCGTCATCAACGACACGACCGCCATCGGGCCGACCGAGAGCGTCGCGCTACTCCCCAGCAGGGTATAGACGACCAGCGGCACGAGGCTCGCATACAGCCCCACTACCGGCGGGAGCCCCGCCAGCATGGCGTAGGCCAGCGCCTGCGGGATCAGCATCAGCGCCACGATGGTGGCCGCCAGCAGATCCTCGCCCAGCAACTCGCCGTTGTAGCGCCGCCCCCAGTCGAGGATCGGAAGCCAGCGTGCCAGCCCGGCTCTGTGCTGCTGATTCATGACTCGTCGGCCTCGTTGTCCGAACCGTGCAGTGATCTGAGGTTCCCCTCACTCCCACGCGGCGCCTTCCAGCGCATTGAGAGGAATCTTCAGATAGCGCTTGCCGTTATTCTCCGGCTCGGGGAGACGTCCGCCGAGAATATTGACCTGCAACGCGTGCAGGATCAGCTTCGGCATCGGCAATTCGCTGTCGCGGCGGTTGCGCAGCTCGACGTACTCGGCCTCGCTGCTCTCGCCGAGCCGGTGCTTGTTATGCTCGCGCTGCTCGCGCACGGTGCTTTCCCACTGCGGCTCGCGGCCGTCGGGCATGTAGTCGTGGCCGGTGAACAGGCGCGTCTCGTCGGGCAGCACGAGGATCGCCTGGATCGAATGCCATAGCTGATGGGCGTCACCGCCGGGGAAGTCGGCGCGGGCGGTGCCGAAATCGGGCTGGAACAGGGTGTCGTGAACGAAGGCGGCATCGCCGATCACGTAGGTGATCGAGGCCAGCGTATGCCCCGGCGAGTGCATCACGCGACAATCGATCTCGCCCAGCTTGAAGGTATCTCCTTCGTCGAACAGATGATCCCACTGGCTGCCGTCATCCCTCAGGTCCGGCCAGTTGTAGATCGCCTTCCACAGCGCCTGCACCTGGGTCACCGGCCGGCCGATGGCGGTGGGCGCGCCGGTTTTCTCGTGCAGATAGCGTGCGGCGGAAAAGTGATCCGCGTGCGGGTGGGTATCCAGAATCCATTCGACCTCGAGCCCTTCGCGCTCGATATACGCCAGCAGCTCGTCGGCATGATGAGTCGCGGTGGCGCCGGACTTCTCGTCGTAATCAAGCACAGGGTCGATAATCGCACAGCGCCGCGTGGCGGGATCGCTGACGACGTACTGGATACTGAAGGTACGAGGGTCGAAGAAACCAGCGACAGCGGGCCGGCCGCGTTCCCTATCACCGCGGGAGAGAGCGAAAGTGTTCATGGCGACTCCTTTAGGAAGACATGTCCCTAGAGTAACGCCAAATTAGATATAACGTTAGATCATTTTGAAATATAAAAGTCGACGCAAAATTCTCTCTATGCCATCTGGATATAACCGAGGCACCTGCTATCCGTGACCGCCAGATAGCATTGGCTGCCGAGCCATCAACGAAGAGCAGAAGCATGGTGGAATCGTGCAGGCGGGCGCGGAATGAAGGAGAGCGGCAGAACGGGAGAGCAACGAAAAATGAAAGAGGGTCCAGGCGCAAGCGCCGGGGCCCTCAGTAAGCACGACCATAGGTGCTTGGCTATCACGGTCTCGCAAACTCCGTGAATCCATGGCATCAGAGCATTCCTGTCTGAATTCCTGGCGAGCATCCATCCAATGGAAGACGACAGGATAAAGCCAAATTATGATTAGGGATAATGATCTAGCCTAAGTATCCGTAGGATTTTGTTGCTCATCGTAAACGAGCCGACAGCTCATGCTCCCTCGGGCTGCCCGCCCTGTCTCGCCAGCAGTACGACTCAGCAGCGCTCCAGATAGTGGACGCTAAACAGGTCCTCATCGTCGGTCCAGCAGGCGCGCGCCTTGAATCCCGCGCGCTCCGTCAGTGCCTGAAAGCCTTCGACCGTGTACTTGTAGGAGTTTTCGGTATGGATCGTCTCGCCCTCCAGGAAATGGAAGCGCTCGCCCTCGATCGCAACGACCTGGGGTAACTGGCTGACCAAGTGCATCTCGATGCGGGATTGCGCCTCGTTGAAGAAGGCCCGATGGGCAAAATGCCCGGGGTCGATTTCGGTGTTCAGCTCCTCGCGCAGGCGATCCAGCAAGTTCAGGTTGAAAGCTGCCGTCACGCCTGCCGCATCGTTGTAGGCGGCTTCGAGTGTCGTCTTGTCCTTGATCAGGTCGACACCTATCAGCAACCCGCTGCCAACGGGCAGCAGGGAGTGCAAGCCGCGCAGGAAATCCTCGGCGGCCTGCGGGTCGAAGTTGCCGATGCTCGATCCCGGGAAGAAGCCGACCGGCCGTTCGCAGCACAGCCCCTCCGGCAAGGCCATGTTGCAAGAGAAGTCGGCACAGGCGGCGTGCACCTCGAGCCATGGATAGTCGGCAGCCAGACGGCGCGTGCTTTCGAGCAGGAAGTCCCGGGAGATATCGATGCCGAGATAGCTCGACGGTCGCATGGCTTCCAGAAGCAGCCGAACCTTGCGGCTTGCCCCGCTGCCGAGTTCGATCAACGTCGCGTCATTCCCGGCGATGCTTGCGATGTCCTCGGCGGCGTCAGCCAGGATCGACTCCTCGGTTCGTGTCGGATAATACTCCGGCTGTGCGCAGATCCGATCGAACAGCTCGGAGCCCCGCTGATCGTAGAAGAACTTTGGCGAGGCGAACTTCTGGTCGGCGCTGAATCCCGTCAAGATCTCGTCGCGAAGCGACGTCTTGGCAGGGGTCGTATGCATGTCATGGAATCGTACGGCCAGGGTCATGATCAGCTCTCCTTGGAATCTCTGATTGATTATTCCGCTGGGTAATACGGCGTTACTCAGAGGCTCCCTTGGCAAGACGGAAACCGGAAAATGCCCAGCGGGCATGAGGCGGGAAGAAGTTGCGATAGGTGGCGCGGATATGATCGGCCGGCGTCGCACAGCAGCCGCCTCGCAACACCATCTGGCCGGACATGAACTTGCCGTTGTATTCCCCCAGGCTGCCCGGCAACTTGCGAAACCCCGGATAGGGGCGATAGGCGCTGCCCGTCCACTCCCAGACATCGCCGAACATCTGGCTCGGCGCGCCGGTGGTCCCGGCGGCGGCGACCGGCTGCAGATGGTCCTGCTCGACGAAGTTCCCCTGCTCGACTAAGTTCCCCTGCCCGACTAAGTTCCCCTGCCCGAAGTCGTCCTGAATGACGGCATCATGGGCCACCGTCTCCCACTCGGCCTCGGTGGGCAGGCGGGCGCCGGCCCACTGCGCATAGGCATCGGCCTCAAAGAAGCTGACATGGCACACCGGTGCGTTCATGTCGACCGGTACCAGGCCGCCCAGGGTGTAGTGGTGCCAGACACCGTCGCGTTCGACCCAGTAGAGCGGCGCCTGCCAGTCTTCGGCCTTGACCGTGGCCCAGCCGTCCGACAGCCAGTGCTCGGGCTTGTCGTATCCCCCCGCCTGCATGAACGCGAGGAACTCGCCGTTGGTCACCGGACGGTCGGCGATCTGGAATGCCTCGACGAACTGGCGGTGGCGCCCCATCTCGTTGTCATAGGCAAAACCCTCCTCGGTGTCGTCATGGCCGATGTACCGGACGCCGGCCGGGTAGGCATGCCAGCCGAGCGCAGCGACGTCATGCGCGGGCGTCGGCGCCAGGTCGTCCCGGTAGGCCGGGCACAACGGGTTCTGGGCCAGGATGTGCTTGATATCCATCAGCAGCAGCTCCTGATGCTGCTGCTCGTGCGGCAGGCCCAGCTCGAGACGTCGGAGAATCTCCTGGAGATGTTCCTGAGGTGGATCGCTGAGCAGCGCTTCCATGGCCCGGTCGATGTGCGCGCGATAGCGATAGACATCGTCCACGGTCGGCCGCGAGATCATGCCGCGTTCGGGCCGGGGGAACGGCGTGCCGTGGGTCACGTAATAGGAGTTGAAGAGGTGATCGTACGCGGGGTCGAGGGTCTGGTAGGCGGGCAGGAACGGTTTCAGGATGAAGGCTTCGAAGAACCAGCTGACATGAGCGATGTGCCATTTCGGCGGGCTGACGTCCGGCATGCTCTGCACCATGTAGTCTTCCTTGTGCAGAGGCGCACAGATGGCCTCGGTGGCGGCACGGATCCGCTGGTACGTGCGCAGCCACTCCTTGGTATGCAGGTTGTCCGGCGTTTCGATCGTCGAACCTTGAGCGGGTGACATGGACGACTCCTTTCTCAGTATCACTCCATTGACGTGGATCCGGCGGGCCAGGCCCGCCGGGGCCTACAGGGCAAAGCGTATCGATCCTGTAAACAGCGAGAGCGCTTCCGCACCAAGCCCCCCGACGATTAACAGTAGACCAGCTACGATCATTGTGAAGCTTGCCCAGGGACCTGAAAGCACATGCACGGTAGATCGGGCGCTGCCGAACATCATCGGCGCGACGATGCGCAGGTAGTAGAACAGCGAGACGACGGTGTTGATCACCGCCACGAGCGCCAGCCAGGCGTAACCGCCCTCGATCGTGACGCGAAACAGCATCAGCTTGCCGAAGAATCCCACCAGCGGCGGGATGCCCACCAGGGACAACAGCGACACGATCAGTATCATGGCCGCGATCGGTGCGTGCCGGGCCAGCCCCCGGTAATCGTCCAGTGCGGTACGTCCCCGCAGGTGCGTGACCACGGCGAAGGCAGCCAGGTTGGCCGTGGCATAGCTCGCCAGGAAGAACACCAGTGCCGGCAGGGCCTGATCGCTGACACCCAGCACCACGATGGCCATCAGGGCATAGCCGGACTGGGAAACCGATGACCAGCCCAGCAGGCGGCGCACGTCCGTCTGTCGCAACGCGGCCACGTTACCCAGCGTCATGGTGGCGACGGAGATCAATGCCACGATCGCCCGCCAGGCGACGTCCGGCGGCAGCAGGGAGACGAAACGGGCCAGCGCCACTGCGGCACCGACCTTGGGAATGACAGTCAAGAAGGCCGCCGCCGGTACTGGCGAGCCCTGCGCCACGTCCGGCATCCAGGCGTGAGCCGGAAACGCCGCCAGCTTGAAGGTCAGGCCCAGCACGACGCAGGCCGTGGCAATGGTCAGCGCCAGGCGATCGCTGTCCGTGACAAGCGCCTGGGTGATGTCCGGATACCCGGTACTGCCGGTCAGGCCGAACAGCACCACCACCCCGATCGTCAGCAACGTATTGGTCAAGGCGCCGATCAGGAAATACTTCATGCCGGCTTCCAGCGCGGGCGCCCATCCACGGTGATAGGCGGCCAGCGGGTAACTCGCCACCGAGGACAGCAGTACGCCCAACACCAGCTCCATGGTGTCGCTGGCCGAGGCCATCATGATGACGCCCAGCAGAGCGAACAGCACCAGCGCGTAGTACTCGCCATGGCGGCGATCGGTCCGCATCCATTCCGGCGACATCGCGACGACCAGCGCTCCGGCGCCCAGCACGACCAGCTTGCTGGCGAGCGCCACGCCATCCAGGGCCCAGACACCGGAAAACGTCAGCCGCGGCGCCCCGCCCCATTGCGCGACGGTCAGCCCCGCACCGAGACCGATAGCGAGCAGGGCCAGCACAGCTGCCCAGTGATGCTGCCGCTGACGGACGAAGCTGGCGAACAGGACGATCGCCACGGCGCCCAGCGTCAGGCTGATTTCCGGCAATACGTCACCGATAGGCATCAGCGGCCTCCCATCAACAGCTTCGCCGATGCCTCGACCAGTGTCAGCAGAAACGCCGGCGCCACGCCGATGATCACGAAGCCTGCCGACAACACCGCGAGCACGCCCCACTCGAGGGGACGCAGATCCTCGAACTGCGCCCAGCGCTCCGGCATCGCCCCGAAGAACACCTTCTGCAGCATCTGCAGGAACAATGCTGCCGTCACCAGGATGCCCAGCACGCCGATGACGGCGAGCCATGGATAGACACCAAAGGTGCCGACAAAGATATGGAATTCCGCCACGAAGCCGGCCAGGCCAGGCAGGCCCAGACTGGCAAACGATGCGAGCACGGCGAAAGCGGTCAACCACGGAGCCTGACGAAGCAATCCACCGTAGCTGTCCAGGTCGTACTCCTCGGTGCGCTGCCAGAATGAGCCACAGATCAGGAATAGCGTGCCAGTGATCAGACCATGCGCGACCATTTGCACCGTTGCCCCGGTCAGCGCTATTTGCCGGGCGACAGTGTCATCGCTTAGCACCGCGGCGGCTACGGCGATCCCCAGTACCGTGTAGCCCATGTGGTTGATCGAGGTGTAGGCGATGCGTCGCTTGAGATTACGCTGTGCGAGCGCGACCAGGGCGCCGTAGAGTATCGAAACGACGGCGAGCACGGCGATGACCAGGGCATAGCGAGCGAACGTCTCCGCCATCATGGCGAACGGAATGCGGATGATCCCGTAGGTGCCCATCTTGAGCAGCACACCCGCCAATATTGCCGAGACCGGCCCCGGTGCATCGACATGCGCCTGCGGCAGCCAGGTATGCACGGGCACCATCGGCGTCTTGATCGCAAAGCCCAGCATCAGTGCCAGAAATACCAGCCCGGCGTAGAGCCCGGTACCGGCCAGTGGCTGCTGTTCGATAAGCACACGCATGTCGAAGGTATGCGGTTCGACCGACAGGTAAAGCCCGATGATCGCCAGCAGCAGCAATAGCGAGCCAAAGAAGGTGTATAGAAAGAACTTGAACGCGGCGAGCTGCGCCTGGCCATGCCCCCAGCGGCCGATCAGGAAGAACATCCCCACCAGGCTCAGATCGAAGAAGACATAGAAGAGCAGCAGATCCAGCGCCAGGAAGACACCCAGTGACACGGACTGCAGGAAGAGCATCCAGGCGTAGTACTGGCGAGGCTGATGCTTCGTGTCCACGGGGTAGGCGATACTCGCCGAGAAAACCAGGGCGCTCATCGTCGCGACAGCCAGCGCAATGCCATCCACGCCCAACCTGTAGCCCATGCCTAGGCTGGGTACCCAGGGTACCTCCTCGACGAACTGGAATAGCGCACCTTGCGGATCGAACTGTCGCCATGCCCAAGCCAGCAACAGCACCGGCAACACCGAGACCGCAATGACAAATCGACGAGCCGTGGTCTCGGTCCAACGGCTTGAAACGGCGAGTGCGAGGGCCCCCAGCATGGGAAGCCCCAAGGCTGCAGTCAAAATCAAAGGAGCGCTCCTATGCTCAGGATGATCAGGATCGCGGCGAGTCCTGCCGCGATACCGGTGTAGTAGTGATGCATCTGCCCGGTGTGCGCCCGGCGTGCCACTTGCCCCGCCCAGTCGACGCCCTTCGCGAGCTGGCTCGTGGCGCCATCGAACGCGCCTTCGCCACGCCGTTCTCCCAGCCTGGCCAGCCACACACCGAAGCGGGCACTGCCACGGATCCCGGCATCCACAGCGCGATCGTCGAAACGTGCCAGGCCATGGCTGAACATCATCACGGCATCCGCACCTCGCGCCGTCAACGTGGGCAGGCCCAGCCAGTCCGCCATGCTGGCTCTCATGGCGCCATGTCGGCCCGCCCCCGCCATCTCACGACGCACCGCCCAGGTGCCGAGGCCCACGCCCAGCGCCACCAGCAGTAGCGACAGGATGAGTTCCCACAGCCTGGTCTTGGGAAAGTGCACAGACAACAAATCAGCGAGACTATTTCCAACACCGGGCCACCAGAGGAGCGACAGCGCCAGCGTGCCTGCCGCCAGCAGGTAGAGCGAGATGCCCTCCGCCCGGGAGTGCCCGGACCGGGAGGAAGCCGCGCTCGTGTGGTCATGCCGCCCCCGCCCGAATGCCAGCAGCTGAAAGCGTGTGGCATACAACGCGCTGAGGCCTCCCGCCACGGCGGCGATCACGGCCAGCCAGGACGCCTGATGGCCGGCGGCCGTGACGATCTTCTCCTTGCTCCACGCCGCACTCAGCGGAACGACGCCCGCCAGCGCCAAGCTGGCCACCATGGCGGCTGCTGCGACGCCCGGGAGCAGGCGGCCCAGGCGCATCGCATTCAGCGAGTAGCTGCCGACATGGCGCTCGGCGATGCCGGCAGCCAGAAACAGGGCCGCTTTCGTGAATGCATGCGTGACGAAGTGCACCAGGGCGATACCGGGGAAGCCCGCCCCTGCCGCCAGCCACATCAGGCCATACTGGGCCGACGTCGAGGCGGCCAGCAGCTTCTTGGCATGGCCCTGAAGACAGGCCACGATGCCCCCTGACAGGGCGGTGGCCAAGCCTAATGCGATCGCGACCGGTCCGAACCAGGCAACGGCGGACAACTCCGTATGCAGCCGAATCACCAGGTAGATCCCCGCCGCGACCATGGTCGCCGCATGGAGCAATGCCGACACCGGTGTCGGCCCGGACATGGCGGCAAACAGCCAGGGAGAGAACGGCACCTGGGCGGATTTCGCGGCAGCGGCCAGTACGGCGCCGGCAACGAACACGTCCAGCAGCCACCCATCGAGCCGGGACAGTTCGTCAAAGGCAAACGAACCCGTGCCGGCAAACACCGCTGCCGCGGCAATGTACAACCCCAGATCCCCGAAGCGAGTCACCAGGAACGCCCAGGCGGCATCCCTCAGGTTGCCAGTCTTCTGCCACTCATGGGCGATCAACGCCCACGAACATGCCCCGACCAGTTCCCACGCGATCAGCAGGGTGACGAAATCCTCGGCCAGGACGAGCAGCTCCATCGCCCCGACGAACGCCGTCAGCAGCGCCACCAATCCGACGGGCGAGCGCGCCGTCCCCCCGTCACTGACAGACGATGCTTCATGGTAGGCGCTGTAGACGATGATCGGCGCGGCGATCAGTGGCACGACGATGGCGAACACGGCGCTCGCGGGCGTCATCCCGATCGACAGGACGATCAGGGAACTCCAGCGATAGGTGCCGCCCCAGTCCGCCGTGACCGCAACGCTCGCGAGCAGCAAGGTAGCGACCGTGATCGCCACCCCCGCCAGCGCCAGCGCGGCACGGCCCCTGTCGTCGCCCAGCCAACGCTTGCCGAGCCCATAGATGACAGGGGCAGCCAGCAAGGGCAAGAGAGGAACGAACCACAGCATCAGTGCTTCAGCCCGGTCAGCGATTCGGTCACGTCGGCCTGCTTACCGCGGAAGACCGCGACCACCAGGGCAAATCCCATCGCCATCTCGATGGCCATCACCGCCATGACGATGATCGTCAGCAATTGCCCTTCCGGCGCCCCGGCCCCGCTGAAGGCCCAGAACGCCACCGCCGCCAGCATGACCCCGTTGAGGATCAGCTCCAGTCCCATCATCAGCATCACGAACGACTGCTGGGAAAGCGCACCATAGATCCCGATACCGATCAGTGCCGCTGCCAATAGCAAAAGTGTGGTGAGTGTCATGCAAGCCTCCCTGCCTGTCTGTCCCGCTCAGTGGTGATGGTGATGATGGTGATGCCCACCCTCGCCCTCTTCGTCCTCCTCGGGCTTGCCTGCCGGGTCGCCGCCCGGTTCCAGCCCCGGCGGCATCGAGCCCTCCGCCGCCGCGCCATAGCGCCCGCGATGGCTCGACAGCACCACCACGCCGATCATGGTGGTCAGCAGCACGAGACCCGCCGATTCGAAAATCAGCATCGAGTCACCGAGCATTTCGTTGCCCAGTGACCTGACGGGATCGAGGCTTGCCGGCACCGGCTGGTCGGGAAAGGTCGCCAACAGAGCCATGGCGCCCAGTACCAGGAAACCGGCGACGCCGGCCCCGATGGCGATACGTTCCTGGTGAACCATGTTCATGGGATTCAGGCCGGCCGGGTTCATCATGAACATGACCATGAACAGCGCCATGACCGTCATTTCCACGGCCATCATGAAGAACATGGCGACGCCCAGGTATTCCGCCGCCAACAGGATCATGATCACGCCCACGGCGATGAACGACACCAGCAGAAAGAAGGAGGCCCGTACCATCGAATCGGTGCGAAACACGCGCCACCCGGTGACCACCGCCAGCGTGGCCAGCAGCAGAAACGCGATATCGACACCGAGGCCGTGATTCATGCTCTCCATCACAACAGCGCTCCTATCCCGGCCCACACCAGATCGATGAACGACAGCGGCAGCAACACGACCCACATCAAGGTGACGCAGCGCTCCGGCGCCAGTCGCGGCAGTAGCCGCCCGAGCAACAGCAGCACGCTCAATACCGCCAGCATCTTGAGGGACATCCATACCGGGCCGGGCAGCCAGGGCCCCAGCCAGCCCCCCAGGAAGACAGTCGCTGCCACGCCGCTGAACGCGACCAGCATGCCCGCCCGGGCCATGTCCCAGACCAGCCGTGGCGGCCCCGAGATCTCCGAGGCCGTGCCGCCGGCAAGATCCGTCGAATCGGCCAGATTCAGCGGCCCCCAGAAGGTCATGCCCAGGCCGACGATGAGAAACAGCGGCAGTCCCAGTGGCTGGCGGATGACATTCCACAGGCCTTCCTGCGAAGCCACCACCTGGGTGAACTGCAGCGATTCGGCCGGCAATGCCACGCCGATCAGCACGAACATGCTGATCAGGATGTAGGAGAGCCCCAGCGCCACATAGCGGTACCCGCCGATCAAGGCCAGTAACGAATTCGCCGACCAGCCATGCAAGAAGATGACGACGGTCGCCAGCGCTTCCACGCTGCCCCACAGCACCACGCTGGTGACCAGGTCCGTGGCGACCAGCGAGGCCGACCATGGCACCACCGCCAGCCCGCTCGCCGCCAACGCCAGATACAGGGCCGGTGCCAGCCGCCAGGCCCGCCAATCCGGCGCTTCGGTGGCATTGGCGTGCTGGGTCAGCAACCAGGCGCCGCGTGACATCGGCGCCAGCCAGACACGCCCGGCCTGAGGAGTGCCAAGCGCACTGGCAACCAGGCGATCGAGCACGGCGACGGCATAACCGCCGATAACCAGCATGAAGATCACCATGAGAACCGGCAGAAATAGCTCACTAAACATCGCTTCCGGTGCCTCCCTCTGCCGCCCGGGACTCTCCGGATGGCCGTGTGCCTACAGGTTGATCGGTCAACCCCGCGACATCCAGACTGGCGACCGCCGCCAGGGCATCGCCCCACTCCAGCCCGGGTAACAGCTCGTCGAAGAGCGCGCTCGCATCCGCCGGCCGCCGCGCCGACCAGGGGCCACGCGGTGTCTCGACGCTGCCTGTCCGCTCCGTGTGTACCCTGTCGCGTTCGGCCAGACGGGCCAGATGGAGGGATTGGTCGATTTCGTCCAGAAGCTGCCGCCAGCGAGCATGGGTATCGCCTTCGGCCTGGCAGACGGGAGAGAACCCCAGCCGTCGATAGCCGGCATCCTCCGAGCGCAGATCATCAGCCATTCCGGCAGCTCGGGCGGCGGGCCCGCCGACCATGCGTGCCTGCTCGGGGCCGAGCACGCCGCCGCCCGCAGTCAGTCGAAAGAAGCCACTACGTGATAGCGCGCGGCGCAATCCATCGAGGGTGCTCGACGTCGACAATCCATGCGCCAGGCGCAAGGCCCGCAGGCTCACGCCTTCCAGGCCCGCCAGGTGTAACGCATGAAACAGCCGCTGCAGATGATGGCGGCCCCGGGCAAGCTCGACCTCCGCAATGGGGACGGGGCGCTCGAGCGCGTCGAAAAAGACCTCGTCGAGAGGCTGTGGATACGGCGCCAACTGCGTTTGCCATGTCTGCACGAGATCCCCCTGCAGGGTGATCTCCGCCGCCATGCCGGGCGGAAACGCGCAAAAGAACGGCCCCAGCCGGAACGTCAGTGAATCCAGCGTCAACCCGTCGCGGATGTCGTCTGCCATGTTCATGGCCATGGGCCGCCCGTAGGGCACCCCGCCCATCATGCCTTCGCCGCCCTGGCCAAAGTCGCCCTCGCCTTCCCAGGGGTTGGGCGGCTCATCCGGCAGGAGACGATGGGTACTGCCGCGGCAGCCTTCCATCAATTCGCGATGCGCCGTGACCAGTGCGCCGGGCAGGTCGTCGAGATCGTCGATACGGGTCACGCGTTCCAGATGAGGCCAGGGTTCGCTGCGAAACCACAGCGTCGTGAAAGGGTATGGCAATTGGTCATGCACCCGACGCAGGGGCTCGAAGCGGTCGGCCGGAATCTCCCCCGCCACCAGCAACACACTGGCGTGGCGCGGCGAATCGACCAGTTCGATTTGCGGAGAAAGCGCGAGATGCCGCAGCGCGCCATCACCCTGCTTGCCCAGCACGGGAAACACGGGAACGCGGCCACGCGCGGCGAACTTGTGCAGCCAGCTCACTGCCACTTGAACACCCCCTCACGCCAGGCATAGACGATGCCCACCGACAGGATGGCGAGAAACATGCCCATCTCCATCATCGCCTTCATGCCATTCTCGACGAACACGACCGCCCACGGGTACATGAACATCATCTCCATCTCGAAGGCGATCAACAGCAGCGTCATGGAGTAGTAGCGAATGTGGTAGCGGCTCCAGGCGTGACTGTCGGGCGTCCCCCCGCCCAGAAACGGCACGCGCTGGGACCAGCTGGGCCGAGGCTGGTGACGCATGGGCAGCCACTGCACCAGCAGCCCGGCGCCCAGTACCACGATCAGAATGATGAGAAGAGCGAACAGCTCCATGCGGATCCCTCGCGTCGCTGATTCAAACGAACCTGGGCCAGAGACAATGACCGCGGGTCCCAGTCCCTTCGCTGATAACCAGCCCTTTATCGAAGGGTAGGCGGCTGACCTGAACGCAAACTGAATAAGCGTCCTCATTTAGCTCCCTGGATAAAGTAGGTCAACAATAGCCAAGGTGCGAGGCAGAGTCGGCCGTCACGCAGCCAGCGGCATCGGGTCATGCGGAAGAACTCGCTGCGAAAGTAACCCAGGTGAGCGATGGGACCACCAAAGGAAGTCAAGCCCAGCAACAGAAAGGCCGCGAAGACCTCTCTAATAAGTCCGGCAGGGCGTGGTGTCTGATTCTCCATCCGGGCTCCTTGCCATGGCTCTCTTACAAGGGACTGTCGTCTTTTAAGGCCTCGCCGGTCAGCTCTCTCAGCTGGCGTTTGGCCGTTTCAAGCCCTTCTCGACCTAGATCGGTCGCGCGATAGAACTTACGGCGAACGCTACCCTGATGCGCTTCGCGGGAGATCAGGTATCCCCTGTTCTCCATCGAGTGCAGCATGGGATAAAGAGTGCCGGGGCTCAGTCGATAGCCGTGACGCGCCAGCTCATCGATCATCCATTGTCCGTTGATTTCATGCTCGGCGGCATGGTGAAGGACGTGTAGTCTGACCAGGCCCACGAGCAAGTGATGATGCTTCATTGTATTGACTTCCGGTCTACCGAAAACGAAGATCGATATCGACTTTCGTTTTAGCAAGTCTTGCTCCTGATCGCAAGCCAACCCCCTCCTCTCATGGATTAGACAGATGTTGATAGAGAATGCGGTCTTGCTGGTAGCGACCGGCTTTGGCCTGGGATGGATATCCTGGGCACCGGGGACAATCGGGTCGCTGATCGGTGTGCCGTTGGCCTGGTGGCTGACACATCACTCGCCGCAACGCCGGGTTGTCATTCTGTCGGTACTGCTGGTCACGGCAGTGCCAATTTGTCATTGGGCTTCAATCTGGCTCGGCGGCGGAGATCTCTCCCAGATCGTCGCCGATGAGTACCTGGCGTTTCCGATCGCCATGCTCGGAATCACGGTGGCGCGCCGTGCCTGGACGATGGAAGTGGCGTTCGTGTTATATCGGCTGTTCGATGTCACTAAGCTATTGCCCATTGGCTATAGCGAAGCCATCGGTGGCGGCTTGGGTATCGTGCTGGATGACGTTATGGCGGCATTCTTTGCATGTATTGTGCTCTTTGTGGGGCTTACCCTGTGGCACCGTGGCATTCCAGGTGAAGCGATGATCCTGCCACCGTCACGCAAAAAACGGTCGATCGAAATGCCTGAGATGTGGCTTCGGGGAGGCGTCAGTTGAATGAACACCGAATTGGGATAAATCACGATATCCGGCGCCTTCCGGATTTTCAGGAACCATTCAGGAACCGGCTGTATCTTCGGCAAACAGATTCAGTCTCTCGATGAGCCATGAGAATATTACTGGTAGAAGATGATGAGCTGTTGGCGGAAAGTTTGGCAGAGCTTCTGGATGATGCTGGCTACCGCACCGACATTTCACCTAGTAGCCGATCGGCGTCTGCGCTCTCGGCTAGCGAGGAGTACACGCTGGTCATTCTGGACCTTGGTTTGCCGGACGGCTCCGGGCTGAGTCTCCTCTCCGACTGGCGGGACGCTAAGTGGTCTGTGCCGATACTGATTCTGACCGCAAGAGATAGCTGGATGGATAAGGTCGAAGGGCTTCGCGCCGGCGCCGACGACTACCTCACCAAGCCTTATCATGAGGAAGAGTTGCTGGCGCGCCTGGAGGCCTTGTTGCGTCGTCGAGGTAGTCATTTTTCCTCCCTTCTGGAGATCAACAATCTTCGGCTCGATGAGGCACGCCAGCAGTTCAGTCTGGATCACCAGGAGTGGCAAACACTCACCTCCACCGAATTTCGGCTTCTGCGCTACCTGATGCGCCACCCTGATCGCGTTCACTCCAAGCGACACTTGCTCGAACAACTCTACGCGCTCGAGCAGGATGCTGCGACTCCCAATCTCGTCGAGGTCTATATCGGCAGACTACGTCATCGGCTCGGACGTGAGCGCATCGTGACGCGCCGTGGTGAGGGGTACATGCTTGTCTCGGTTTAGCCGGCGAAGCCTACGCCTCCGGTTGCTGGGTAGCCTGGGCATTGCGGCGCTGATCGTCGTCGGGAGTACCTGGGTACTGCACGGACTGCTGCTGGACCAGTTGGCACGGAATTTTCTCGCCGATCGCTTACAGCAGGAATCCGAACTGGTCGTGCGCCGATTGCGCCTCGAGGGCCCGAGTGCCCTGTCGCTGCCACCTGATTCCAGCCCCGCCGAAACCTTTCACCACTTCTATCAGTTGCGGACCAACGGCCGTGTCTACGCGACTCACGATGCGCTCGAGACATTGCCGACCGGGGATACAGAAGGCGCGCAACTCTTGCAGTGGCGCGATCATCGACTGCTGCTGTGGCGAACCGGATTGATGCTTGCCGGCGAACCCGCCACATTGACGGTCGGCGAAGACTTCGCCGGCATCGAGCGAGGACTGACACGCCTTCACTGGTGGATCGGTGCAGCGGCCATGGTGCTGCTGTTGCTGTTGATACTGCTCAACCTGTTCGCGGTCAATCATGCTTTACGCCCGTTCGGTCGGCTATCGCGCCAGCTCATCGAGCTGCAACGCGGCGAGCGCCGCCGCCTGGACATCAAAACCGTCTCCGAGCTGAAAGCCCCCATCGCTCAACTCAATACCCTTCTCGACGAACATGAACGTCGTCAGCAGCGCTCGCGGGAGTCACTGGCCAACCTTTCTCACGCGATCAGGACGCCACTAACGGCGGTCATGCAAGCCCTTCGCTCAAAACGAGCCCTGGATGATCAACGTCGTAAGCAGATTCTGGCTCGTCTCGACGACATCGATGAAAAACTGGAGAGCGAACTACGCCATTCGCGTATCGCCGGCCAGTCTACAGGACAGCAACATACCGGCATGGCAGAAGTCATTTCCATGCTGGAAATGTTTCGTACCCTCTACCCCGATCGCATCTTCGTTCTCGATGACACCGCCGTCGTCGATTTCCGGATACCGCTGGAGCGTCAGGACGGCATGGAGATGCTCGGTATCGTGCTCGACAATGCCGGTAAATGGGCGCGCCAACGCGTCGAGCTTACGCTACTTCCCAAGCCCTGTTGCCTAAGGCTCGAGGATGATGGCCCGGGGGTTCCGGATATCATGCTCGAGCGCCTGGGCCAGCGAGGCGTCAGGCTTGATGAACAACATCGTGGCCACGGCCTGGGGCTCTCCATTCTGTCACAGCTCACCGAACGCTACGGCGGTCGTGTGACCTATGGCCGTTCACGACTGGGCGGGCTGCGGGTCGAAATCACGTTACACCCTGGCTCGGCACCGTGAAGATACTTTTCTCGTTTTGGCGGATCCATTCAGCCTCTTTTCAGCTTACCCACGTTTACTGTTGGCGAAGGCTCATGAACGCTCCGGAGATTCGTCATGCCAAGCAGAAACATCGCATTGTTGTTATCCGCAACATTCATGCTGGGTGCCCAAGTGGCCCACGCTTCACTGCCCGACCAGGCGACACTCTATAAAAGCCCTTCCTGCGGTTGCTGTGCCGCTTACGGCGATTATCTGAAGGAACGTGGTGTCGATGTCAAAGTCGTGGAAACCACCAACCTCGGCGAAATCAAAGAACGCCTTGACCTTCCTCATGGACTCGGGAGCTGCCACACCCTCGAGATGGGGGGCTACGTTGTCGAGGGCCATGTCCCCGGCGCAGCGCTCGATCGGCTTTTTGCCGAACGTCCAAGCGTTCGCGGTATAGCCCTGCCCGGCATGCCGGCTGGCACACCGGGGATGCCCGGCGATCAGGCTCGGGCCTTGAACGTGCATCAGTTCGACGATAACGAAACTCAAGTGTTCATGACCCTGCCGATATCGGCAGGTTGATTCTGGCACCCGGCAATCTGGTTTTGGTATCCGCCGGCCTCGATCAGCGGGCGAAAACATCATTTTTAAATATCCTTTCTCATAACAGCGGAGCTTTTTGATGAAATTCCTGTTTTTGCTTTTCACCTTGACTGCCGTCAGCGCCTCAGCCTTGGCAGATACCGGCCACGGTCAGTCACACCAAAGTGAGCCCGCGCCCAGCCGAACTATCGATATTCAGGCCGGAAGCATGTGGTTCGACGCCGACAAACTGCAGATTGAACCCGGTAAGACGGTACGTTTTCGGATCGAAAACGTATCCATGATTCCCCACGAATTTTCTATCGGCAGCGGCCGCATGCAGCAGATGCATCGAGAAATGATGCAACAGGGCGGAGACCATCACGGCGCTGAAGGCAGCGATAAGATGATGGGCGATCATCACAACGGCATGATGGATCACGGTGAGACCCAAAGCGCAGCCGTCACCATAGCGCCGGGCGAGACCGAGACACTGATCTGGACCGCACCCGAGCAGGGCGACGTCATCGAGTACGCGTGCTTCCTTCCCGGTCATTACGAAGCCGGGATGAAAGGAACCGTCACCTTGAAGTGACCCCCTCCAGAGCTGCACAGGCTATAGTGCAGTCATCAGGAGGACAGAATGAGCGACGATACCCCCATCAAGCGGTGGACCGCGAAGCGCAAAGCGTCCGTCGTCATGGACATCTTCAAGGGCAAGACCACGGTCGCGGAGGTCGCGCGACAGCATGACCTCACCGTCTCCGAGGTCGAAGGCTGGATCGATGAAGCCCAGCGCAACATGGAAAACGGGTTCAAGGCCCGCCCCAAGGATATCCGCGAGCAATACGAGTCCGACCTGCGGGAAACCAAGGAGGCGCTGGGCGAGGCCCACTTGCAGATCTACGCACTAAAAAAGTGGCGTCGCCTGCTCGACGAGGACGAGAACTCGTAAGGTCGCTGCAGGCGGAAATGGCCCAGGAAGGCCAAGTGGTCTCACTGGCCAAACTTTGCCGCTGGCTGGGTTTTCCTCGGCGCAGTCTGTATTACCGGCCCAAGGCGCGGCAGCGTGTCGTTAATACGGATCTGACGGCCCGGGTGAAGCTGACGCTGGAACGCTTCCCGAGCTACGGCTATCGCCGGCTAGCGTGTGTACTGGGCGAGAACCGCAAGCCGATCCAGCGCATCCTGCAACTCAAAGGCTGGCAGGTGCGCAAGCGGCCGCAAGGCTTCCGACCTCGCGCCAGACGCTTGCCGTCGATCACCTCACGACCCGATGAGCGTTGGGCCACGGATCTCACTCACGTGTGGTGCGGTAAGGATCGGCGGGCCAGCCTGGCGGTCATCATCGACTGTTGCACGCGTGAGATCCTCGGTTGGCGATTATCGGACAATGGCAGCAGCAAGACAGCGGAGGCTGCCCTGGAAGAAGCATTGATTTATCGACTGGGGGCACTGGGGCGCGTTCAGCAGCCACTCGCACTTCGCTCCGATAACGGGCTCGTCTTTAGCAGTCGCCACTACACGGGCACGGTGAAAGCCTATGGCCTCACGCAGGAATTCACGACACCGTATACACCGGAACAGAACGGGCTTGTCGAGCGTTTTTTCCGATCCTTGAAGGAGGAGTGCATCTGGCTTCACCGTTTCGAATCGCTGGGCCAAGCCAGGGTCGTGATCAATCGCTGGATCCGGTACTACAACGAAGAGCGGCCACATCAGTCTCTGGACTACGTGGCACCCCGAGCACACCCCGCATTAACGGCGTAGGGTGTGCAGAAACCAGGGGGTCATTACACCGAAAGCAGCGATCTCCAGTTGCTCTATAGTCGCGCGATAAGCCCGTTCTGGAACTTGCAGACGGGCGTGCGTCAAAGCTTCAATCCGGACCCTGATCGACGCTTCGCGGTCGTTGGCTTTCAGGGGCTGGCACCTTTGATGATGGAAACCGACACTGCGTTATTCGTCAGTGACGAGGGTGATGTCAGCGCAAGCACCGAATTCGAATATGAAATGCTACTCACTCAGCGATTGATCCTGCAACCACGACTGGAGCTCTCAGCATCGTTCCAGGATGTTCCCGAGTACGACATTGACCGCGGTTTTAACAGTAGTGAGATCGGTCTTCGTCTGCGCTACGACCTGATGAGGGAGCTAAGCCCATACGTGGGGGTTAGCTACGAACGTAATTACGATGATGATGAGTCAACAACTGCCTTGGTAATGGGTCTGCGCGCCTGGTACTAAAAGTCCAAGTTTTACATTAACCTGAATCCGTGAGACCGGCCCCCAGGAAT
>NZ_NHOU01000164.1 GCF_002179555.1 Salinicola salarius | reverse complement strand
GACCGTCATCCACCAGATTTGACAATAACTCAAGCGATAAAACCGCGATCCTCAACGCCGTCAGCTGGTACGACGAGAAGGCACAAAAGGTCACCGACAAGCGCTACCCGCTCTCGGCTGCTGGTGTGACAGGCCTTACCGAGCGTTATGGCTGCACCGAGGAGCAACTATCGGACTTTGGTTATTACCGTCAGGAAGATGGCAGCTACCTGACCTTTGAATCCGCCACCGATCTGCGCGATGCGGAGAGTGTGCCGCTCAAAGACAGTATTCACCCCGGCTTATTCATGAGGCCGGCCCGAAA
>NZ_NHOU01000163.1 GCF_002179555.1 Salinicola salarius | reverse complement strand
TGAAGTGGTCCCCGAAATTCGGACCAGGCGCTAAGCTCTGATCAGACCGACCAGGAGAGCCTGATCATGAGCAGGAAACGCCGGCAGTACAGCAGTGATTTCAAGGCCAAGGTGGCCCTCGCCGCCCTCAAAGGCGACCAGACCACGTCAGAGATCGCTGCCCGCTTCGAGATTCATCCGACCATGGTGAGCCAGTGGAAGCGCGAGTTGCTGGACAACGCCACTGGAGTCTTTGAGGGCAAGGGTGACGGCAAGGCGGCCCAGAAGACCCAAGAAGAAATCGATACGCTCTACCGTGAAATCGGCAAGCTGACGGTGGAACGCGATTTTT
>NZ_NHOU01000162.1 GCF_002179555.1 Salinicola salarius | reverse complement strand
GCACCTCGTCGTCGCTCCAGCCCTCGGCCCGCTCGACGTCCACTCGCACCACCAGATGGTAGTGGTTGCTCATCACCGCATAGGCGGCCACATCGATGGCGAAGACCCCCGCCAGCTGATGCAGGCGATCGCTGATCCAGCCACGGCGATGCTCGTAGCTCTGCCCGCTCACGGCATCCGTGCCGCACAGGAAGGCGCGGCGCACGCAGCGGTTGACGAGGTGATACCAGGGGGTGGCATCGAGCGATACCAGGGCAGCGCGGGGACGGGTCATGGCGGGAACCCTCAGCAGGTTGGCGTTGCTCTCAGATTAGCGCACACCGGATATGTTATTAAATA
>NZ_NHOU01000161.1 GCF_002179555.1 Salinicola salarius | reverse complement strand
TGTCGCCCGGCTCGCGCGCGGTGGTTTTACAAACACTGTTTGTATAACTACGTACTCTAGGGCGAGCCGCACCGGGAACTGCGCCGTAAGTGCTTGATTCCCAAATGAGTTTCCGCTGGAAACTGGGATCATTGGTCTCGGGAAATTGCCCAAGTTTCCGCTGAAAACCGGGCGAATTGCCCTGAGTTTCCCCCGGAAACTGGGCGGGTGTTGACTGAGTTTCCGCTGGAAACTCGGT
>NZ_NHOU01000160.1 GCF_002179555.1 Salinicola salarius | reverse complement strand
CCGCCGAAATCGGCTGCGGTTCCGGCTCGGCCGGTTTCGGCGGCGACATCGCCACCACCGGCGCGGTAACGACCCGGTTCTGTTCGTCACTCGTCTCGGCCTGGTCACGCCGCTTGTTGGCGACACCGCGGCCGAAGTGCGTCAGCTGGAAATTGTCCGAGGCGGCACGCTTGGCCAGGGTGTGCAGGAAGCCCAGGGTGTTCTTGACCTTGCCGGCATCGACCCGCCCAGCGGCTTCGTCGATCACCGCCTGCTGCATCTCGGTCGACAACCCCGTCAGTAGGAACGTGACCGATTCCCGCTCGTCGGCAGTCAGTTCTAGCGGCCAGCTCCAGACCAGCGAGGTGTCGCCCGGCTCGCGCGCGGTGGTTTTACA
>NZ_NHOU01000159.1 GCF_002179555.1 Salinicola salarius | reverse complement strand
TCCGCTCGGCCACCGAAGTGTAGGCAGACGTCTCGGGGGTTTCCGCCATCCCGGCGCGAATCGGGTTGAGATCGACATAGGCCATGGCGCTGAGGATCGCCGCCTCGTCGAGCAGTGCCTGGCTCTTGAAACGCCCTTCCCAGAAGCGCCCTTTCGCGCCGTCCTCGGCGTTGGCCTGGCGGGCGATGGCCTCGTTGAGCAGTCGCATGAACCAGGAGACATCGGCCAACCGCTCACGGTAGGTCGCGGCCAGCTCACTCACCGCCTTCCTTTCCACCGGCAGCATGTCGGCACCCGCACAATAGCGCTGCACCAATAACGGCCCGGTGAACAGTGCTGTCCAGCGCTTCAGCACCTCGTCGTCGCTCCAGCCCTCGGCCCG
>NZ_NHOU01000016.1 GCF_002179555.1 Salinicola salarius | reverse complement strand
GCTCATTTGATCATCCGGAACCCTACACCTAACCTAAAGAGTTCATGGTCGCGATCTCGCGATCTTTTGGCCTGGCATACTTCAGCGCAAAGTGATGGAGTGTGTCGGGTGTTTTTTTATCGGCAACGTGAAGGCTGCCCTCTGATGGCAGGCCGATATAGTAGTTTCCCCCCGAATCTTTTCGCAATCTGCCGTTTCTCCCGTCACGTATCGCGCACGGCATCAATCAGCCCCTGCCGTCTGGGAAGAAGTACATTCATCAGCTTTTGACGCAGGTTAATTTAAATTAATCTAGAAAGGCGCAGACTGAATTATGGTTAAATTAATTCTTAATTTTAATTAAAGTGTCGCCGAATTCATTGGATCTCTCTCGTTCGATATCGGGAGCGCTCTTTGGAATGACAATGAAATTGACTGCGCGAGATTGGCAGGCTGTCCAGCATCAAACGAAGAATGGTCCCAGGACCGTGACTTTGGCTCATCGAGCTCAGGCCGTCGGGATGCCCTTGGGAACCTTGAAAACGCGGGTCAAGAAGCTGATGGATAGAGGCATCGAGCGGGAGCGTGCCATTGAAATTGCGCTAAGCAAGCCGGTCGGCCCTCAGGGGCGTCCCAGGAAACTGACACATCGCTAGAGCAGGTACAAGGGGCGAAGGCAAGTCATCAGCAGAGCCATGCGCTCTTGTCAGCTGGCGTTGTCAACCCCGTGCGCAAGAAGGGGGCGGTCGAGTGGCTTCGAATTCGAGCCCCGGAGCGGTGCTCGGAGTGATGCCCGGGGCAATCTGTCTCGTAAAGGAAAGCAGGAAAAAGGCGTCGTGAAGCTCAGGAAGATTGAGGGTTTCCATCCCACTGCGGCTGGCCGTTGCGTATCAGGACGCGTTCACCCTCCGGTTTCTCGTCCAGCTTGGCTTCATGCACTTCGCCATCATAACGGTACCGGACATCGTAACCGACGGTTTCCTGTTTGCTGTCGCTGACGGTACTGCAGCGCTGTTCGGTCGTCTGGTAAGTATCACCCTGCTGCATCTGCTGCTGGACCTGATTGCCCGCCAGTCCGCCGCCGACGGCACCTGCTGCCGTCATGATCTTCTTGCCGCTACCGCCGCCGAACTGATTGCCCACGACCCCGCCAACAATGGCGCCAATGGCCGTGCCGGCGATGCGGTTTTCGTCTTTCACCGGGCGCTGGTGCGTGACCGTGACGTTCTCGCAGACCTCACGGGGTGCGCTGGAAGTCTGCACGATCGGGTCCACACTGACGATGTCGGCATATCTCGGGCCGCTTTCGGAGGATTGATAGGCCCCGACAGCGACGCCACCAGCGATGCCCAGTGCGGCTATGATGCTGCCAATGATGATCGGTTTCTTCATGACCTTGCTCCTTCTTCGTTCTCACCGTGGATATCGCGACGAGGCGTGAGTATCCGGCGGTGGACTGCCACTCTTTCTCTTTTGGTGTCCCTGTCGATTGCCGACCGGCATCCGCCTTGAGAATCGACGCGTTCGGACGAGTTCTCCAGATGGCTCAGTATAGTCTCGAAGCGCTCGCCAAGCGCCTGAGCCAGGTGTTGTTGAACACTGTTTTCATTTTGGTGACGAGGTGTTGTCGAATGGCGACAGGCCTCGATGCGGCAGACAGTCGTCTGGCGAAAAGCCGAGGAAAGGCAGCCGTATATTCGGGGGAACGGCCGAAAAGGGTTGGTACGAGGGGAAGGGTTGGTACGAGGGGGATAGGGTGGCATGTTCGTCGGCACCGTGATCGTGGTGCCGACGATATCGGTCGTGGCGTATTACAGTTCGAACATCGCCAGCTTGCGCTCGACCTTGGCCTTCTTCAACCTGGCTACCTTGGGCAGGCCGTTCTCGAACGGGGGGAAATCCTCGCCCAGAATCAGTGGGGCGAGATAGCGTCGCCCGGCTTCGCTGATATAGAGGCCGTCTTCGCTGATGTAGTCGCGCGGCATGAACTTCTCGTGGTTGGCGATCTCCGACAGCGGCGCCGCCTCGATCTTCCATTCGTATGGGGTGTCCGAAACGCGCTTGATCGCCGGCATCATCGAATTCTGCCCCGCCAGGGCGAGTTCGACGGCGGCTTCGCCCACGGCATAGGCCTGATCGACATCCGTCTTGGAGGCGATATGGCGTGCGGCGCGCTGCAGGTAGTCGGCCACTGCCCAGTGGTATTTATGACCGAGATCTTCCTTGACCATGGAGGCCAGCATCGGCGCGACTCCGCCCAACTGCTTATGGCCGAAGGCATCGGTACTGCCGGCATCGGCGAGGAAGGTGCCGTCGGCATATTGTGCGCCTTCGGAAACCACGATGACGCAGAAGCCGTGGCGTTTGACGGCCTCGTCGATGCGTGCCATGACCGTGGCCCGATCGAAGGCGATCTCGGGGAAGATGATCAGGTGCGGTGCTTGTTCCGGCGATTCGCCTGAGAGGGCACCAGCAGCAGCAATCCAGCCTGCATGACGACCCATGACTTCGAGAATGAACACCTTGGTCGAAGTGGAGCACATCGATTCGATGTCGAGCGCCGCTTCTCGCGTCGAGGTGGCGACGTACTTGGCGACACTGCCGAAACCGGGAGAGTTGTCGGTAATGGGCAGATCGTTGTCGACGGTCTTGGGAACATGGATGGCCGTCAGGGGGTAGCCCATCGTCTCCGAGAGTTGGGAGACCTTGAGGCAGGTATCGGCGCTGTCGCCGCCGCCATTGTAGAAGAAGTAGCGGATGTCGTGAGCCTTGAACACTTCGATCAGGCGTTCGTATTCGGCGCGGTGCGTCTCGATCGACTTGAGCTTGTAGCGACAGGAGCCAAAAGCGCCCCCCGGCGTGTAGCGCAGCGCCGAGACGGCCTCGTCGCTCTCCTGATTGGTATCGATCAAGTCTTCCATGAGCGCGCCGATGATGCCGTTGTGCCCGGCATAGAGATGACCGATGCGGTCCGGGTGGCGGCGGCAGGCCTCGATCACGCCACAGGCGCTGGCGTTGATGACGGCGGTGACGCCACCGGACTGGGCGTAAAAGGCATTATGCTTGGCCATGTCGGCTCTCATCTCCTGATGTTCGGTTATGCTGGCTCACGTCGTTGGCCCGGCGTGCGCGGATCTTCTACCGGTGCTGACTTCCTTGACGCTTCGCGGTAGAGACAGCCTGTCTTCGGCCATCACCAAGTGATGAAGCCCGGCGGTCAACGGTGTGATGCCTCTTGTCGAGGATGTTACGAGTCACGGATGCCGGCCCAGCATAGCCGAAAGGCGAATGCCTGTTAACACGAGAAGCCCGTAGCGGCCTCGGTCATTTTTCTGCGACTGCCGAATGAGTCATTCGCTAACGTTTGGCGGGGCGCGGTGGTGCGTCGGCTATCTTGCAGCGGTGTTTCGATCCTTTTTCGGCGCCAGGCCTCACCGCCAGGTATCACGGAGAGGCTTGCAGGCGGTTCTCGAGGTCATCTCTCGCTGAACGGCAGGAGGCGAATTCCGCGGCGAGCGGGCTGGTGGCCCGGCTCGCGAGGCCATGCTAGGCTCGCCGGCTCATGCAAGGGAGAGTGGTATGCACGTTCATGTAGTGGGGGTATGTGGCACGTTCATGGGCAGTCTCGCGCGTCTGGCAAAGATGCTGGGATATCGCGTGACCGGCTCGGATGCCAATGTCTATCCCCCGATGAGCCTTCAACTCGAGGAGATCGGCATCGAGTTGATGGAGGGCTATCGTCCCGAGAATCTCGAGCCGGCTCCCGATCTGGTCATCGTCGGTAACGCGCTCTCCCGGGGGAATCCGGAAATCGAAGCCTTGCTGAACGCCAAGCTCCCCTATACTTCCGGGCCGCAGTGGCTGGCGGAACACGTATTGCCGGGGCGCCAGGTTTTGGCGGTGGCGGGGACGCACGGCAAGACTACCACGGCGAGCATGCTGGCCTGGATACTGGAAGCCGCGGGTCTCGAACCCGGATTTCTTATCGGTGGCGTACTGCGCAATTTCGGATGCTCGTCTCGTCTTGGTAAGGACAGTGCGCCGTTCGTCGTGGAAGCGGACGAGTACGATACCGCGTTCTTCGACAAACGTTCGAAGTTCGTCCACTACCGCCCGGATGTCGCGATTCTCAACAACCTGGAATTCGATCATGCGGATATCTTTGCAGATCTTGCGACTATCGAGCGCCAGTTTCACCATTTCGTTCGAACCGTGCCGGGTAACGGCGACCTGGTGGTCGCCGACAACGAGCCGGCGCTGGAACGGGTGCTGGCACAGGGTTGCTGGTCGCCGGTACAGCGCTTCGGTCAACGTGACGGCAGCGATTGGCGTTTTGCGCTCGACCCGGAGGACAGCCGTGTCTTTACGGTGATGGCCGGCGGCGAGCAGCAGGTGGTTCATTGGGCGATGAGCGGCCGCCACAATGCCGCCAATGGCGTGGCCGCGCTGGCGGCAGCTCATCGGCTCGGCGTTTCTCTGGCCGACGGTTGCCGAGCGCTATCCACTTTCGCGGCGCCCAAGCGGCGCCAGGAGGTCCGCGGGGTGGTGGCCGGCATCCAGGTGCTCGACGACTTCGCGCATCATCCTACCGCGATCGCGCTGACCCTTGAGGGGCTGCATCAGGACCGCCACGGTGGCCGGCTGCTGGCGATCATCGAGCCGCGCTCCAACACCATGCGCCAGGGCACGATGAAATCGCGTCTGGCCGACAGCACGTCGGTAGCCGACCGGGTCTGGTGGTATCAGCCTCCGGGATTGGACTGGTCGCTGGACGAGGTTGTCACCGGACACGCGGCCAGCCGGGTATCCGGCGACCTCGACGCACTCGTCGGCGAGGTCGTGGAGGCGGCCGCCTCGGGCGATCGAATCGTGGTCATGTCCAATGGCGGGTTCGGCGGGATTCACGGCAAGCTGCTTCAGGCACTGGAGGCTCGCCATGGCGCGCGATGAAGCTGCGACGTATGCGGCGCCGGTCGCCGTGGCGCTGACCGGCGCTTCCGGCGTGCAATATGGCCTGCGCCTGATCGAGTGCCTGGTTGGAGCCGGGCACGAGATTTACGTGATGATCTCCAAGGCGGCGCATCGCGTGGTCGCGGTCGAGACCGATATCGAACTGCCGGCGCAGCCGGATCGACTGGCCCAGTCGTTGACCGAGCGATTCGGCGCCGGCGAGGGGCAGATTCGCTGTTTTGGGCGGGAAGACTGGATGGCACCGGTCGCTTCCGGTTCCGGCAACTGGCAGGCGCTGGTGATCTGCCCGTGCTCGACGGGAACGCTCTCGGCGGTAGCCTGCGGGGCAAGCAACAACCTGATCGAGCGGGCCGCCGATGTGGCGCTCAAGGAGCGCCGGCAGCTGATTCTCGTGCCTCGGGAGACGCCGCTCTCGGCGGTGCATCTCGACAACATGCTCAAGCTGACCCATATGGGCGCTGTCATACTGCCGGCGGCGCCGGGGTTCTATCACCGTCCGGACAGCGTCGAAGCGATGATCAATTTCATCGTGGCGCGGATACTCAACCAGCTAGGCATTGCTCAGACATTGATGCCGCGCTGGGGCGACTGAGAACCTGTTCACCATCTGCTGCGCGCCGGCCAAACGTTTTGAGCCGGAGCGCAGCAGATGGTGACGGTTCCGAGTATCGTTCTTCTACAGGCAGCATCACACGGGCGAGAAGAAGACGACGCGTGCCGTCTCCAGTATCAGGGAGGCGAGGCAGAGCCACACCCAGGGTGGCATGTCGCGGTCGGGGCGCTGAAAATGCTGGTAGCTGATGCGGGTCACGGCGCAGACCACGAGCCCGAGGAGGGCGCCGCCGATCAGGTCGCTGGCCCAGTGGACGCCGATCACCAGCCTGGACAGCGCCATGGGCATGCAGACGACGATGCCCAGCCAGTAGGCGTACCCGCGGTAGCGCTGAGGCATCACCTGGGCGGCAAATGCTGCCGTCAATCCCACCACGACCACGATCGTCGACGTATGGGCGCTGGGATAGGACATCGAGCCGGTCAGGTAATCGGGGGTGTCTGGTCGCGCCCGTCCTGCCAGATCCTTGAAGACCGTGTTGCTGACCGCGACCAATATCAGGGCGCCGGCGATGTGCAGTAGCGCCGCGAAGCGCTTTGCATAGAGAAGCCATAGCAGCCACGGCGCCATCAGTACGCTGATGCCCATCGCATCTCCGATCTCGGCGAGTGTCTCGCTGGTCCCCACCAGCCAGCTCCGCTGTAGCAGGCTGGCGAGGGAGCGGATCTGCTCGTCCATCGGCAACGGGCCGTCATGCATCAGTACCCATACGGTCCAGCCAGTCAGGGCAATCAGGCTGGTCAACAGCAGCGATAATGACGCCAGGGGGAATTCGTTCGCCGGCGCGGGTGAACAAAACAGGTTCCACCCCTTGGCCAGCGCGGGGCTGCGAGTCATGCGATTTTCCAGCCAATGATGTACGCGGCCGTCACCGCTCAGCTGATAGCGGATCCACGAAAACAGCAGCGCCAGTGCCAGTAGCGACAGGGATAACGTCAACAGCCACCGTTCGGCTCCTGCCGGCAGTTCCATCAGCTCTTCCCACGAGCGTCCCAGCAGATAGCCTGGCAGGAGATAGACGGGCGCCCACGCCAGGGCAGAAATGAAATTGACGACAGCGAAGCGCTTCGATGGCATCGACAGCATACCCGCGATCATGGGGATGAACGGGCGCACGGGACCGACGAAGCGACCGACGATGACCGATAGGGTGCCGTACCGCTGGAAGAAGTCGTTGCCTCGGTTGAGCCACTCGGGGTGTTGCTTCAGTGGCCACCAGTGAGGGATCCGGCTGCGCTGCTTGCGGCCCAGCCAGAAGCTGAGATTGTCACCGGCAAAGGCGCCAAGGGTACCGGCTGCCAGCATCAGCGGGAGAGAGGTGTCGTTATGGCCGGCGATCGAGGCCGCTGCACTCAACAGCACGACGCCAGGAACCACGATGCCGACAATGGCCAGGGACTCGATCAGGGCCACCGTGAAAATGATAGCCAACAGCAGTTCCGGCTGAGGCGCGAGAGTATAGAGCCAATGTGTGAAGTTCACGCGTGAGGTTCCAGCAGTTTGTTGGCGGCGGCTTCGAGGCGTTTCGAGAAGTGCTCCACGCTTTCCTGTGCCTGCAGGGTGCATACCCGGCTGTAGCTTTCCAGCGAGCCGATTTCTGGGTGGGCGACCATCGTCACCACGTCCGAGAGCCTTTTGGCAGCGGCGATGGCTCCTGGTTCAGCCGTGTTGGGCAGAATGAGCCAGAAAACGTTGGCGTTGTATTCGCCGAGCAGGTCGCTTTGGCGGCTATTATCGGAAACCGCGTGGCTGAAATTGGACGAAAGCACTTCGCGCAAGTGGCCGCCGAACTGATCTCCGGCTTGATCGAGCTGGGGAATATACACGACCAGCACGCTCAATGGCTGGTCGAGCGCAGACGCCCTGGCGATTTCTATTTTCAGATTTGCGCGGATGCAGGCGATAGAGAGTCGCTTGTCACGTCGCCAGGGCCGCAATGTGAAGCGCTGGGCATGGGATGGGTGACCCAGCAGAACGAGCAAGGTGGCCGCGACGAGCGTCAGCCACCAGCCCAGTGTCAGGTTGAGAACCGTGATGTAATCGTCGCCGAGCAGGGCGAGCATCGCCGGTACGAGACAGAGCGCCAGCAGGAGTGCCGGGAAGAGCGTCAACAGCAGAAAGCTGAGGATTATCGACAGTCCCAGCCACAGCATGGGGTCGTCGCTACCCGGAGCTTCCACCGCACACAGGGTCAGTCCACCGGCCAGAAGCATGTGGTCGGCTACCACGGATCGCAGACGTCCCAGCCATTGCAGCGGTATGGAAACCAATAGCGCAATCGCCAGCAGCGTGGGCGGTAATATCAAGTCGTAGTGGCGCATCAAGTGTTCCCACAGCGCGAGCCCCACCAGCAATACCAGTGTGAGTAGTTGAGCGACCAGCTTATATCGACTCAATGCCAAGGTTGCATCTCCGAAGCATGCGCCGCCGGCTTGCCGGTATGACGAGCGAAGCGATCGCCAATTTCCGTCAACGGGGTCGAGGAGACCTCTCGATGAGGCGCGATGGCGTATACCAGCTGTCGACGGCGCTGGCTGGCGGCTTCGGCACTGGGCGCTACCAAAATCACCGCTACCCCATAGTCGTTGAGCCGGTAGGCGCGTTCATAGAGAGCCAGTTGCTCCTGGAGGCAGCGGCAGAGCTGCTTCATGTTGGCACTCGTCGAGCGGGCACAGCCGAAGATCGCCACCTCGCCATACGATCCTTCTCGCTTGGTTCGCTTGAGTTCACGCTGAACATCGGTATCCAGTTGGGCGGGCGGGAGCAGCCAATCGGGCTTCGTCGATACTCGATTCGTCACCGACAGCCGCTGTCGCTCCAGCGACAGCAGCCAGACAGCAGCCAGGGAAATGGCGGCCACGGTGGCGGTGGGGAGGGTCTGCGTCCAGCCGATGTAGATCACGCATAACAGATAGGCCGCCACATTCACCATGACCCCGGCCCGACCCGTCAGGCCCAGCAGGCACAGGGGCAGAACCCAGACCCAGATATCGGTATCGGCATGATCGATCAGGAGCAGGGCGGTGCCGAGCAGGAGGATCGCGACGGGAAACCATTGCGCGAGGCGTGCGGGGCGAGCCAGCAGGAAAGCGAAGACGACGGCGCTGGTCCAGGCAGTTGCTCTCATCGCGCCTTCGGCCAGCCAGCCCGTCAACAGAGCAAGCACCAAGATAAGCGCCAGAAGCGTTTTGAAGCCGAGGCTTTTGTACTTGCTTTGCATGGTGGCTTATATTGGACCGATTGCGAATGGCGTGCTCGATTCGTGTCTCACTATCGCATGTGCCGGGACTGAGCGTATAGCGTGATCGACGATAACGGGCAAAGCGCTATCGTATCATTGACGCCAAGTTTTCTAGCCTACCGGGCCGTTGCGGATTTCGACGACGAACGGCGCTCGTTGCGGGCTACCAACGAGATGGAATAGTACACCATGCAGCAGACTGCGGCCTCTCGGGTCGAGGATATCGTTCAGTACATGCAGGATCTGGGGCAGCGGGCGCGTAGCGCCAGTGCCGCGCTGCGCCGGGTCGACAGCGGTTCCAAGAACCGCGCGCTGGAGGCCATCGTGGCTCGGCTGGAAGCGGCGCGGCCGACCCTGGCGGCGGCCAACCAGGAGGATTTGCAGCGCGGGCGCGAAAACGGGCTGAGTGACGCCCTGCTGGATCGCCTGGCGCTGACCCCCGAGCGAGTCGATGCCATGATCGCCGGTGTTCGTCAGGTGGCGGCGCTTGCCGATCCCGTCGGCCAGATCGACGGCCTGAGCTATCGGCCCAGCGGCATTCAGGTCGGCCAGATGCGTGTGCCCCTAGGCGTGGTCGGCATCATCTACGAGTCGCGTCCTAATGTGACCGTCGAAGCGGCGAGCCTCTGTCTGAAATCCGGGAATGCCTGCATTCTTCGTGGCGGCTCGGAAGCGGCATCCAGCAATGCGGCGATCGCGGAGTGCATTCGTCTGGGACTCGAGGACGCCGGGCTGCCGGCAACAGCCGTGCAGGTCGTTGCGACCACCGATCGTGCCGCGGTGGGGGAGTTGATCACCATGCCGCAGTTCGTGGACGTCATCATTCCTCGGGGCGGCAAGTCGTTGATCGCTCGCGTTGCCGATGAGGCCACGGTGCCCGTCATCAAGCATCTCGATGGCATCTGCCACGTCTATATCGATGCGGCTGCGGATGTCGACAAGGCGGTGGCGATCGCCGACAACGCCAAGACCCAGCGCTACTCTCCCTGCAATACCATGGAAACCCTGCTGGTGCATGCCGATATCGCGGCGCGGGTGCTGCCCGAGCTGGCAGCGATCTATCGCGACAAGCACGTCGAGATGCGTGGCTGTCCGCGCACCCGGGAATGGATCGACGACGCCGTCGCCGCCTCGGAGGCGGACTGGTCGACGGAGTATTTGGCACCGATTCTGGCGATTCGGATCGTCGACGGTTTCGACCAGGCGGTCGAACACGTCAACACCTATGGTTCGCAGCATACCGACGCGATCGTGACGGAAAACCTGACGCTCGCCAGACGGTTTCTGGCCGAGGTGGATTCCAGCTCGGTCATCGTCAATGCCTCGACGCGTTTTGCCGATGGCTTCGAATATGGCCTGGGCGCCGAGATCGGCATTTCGACCAACAAGCTGCATGCCCGTGGCCCGGTTGGCCTCGAAGGCCTGACGACCCGAAAATACGTAGTCTTTGGCGACGGTCATGTTCGGAGCTGACGTGCGACAAACTGACATGCGGCATTCGTCCACGGTGCGTATCGCCATGCTCGGCGGTACCTTCGACCCGGTTCATATGGGACATCTGCGGAGCGCCGTGGAGCTGGGAGAGGCGCTGGCGCTGGACGCGGTGCACATGATCCCGGTCCACGTTCCGCCTCATCGCACGGCGCCCGGCATCTCCGCCGAGCACCGGCTTGCCATGCTGAAGGCCGGTATCGGTGACACGCCCGGCCTGGTGGCGGACGACCGCGAGGTGCGTCGTTCGGGGCATTCCTACTCCGTCGACACCCTGGCGTCGTTGCGCGAAGAGTGCGGAGAGCAGGCGCGCCTGGTCATGGCCGTCGGTCACGATGCCTTTCTGGGCCTGCCTCATTGGCACCAGTGCGAGCGCTTGCTGTCGCTGGCCCATATCGTGGTGATCGATCGTCCCGATCACGAGGCGCCGCTGGAGCCGTCGCTGGCTTCACTGATCGAAGGCCGGGAGGTCGCCACGGTCGAATCGCTGATGGCGGCGCCTGCCGGCCACCTGTTGCGGCTGCGCTTGCCCAGCCGCATGGCGATCGCGGCAACCGAAGTGCGCCGGCGCTTGCAGCAAGGGCTTAGCGTGCGATATCTGACCCCCGAATCCGTCGAGCGCTATATCGAAACCCATGAGCTCTATCGCGAGTCCGGGGCTGGTGTTGACGGGTTATCCGAGTAAAATGCGCGTCTTCCGGATTTCCGGGAGACGCGATTGCCCTTTTCCAGGGGCTATATGACGAGGAGCTATGCAGACAGATACGCTTAAATCATTGGTGGTGGATGCGCTCGAAGAATTGAAAGCGCGCGACGTCGTCGAGCTAGATGTGGCCGAGCTGACCAGTGTCACCGATGTCATGGTGGTCGCGAGCGGTACGTCGTCGCGTCACGTCTCCGCATTGGCGAACAACGTGATCGAGAAGGCGAAGGAAGCCGGTCTTCGACCGCTTGGCGTGGAAGGGCAGCAGAGCGGTGAATGGGTGCTGGTGGATCTGGGTGACGTCGTTGCCCACGTGATGATGCCAGAGACCCGCCAACTCTATGATCTCGAGCGTCTTTGGGCCGACCTGCCCACGGATTCGAAGCGTGCCGCGGATCGCCAAGAGCTTCGCGGGTGAAGATCCGATTGCTGGCCGTCGGCTCGCGCATGCCGGCGTGGGTCGAGGCCGGGGTCGATGAGTATCGCAAGCGGCTGCCGCGCGAGATGCCCTTCGAGATCGTCGAGATTCCGCCCGGCGCCCGCGGCAAGAACGCCGACGTGGCGCGTGCTATCCAGGCCGAAGGTGATCGGATGCTGGAGAAGCTGCGTGATCAGGAACGTATCGTGGCGCTCGAGGTCAAAGGAGCGGCCTGGACGACCGAGCAACTGGCCGAAAAGCTGGATTCCTGGCGGCTGGAAGGGCAGGACATCGCGCTGGTGGTCGGGGGCCCCGACGGTCTCGATCCCCGCGTCGTCGCCCGCGCTCGGCAATCCTGGTCGCTGTCGGCACTGACGCTGCCGCACCCCTTGGTGCGGGTAGTGCTGGCAGAGCAGCTCTATCGCGCCTGGACATTGCTCGCAGGACATCCGTATCACCGTTGAGTCAGAGAGTCAGTCGCTTGTTTCCATTTGACGCCACCGAAAGCGACGCCGCCGGACGCCGTGACGGCTTGGAGCCGATCCTTGTCCTGAATCGCTGTTCCTGTCATGCGTAAACGTCGGGAAAACGTCAAGAATCACGAACAGGAAGTTCGTGTCTTCCGCAATCGCTCGTTGGTCGCTGCCCTGATCATTCTGCTGATGGCGGGCGCGCTCGTTTCGCGTCTGGTCTACCTGCAGATCATCGAGCACGACGTCTTCATCACGCGCTCCGACAACAATCGCATGCGAGTGGAGCCGTTACCGCCGCGCCGTGGTCTGATTTACGATCGAAACGGCAAGCTGCTGGCGGAAAATCGTCCTACCTACAACCTCACCATCGTGCGCGAACGTGTCGATGATCTCGATACCACGCTGCAGCGCCTGGTGGATATCCTGGGGCTGCCCGAGGATGAGGTCGAGACCTTTCGGGAGCGTTCCCGGCAGCGCCAGCGGCCTTACCAGCCTGCGCTGTTGGTCAGCGACCTCACCGAGGATCAGATTGCCCGCCTGGCCGTGAACCGTTATCTGCTCAGCGGTGTCGAGGTCGAGGCCCAGTTGATGCGCTATTACCCTGATCCGATCGTGATGTCGCACGTGCTCGGTTATGTCGGGCGAATCAATGCCGATGAACTGGCCGACCTGGACCCCGGGAACTATGCCGGCACCCATTTCATCGGCAAGACTGGCGTCGAGTACACCTACGAGGATCAGCTTCATGGCAAGGCCGGCCTGCGCAAGGTCGAGACCAACGCCCGTGGCCGGGTCCTGCGTGAACTGGACCGAAATCCGGCAGAGCCGGGCAAGGACATCACGCTGACCATCGACAGTCGCCTGCAGCACATGGCCTATGATCTGCTGGGCGGACGACGCGGTGCCATCGTGGCCATTCAGCCCAAGACGGGCGACATCCTGGCGATGGTTTCGGCACCGGGCTTCGACATCAACAAGTTCGTGACCGGGATCTCCTACAAGGATTATCGCGCCTTGCAGGAAAATCTGGACCTGCCGCTGTATAACCGTGCGGTACGCGGGCAGTATCCGCCGGGTTCGACCGTCAAGCCGTTCGAGGCGCTGGGCGCCTTGCAGGATGGGGTGGTCAAGCCCAACGACGTCATCTACGACCCTGGCTATTTCCAGTTGCCCAATGATAGCCGGCGCTACCACAACTGGCTGCGGTGGGGGCATGGTCGTGTCGATCTCGAGCGAGCGCTGGAAGTCTCCAACAACACCTATTTCTATACCATGGCGTACCGGCTGGGCATCGACCGTCTCTCGGCGTTCATGCACCAGTTCGGCTTTGGCGAGGTCACGTCGCTGGATGTCCAGGGAGCGTCGCCGGGCCTGATGCCGTCACGTGAATGGAAGCGCGAGAAGTACAACCAGGTGTGGTATCCGGGAGAAACGCTTTCTGCCGGCATCGGTCAAGGATATTTCATGGCGACGCCACTCCAGTTGGCGGCTGCCACCGCGACACTGGCCAATCGGGGACAGTGGGTGCGGCCGCATCTGGCCAAGCGCATCGGCGAGGAGATCGTCGAGCCGCCGTTCGCGGATACCAAGCCGGATGTACAGATCGATCAGGCGCGTTGGTGGCAGGACGTCTACAAAGGCATGGAGGCAGTGATGAACGGCTCCGAAGGGACCGCCCGCAAGGCTGGCGCTGGCCTGCAGTACGAGATGGCAGCGAAGACCGGCACCGCTCAGGTCTTTTCGCTGGGGCAGAACCAGAAGTACGACGCCGACGAACTGGCCGAACGCCTCCGTGATCACGCGCTGTTCATCGGTTTTGCGCCCGTAGACGACCCTCAGATCGCGGTTGCCGTCATCGTCGAGAACGCAGGCGGCGGCGTATCCGGCCTCGGTCGCGAGCTTACCGATGCGTGGCTGTTGCCCGACGGGAAGCTCGAGGATCCGCCGGGTACCACCGTCAACGAAGAAATCGAGAGTATCGATGGCGATTGATTTCCAACGCGTGGCACCGAGAGCCCATCAAGCCCGAGTCGGGCGCAAGCGCTCGTTGTGGCTGCGCATGCATCTTGACCCGTGGCTATTGTCGATCCTGCTGCTGCTGATCTCGTTCGGACTGGTGGTGCTCTACAGCGCGAGCGGCATGTCGGCCTCGACGACGATGGCGCAGGCGTCGCGCATGGGCGTGGCCTTGCTGGGCGCGGTGATCATCGCGCAGTTCTCGCCCGGCACGCTGTTCCGGTGGACACCGCTGGCCTACGGTGGCGGCCTCTTGATGCTGATCGCCGTCGAGATCATGGGGGACATCGGCATGGGCGCCCAGCGCTGGCTGGAGATCGGCCCGTTGCGATTCCAGCCTTCGGAGGTGATGAAGATCGCCATGCCGATGATGCTGGCGGCCTATTTTCATCGCCGCCCCCTGCCGCCCACCTGGCGCGATCTGATCGTCTGCGCGGTGATCATCGGGGTGCCGGTGCTGCTGATCGCCCGTCAGCCTGACCTGGGCACGTCATTGCTGGTGACCTGCGCGGCAGTGTTCGTGATTCTGCTGACGGGGCTGTCGTGGAAATTCATTCTGACGCTGGGGGCCATGGCGGGGGCGGCGGCGCCGCTGCTGTGGATCAACATGCACGATTACCAGCGTCAGCGAGTGTTGACCTTTCTCAATCCGGAAAGCGACCCTCTCGGTGCCGGGTGGAACATCATCCAGTCCAAGACCGCGATCGGCAGCGGCGGGCTGGAAGGCAAGGGCTGGGGGCTGGGTACGCAGTCCCAGCTAGAGTTCCTGCCGGAGCGCCATACCGACTTCATCGTCGCCGTGCTGGGAGAGGAGTTCGGCCTGATCGGCATGTGTACCATTCTGGTGCTGTATCTGTTGCTGGTCTCGCGCGGGCTGGTCATGGCCAATCATGCGCAGGACACCTACGGCCGCTTGCTGGCCGGTAGTATCGTATTGACCTTTTTCATCTACGTTTTCGTGAATATCGGCATGGTCACGGGCATTCTGCCGGTGGTCGGCGTGCCATTGCCGCTGGTCAGCTATGGCGGGACCTCCAGCGTGACCTTGATGGCCGGGTTCGGTATTCTCATGTCGATTCACACGCACCGGCGCCTGTTGACACACTGACGCCGGACAAGCCGCAAGCAGGGAGCTAGTCGCGCATGCCGCTGCGTTGGAGACGAGATCGTCGGTTCAGCATCAGTCTGTTGCTGGTGGGACTCTGGGGCTTGGCAAGCGCGGCGACGCAGGCCAAGGAGAATTTCGACCCGGCCACCCATCCCGAAGTGCAGGAGATGGTGGAATCCCTGTCGCGGAAGGGCTTGCTGAGCCACGAGCTGGAAGCCGCGATGCAGGCGGCGCAGTATCGTCCGCAGGTACTGGAGGCGATGAATCACGCGGCGGAAAGACGCTTGCGCTGGGACGAGTACCGCGACATCTTCATCCAGCCTGAACGTATTCGACAGGGCGTTGCCTTTCTCGAGAAGTATCATGAAACGTTGGCGCGGGCCGAGAAAGTCTACGGCGTGCCGCCGGAGATCGTGGTGGCGATCCTGGGTGTCGAGACCCAATATGGCCAGCACAAGGGCACGCATCGCGTGCTGGATTCTCTTTCCACGCTGGCGTTTCACCACCCTTCCCGGGGCACGTTCTTTCGCGGTGAGCTCGAAGCGTTTCTCGGCATTACGCTAGGTCAGGATGTCGATCCCGCCACGCTTCATGGCTCCTACGCCGGTGCCATGGGCTATCCGCAGTTCATTCCGACCAGCTATCAGGCGTACGCGGTAGATTTCGATTTCGATGGACTGAAGGATCTGTGGAACAACCCGGTGGACGCCATCGGCAGTATCGCCAATTACTTCAGCGAGCATGGTTGGCAGCGGCATCAAGCGGTGCTGGTCGAGGCCGATGGCCCCGATGTGTTGCCGGCTTCCATCACCTTCAATCGTACCGAGCCGCCGGATACATCGATTTCGGCGTTGCAGCAGGTCGGTATCGAGCCGACGGCGGGGCGCTTGCAGCCGAATGACGAAGTCGTGCCGTTGGCCCTGGATTTTGCCGACGGTCGCATTCGCTATGTGCTGGGCCTCGACAATTTTCATGTCATCACCCGCTACAACCACAGCCATCTCTATGCCATGGCGGTCGCGACGCTGGCGCAGCGCATTCAGACTGCCATGGCCGGGAAAGGGCAAGGTGGCGGGGCATGAGTCGGTGTGCCGTGAGATGGCGCCTCTCTCTGGCATCGCTGCTGCTGGCAGTGCTGGCAGTGCTGGCAGTGCTGGCGGGATGTGCCGGTGGCGGCGGCACCCAGGGCGGAGGCGGCCGTTACGCCATGGATCAGGATGCCTACCCGGATACGCCGGAAGACGTCGCCAACGTGCCGGATGCGGTACCACGCGTGGAACCCCGCTCCAGGAGCGGTAACCGCTCGAGCTATACGGTCTGGGGCAAGACCTACCATGTGCTCGACGACCCTGCCGGTTACGAGGCCGAGGGGCTCGCTTCCTGGTACGGTGTCAAGTTCCAGGGGTACGACACGGCCAACGGCGAGACCTACGACATGTATCAGATGTCGGCGGCCCATCGCTCGCTGCCGCTGCCGACGTATGCCCGAGTCACCAATCTCGATAACGGTCGCAAGGTCATCGTGCGGGTGAACGATCGTGGCCCGTTTCACAGCGAGCGGCTGATCGACCTTTCCTACGCGGCGGCCGCGCGTCTGGGCATTCTGAAGGGCGGCACCGGACGGGTGAGGGTCGAGGCGATAGATCCCGTGGCCTGGGCGCGTACGCATGGTCAGTCGGGCGATGACCGCACGCAGGCCGGCCAGAGCGAGTTCGCATCCCGTTCGGTACCGGATCAGCCATCGAAGGCGCCGGGGTCGTCCCTTCGGCCTGCCGCTTCGCAAGCCGACGGTACGAGCTCGGCTGCGAGTTACGAGGCCAGCATCGACCCCGTTCTCGCGGCGGCGAATGCCGAGGAATCTCCATCTTCGACTACCTTGTCTTCTGAAAGCGCTGCGCCCACGTCCGCCGCTGCGGCATCATCGGCGGCAGGGCAGCGCTTCGTGCAGGTTGCCGCGCTCGGTTCTCGATCCGGGGCGGAAGCGTTGAGGAGCCGGCTGCAGGGCTTGCTGTCGCAGCCGGTTCGCATCGACAATGCGTCTCCTCTCTATCGTGTCCAGGTCGGCCCCATTCATGACCTGGCATCGCTCGAATCCATCAGGGCTACTCTGCAGGACGCCGGCTACGGCCAGACGTTCCTGGTAGCGCCCACTCAGTAACCTCGTCCAGTGAGAACCCGATTGTCATGAAAGCGTTGTTCACTTCGTCTGTATCACGCCTGGTCATCTCAGCGTCATTGTGTCTGGGGCTGCTGTCGTCTCCGGCCGGCGCCCAGCAACCCGCTCCCGATAGCCAGATGTCGACATCCAACCCGGAGCCGGAGCAGTTGATACCCTCGCCGCCTGATCTGGCCGCGTCTTCCTGGGTACTGATGGACGCCTCCACCGGGCAACTGCTGGTGAATCACAACGGCGATCAGCGGCTGCCGCCCGCCAGTCTGACCAAGATGATGACGGCGTACATCGTCGAGCAGGAAATCGACGGCGGCAGCATCTCCGACACCGACATGGTCAGCGTCAGTGAAAATGCGTGGCGCACGGGCGGTTCACGCATGTTCATCCAGGAGGGCACGCAGGTCAGTGTCGAGAACCTGCTTCGCGGCGTGGTGGTCCAGTCCGGCAACGATGCCAGCGTGGCGCTGTCGGAATACGTAGCCGGCAGCGAATCGGCGTTTGCGGACCTGATGAATCAGCAGGCTCAGCGCCTGGGGATGCAGAACAGCCATTTCATGAATCCGACAGGACTGCCTCACGACGACCATTATTCGTCCGCTCACGACCTGGCCATTCTCGCGCGCCACATCATCACGGATTTTCCTGACCACTATCAGGTTTATTCGGAGAAATATTTCACCTACAACGATATTCGCCAGCCGAACCGCAATCGCCTGTTGTGGCGCGATCCGGATGTCGACGGCTTGAAAACGGGCCATACCGAAGCTGCCGGCTACTGTCTGGTCGCCTCTGCCAAAAAACAGGATACTCGTCTGATCGCTGTGGTGATGGGCACCAATTCCGATGAAGCCCGGGCGGCAGAAACCCAGCGCCTGCTCAACTACGGCTTCCGCTTCTTCCAGACTCGCAAGCTCTATGACGCAGGCTCCGTACTCAACGAGGCGCGTATCTGGGGCGGCGCCAGTGATACCGTTCGTCTTGGCGTGCAGAACGAAGTCAGCATGACCGTACCGCGGGGTAGCGCCGATAATCTGACCGCACGTCTCAATCTGCCCGAGACGCTGCGTGCGCCGATTCAGGCCGGACAGCAGGTCGGCACGCTGGAAATCAAATCGGGTGACGAGGTGCTCGGTCAGCAGCCGCTGGTGGCGTTGGAAGGGGTCGAAGAGGGCAGCATCTTCAAGCGTGTATGGGACTCCATCGTTCTGTTCGTGACCGGGCTATTCGATTAAGACGGCTCCTTCATCTGTCGGTCGGGCGCCGTCGAGACACGGTGCCCGGCCAGACACAGTGCCGGAAGGTGGCGAAGGTTCGAAACGAAGTAGCGGATCCCGTCAGCGGTCTCCGCGCTTCGCCAGCATCGGTTGGTGCCTGGGCTGTTGTTGAGTAGAATGGTCGGAAATGACTTTCAGCGCCTAATACCATGACTCAGATAACCATAGCGCCATGACTCAGACACCCAATGATGTTGACCTGCCTCGGCCCAAGGTCGAATTTCCTTGCGACTACCCGATCCGGGTGGTCGGTGACGCCGCCGAAGATTTTGTCGCGGCTATCAGTGAGGTGATCGAACGGCATGCTCCCGGTTTTGACCCGGCATCCGTCAAGCTTTCCGACAGCCGCAAAGGCCGTTTTCAGTCAGTTCGGGTGGTCATTCATGCCACCGGAGAGACGCAGCTGGATGCGCTGTTTCAGGATCTGAAGGCGACCGGACGCGTTCACATGGTGCTGTGACGTCAATGTCCACATTGCAACTCTACCGACTCGGGCGTCAGCCTTATCTACCGGTATGGCAGGCGATGTCACGTTTTACCGACATGCGCGATGCCTCGGCGCCGGACCAGCTATGGCTGGTCGAGCATGATCCCGTCTTCACCCAGGGGCGGGCCGGCAAGCCGGAGCATCTGTTGATGCCGGGAGACATACCGGTCGTCGCGAGCGATCGCGGCGGTCAGGTGACCTACCATGGGCCGGGGCAGGTCGTGCTCTATCCTTTGCTCGATGTGCGTCGGCGAGGGCTTGGTGTACGGGAGCTGGTGACGCTGCTCGAGAATGCCGTCATCGACCTGCTGGCGCACCATGGCGTCGCAGCACGTGCGCGGCCGGACGCCCCTGGGGTCTATGTCGCTGACGACAAGATCGCATCGCTGGGTCTGAGAATTCGGCGAGGCTGCAGTTTCCATGGCGTCGCGCTCAACGTCGACATGGACCTGTCACCGTTCGCCCGAATCAACCCGTGCGGCTATGCGGGGCTGAAGATGACCCAATTGCGTGACCACGTGACCGAGCCGGTGTCATCGATCAGCGAAGCCGAAAGATTGGCAGACTGCTTTGCACGCCGATTGTCCGTGCCGCTCGACGCTCGACCCGGGTGGCCACAAGCTTTTGAACCGGCAGCGAATGCCTAGCTGCCGACGTTCCACGACCTATCAGGAAGGGATTTATGACCGAGACGACCGTCATGCCAACGCCCGAGACCAAGAAGCCGGCACGCGCCGAGCGCGGTGTCAAACTGCGCGGTGCCGAGAAGGTCTCTCGGATTCCCGTCAAGGTCATTCCGACCGAAACGTTGCCGAAGAAGCCGGACTGGCTGCGAGTCAGAATGCCGGTTTCTCCCCAGGTCACCCATATCAAGCAGACCCTGCGCAAGCACGGGCTGCACACCGTCTGTGAAGAAGCCTCCTGTCCTAACCTAGGCGAGTGCTTCAGTGGCGGGACGGCGACCTTCATGATCATGGGCGATATCTGTACCCGCCGTTGCCCCTTCTGCGATGTCGCGCATGGGCGACCCAATGCGCTCAACGAGAACGAGCCTCGCGAACTGGCGGAAGCCATTGCCGAGATGCGGCTCAATTACGTCGTGGTGACGTCCGTGGATCGCGATGACCTGCGTGATGGCGGAGCGCAGCATTTCGCCAACTGCATTCGCGAGATTCGTCGCGATAGCCCGGACATCGAGATCGAAGTGCTGGTTCCGGATTTCCGCGGACGCATGCAGGTGGCGCTGGACATTCTGGAAGGCGAAGCGCCGGACGTCTTCAACCACAACCTGGAAACGGTGCCGTCGCTCTATCGCAAGGTCCGCCCAGGCGCGGACTATCAGTGGTCGCTGGACTTGCTGAAAGGGTACAAGGCGCGCCGCCCGGAAGTGATGACCAAGTCAGGGTTGATGCTCGGGGTCGGGGAAACCGACGAGCAGGTCATCGAAGTCATGCGCGACCTGCGTGCTCACGATGTCGATATGCTGACCCTGGGCCAGTACATGCAGCCCTCTCGCAATCACCTGCCTATCGATCGTTGGGTGCATCCCGAGACATTCGATTGGTTTGCCGAGCAGGGCAAGGCCATGGGGTTCAAACATGTGGCATCGGGGCCGCTGGTGCGTTCGTCCTATCATGCCGACAAGCAGGCACACGGGGTAGAGGTGAAGTAAGCGTGCCTCGTCAGGAAGACGTTAACGGGCCTGCCGATAAGATCGGCAGGCCCGTTCTGTCTCTGCCTGGTCCCGTTCTGTCCCTGCCTGGTATTTTTTTCATGCCGGAATGCGATATGACGATCCGTTTGGGTCATTGGCAGCAGGTATGCATCCAAAGAGGTCTTTCAGGCGTATTCAATGACCGTTCGTCACGTACGTACCACGGATCATCCGAACAGGATTTCACGTGCGCCGCGCCAGGCGGTCGTCACGCTTCGGAGAATTATCTTCTAAGAACTATCTTTGAAGAATTATTTCGCGATTTTTCTGTCCGGAACCACGTTGGCTGTGCGGCGTTGATAATTTCTCGAACCTGAGGAGTAAGAGTCCGCTCTATGATTGCACCGGATATGCCCCATAACGAAGTCGAGCGTCTAACTGTCTTGCGGGATCTACAGCTGCTCGATTCGGAATCCGACAAGGGGTTCGACCGTTTGACGGAATTGGCGACGCAGATTTTCGACGTGCCTTTGTCGATGATCACGCTGATCGACGAAGAGCGTCAGTGGTTCAAGTCACACCAGGGCTTGAAGGTCTGCGAGACGCCAAGGCGGATTTCTTTCTGTGGCCACGTCGTGGCCGACGGCCAGCCGATGGTGGTCAACAATGCCTTGCGGGATGCACGTTTTTCGGACAACCCGATAGTGACAGGAGACCCATTCATTCGCTTCTATGCTGGCTATCCGCTGTTCGTGGAGCCGGAAGCCTGTGTGGGCACGCTATGTCTGATTGGCATGCTTGCCCGGGCTTTCGAGGAAACCGATATGCAGCGATTGAAGCTTCTTGCTGCTCAGGCCGAGGAGCTGATCCAGCTGCATGTCCTTCGCGTCCAGGCGAATCAGCGTGATCGGGCCTGAGCGCTGAAGTCCTCTTTAACCCTCATCAGCAGGAAGACACAGCAGCGTCGGCGTCTCTATCGGTGTCATCGGGGCCCGGAAGTGTGCGTTCAATTCCGGCAGCAGTTCCCGCACGAAGCGTAGAAAAAGCTCCGTGACTGGCGTCGGGTAGCGATCCTTGGGGTAGACCGTGCACCACGAGCGTTTCAGAGGGAAGCCGGGAATGCGCGGGCTGGCGAGCAGTCCGGAAGCCAGCTCCAGCTGCACAGCCAGGCGTGGAAGCACGGCCACACCCAGGTGCGCCATGACGCCCTGCTTGATGGCTTCATTGGTACCGAGCTCGATGGTGTGGTGCAGGGAGATGCGCTCCCTTGCTGCAAAATCCTCGAATGCCGTCCGTGCGCCGGAGCCCGGCTCCCTCATCAGCAGATAGTGCCGCGCGAAATCCTCGAGCGTCGCCCGCTCGGCCGTGACCAGCGGGTGGCCCGGCCAGACCACCGGTATCAATTCATTGTCCAGAATGGGCATGAACACCAGATTGGGGTCGTCCGGCACCATGCCCATGATGACCAGATCATCTCGTCTCTCCGCCAGCCGTTCGAGGGCCTGTGCCCGGTTGCAGACGCGTAGCCGAATCTGGACTTCCGGATAGCGGGCGCGGAAGCGCGCCAGAATGTGCGGCACGACGTACTGCGCGGTCGAGACGGCTGCGAGGTTGAGTTCGCCCCGGATCGTGCCTGCCAGCTCCGACAGCTCCATCTGCAGGCTCGAAACCTGACCGAAGATCGACTGCACGGACGCGGCCAGCGCATCGGCGGCGGGCAGTATATGGAGTGTCTTGCCGGCGTACTTGAACAGTGGCTGGCTCAGCGCCTGCTCGAGCTGTCGGATCTGAGCGCTGACGGCAGGTTGCGTCAGGCCCAGCTGTTCGGCAGCGCGTGAATAGGATTGCTGACGATGAACGGCCTGGAAGACCTGGAGCTGACGGAATGTCAGACGATTGAGCAGGTTGGGACGCGACATTCAGGATGCTCTCACGGTCAGGTATAACGTTTATCTTATAGGTTGGCAAAAAAATATCAATTTTTCTATTGGTACCCGGATCGCTAGCGTAGGGAGACGATAACAAAGCGTCGCCACGCACAAACCGGGAGGGCAAACGGTGTTTAAAAAGCTGCTTATCGCCAACCGCGGCGAGATTGCCGTGCGTATTGTACGAGCCTGCGCCGAGATGGGCATCCGTTCGGTTGCGATCTATACCGAACCCGACCGTTTCTCCCTGCATGTCAAAGGAGCGGACGAGGCCTATTTCGTCGGTGACGAACCGCTGGCGGGCTATCTGGATCCGCGGCGGATCGTCAACCTGGCACGGGAAACCGGCTGTGATGCCATTCATCCCGGCTACGGCTTTTTATCCGAAAGTGCCGAGTTTGCCAGGATCTGCAGTCAGGCGGGTATCGCGTTCGTCGGCCCGAGTGCCGAAGTGATCGCCAGGATGGGCGACAAGACCGCCGCGCGAACGGCGATGCGTGAGGCGGGCGTGCCGGTGACCCCGGGTTCCGACGGCAATCTCGCCAATCTCGACGAAGCGCTGACGGTTGCCGAAGAGATTGGTTATCCGATCATGCTCAAGGCGACATCCGGCGGCGGCGGGAGAGGGATTCGCCGCTGCGACACGGCCGACCAGCTCCGGCAGGCCTGGGATCGCGTGATTTCCGAGGCGACCAAAGCTTTCGGTAGCGCGGAAGTGTTCATGGAGAAATGCATCGTCGATCCGCTGCACATCGAAGTTCAGGTGCTGGCGGACAGCCACGGTGGGGTCATCCATCTGTTCGAGCGCGACTGCTCGATCCAGCGCCGCAACCAGAAGCTGATCGAAATTGCGCCCAGTCCTCAGCTGACCCCGGAACAGCGCAGCTACGTGGGCAAGATGGCGGTGCGTGCCGCCCATGCGGTCGGCTACCAGAATGCCGGTACCGTGGAGTTCCTGGTCAAGGACAACGAAGTCTTCTTCATGGAGATGAACACCCGGGTCCAGGTCGAGCACACCATCACCGAGGCGATCACCGGCGTCGATATCGTCCGTGAACAGTTGCGCATTGCCGCAGGCGACCGGCTGGCCTATCGCCAGGAGGATATCCGCCACCAGGGCTATGCCATCCAGTTCCGAATCAACGCCGAGGATCCCAAGAACGACTTCCTGCCCAGCTTCGGTCGCATCACCCGTTACTACGCGCCCGGCGGCCCCGGCGTCCGCACGGACACTGCGATCTATACCGGCTATACCATTCCGCCGTACTTCGATTCGATGTGCCTCAAGCTGATCGTCTGGGGCATGACCTGGGAAGAGACCCTCAATCGTGGCATTCGGGCGCTGAACGACATGCGTCTGCAAGGGGTGAAGACCACCGCCCCCTACTACCAGGAAATTCTGCGCCATCCCGATTTCCGGGCCGGGCATTTCGACACCGGGTTCGTTCCCGCCCATCCCGAACTGCTCAACTACTCCGTCAAGCGCAACCCCGAAGAGGTGGCGTTGGCGATCGCGGCGGCCATCGCGGCTCACGCTGGACTTTGAACGCGCCGAATGGATCAGAATCAGGATCAGGAGAAAAAGATGAACAACGCCGACTCGTCATCCGTCAAGATCAGCGACGTCGTCCTGCGTGATGGGCATCAGTCATTGATTGCCACGCGCATGCGAACCGAAGACATGCTGCCAATCTGCGCCAAACTCGACGCGATCGGGTTCCATTCACTCGAAGTCTGGGGCGGCGCCACGTTCGACGCCTGCGTGCGTTTTCTCAAGGAGGATCCCTGGGAACGCCTGCAGTCGTTGCGCGAAGCGCTTCCCAACACGCCGCTACAGATGCTGCTGCGGGGGCAGAACCTGCTTGGGTATCGCCACTACGCGGATGACGTGGTGGAGCGTTTCGTGGCGCGCTCGGCCGATAACGGCATCGACATCTTTCGGGTCTTCGATGCGCTGAACGACCTGCGCAATCTGGAGACCGCCATGAAGGCGGTCAAGGCCAGCGGCAAGCATGCCCAGGGCACTATCTGTTATACCGTCAGCCCCGTTCACACTCGGAACATGTATGTCGAGCAGGCCAAGCGGCTGGTCGACATGGGCGCCGATTCGATCGCCATCAAGGACATGGCCGGTCTGCTGACCCCATACGCCACCGGCGAGCTGGTGGCAGCGCTGGCCGAGGCGGTCGACGTGCCGATCCACCTCCATGCCCACGCGACGTCCGGGCTGGCTTCCCTGAGTCAGATGAAGGCCGTCGAGGCAGGCTGTCGCCATATCGATACCTGCATTTCCGCCTTCGCCGGTGGCACCAGTCACCCCTCTACCGAGGCAATGGTGGCGGCGTTCCAGCAGACGCCTTATGACACCGGTCTGGATCTGGTCGCGCTGAAGGAGATCGGCGACTACTTCCGGGAAGTGCGCAAGAAATATGTGGCATTCGAAAGCGAGTACACCCGCGAGGATGTGAGCGTACAGATCTGGCAGGTGCCGGGGGGCATGATGTCCAACCTGGCCAACCAGATGAAGGAGCAGAATGCGCTGGGTCGGATCCAGGACGTCTTCGACGAAATTCCGAAGGTCCGTGCCGATCTGGGGTTCCCGCCGCTGGTGACGCCGACATCGCAGATCGTCGGGACTCAGGCCGCCATGAACGTGTTGACCGGCGAGCGCTACAAGTCGATCACCAACGAGGTGAAGCGCTACCTGCTGGGTGGCTACGGCCAGCCGCCAGCGGAGGTGAATGCCGAGGTGCGGCGCAAGGCGATCGGCAACGAACCGGTCGACGAAGGCCGGCCGGCCGACCAGCTCAAGCCGGAGATGGTGAAGCTGAAGCAGGATATCGGTGAGCTGGCCGACAGCGAGGAGGACGTGCTGACGTTTGCCATGTTCCCTGATCTGGGACGCGAATATCTGCAAGGGCGACGCGACGGTACACTGACGCCGGAAGCGATTCCGTCAACGGAGGCCGCTGGCGGTGCCGGACGGCCGGTTTCCGAAGGGGTGCCTACCGAGTTCGTCATCGACGTTCATGGTGAATCCTACGAAGTGCAGATCACCGGGGTCGGCAGCAGCAGTGGCAGCAAGCGCCGCGTCTACCTGACGCTCGATGGCATGCCCGAAGAGGTCGTGTTCGAGGCCAAGGACGAGTTCGTGCAGGAAGGCAAGAGCGGAGGGCGCGCCAAGGCCAGCTCGCCGGGGCACGTTACCACGTCGATGCCGGGCAACATCGTCGATGTGCTGGTCGCCGAAGGTGACAGCGTCGAGGAAGGGCAGGCCGTACTGATCACCGAAGCCATGAAGATGGAGACGGAAGTGCAGGCGCGGGCCAGCGGCACGGTCAAGGCGGTTCATGTGGCCAAGGGCGACCGCGTGACACCGGGCGAGGTTCTGATCGAAATCGAGTGAGCGCATGATGCACTCCCTCGATGAAGGCAATAAAAAAAGCGGAGCCGTGGCTCCGCTTTTTTTCATCCCGTGCGAACGGAGGCTCTCGATCACTCCTCGACCTGAATGATCTTCATGGTATTGGTGCCGCCATGAGCGTTCATGTGATCGCCGCGGGTCAGGATGACGAGATCGCCCTTGCTGGCGAGCCCGAGGCTGACCAGCTCCTTGATCGCACCGCTGTTGATCTCGGTCAGCGGGAAGCGGGAGCTATCGAAGACCAGCGAGACGACGCCACGATAGAGCGCCATGCGACGCTGGACCAGCGGTGTCTCGGCCAGCGCGACGATCGGCAGGCCGGAGCGGATGCGCGAGGCGATCAGCGGCGTGTAGCCCGACGCGGTCAAACAGGCGATGGCGACCACGCCGGAAAGGTGGTTGGCCGCATACATGGCAGACAGCGCCAACGTTTCGTCAATCCGGCTGAAACCTTCATGGATGCGGTGCTGGGACTGCTGGGCCGCCCGCTCGCGCTCGGCGCCCAGGCACAGCCGGTTCATGGCGCGAATGGTCTCGACCGGGAAGTCGCCGGCGGCGGTTTCTGCCGAGAGCATCACCGCATCGGTACCATCCAGAACCGCGTTGGCGACGTCGAAGACTTCCGCGCGGGTCGGCAGCGGCGACTCGATCATCGATTCCATCATCTGAGTGGCGGTGATGACGACCTTGTTGAGTGTACGGGCGCGGGCGATGATCCGTTTCTGCACGCCGATCAGCTGGGCATCGCCGATCTCGACGCCGAGATCGCCGCGGGCGACCATCACCGCTTCCGAGGCACGGATGATATCGTCCAGCGTTTCCGGGTCGGCAACGGCTTCGGCGCGCTCGATCTTGGCGACCAGGCCGATCTCCTGACCCGCTTCGCCCAGCAGCTCGCGCGCATACTGCATGTCGGCGCCACTGCGCGGGAACGATACGGCCAGATAGTCGACGCCGATATCGATCGCGGTCTTGAGGTCTTCCTTGTCCTTCTCGGTCAGCGCCGCAGCGGAAAGGCCGCCGCCCTGCTTGTTGATGCCCTTGTTGTTGGTCAGCTTGCCGCCGACCTTGACCGTGGTGAAAATCTGCGCACCTTCGATACGGTCGACTTCGAGCACCAGGCGACCGTCATCCAGCAACAGGGTGTCGCCAGTCTCGAGGTCGTCGGCCAATTCCTTGTAGTCGCAACCGACGCGTTCGCTGTCGCCGGCATCGCGATCCAGCGACACGTCCAGCACGAAAGGCTGGCCTTTTTCGAGTTTGACGCCGCCTTCGGCAGCAAAGCGGGCGATGCGGATCTTGGGACCCTGGAGATCGCCCAGTGCTGCCACCGCACGGCCGTGACGATCCGCCGCTTCGCGAACGGCCTTGAGTCGGCGGCGGTGATCTTCCGGATTCCCGTGGGAGAAGTTCAAGCGAACGACGTCGACCCCGGCTTCGATAATGGCATCCAATACTCCCTCGCGGTCCGTAGCAGGACCCAGGGTGGCGACGATCTTGGTGCGGCGAATCGGACCGTGAAACGCGTGCTGCATGGAAATTCTCCTGGCAACTGAATGAGTCGTCCCGCCGCGCTGAAAAGCCATGGATCGAGTCGCAACGGTGACATGTGGTTATTTTACAACAAGGAGCCCGTCTTGTCCGAAGCGCTGTTACTGCCCCATCCCGGATAAATGTGCCACAGACAACGCTTCGCAGGTATGGCCGACGTTTCAACGGGGGGCCGCTTCTCGGCATCGGATGGCGAATAGACCGCCACAGGCCCCGGAGACTGTTGGCGTTGGCAGTATAAAAGCCTTTCGCGACGACGACGTTACGGATTCGAGTGTAGCGTGCAAGCGCCAGACGCGACATGGATGAAAGGCCCGAAAAGCCCAAGACGACACGACGGCGTAACTTGGAATTCTTCTCGTTAGCCCCATGATGAAGGGCCATTGACATGGCACCGCCAACGTTGGGCAAAGTCAAGCTACGGCTGGCGCCATGAGAAAGGCTAGGGTAGGGTAGGCGGATTTTCCGGTCGGCCCCACTCCCTGCCGTCGAGCACGCCACCGGCTGGGACCACCGCTATATAAAGAAGCAGGAGCGCTATGGGCAAGTCACTGGTTATCGTTGAGTCGCCGGCCAAGGCCAAGACCATTAACAAGTATCTCGGCAACGATTTCGTGGTGAAATCGAGCGTCGGGCATATTCGTGATCTGCCGACCAGTGGTTCTTCCAAGCAGGCCAGCGATCCTAAGGAGCGCGCGAAGCAGGCGGCAATCACCCGCAAGATGTCGCCGGAAGAGAAGGCGGAGTACAAGAAGCAGAAGCAGTGGGATCAACTGGTTCGGCGCATGGGTATCGACCCCGAACATGGCTGGCGGGCCAATTACGAGATCCTGCCGGGCAAGGAGAAGGTGGTCGATGAGCTCAAGAGGCTGGCCGACAAGAGCGATACGATCTATCTCGCGACCGATTTGGACCGTGAGGGAGAGGCGATCGCCTGGCACCTGAAGGAGACCATTGGCGGCGACGACTCGCGCTACAAGCGCGTGGTGTTCAACGAGATCACCAAGAATGCCATCCAGGAAGCCTTCAAGCAGCCCGGCACACTCAACATTGCCCGTGTCGAGGCGCAGCAGAGTCGCCGGTTCCTGGATCGCGTCGTGGGCTTCATGGTCTCGCCACTGCTCTGGAGCAAGGTGGCTCGTGGCCTCTCCGCTGGCCGTGTGCAATCGGTAGCCGTACGTCTGATCGTCGATCGTGAGCGCGCTATTCGGGCATTCAACCCGGAAGAGTTCTGGGACGTTCACGCCGACCTCGTCACCGCCGATGGTGAACCGATCCGCTTCGAGGTGGTCCGCGAGAACGGCGAGACTTTCCGTCCTACCTCCGAGAAAGAGACCCACGACCGCATCGCGCCGCTGCGTCAGGACATGCTCGACATCACCAGCCGCGAAACCAAGCCGACCAGCTCCAAGCCCAATGCGCCGTTCATTACTTCGACGCTGCAGCAGGCTGCCAGCGGACGACTGGGTTACTCCGTCAAGAAGACGATGACGCTGGCCCAGCGGCTCTACGAGGGCGGCTACATCACCTACATGCGTACCGACTCCACCAACCTCTCCCAGGATGCAGTCGCAGGCGTGCGCGATTACATCCAGTCGGAGTTTGGTGACCGCTACCTGCCGGAAGCGCCGAATCGCTACTCGAGCAAGCAGAACGCCCAGGAAGCGCACGAGGCCATTCGTCCTTCCAACGTCAAGCAGCGGGCCGATGACCTGCCCGTCGAGCGCGACGCCCAGCGGCTGTACGAGCTGATCTGGCGTCAGTTCGTCGCCTGCCAGATGGTGCCGGCGGAATATCTCGCCACCACGCTGACCATCGAAACGGCCGGATTCGAGCTCAAGGCTCGTGGCCGGGTGCTCAAGTTCGACGGCTACACCCGCGTGATGAAGCCGGTGGCCAAGAAGGACGAGCAGGCGCAATTGCCGGATATCGGCGAGGGCGCGACACTCGAGGTCGAGCAGATCGATCCGCAGCAGCACTTCACCAAGCCGCCGGCGCGCTACACCGAAGCAAGCCTGGTCAAGGAGCTCGAGAAGCGCGGCATCGGCCGCCCGTCGACCTATGCGGCGATCATCTCCACCATTCAGGACCGAGGCTACGCCAAGCTCGACAACCGGCGTTTCTATGCCGAGAAGCTCGGCGAGATCGTGACCGATCGCCTGGTGGAATCGTTCAACGACCTGCTGGACTATGGCTTCACCGCCCGCATGGAAGACCGACTCGATGAGGTCGCCGAGGGGCACGAGCAGTGGCAGAAGCTGCTCGATGCTTTCTACGCCGACTTCAAGCAGAAGCTCGAGCGTGCCGAAGGCGAGGATGGCATGCGACCCAACGAGCCCATCGAGACCGATATCGCGTGCCCGACCTGCGGCCGCCCGATGCAGATTCGCATCGCGTCGACCGGCGTGTTCCTGGGCTGTTCCGGCTACAACCTGCCGCCGAAGGAGCGCTGCAAGACGACCATCGATCTGATCCCGGGAGAGGAAGCCGTCCCCGCGGATGCCGACGAGGCCGCCGAGACGGAAGCGCTGCGCGCCAAGCGTCGTAACCCGAACACCGGCACGGCGATGGACAGTTACCTGATCGACGAGGGCCGCAAGCTCTATATCAGCAACGATGACGACGGCTACTACGAGATCGAGCAGGGGCGTTTCCGGATCAAGGGCTACGATGGTCCCGTGATCGAATGCGACAAGTGCGGCTCCGAAATGCAGCTCAAGAGCGGTCGCTTCGGCAAGTATTTCGCCTGCACCAACGAGGGTTGCGGCAACACTCGCAAGTTGTTGAAGAGTGGCGAAGTCGCGCCGCCCAAGATGGATCCGATTCCGATGCCGGAGCTGGCCTGCCAGAAGGTCGACGATCACTACGTGCTGCGCGACGGCGCCAGCGGCCTGTTCCTGGCGGCCAGTCAGTTTCCCAAGAACCGGGAAACCCGCCCGCCGCTGGTCAAGGAGCTGAAGGCGCACGCCGACGCTCTGCCCGAGAAGTACCATTTCCTGCTCGAAGCGCCGAGCGAGGATCCTGACGGTCGACCGGCGCAGATCCGCTTCTCGCGCAAGACCAAGAGCCAGTTCGTCATGACCGACGAAGAGGGCAAGGCAACCGGCTGGCGTGCCGTCTACGAAGATGGCCGCTGGCAGGTGGAGGACAAGCGCAAATGACCTCGGTGGCCCGTACCAATCAGCTGCTTTATCAGGCTGAACTGTTGCTGACGATCGAGCCGGGCGACGACGAGCACGCGACAGCGCGCCGCATGGCGCTGGAGGAGGCCGCGCTGGGCCAACTGGGGCTGGCACTGGATTCCGTACTGCGAGAAGTCACCGAGCATACCGACCTGCCCCACGAAGGTTGGCAGGCGTGGCTGCGGGCGACGGGAGTCAATGTGGCCGAGCTCGAACGACTGCGGGCCTTGTCCCGTGATCCCGAAAGCTGGCTGGGTATTTTGCTTGCGCGGTTGCAGGCGCTGCACGGCGCCGACGGCGTGGCCCGCCGCGATGCACGGGCCGGGCTGATTGCCAGCGCTGGCGCCCCATCGCTGGGCGATACGCTGCGCTGGTGCCATCGTGAATTCAAGGCGCTGCTGCCGGCGCTGCGCGAAGGCAGTAGCGAGTGGTGACTGGCTCGGGGTAAACGTGTTAGCCTGAACGAAGACAACAACGACCGGGGCCCAGGCTCTGGTCGTTTTTTATTGTTCCTGTCCTTTTATTCGAGTCGTCACTCCATGACAGAGAGTGACAAGAGAGGTAGCCGTGTCCGATACCGCGATTCTGGAAATCGTCGAACTTGCCAATGGAGAAGTGGTGCTACGACCGGCAGAGGCAACGGGTGAACCGCTCGTCTCGATCCGCTTCTCCGAAGAGGCCGTCGAGCTGCTGCGACGCAGCCGCTTCGACGTGGCCCGCGAAATGCTCGATCATGCAATCACGCGGACCCACCTGTGGGAAGGCGATGAAGAAGATGCCGCCGAAGAAGCGCCGGCGACGGTCCACTAGCCGGCTCTGCGCCCTCTGGCCCGTGAGGGGGCGGCACAATCCTGCCGCGATCCGTGGCGCTGACTGACGCGGACCGCTGTGTCCCTTACTGCATCAGACCCGCTACCAGCGCCATGACCACGGCGATGGCGGCCGATGCCAGTGCGGTCACCAGTAGCGCGCGACGCCGGGTGGCGCTGAAAGTGAAGAAGGTGATGAAAGCGATGGTCATCGCGAGCATTGAGATGGTCCAGGCGTAATTAGCCATAGAGCGTGCAGCTCCTGCATCGAAAGTATGGGATTCGTTGACGGCGCATTATACAGATCGCGAGAGCCACTGCGGCATTTGCGAATCCGCGGTGATGCATGGGGGTACGACGAGAGCGTTCGGACGACGAGGGGTAGAGGCGCGATGAAAACGGGATGGCCCACTACCGAGAGCGGTGCGCTTCGCTTTTCGACGGTCATGGCCGCGCTCATTGGAGGGCTTGCGCTCACGGTTGCGGTGCTTTCCGGTTCCCAGGCGATCCTCCTCGACGGGCTTTTCAACGCCATCTATGCCGTGGTCGGCGTCTTCACACTGCGCGTAGGGCGGCTGGTCGTGGCCCCCGATGACGATACCTATCCGTTCGGGTACGGCTACTTCGAGTCGATGGTCAACGCCTGCAAGGGCTTGCTGATGCTGGGCGTGTCGGCGCTGGCGCTATTCAATTCGATCACGGCACTGCTGACGGGCGGCAACACGATCGCGGCGGGCATCTCGATCGGCTACGCCTGTCTGGCAACGGCAGCCTGCACGCTGGCGGCCCTCGTGCTGCGGCGTGTCAGTCGTCATGTCAGCAGTCCGTTGCTCGAAGCCGATATCGACAACTGGCGCGTCAACGCGCTGATCTCCGCCGCGGTGCTACTGGCTTTCTGTCTGATCCCCGTAGTGCAAGCGCTAGGCTGGCATGCCGTCGTTCCCTACGTGGACTCGTGGCTGGTGATCGCGGTCGTGCTGCTTTGTCTGGGGGTTCCCGTCCGCGTTGCCAAGAATGCGATTCTGGAGCTGCTCAACCGCTCGCCGCGGCCCGATGTGGTCGACCCGGTACGCGCGGCGATCACGGCAGCGCTGGCGGCGTTGCCCACCGATGCCATCTATATCCGTATGGTCCGGCCGGGCCGGATGCTCTATGTCACCGTTCATGTCGTACTCGTCAAGGGTCACCCGCTCTCCATCGAGGAGGCGGACCGGTGGCGAGCGACCCTCGATGCCAGCGTTCGCCGGATCTCGACGCCGGTGCTGGTCGAAACCCTGTTCACCGGCGACCGTCGCTGGGCGGCACCCAGCGCCGGCCTTGGCGAAGCCGAGGGCTGACGGTGGCGATCAGCGCAGCTTGGTCAGCCGCAATTCGGCCAACTGGGCGGGTGGCAGGAAGGAGTCCGAGCGGGCCTCTTCCCAATAGTTCTTGAACACCGTGTGCTCGCTGTTGCCATCAAGCAGTTCGTCCGGCTTCAGGAAGGTGAACAGCTTGTCGTAAGACTGGATCTCGTCGGCGGATACGCGCCGAATGATATGTTCCGGGCCGAGTTCCGAGGGGTGTTGCAGACCCGCGGCGGCGAGCATCTCGGCCAGGCCCTTGAGCGTATTGCGGTGAAAGTTGTAGACCCGCTCGGACTTGTCGGCGACATCCAGGTGGCGACTGCGCTTGGGATCCTGTGTCGCCACGCCGCTGGGGCACTTGTCGGAGTGGCAGTTGAGTGCCTGGATGCAGCCCAGCGAGAACATGAAGCCGCGTGCCGCGTTGCACCAGTCGGCACCCAGCGCCAGGGTCCGGGCGATGTTGAATCCGGACGTGATCTTGCCGGCGGCGCTGATCTTGATCTCCTCGCGCAGTCCGGCACCCACCAGAGTATTGTGCACCAGCATCAGCGCCTCGGTCAGCGGCACGCCCAGACGGTTGATGAACTCCAGCGGCGCGGCGCCCGTTCCGCCTTCGCCTCCGTCGACGACGATGAAGTCGGGGCGTTGGCCGGTTTCGCGCATGGCCTTGACCATTGCGAACCACTCCCAGGGGTGGCCGATGGCCAGCTTGAAGCCGATGGGCTTGCCGCCGGACAGCTCGCGCAGGCGTCCGATGAAGGTCATCAACTCCAGCGGCGTGGAGAAAGCGCTGTGGCCGGCGGGGGAGACCACGTCCTCGCCCATGGGCACCTCGCGCGCCTCGGCGATCTCGGCGCTGACCTTGGCGGCGGGAAGGATGCCGCCATGGCCCGGCTTGGCGCCCTGCGACAGCTTGATCTCGATCATCTTGACCTGTTCGTCGCGCGCGTTGGCGGCGAAACGCTCTTCATTGAAGCTGCCGTCGTCGTGGCGACAACCGAAGTAGCCGGAGCCGATCTCCCAGACCAGATCCCCACCGTGAATCCGATGATAGCGGGAGATCGAGCCCTCGCCGGTGTCGTGGTAGAACCCGCCTTTGCGAGCGCCGGCGTTGAGCGATTCGATGGCGTTGCCGGACAACGAGCCGAAGCTCATGGCCGAAATATTGAACACACTGGCGGAATAGGGCTGGCTGCAGAGGCTGCCGCCGATCCGGACCCGGAAGTCGCTGTCGTCGATATGGGTCGGTCGCAGCGAATGGTTGATCCACTCGTGGCCGGGCGCATACATGTCGATCAAGGAACCGAAAGGCTTCTTGTCGCTCTCGTTCTTGGCACGCTGATAGACGACGGCGCGCTGTTCCCGGGAGAACGGGCGCTCGTCGAGATCGGACTGGATGAAGTACTGGCGAATCTCGGGTCCGATCGACTCGAGGATATAGCGGCAGTGCGCCAGAATGGGATAGTTGCGGCTGACGGTGCGGCGCTTCTGGCGGGTGTCGTGAAATCCTAGCCATGACAGGCCGCCGAAGATGGCGACGCCCCACCACCAGTTCGAGGACGAGGCGAGCCCGAAGAGGGAAACGGCCAGCAGGCAGAGGCTGGCAATGAAAGCGGCGTTACGTAACGGTAGACGGGAAAGGCCAGTAGCGTAGCTCATGCGGACATTGGCTCCAGACAGGTGACAGACGCGGCGGGCTGACGCCGCCGCGACCGCCAAGGATAGCGCAACGCTTCGCGTTGCGGCCAATGGCAGGCGGGGCTACTTTGAGGCATCGTCATGGCTGCATCGACACCTCATGCCGGCCCACCGGGGCCACCGGGGCCACCGGGGAGAGACGTTGTCGAATTGCCGCGTGCCGGCATACCGGTTTTTTCGCTCATTCAATGCAAGGAATGCTTGAACTTGCGACACCATCGATCGCTTTTGCGTCTGCGGCTGGTCCTGCTCGTGCTGCATGGCTATGTCGGCTGGCGCCTGCTGTCCGGGCTCTCGCTGGGCGTCTGGAGCAATATCGTCGGCGCCGGTTACCTGCTCACCAGTGCGCTGCTGATGCCCTGGGTGGTCCGGGTGACCTGGCTCAACGGCCGCTGGTTCGCCTGGCCGGTCGCAGTGATGACGGGGGTATTCTCCTTCCTGCTGCTGCTCACGCTGGCCCGGGACATTCTGCTCGCGACCTGGCACGTGGCGACTGCGCCGACGGCCTTGCTGGTCGCCGGTAGCGCCTGGGGCGTGCTGATCGCAACGTCAGTGTTGTCGGTCTATTCGGTGTGGCAGGCGAGAAGGGTGCCCCGCGTCGTCGACGTGTCGGTGCCGCTGGCCGGGTTGCCTGCCGCGCTGGAGGGACTGACGATCGTTCAGTTGAGCGACTTGCATATTGGCCCGACGATCAAGCGCCAGCACTTGCAGCGTATCGTCGAACGGGTCAATTCGCTGACGCCGGATCTGGTCGCGATAACCGGTGATCTGACCGATGGCCGCGTCGCGGAGCTGGAAGAAGACCTGGCGCCGTTGGCGAACTTGAGCGCTCGGCATGGCGCATTCTGCGTGACCGGCAATCATGAGTACTACAGCGAAGCCGAGGCGTGGGTCGCCGCCTTTGGGCGCTTGGGCATGCGCGTGCTGATCAACGAGTGCGACATTGTCGAGCATGACGGGGCGGAACTGGCCGTTGCCGGCATTACCGATCTGTCGGCGGGGTACTACGTTCCCGCGCATCGCAGCGACCCGGCGCTGGCTGCTCGTGACATACCGCCGGGAACGACACGCCTGTTGCTCGCGCATCAGCCCAATTCCGCGCCCGCTGCGGCAGAGGCCGGGTTCGACCTGCAGCTTTCCGGCCACACTCACGGCGGGCAGATATGGCCCTGGAGCCTGCTGGCACGTCGTGCCAACCGCTTTCTGGCCGGGCTGGGCAAGGAAGGGCGGATGTGGGTCTATACCAGCCGGGGCACCGGCTACTGGGGGCCGCCGATGCGCTTCGGCGCGCCCTCCGAGATCACCCGCCTCCGGCTTTGCCGGGCTCCGGAAGCCTGAAGCACCGCACTTCGCCCAGGAAGCTGGAAGCCGGGCCCCTTCGTTGCGCAAAGCAAGCGACTGAGTGTCTTGTCGTTGCTTTTCCTTACAGCTTGAAGCTTATGGATTGCAGTGCCGGTCGAAGCCCGGCTCAGGCCGCCTTGGCCTTGCGGTTGAGGGTTTCCAGCAGCGCGTCGATGCGCTGGAAACGATCTTCCTCCTTTTCCATGTCGCCGTGGAAGCGCAGTGTGTCGGCACCGTCGAGCTTGTACTCTGCCGGATGGCGCTGGATCAGCTCGACCAGCGTCATCGGATCGACCTGCGGGTCCGGGCCGAAAATCACCCGGCCGCGTTCGGCTCCGGCTTCCAGCTTGGCGATGCCGAGGCGCTCGGCACGCTGGCGCAGCCTCGTCTGGCGGAACAGTGTCTTGAGCGGCGCCGGCAGCAGACCGAAACGGTCGATCATCTCGACCTGCAGTTCCTTCAGCGCGCCTTCATCCGCCGCGCTGCTGATGCGCTTGTACATGATCAGGCGCTGCTGAACGTCGGGCAGGTAGTCGTTGGGAATCAGCGCCGGCAGGTTAAGGCTGATCTCCGTGCCCTCGTCGAGCGGGGCTTCGATATTGGGCGTCTTGCCGGCCCGGATCGCCTTGACTGCACGATCGAGCATCTGCATGTAGAGGCTGTAGCCGACCGTCTCCATCTGGCCACTCTGCTCGTCGCCGAGCAGTTCGCCCGCGCCGCGAATTTCCATGTCGTGGCTGGCGAGCGTGAAGCCGGCGCCGAGATCGTCGCTCAGGGTGATCGCTTCGAGTCGCTTGATCGCATCCTTGGTCATCGCCTTGGGCGGCGGCGTCAGCAGGTAGGCGTAGGCCTGATGGTGGCTTCGTCCGACCCGGCCGCGCAGCTGATGCAGCTGGGCCAGGCCGAACTTGTCCGCACGTTCGATGATGATGGTGTTGGCGCTGGGTACGTCGATGCCGGTCTCGATGATGGTCGAGCAGACCAGCACGTTGAAGCGCTTGTGGTAGAAGTCCGACATGACCCGTTCGAGGGCGCGCTCCGGCAACTGGCCGTGGGCCACGCCGACGCGGGCTTCCGGCACCAGTTCGCGAAGCTTCTCGGCGCTGGCCTCGATCGTCTTGACCTCGTTGTGAAGGAAATAGACCTGGCCGCCGCGAAGCACCTCGCGCAGGATCGCTTCCTTGACCACCGGCTCGTTGCGCTGCTGCACGAACGTCTTGACCGAGAGGCGTCGTGCCGGGGGCGTGGCGATGATCGAGAGGTCGCGAATGCCGTTCATGGCCATGTTGAGCGTGCGTGGAATGGGCGTCGCGGTCAGTGTGAGAATATCCACCTCGGCGCGCATCTGCTTGAGGCGCTCTTTCTGGGCGACGCCGAAGCGATGCTCCTCGTCGATGATCATCAGGCCCAGATTGGAGAACTTGACCGACTTGGAAAGTAGCTTGTGGGTGCCGATGACGATGTCGGCGCGGCCTTCTTCGATCCGCTTCAGGGCATCGCCTTCCCCTTTGCCGCCAGTGAAACGCGAGAGCATCTCGATCTGTACGGCGGTATCGGCAAATCTGTCGCGGAAGTTGTCGTAGTGCTGCTGGGCCAACAGCGTCGTGGGCACGAGTACCACCACCTGGCGGCCGGAACTGACGGCCAGGAACGCGGCGCGCATGGCGACTTCGGTCTTGCCGAAACCGACATCGCCGCAGACGACGCGATCCATCGGCCGCGGTGCGGTCATGTCGGCGATCACCGCCTCGATGGCAGCGTGCTGGTCAGGGGTCTCCTCGAACGGGAAGCTCGCCGCGAAGCGCAGGTATTCCTCGCCGGGCATGTCGCTGGCGAATCCTTCCCTGGCCTCGCGCCGGGCGTAGATGTCGAGCAGCTCGGCAGCGGTGTCGCGGACTTTCTCGGCCGCCTTGCGCTTGGCCTTGCCCCAGGTGTCCGAGCCCAGCTTGTGCAAGGGAGCGAGTTCGTCGGTGGCGCCGGCGTAGCGCGAGATGAGCTGGAGGTTGTCGACCGGTACGTAGAGCTTGGCGCCGCCGGCATATTCCAGCGCTAGGAACTCCGCCGCCTGGCCGCCGGCGGTAAGCATCTCCAGGCCCAGGTAACGGCCGACGCCGTGATGCTGGTGAACCACGGGCGCACCGGGGCGCAGCTCGGAGAGGTGGCGCACGGCCAGCTCGTTGTCGTCGGTTGCCTTGGCGCGGCGACGGGTCTGGCGCACGACTTCGCCGTAGAGCTCGGTTTCGGTGATGACCGCGATAGCGGGATCGCCCAGCCAGAGCCCTTCGTCCAGCGCCCCCTCGGCGATCGCGAACGGCTGACGGCCATCCAGAAAGTCCTGCCAGCCGTCGATGTGGGGGATATCCCGATGCAGTGGCGCCAGCGCTTCGTCCAGCGCTTCGCGGCGCCCGCGGGACTCAGCGACGAACAGAATGCGCAGATCACGGTGAGCCTCGAGAAACGCTTCCAGCGTCGCCAGCGGGCGCTGGGCGCGGGCGTTGATCGCGACCGCCGGCGGTGATTGGGTCGCGCTGGGGATGACGTGGCGTGAGGCGGGATCGGTCACGAATTCGAGGCGCGGGTGCTGCTTGATCGCGGCAAAGACCTCGGCGGCGGGGACGAACGCCTTGGCCGGCGGCAGCAGCGGGCGAGTCGGGTCGACGCCGAGGTTCTCGTAACGCCCTTCGATCGAGAGCCAGTGATGTTCGGCGGCTTCGAAGACGTCGGGAAGCAGCGCAATGCGTGTCTGCTCCGCCAGGTGTTCGAACAGCGTGGCGGTCTCCTCGAAGAACAGCGGCAGGTACTGTTCGAGGCCGGGAGAGGGAATGCCCTTGATCGCATCCACATAGAGCGGGCACTGCCGCGGATCGACGTCGAAGAGGGTTTCGAACCCTTCCCGGAAACAGGCGATCGCCGAGCGCGACAACGAGTACTCGTGCGCCGGCAACAGGTCGATGCGCTCGATCTTGTCCTGCGTGCGCTGGGTATCCGGATCGAAGCGCCGCAGCGTGTCGATCTCGTCGTCGAACAGGTCGATGCGCAGCGGGGCGTCAGTGCCCATGGGAAACAGGTCGATCAGCGAGCCGCGCATGGCGTATTCGCCCGGCTCGTAGACGGTTTCCACCGCGCGATAGCCGGCCCGCGACAGGCGCTCCCTGAAATTCTCCCGATCGAGCCGGTCACCGGTCGCCAGCGTCAGCACGCGCCCGGCCACGTAGTCGCGTGGCGGCAGTCGCTGCATCAGGGTGTTGATCGAAGCCAGTACGATCCCCTGGGTGCCTTCCTGCAGTTCCCGCAGCGTTCTCAGCCGTGCCGAGACGATGTCCTGGTGCGGCGAGAAGCTGTCGTAGGGCAGCGTTTCCCAGTCGGGAAACGGCATCACCGGCACGTCGGCATAGAAGCGCAGCGTGCTTTCGAGGCGCTGCGCGCTTGCCGTGTCCGGCGTCACCACCAGCAGTGGTGCATCATCGGCCAGGCGCGCCAGCGTCAGCGCGGTAGCGCTTCCCTGGGGCAGTTGGCAATAGGTGGTTTCGCGCGTGCCGGTCGGCAGAGGCGGGGCGAGCGGTGTGAAATGCGACATGAGCCTTTCGGAGATCGAATTTACGTGCAGGGATGATAGCAGGCTGTCGCAATGGCGGGGGTATCGAGCCCGATTTCTTGGCTCGAGTTCCGTTGCCGAACGTCAGGCATCGGCGGTGGCCCGTGTAGTGAAACTACAACATTTGCGACTACGCGGCGATTGCGGGGCGTTTCGTAGGATGCAGATAATACTCGGGTTTTTGGTCAGGCGGATGCTCTGAAGCAGTGTTGGCGACCACTGTGCGGACAGTGCCAGCGATCCGTTTGACCGACGCTGTCGATGCGCCAATTCGACCCCCCAATTCGATCAGAGAGAGGCCCGCTTGTGAGTCAGGAACAGCTCGATACCGTCTTCCAGGAGTGGCAGGACAACGAGGCTCGCGCGGAAGAGATGATTCCGCTTCTGGGCAAGCTCTATCGTCAATACAACGTGATCCCTTCGCTGTTCGGGCGGTCGTTGATCAATCGTTCCGTGACGCGGATTCTCAAGAACCATCGTTATGTTCGCAAGGTCGAGGGAACCGAGCTTTCGGTCGCCGACACGCTGCCGATGGTGCGAGCCATGACCGAACTGAATCTGGGGCCGGCGCATATCGATATCGGCCGACTGGGCGTGGCGTTCAAGCACTCCGGCGAAAGCGATGTCGTGGCGTTTCTCGAGCGCGAGCTGGCCGACATCGTGGGTGCTCACGACGGCAGCGGCATGGGCGGAGAGCCTCAGGATGTCGTGCTTTACGGCTTTGGCCGCATCGGCCGCATTCTGGCGCGCATCCTGATCGAGAAGGCCGGTGGCGGTAACCTGCTTCGGCTGCGTGCCATCGTCGTTCGCGGCAGCGGTGACGACCTCGAGAAGCGAGCCAGCCTGCTGCGTCGCGATTCCGTCCATGGGCCGTTCTCCGGCTCGATCGACATCGATCACGAAAACCATGCGCTGATCGCCAACGGTCACTACATCCGCATGATCTATGCCGATTCGCCGGCCGAGATCGATTACACCGTCTACGGCATCGACAACGCCATCGTCGTCGACAATACCGGCAAGTGGCGCGACCGGGAGGGGCTGGCGCAGCACCTGCAATCCAAGGGGGTTGCCAAGGTTCTGTTGACGGCGCCGGGCAAGGGCGACCTCAAGAACATCGTTCACGGCATCAATCACCAGACTATCGGGGAAGAAGACCGCATCGTGTCTGCGGCTTCATGCACCACCAATGCCATCGTGCCGGTGCTCAAGGCCATCGACGACGAATACGGGATCGTCCATGGCCATGTCGAGACCGTCCACTCCTACACCAACGATCAGAACCTGATCGACAATTATCACAAGGGCGATCGCCGCGGACGCAGTGCACCGCTCAATATGGTGTTGACGGAAACTGGCGCGGCCAAGGCGGTGGCGAAGGCGCTGCCGGCGCTTTCCGGCAAGTTGACCGGTAATGCGATCCGCGTGCCGACGCCCAACGTCTCGATGGCGATCCTCAACCTGTCGCTGGAGAAAGAGACAGACCGCACGGCGCTCAACGAGTACCTGCGCCAGATGGCGCTGCACTCGCCGATGCACAAGCAGATCGATTATGTCGATTCGCCGGAAGTGGTGTCGTCGGACTTCGTCGGCAACCGCCATGCAGGGATCCTGGATGCCAAGGCAACCATCGCCGACGGCAAGCAGGCGGTGCTCTACGTCTGGTACGACAACGAGTTCGGCTATAGCTGTCAGGTGGTGAGAATCCTGCAGTACATGTCCCGCGTCTGTCACCGGTACCTGCCGGCCACGCCCTGATTCGTCCATTGAACTTTAGTCTAAAAAGTCTCGGCGCTGCCGAGACTTTTTCGTTGTCCGGCGGCCGGGTTGACGTGCCGGCGAGTAGTCTTCGGGGGTCGGCATCATTATAATGGTGCGCGTTTTTCGGCGTGGTCCATCGAAGTCATGGGCCATGGAAGTCACCCTTTCTGATAAGAAAAGCATTCGGATTCCGTGACGTCACCTTCCTGTTCTTCCTGAGCCTTGCTGCGGGAGTCGGACATGCCTGGCGTCCGTCGAACCTTTTTCCTTATCGACATCAGATTCGACAACTGGGCGAGACTATGATCGAAGTCAAACGAGGCCTGGACCTTCCCGTTGCCGGGGCGCCGGAGCAGCGTATCGACGACGGGCGCGCCGTGCGCCATGTCGCGCTGCTCGGGTCCGACTATGTCGGCATGAAGCCGACCATGGAGGTCCGTGAAGGCGATCGCGTGAAGCGGGGCCAGGTGTTGTTCACCGACAAGAAAGTGGCCGGGGTTCGCTATACAGCCCCCGGCGCCGGCGAGGTGGTCGCGATCAACCGGGGCGAAAAGCGTCGCCTGTTGTCCGTGGTCATCAAGCTCGACGAGGAAGAGCAGAGCGAAACGTTCACGGCCTACGGCGCGGACGGGCTGGCGTCGCTTTCACGGTCGCAGGTGGTCGATCAACTGGTCGAGTCCGGCTTGTGGACGGCGCTGAGAACGAGGCCCTTTTCCCGCGTGCCGGAACTCGGCGCGGTGCCGGCCGACATCTTCGTGACGGCCATCGATACGCATCCGCTGTCGGCCGATCCCACGGTGATCATCGACGCCGATAGCGACGCCTTCCGCCAGGGGCTGCAGGTCATCCGTCACCTGACGCCCGGCCGGGTCTTCGTGACTCGCCGCGGCAACGCGACGCTACCGGGCGATGATCTGGAGGGCGTTCAGGCCGAGGGCTTCGAAGGGCTCCATCCGGCAGGCCTGGTGGGTACGCATATCCACTATCTCTCGCCGGTCGGGCTGCAGCGTCAGGTATGGCATCTCGACTGTCAGGACGTGATCGCCATCGGCAAGCTGTTCGCCGAGGGGCGCTTCGATCCGACCCGCGTGGTCGCCGTCGGCGGGCCCCGTGCGAAGAATCCGCGTCTGGTCCGTACCCGTCTGGGAGCCAGCAGCGAGGAGCTGTTGGAAGGCGAGATCGAAAAGCCGGAGGATACGCGCGTCATCTCCGGATCCATTTTCGGCGGTACGCAGTGCGAGGGGACTCGCCAGTTCCTGGGGCGTTTTCACCGTCAGTTCTCGCTGCTGGAAGAGGGCAACAAGCGCGCCTTCATGGGCTGGCTGTCGCCCGGTCGCAACCGTCATTCGGTCATGGGTATCTATGTTTCCCAGTTCCTGGGACTGCCCAACTACGCACCCAATACGTCGACCAACGGGTCCGAGCGTGCCATGGTGCCGATCGGCGCGTACGAGAAGGTCATGCCGCTGGATATCATGCCGACCCAGCTGCTGCGCTCGTTGATCGTTGGCGACATCGAATCGGCCATGCAGCTCGGCTGCCTGGAGCTGGATGAAGAAGACCTCTCGCTGTGCACCTATGTGTGCCCCGGCAAGTACGAGTACGGTCCCATCCTGCGCGACAACCTGACCATGATCGAGAAAGAGGCCTGATGATGGGGATTCGCAATACGCTCGACAAGCTGGAGCCTCATTTCGAGAAGGGCGGCAAGTACGAGAAGTTCTACGCGCTCTACGAGGCGGTCGATACGATCTTCTATTCGCCCCCCAGTGTCACCAAAAGCATGACTCACGTGCGCGACGGGATCGACCTGAAGCGCATCATGATCACGGTATGGCTCTGTACTTTTCCGGCCATGTTCTTCGGCATGTACAATGCCGGCTACCAGGCCAACCTGGCGATTGCCGATGGCTTCAGCGCGATCACCGGGTGGCGTGAAGCGGTGACCATGGCGCTGGCCGGGAGTCACGATCCGGGCAGCATCTGGGCCAATTTCGTGCTGGGGGCGACCTACTTCCTGCCAATCTATCTGGTGACGTTCGTCGTCGGCGGGTTCTGGGAAGTGCTGTTCGCGATCAAGCGCGGTCATGAAGTCAACGAAGGCTTCTTTGTCACCTCGGTACTGTTCGCGCTGACGCTGCCGGCGACCATCCCGCTGTGGCAAGTGGCGCTGGGCATCACCTTCGGCGTAGTGATCGGCAAGGAGATCTTCGGCGGAACCGGCAAGAACTTCCTCAACCCGGCACTGACCGGCCGTGCCTTCCTCTATTTCGCCTATCCGGCGCAGATTTCCGGTGACAGCGTCTGGGTGCCGGCCGATGGCTATACCGGCGCCACGGCGCTGTCCAACGCCGCGCTCAACGGCATGGAAGGCCTACATCAGCAGTACAGCTGGTGGGATGCCTTCTTCGGCTTCATCCAGGGTTCCGTGGGGGAAACCTCGACGCTGGCGATCCTGATCGGCGCGGCCGTGCTGCTGCTGACGCGCATCGCCTCCTGGCGCATCATGGCGGGTGTCATGCTCGGCATGATCCTGACCGCGTCGCTGTTCAACGCCATCGGCTCCGACAGCAACCCGATGTTCGCGATACCGTGGTACTGGCATCTGGTGCTGGGTGGCTTCGCCTTCGGCATGGTGTTCATGGCGACCGATCCCGTGTCGGCGTCGATGACCAACAACGGCAAACTGATCTTCGGTGCGCTGATCGGCGTGATGACCGTGCTGATCCGTGTGGTCAACCCGGCTTTCCCCGAGGGCATCATGCTGGCAATCCTGTTTGCCAACCTGTTCGCGCCATTGATCGATCACATCTTCGTGCAGGCCAATATCAAACGTCGCCAGAAGCGGCTGGCGAGCCTGACGCCCACCGAAAAGGAGGCTGTCTGATGGCGAGCAACAACTCGATCAAGAAGACGCTGATCGTCGCATTTTCTCTCTGCGTCATCTGCTCGGTGGTCGTCTCGTCCGCGGCCGTGGTGCTGAAGCCGAAGCAACTGCAGAACCAGGCGCTGGACCGCAAGAGCAACATCCTGCAGGTCACGCAGCTCTACAAGCCGGGCGATGACATCGAGGAGAAGTACGCCGAGCTGATCACGCCGCGTGTGGTCAATCTGGAAACCGGCGACTACTCCGAAGATCTGGACCCGAACAACTACGATCAGTTCGACGCCGCCAGAGATCCGGCAACGTCTCGCACGCTGTCGGGCGATGACGATATCGCGGGTATCGGGCGCCAGGAGAAGTTCTCGACGGTCTATCTCGTCGGGAATCCCGACGATCCGGACCAGATCGTCATGCCGATCCGCGGCCAGGGGCTGTGGGGGCTGATGGAGGGTTTCTTGTCCGTGCGTGGCGATGGCAATACCATCGTAGGGCTGTCCTACTACGATCAGTCCGAAACCCCGGGTCTCGGTGGCGAGGTAGACAACCCGCGCTGGAAGGCCAAGTGGGACGGCAAGAAGATCTACGAGGATGGAGATTTTCAGGATCCCCAGATTCAACTCGTGAAAGGCGGTGCCAGCGGCGAGTACGAAGTCGATGCGCTGTCGGGAGCCTCGCTCACCAGCCGAGGCGTCACCAACATGTTGCGGTTCTGGCTGAGTGACGAGGGCTATGCCCCATATCTCGCCCGATTCCACGACGATTCCCAAGGAGGAGCGTGAAGATGGCTACGGACTCCGTAAAAGACGTCGTTCTGTCACCGGTCTTCAAGAACAACCCGATCGCCCTGCAGGTACTGGGGATCTGTTCCGCGCTGGCGGTGACCAACTCCATGAGCGTATCGCTGGTCATGGGGCTCGCGGTCATTGCCGTGACGGCCTTCTCCAGCATGTTCGTCTCGCTGATCCGCAATCACATTCCGTCGTCGATCCGCATCATCGTGCAGATGACGATCATCGCGTCGCTGGTCATCGTGGTCGATCAGGTCCTGCGGGCCTATGCCTACGAGATGTCCAAGCAGCTGTCGGTGTTCGTCGGTCTGATCATCACCAACTGTATCGTCATGGGACGCGCCGAAGCCTACGCCATGCAGAACGGCCCGGCGATGAGCTTCCTCGATGGCGTCGGCAACGGGCTCGGCTATGCCGTCATCCTGCTGATCGTCGGTTTCGTTCGTGAGCTGCTGGGGTCGGGCAGCGTGTTCGGTCTGACCATCCTGCCGACGGTCCAGAACGGTGGCTGGTACGTGCCCAACGGCTTGATGCTGCTGCCGCCATCCGCCTTCTTCGTCATCGGCCTGCTGATCTGGGTGCTACGTACACTCAATCCGGAGCAGATCGAGAAGACGGAGTACCGAATCGTTGCCAACAGCAAGGCCAAGATCAAGGAGACTGCCAATGTTTGAGCACTATCTCAGCCTGTTCGTGAAGGCGGTCTTCGTCGAGAACATGGCGTTGGCGTTCTTCCTCGGCATGTGTACGTTCCTGGCCGTTTCCAAGAAGATCTCTTCGGCGATCGGTCTGGGCATTGCGGTCGTCGTGGTTCTCACCATCACGGTGCCGGTCAATAACCTGATCCTCAACTATCTGCTGAAGGCCGGTGCGCTGAGCTGGACCGGCCTCGAGGGCGCCGAGAACATCGATCTCAGCTTCCTGGGGCTGTTGAGCTATATCGGCGTCATCGCGGCGATCGTCCAGATCCTCGAGATGTTCCTCGACAAGTTCGTGCCTGCGCTCTACAACGCGCTGGGCGTGTTCCTGCCGCTGATCACCGTCAACTGCGCCATCATGGGTGCCTCGCTGTTCATGGTGCAGCGTGACTACACCTTCGGCGAGTCGGTGATCTACGGTGCCGGCGCGGGCGCTGGCTGGGCGCTGGCGATCATGGCGCTCGCGGGTATCCGCGAAAAGCTCAAGTACAGTGATGTACCCGGCAGCCTGCAGGGGCTGGGGATCACGTTCATCACGGCCGGTCTGATGTCGTTGGGCTTCATGTCCTTCTCCGGCATCCAGCTCTGACGCCAGCAGGACCCGTGGCGTCAAGGCAACGACATCAACGCAACAAGGAAATAGGAACCCGACATGGTTGATACATCCATCATCGTGCTCGGCGTCGTCATGTTCACCGTGATCGTGCTGGGGCTGGTGGCGGTCATTTTGGCCGCACGCAGCCGGCTGGTCAGCAGCGGCGACGTGGCGATCGAGATCAATGGCGACCCTGACAACACCGTGACGACCCAGGCCGGGGGCAAGCTGCTCCAGACCCTGGCTGCCAACGGCATCTTTCTGTCGTCGGCGTGTGGCGGCGGCGGCTCCTGCGCGCAGTGCAAATGCCAGGTGAGCGAGGGCGGCGGCTCCATCCTGCCGACCGAGGAGTCTCACTTCACCCTGCGCGAGAAGAAGGAAGGCTGGCGCCTTTCCTGCCAGGTGCCGGTCAAGCAGGACATGAAGATCCGTGTCCCGGACGAGGTCTTCGGCGTCAAGAAGTGGGAATGCGAGGTCATCGAGAATCCCAACGTCGCGACCTTCATCAAGGAACTGAACCTGAAGCTTCCGGAAGGCGAGGAAGTGGCATTCCGTGCCGGTGGCTACGTGCAACTGGTGGCGCCGCCCTACGACGTGAAGTTCTCCGATTTCGATATCGAGGAGCAGTATCGCGGCGACTGGGAGAACTTCGGGCTGTTCAACCTCACGCACAAGAACGACGAAGAGGTGATTCGCGCCTACTCGATGGCGAACTATCCCGAAGAGAAAGGGATTCTCAAGTTCAACATCCGTATCGCGACGCCGCCCCCGAAATCCAGCCATCCGCCGGGGCTGATGTCGACCTACGTCTTCAGCCTGAAGCCGGGCGACAAGGTGACCGTCATGGGGCCGTTCGGTGAATTCTTCGCCAAGGATACCGAGGCCGAGATGGTATTCATCGGCGGTGGCGCGGGCATGGCGCCCATGCGCAGCCATATCTTCGATCAGCTCAAGCGGCTGAAGTCCACGCGCAAGATGTCGTTCTGGTATGGCGCTCGCTCCTGGCGGGAGACGTTCTACAACGAGGAGTACGACCAGTTGGCGGAGGAGTTCGATAACTTCGAATGGCACCTGGCGCTCTCCGACCCGCAGCCGGAAGACAATTGGGAGGGGCCGACCGGGTTCATCCACAATGTGCTCTACGAGAACTATCTCAAGAATCATCCGGCGCCGGAAGATTGCGAGTACTACATGTGCGGGCCGCCGATGATGAACGCCTCCGTGATCAAGATGCTGACTGATCTGGGGGTAGAGCCCGAAAACATCATGCTGGATGATTTCGGCGGATGATCGAACGGCCCCAGCGCCGAGTGACAGGGCCGATCCTTCTGGGATTGGCCCTGCTGCTATTCGCACTGCTGGCCGGGTGCGAGCGCGAACCTCAACCCTACCGGCTGGAAGGGCCGATTTTCGGCACCGGATTTCACGTCACTTTCTACGGTGACTACGACGACGAACAGCTCGACAGGATCGAGCATTCGGTCAAGGACGCACTGCATCGCGTCGACCGCCTGATGTCGACCTACAAGCCCGACTCTGAATTGTCACGCTTCAACCAGGCAGCGGTGGGCGAGCCGTTCGAGCTCTCCCCGGAGACGGCCGAAGTGATTCGGGAAGCGATCCGTGTGGGTGACATGTCCAACGGCGCTTTCGACGTCACGGTCGGATCGGCCGTCAATCTCTGGGGCTTTGGCCCGGACAAGCACCCGGATCGCGTGCCCAGTGACGACGAGATCGCGGAAGCGCTAAAGGAAGTCGATTATCAGGCACTCCAGCTCGATGGCGATACGCTGACCAAGACCAAGCCGGTCTACGTGGATCTCTCCGGTATTGCCAAGGGGTATGGCGTCGACGCGGTCGCCCGGGCGCTGGACGACCTGGGGGTGAGCCGATACCTGGTCGAGGTGGGCGGCGAAATTCGCACGCGAGGCAGCAAGCCCGGCGAGCAGCCGTGGCGGATCGCGGTGGAAAAGCCGGTCTCGAACGAACGTAGCGTGCAGCGTATCATTGAGCTGGATGACTCGGCAGTGGCGACATCGGGCGACTACCGCAACTATTTCGAAAGCGATGGCAAGCGTTATTCGCATACCATCGACCCGCGGACCGGACGCCCGATCACGCATCATCTGGTTTCCGTGACGGTGATCACGGCTGACTGCATGACCGCTGATGCCCTGGCGACGGCCATCGATGTCATGGGGCCGGACGCCGGCTTTGCCATGGCCGAGCGTGAAAACCTGGCGGTCTATCTCGTTGTCAAAACGCCGGAAGGCTTCGAAACGCGGGTGTCCACGGCGTTTCAAAACTATCTCAAAGATTCGGAAGAGGAGGATCAGTCATGACGATCTGGATTCTGGCCTTCGCCATCATGCTGCTGTTGGTAGGCGGCATGGCGATTGGTGTCATCCTGGGACGCAAGCCGATTGCCGGTTCCTGCGGTGGTCTCAATACCCTCGGCCTCAAAAGCGGCTGCGAGATCTGCGGTGGCAACGACAAGGTCTGTGAAGAAGAGAGTCGCAAGAATGTCGCTGGTGCGCGCCGGCGCAGCGATGAAAATCGCGGTGCGGATCTTGGCTACAACGCCGTCAAACGTTGAGTAGCGGCAGTATCGGGTTCGTTTGTCGGTCGCCACGATCCAATCAGGTCGTACCAGCCATCATGTAAGGAGTAGGCGAAGCAAATGGCAGTTCACAACTATGACGTCGTGGTCATCGGCTCGGGACCCGCGGGTGAGAGCGCCGCGATCAATGCGGCGAAACATGGCAAGCGCGTCGCCATTGTCGAACGGCAGTCGTCTGTCGGTGGCAACTGCACGCATTGGGGAACGATTCCTTCCAAGGCGCTGCGACATCAGGTCAAGCAGATCATGCAGTTCAATACCAACCGCATGTTCCGTGATATTGGCGAGCCGCGCTGGTTCTCGTTTCCCAAGGTGCTGGAGCGTTCTCGCGTGACGATCGACCAGCAGGTCGAACTGCGTACCAAGTTCTACTCTCGCAATCGCATCGATCTGTTTTTCGGCGTGGCACGCTTTCGCGACGAACATACGGTCGTCGTGCGGGACAATCACGAAGGCGCGGAAGAGCTCACTGCTCCTCAATTCGTGATCGCCACCGGGTCACGGCCTTATCGTCCGGCCGACGTCAATTTCCGCCATCCGCGGATTTACTGCTCGGACACCATTCTCGGGCTGTCGCATACCCCGCGGACACTGATCATCTATGGTGCCGGCGTGATCGGCTCGGAGTACGCTTCCATCTTCTCCGGCCTGGGCGTCAAGGTCGATCTGATCGACACCCGCGAGCGCCTGCTCTCCTTCCTCGATGACGAGATCAGCGATGCGCTCTCCTATGAGCTGCGCAACAACGGTGTGCTGATTCGACACAACGAAGCGTATCGTAGCGTCGAGGGCGACGAGGCTGGCGTGGTGGTCAACCTGGAGTCCGGCAAGCGGCTTCGCGCCGATGCCTTCCTCTGGGCCAACGGACGTACCGGTAATACCGATGAACTCGGCCTCGAGAACATCGGTCTCGAGCCCAACGGCCGCGGTCAGCTGCAGGTCGACGGCCACTACCGTACCCAGATTCCGCACATCTACGCGGTGGGTGACGTGATCGGCTGGCCGAGCCTGGCGAGTGCGGCCTACGACCAGGGACGCAGCGCCAGTGACGAATTTCTCGGCGAGGAATTCCGCTTCGTCGATGACATTCCCACCGGTATCTACACGATTCCCGAGATCAGCTCCGTGGGCAAGACCGAGCGGGAGCTGACCGAAGCCAAGGTGCCTTACGAGGTCGCCCAGGCCTTCTTCAAGGATACCGCGCGCGCGCAGATTACCGGCGACACGGCGGGAATGCTCAAGATCCTGTTCCATCGCGAGACGCTGGAGATCCTGGGGATCCACTGCTTCGGCGACCAGGCCTCCGAGATCGTGCATATCGGTCAGGCGATCATGCAGCAGAAGGGCGAAGCCAATACGCTGCGCTACTTCATCAATACGACGTTCAATTATCCCACCATGGCCGAAGCGTATCGAATCGCTGCCCAGAACGGCTTGAACCGACTTTTCTGAGTGGCCTGGTCGTCGTTCGCCCCTGAATTGCAGCCTTGTCATCGAGGCTTCGCGACTCAGGGGCGACGGCGTTTCTGGCGTCTCGTTTTCTGCAGGGTGGGAGATGCTGCCAATCCGCGTTGCGCCATAGGGTGCTGAGCGGGGTCAGACTTCCGAATCGTCGCTGCCGTCGACGGCGTCTTGCTCGCGCTGTTTGTCGAGCGCGATCTCCAGCGCCGGGTTGCGATAGCGGTAGATGCGCAAGCTCTTCAGGAAGACATCGTCCTCCAGTCGCTGATCGGAACGGCGTGCACGGGTTCGTGTTGCCGGCGGCCGTATCGGCGGGTCGTTGAGATGTGGCAGTTTCAGTGCCGGGTCCGGAATGAACAGCGGCAAGGGCAGGTTCATGGCGCGCCGCATTCGCCCGTCCGCCAGCGCTTCGCGGAAGAAGAGATTGGCACGCATCACCGGTGCCTGCTGCTGGATCTGCGCCAGTGGCTCGCCGTCCGGAATGTCGGCGAGCTTGCGCAACTGGATCTGGATATGAGACGCCGACAGGTCCATCTGCTTCAACCTGGCTTCTGCGTCGGCCACGCTCATTCGCTTGATCGAGCGGCCGCTGGTGTACCAAGCCAGCCTGATCCGCGATAACGGCGCGTCGGCGATAGGCACCTGGCGCCAGCACTGCTTGAGATGAAGCCTAGCGAGCCCTTGGCCACGCAGATGATCATGCAGTACCGGATGCCGGAAAGGCAGCACGGCCTTGACCTCGGAGATGAGTCGAGGGGCAGACTGGCGAATGCGTTTCAGCGTCGCGGCGAATCGGGCCTTGCCGAGATTGACCGTCTGGACGGCGTCCATGATCGCCGGCCCCGCGACGACCACGCCGATGTAATTGCGTGTTTCGCGGCCGTCCTGTCCGTCCTGATACCAGAAGTCGGTCAGTGCGCTGCGTAGCCATTGCGCGTCGACCGTCGTCTCGCCCAGTGCCCAGGCAGGTGTCGGATTGTTGGCGTAGGCCGTTGCCAGCTGTTCGACCGCCTCGATCAGACGGTCGAAATCGGATTCCAGCTCGGCCAGCAAGCGATACTGCAGTTCCATGTTCTTCCCTTGAAGACAGATACTGTTTTATACCGTTATCTTTTCCAGTGCGTCTACCAATGGGCGAAATTTTTTCCCAGCGGGGAAGGAGTGGCCATACAGAGAGAACAGTTGCCCAGAGAGCGGTCATTTAGAAAGGGCGGTTATCTAGACAAATCGACCGTCTTGCGCAGCTGCCATCGCCGGAACGATGGCAGCGGCGATGATCACGTCAGCGGTCGCGATAGCGGCGGGTCAGGTCGCCGTAGGCGTCGATCCGTCGGTCACGCAGGTAGGGCCAGATGCGGCGGACATCTTCGCTGCGAAGCAGGTCGACCTCCACCAGCAGGTTCTGGCTTTCCTCGCCACCGTGGGCCAGCAGCTCGCCCTGGGGACCGCAGACGAAACTGCCGCCCCAGAAGTCGATGCCTTCACCGACGCCGGAGAGATCGGGCTCGTGGCCGACCCGGTTGGCGACGATGACCGGCAAGCCGTTGGCGACACCGTGAGAGCGCTGGATCAGGGTCCAGGCATCCTTCTGGCGCTGCTTCTCCGCCGTGTCGTCGGAAGGCGTCCAGCCGATGGCGGTGGGGTAAAGCAGAAGATCCGCGCCCGCCAACGCCATCAATCGAGCCGCTTCCGGATACCACTGATCCCAGCAGACCAGCACGCCGAGGCGGCCGACGGAAGTATCGATCGGCTCGAAGCCCTGCTTGGCGTCTTCGTCGCCAGGCGTGAAGTAGAACTTCTCGTAGAAGCCGGGGTCGTCGGGAATGTGCATCTTGCGATAATGACCGACGCGGCCCCGGGCGCGGTCCAGCACGATCGCGGTGTTGTGGTAGAGCCCCGCAGCGCGGCGTTCGAAGATCGAGCCGACGATGACGATATCCAGCTCGCGGGCCAGGGTCGCGAGCCGTTGGCCGGTCGGACCATCTAAGGGCTCGGCCAGATCGAACAGCTCGGTATCTTCGCACTGGCAGAAGTAGTGTGTCGCGTGCAGTTCCTGCAGCAGTACCAGTTCGGCACCTTGGGCGGCGAGCTCGCGGATACCGGCTTCACTCGCTTCGAGACTGCGCTGCTTGTCTGGCCAGGCTTGCTGCTGGACCAGGCCGACCTTTAGCGTTCTGGACATGATCTCTCCTTAACCTGTATTTCGAACCGGCTCTTTACTGACTCGGCTTCTCGCCCTGGTTTCCACTCAGCCCAAGGATAGCGAGGGGTTGAGCGATCCGCGTGGCAACTGCATGGTCAGGCAGTGAAGGCTGCCATGCTGACGAATGACGGCGCGACAGTCGATCGGTATCACGTCGCGGCCGGGGAAGGCGCCGTCGATGACCTTGAGTGCCTGGAAATCCGCGGCATCGCCATAGGTCGGAACCAGGACGGCGCCGTTGATGATCAGGAAGTTGGCGTACGTCGCCGGCAAGCGGTGGCCGTCGTCCGGATCGAAGCAGGGCTTGGGCCAGGGAAGTGCCAGCAGGCGATAGGGCGAGCCGTCCTCGCGGCGTAGCGCCTTGAGTTCGTTCTCCATCGCCGCCAAGGCCTCGTAATGCGGGTCCTGGGGATCGTCACAACGCACGTAGGCGATCGTCGCCGGGTCGCAGAAGCGCGCCAGAGTGTCGATATGGCTGTCGGTATCGTCGCCTTCGAGATGACCGTTCTCGAGCCATAGCACGCGGGAGACGCCGAGCTGCTCGCCCAGGCAGGTCTCGATGGCGTCGCGGTCGAGGTCCGGGTTGCGATTGGGATTGAGCAGGCAGGCGCTGGTGGTGAGCAGCGTGCCTTCGCCGTCGGTGTCGATGGCGCCGCCTTCGAGTATCAGCATCTGTGGCTCGACCGGTGCTGCGAATACCTGTTGGGATGCCAGCGCCCGAGTCAGGGCGTCGTCCCGTTCGGCGGCGAACTTGCCACCCCACCCGGTGAAGACGTAGTCGAGCAATGTCAGGCGACCTTCGCGCTCGATGGCGATCGGGCCGTGATCCCGGGCCCAGGTATCGTCGCTCGGTGCCACGACGAGATGCCAGCGCCGGGTGTCGATGCCCAGCGCGGTGAAACGCGCCGCCAGGCGTTCGCGCTGAGGCTCGTCATGCACGACGACCAGCACCGGCTGGTAGCGAGTGATGGCTACGACCATCGCTTCCAGCGTTGCCTCGATATGCTCGAGCAACGGTGCCCAATCGCTGGTCGGGGTCGGCCAGGTCAGTTGAATGGCATCCTGGGGGTGCCACTCGGGGAACAGACGAAGGGTCATGATGGTCTCCATAGCGGGACGCGGCATTGTAGAGCCTGATCGCGGCGATGCAAGCAGGAGTCGCGCGTCGTCTCGACGCATCGACGACAGCGCTCGTCACCGCTTTCCGGTGAGCGCCAGTGTAGCGTGGGCGACGCCGCTGGCAAGCCGAAGGTCGCCCGACAATCTGGCGTTTTCGGGAACCGACAAAACCCGTAACATGAGCCGCTGCTGACAAGGAATCCAACCTGATGCTCGACCGTTTACCCTTTCTGGTGGGCCTGAGATACGTCCGGGCCAAACGACGTAATCACTTCATCTCCTTCATATCGCTCACGTCGATGCTTGGCCTGGCCCTGGGGGTCGCTGTCCTCATCCTGGTGCTGTCGGTCATGAACGGCTTCGATCACGAGTTGCGCACTCGCGTGCTCGGCATGGTGCCGCATACCCGTATCGAACAGCAGGGCGGCATGCAGAACTGGAAAGCGCTGGCCGAGAAGGTCGACCAGCACAGGGATGTCGTCGCCTCGGCCCCCTACGTGCAGCAGCAGGGCATGTTCTCGGCCAGCGGGCGAACCCAGGGCGCCATGGTCACCGGGGTTCAGCCGGAATACGAGCGTGACGTCTCGATCATCGATCAGCACATGCAGACCGGCACGCTCGACGATCTCTCTGCCGGCAGTTGGCATGTCGTGCTCGGCTCGCTGCTGGCGCGCAATCTCGGCGTCGGCGTGGGTGACCGGGTGACGCTGCTGGTGCCGGAGGCATCGATCACGCCCGGGGGCGTGTTCCCGCGCCTGAAGCGCTTCACCGTCAGCGGAATCTTCAAGGTCGGCGCCGACCTGGATGCCAACCTCGCCTATGCCAATATCGAAGACATGCAGACGCTTGCCCGTCTGGGCGACAAGGTCGACGGGCTGCGGCTGGAGCTCAACGATCTTTTCCAGGCGGGGCCGGTGACCCGAGACATCGTCTCGAATCTGGGCGCCGGCTATCGGGGCATGGACTGGACCTATACCCACGGCAACCTGTTCCAGGCGATCCAGATGGAGAAGCACATGATCGGCCTGTTGCTGATGGTGATCGTCGCGGTGGCCGCGTTCAACATCGTCTCGACGCTGGTCATGGTGGTCACCGACAAGCATGCGGACATCGCCATCCTGCGCACCATCGGCGCCAAGCCGAAGTCGATCATGGGGATCTTCGTCGTGCAGGGGCTGGCGATCGGCATCATCGGTATCGTGATCGGCGTGATTGCCGGCGTGATCCTGGCGCTGACGGTGTCCGACATCATTGCCTGGGTCCAGGCCGTTACCGGTATCCAGTTCCTCGATCCCAACGTCTATTTCATCAGCTACCTGCCTTCGCGGCTCGAGATGAGCGACCTGGGCGTGATCGTCTCCAGCGCTTTCGGACTGACCTTCCTGTCGACGCTCTATCCGGCCTGGCGAGCGGCGCGTATCCAGCCGGCAGAGGTACTGCGTTATGAGTGAAGCCAATTTCCGGTCATCGTCTGCCAGCGGAGACAACATCATGCTCGACTGCCGCCAACTCACGCGGACCTACAGCGAAGGCCCGCAGGATCTCACCGTGCTGGATCATCTGGACCTGCAGGTGAGAGCGGGGGAGAGAGTGGCCGTCGTCGGGAGTTCCGGCTCCGGCAAGACCACGCTGCTCAACCTGCTGGGCGGGCTCGACCGGCCCACGGCCGGCGAGGTCGTCATCGGTGGCCAATCGCTGGCGGGGCTGGGCGAGGCGGCCCTGGGCAGCTTTCGTAACCGCTATATCGGTTTCGTCTACCAGTTCCACCATCTACTGGCGGAGTTCACCGCGGCGGAGAACGTCGCGCTGCCGCTGATCATTCGCGGTCAGACCCGGAAAGTCGCCGTCGACAAGGCCCTGCAGTTGCTGGATCGCGTCGGCATGGCGCCACGTGGAGCCCACAAGCCGGGCGAGCTGTCGGGCGGCGAGCGCCAGCGCGTGGCCATCGCCAGGGCGCTGGTCACCAATCCCAGTCTGGTATTGATGGACGAGCCGACCGGCAACCTGGATCAGACCACGGCGGCCAACATCCTCGCCATGATGGACGAGCTCGCGGCGACCACCGACTGTGCGTTCGTAGTGGTCACCCACGACATGTCGCTGGCGGCGCATCAGGATCGCACGATGCGTCTGGACAGAGGCCAGTTGACCGCCGTCTGACATCGCCGGCTAAAGCTGACGCCGCTCTGGACGATCAATAGTCCAGGGCGGCGTTTTTTTGCGCCTTCGTGAAGTGAATCGAAGGAAAGATTACGTGCTGGAGGAGTCGGAGCGAGCGGGGGAGTGGGGCTCAGTGTCTTTGCCGGCGCTGGCGGCGCTTGGCGCGCCGTCGCCAGCTGCGGTAGATCTGGAAGCGCCAGATGAGCCGTACTAGAACGTTGCTGACGATGGCCAGCACCAGGCCGACGATCACCGAGCCGACCGCCAGCGGCAGGACGATGTGCGCCATCTGTTCGGCGATCCACATCGTGGTGATGTGATCCGGCACCTTGCGGGCCGGGTAGTCCAGCACCCATGCCCCCACGCGGTAGTTGAAGTAGAAGACTACCGGCATCGTTAGCGGATTGGTCAGCCAGACCAGACTGACGGACAGCGGCAGGTTGCCGCGGAAGCAGTAGGCGCCAAAGGCGGCCAGCAGCATCTGGAACGGGATCGGCAGCATGGCGGCGAACAGGCCGACCATGCAGGCGTTGGCAACGCTATGACGAGATAGCACCCACATCGCCGGATCGCCCAGCATGTGGTGCATGAAACGCAAAGAGCGAGTGCGCTGCAGCCTCTCCTGGCTGGGGATGTAGCGTTGTAACCATCGACGAGACATGAGGCCGCTCGCTGAACGAAGAAGGCCCATTATCCATACAACCTCAAGGCCCCGCCATGTTAAGTCCGTTTATCGGGAATGCCGATGTTGACGGCGACTGACGCCGCAAGGCGGGTCTCCGCCTTGGCGAGACGCCCGGGCTGGGCGATGCCGCTGGCACTGGCGGCGGTAGCCGGCTCGCTCGTCGGGTACCGAACCGGGGGCGAGTCGCTGTCGGAGATACTGTCCGTCACGATCGCCGCGTTGCTGCTGGCGGTTGCGCTGTGGCGACGCTCGCTGTGGGGCGTGCTGGCGGTCCTGGCCTTCCTGAGTTGCGCGCATCAGGTTGGCCAGCAGCGCGCCGGGGGGCTTCCGGAATCGCTCGCCGGCCACGACTTCAGGCTGACGGGCCGAATCCATGCGCTGGATGTCGATCCGCGTCGAGCGCGCTTTCGCTTCGAGGTGGAGGCCTGTGAGCCCAGGGCTTCCGGTGACGTCTGTCCTGGCAGCACCCGGCTCCGGCTTTCCTGGTATGACGCGCCCGCGCTTCAGGAGGGGGAGCGCTGGCAACTGACGGCTCGTCTACGCCAGCCGCTGGGATTCGCCAATCCGGATACCTTCGATTATGGCGGTTGGCTCTGGCGGGAAGGGATCCAGGCGCTGGGCTATATTCGCGACGACTCGCCGGAAAAGCTGACCACGGCTAGTTTTTCTCCACGTCAGGCCGCCTTGGACCAATTGGACGCCGCCGATATCTCGCCACTGGGCAGACGCTGGCTGGCGGCGCTGACGCTGGGTGCCGACGAGCGTCTTGACGACGATGACTGGGACTTGCTGAACGCGACCGGCACGACCCACCTGATGGTCATCTCGGGGCTCCACATCGGGCTCGTGGCAGCGCTCTGCCTGTGGCTGCTGAGACGCGTGGCGCGGGTCTTGCAGCCGTTGTCCTGGCGGATGACGGCCTGGCCGTGGCTGGGAGCCGGGCTGGCAGCCTTCGCCTATGCGGGATTGGCGGGTTTCGGGCCACCGGCGGTACGGGCGGCGATCATGGCGGCGATCGGTCTGTGGGCGGCGAGCGGTCGTCATGCGCCCGGCTGGTGGCAGGCCTGGTGGCTGGCGCTGGGACTCGTGGTGGTCACCGACCCGCTGGCGCCGTGGCGCCCCGGACTCTGGCTGTCCTTCGCGGCGGTTGCCGTGCTGATCCTCGCCTGGTCGGGTCGGCCTCGACCTTCAGGACGGCGAGGGTGGTGCCTCGCGCTGCTGCGCAGTCAGTGGTTGCTGGCCCCGATCATGGCAGCGTCGGTATTACTCGCCTTCGGACGATTGTCGCCGCTGGCGCCGTTGATCAACCTGGTCGCGGTTCCGCTCGTGAGCAGTCTGATGGTGCCTCTCGGATTCGTCGGCTGGCTGTTCGCGATCTGGCCACCGTTGGCCAGCTGGGCATGGTGGCCCTTCGATCAGCTGGCCAATGGATTGGCCGATCTCCTCGCGCAGGCCGCCGACAGTCTGCCGCTCTGGACGCCGAGCCCCTGGTGGTGCTGGCCGGTCGCCGTCGCGCTGCTGTTGTGGGGGCTGCTCTGGTTGCTGCCGGGCGTGACTCGCATGACGCGAGCGTGGGCCTGTCCGTCGCTGCTGATTCTGGTACTGCTGCTTCGGCCGCCCAGCCTGGATCGGGGAGAGTTGATGGTCACGGTCTATGATGTCGGCCAGGGGCAACTGGTCGAACTGAAGACCCGTGACCGGCGCGTGCTGGTCGATACCGGGCCGCGCTTCGGGTCGGGTTTCATGCCGGCGAGCCTGCTGTGGCCTGCCGGACAACGTTTCGACGATGTCATCGTCACGCATAGCGACAACGATCATTCGGGCGGCATCGCCGCGCTGCGCCAGGATCATCGCGTCGAGCGCTGGTGGGCGCCACGTGGCAACGATCTGCCATTGCCATCGCGGCCTTGCGAGGCGGGCGGCGGCTGGCGGGACGATGGAACCTCCTGGCGGTTCCTGTCCCCGCCTGCCGGCGACATCGCCTCGAATGCCAACGACCGTTCCTGCGTACTGCTGGTCACCCTGGGAGCACGCCGAGTACTGATCACCGGTGACGCCGGCATGGAGCGGGAGCGCGGGTTCATCAAGGCATTGGAGAGCGGGCCAGCGGGATCGCGCCCGCTCGACGTACTGGTAGCCGGCCATCACGGTAGTGCCACCAGTTCGTCGGAGGCGTTGGTGGCGGCGACGCGGCCTGCCGAGGTCATCTTCAGCAGCGGCCGTGGCAATCCGTTCGGTCATCCGGCGCCCTCGGTCGTCCAGCGGTTCGTCGACGCCGGCAGCCGGGTCTGGAACACCGCCTACGACGGCGCCGTCCGCGTTGCCCTGACGCCGGCCAGCGTCACCGTCCGCGCACAACGATATCCGGGCTGGTCGCGCCGGTCGGCTGTCGACGGCGCGGATGATGGGGTAGAATCCAGCCCCTGAATGCCCCCGAGTTGCGTAAGAACCTGTTCACCATCTGCTGCGCGTCGGCCAAGCGTTGTTGAAGACGACTTCGGAAGATTCATCATGCTCATGCAAACTCGTGCGCGAGCCCGGTCTTTTCCTCAATCGTTTTCGCCTGGTTTGATCCTGGCTCGCGAGATCGTGAACGGGCTCTAACGGCCGAATAAGCCGTCGCAGGAATCCGTCCACTCGGCGTTCTGCCCGGTCGGTATGCGCGGCGTCGGGAGCCTGACCTTTTTCCAGTCGAACGGAGTTACCGTGTCACAAGCTTCCAGTTGGGCACTCTATCGACGTCTCCTAGAATACGTCCGCGTGGAATGGCGTTCCTTTGCCCTCGCCGTGGTCGGTTATGCCATCTATGCTGCCTCGAGTACGGCACTGGCGGAGATGATGAAGCGGCTGATCGACGGGATACAGCAACCGGATGCCGCCTTTCGCTTCTTTCTGCCGTTGTTCGTGATCGGCATGTTCGCGGCCCGCGGCATCGGTACCTTTCTGGGCACCTATTTCATGAGCAACGTGGCGCGTAACGTGGTGCACAAACTGCGCTGCAACGTCTTCAACCACATGCTGCACCTGCCCGGTCGCTTCTTCGACATGCACTCCAGCGGTCATCTCATCTCGCGGGTGACCTATCACGTCGAGCAGGTGACAGGGGCGGCCACCAACGCGATCACGATCATCCTGCGGGAAGGCCTGTTCGTGATCGGTCTGATCGGCTACCTGTTCTGGACCAACTGGTTGCTGACGCTGATTTTCATGGGCGTCACGCCGCTGATCGGGCTCGTGGTGCGCTACACCAGCAAGCGCTTCCGCAAGATCTCGCGGCGCATCCAGAATTCCATGGGTGACGTGACGCACGTCGCCTCCGAGGCACTGACTGGTTATCGCGTGGTGCGCACGCACGGGGCGGAAGAGTACGAGAAACGCCGTTTCGAAGCCGCGAGCAACTACAACCGCGAGCAGAGCATCAAGGAGGCGATGACCAAGGCGACCAGCACGCCGGTCATTCAACTGCTGGTGGCGCTGGCACTGGCGGGGCTCGTGTGGCTGGCGATGGCGCCGGAGCTGATGAATGCCATGACGCCCGGGGAGTTCGTGGCCTTCATCACCGCCGCGTCCCTGATGGCCAAGCCCATCCGGTCGCTGACCGACGTCAACAGCATCATCCAGAAAGGGCTCTCTGCTTCGCAGGAACTCTTTGGTCTGCTGAGTCGGCCGACGGAGAAAGACGAGGGTGAGTACCTGCCGACTCGCCTGGAAGGGCGCGTGCGCTTTGAAGGTGTGCGCTTCGCCTATGACGAAGACCAGCCGGAAGTGCTCAAGGGCATCGATCTGGACGTGCCCGCGGGCCAGATGGTCGCGATCGTGGGGCGTTCGGGAAGCGGCAAGTCGACGCTGATGGGGTTGCTGCCGCGGTTCTACCGGCCGACCGCCGGGCGCATTCTGATCGATGACATCGATATCCAGGAGTACCAGCTGTCGCCGCTGCGCCAGCAGATCGGGCTGGTCTCCCAGCAGGTGACGTTGTTCAACACCACGATCGCCGACAACATCGCCTACGGCGTGCCTGACGCCAGCCGCGAGCAGGTCGAGTCCGCGGCAAGAGCCGCCTACGCGCACGAGTTCATCGAACAACTGCCGAAAGGGTACGACACGCTGGTCGGCGATAACGGGGTCATGCTTTCCGGCGGCCAGCGCCAGCGCCTGGCGATCGCGCGAGCCATCTTCAAGGATGCGCCGGTACTGATTCTGGACGAGGCGACCTCGGCGCTGGATACCGAATCCGAGCGCTACATCCAGCGGGCGCTGGAAGTCGTCTGCCGTGATCGCACCACGTTCGTCATCGCCCACCGCCTATCGACCATCGAGCGCGCCGATCGCATCGCGGTGATGGATCAGGGCAATCTCATCGAGAGCGGCACCCACGCCGAGCTGCTGGAAAAGGGTGGCGCCTACGCCTCCCTTTATCAGCTGCAGTTCCAGGAGGAGGCGTGACGCCGATCGAGCGCGCCTGGTATCGCGGATCGCGGTGGCTGACGCTGCTGGCGCCGCTGGAAGCGCTTTACCGCCAGGCCGTGGTGCGTCGCCGCGAGGCCTACCGCGACGGTCGCCGCGAGATCTGGCAACCGTCGGTCCCGGTGGTCGTCGTGGGCAATCTGTCGGTGGGAGGCACCGGCAAATCGCCGCTGGTTGCCTGGCTGGTGCGCTGGCTGACGGACAATGGCTGGCGGCCGGGCATCGTCTCCCGGGGTTACGGCGGCAAGGCCTCATCGTACCCGCTGGCGGTGACGGGCCAGACGCCCGTGGCGCAGAGCGGTGACGAGCCGTTGATGCTGGCGCAGCAGACCGGCGCGCCGGTGGCTGTCGATCCCGATCGGCCGCGGGCGGCACGCTGGCTCATTGAACATTCCCGTTGCAACATTCTGATCGCTGACGATGGTCTGCAGCATTACGCCCTGGGGCGATCGCTGGAGCTGGTCGTCGTCGATGGCGTGCGAGGGTTCGGCAATCGCCACTGTCTGCCACGAGGCCCCCTGCGGGAACCGCTGCAGCGCCTGGCAGACGTCGACGCGCTGATCGGCAATGGCGGTACGGCATCGCTTGCCAACACCGACGGCGAAGGCGTCCCGCGCTTTTCGATGACGCTCGTGCCGACGGCATGGCGTCACCTGACCAGCGGCGAGCGCTATCCGGTCGAGCAGCCGCCGTTCGGGCTCGATCGTCCCGTTGCGGCCCTGGCGGGGATCGGGCATCCGCGACGGTTCTTCGACACGCTCGGGGCACTGGGCGTGCCTCATGAAGGAATCGCGTTCGGCGATCATCACCAGTTCTCCGCTGCCGATTTGCCCGCTGCCCCGAGCGTCGTGGTCATGACCGCGAAGGATGCGGTCAAATGTGCCGGCTTCGCCGACGATCGTTGCTGGGTGCTGGACGTCGAGGCAGCACCCGAACCGGCCTTCACCGAATGGTGGGCCGGGCAGGTCGAGGGCTGGGCGCGATCCTAGATACCCTCTCCGTCTCTGGCATGTGAGCTCCGCTGGAATGGAAGTCCCTCTGGAATGGAAGCCCCGCTGGCATGTAGACGACGATGGCGCGATCATGGTGGCAGATTTCCACGAGTCGGTTTCGTCTGGCTCGTGGTGGCGTACACAGGCATCGTTGATAAGGAAGAATCATGGATAAGGAATTGATGGCAATGCTGATCTGTCCGGTCAGCCATAGTGAACTGACGTACGATCGCGAGCGTCAGGAGCTCAAGAGTTCGGTCAGCGGGCTGGCCTATCCGATTCGAGATGGGATCCCGGTGATGCTGGAAAATGAAGCCCGTGTGATGTCGACCGAGGAGAAGCTCGGCAAGGCAGCGCCAGCACCATGAATGATTTCGTGGTGGTGATTCCGGCTCGGTACGGCTCCAGCCGCCTTCCGGGCAAACCGCTGATGGACATCGACGGCTTGCCCATGATCCAGCACGTGTGGATGAGAGCCAATGACAGCGGTGCCTCGCGCGTCGTGATCGCCACCGACGACGCCCGCATCGAGCAGACCGTGCAGGCATTCGGCGCCGAGGTGGTGATGACTCGCGACGACCACCCTTCGGGCACCGATCGCCTGGCAGAAGTGGCCGCCAGGCTGCAATTGCCCGACGAGACCATCGTCGTCAATGTGCAGGGTGACGAGCCGCTGCTGCCAGCCAGCGCAATCGACCGTGTCGCCACGCGGCTCGCGGCGGACGACCGGGCGTCCGTATCGACGCTGGCCGAGCCGATCCATGACGTGGATACGCTGTTCAATCCCAACGTGGTCAAGGTCGTCACCGATCTGACGGGGCGGGCGCTCTATTTCTCGAGGGCGCCGATTCCCTGGGATCGCAACGCCTGGAAGACGCAGCCGCCGACGCTGCTGGAGACGGATGCCTGGTTGCGCCATATCGGTCTTTACGCCTATCGCGCCGGATTTTTGGCCGAGTATGTCAATTGGCAGCCGGCGCCGCTGGAGCAGCTCGAGCAGCTCGAGCAGTTGAGAGCGCTGCAGCACGGTCATCTCATTCAGGTGGCAACGGTCACGTCGTCGCTGCCCGGCGGTGTCGACACGCAGGAAGACTTGGAGCGCGTGCGTCAGTATTTTGCACAACGTAGTGACGAGAAGCGGAGCGAGGCATGAGCGATTCGCGTCCCGAATGGCGAATCCTGTTCGTCTGCATGGGCAATATCTGCCGTTCACCGACGGCCGAAGGCATGCTGAGGAAGCGCCTGGAGGAAGAAGGCATGGCGGATCGCGTGGCGGTGGACTCCTGTGGTACCGGCGCCTGGCACGTGGGCCAGCCGCCGGACCCGCGTGCGCTTCGGGCCGCCACCGATCGAGGCATCGACCTCGGTGAATTGCGCGGGCGGCAGTTGACCGTCGAGGACTTCGAGCGGTTCGAGGAGATCCTGGTGATGGACAGCGACAATCTCGAGCGCACGCTCGCGCTGCAGCCGGCTGACAGCCGTGCTCGCGTATCGCGCTTGCTGAATTATGCCGGGCAGCTCGACGAGGACGTGCCGGACCCCTATTTCGGCGGCGAAGCCGGGTTTCAGCAGGTGCTGGATCAGCTGGAAGACGCTGTGGAAGGCGTCGTGGCATCGTTGCGTCAGCGGCTGGGTATCCTCTGATGCGGGAAGGCGAGGTTGACGATCTGGAGGTCGATCATGATCTTTCCGACGCCAATACGCTGGCGCTACCCAGCCGGGCAGCGCGTTTCTGGCGCGCCCGGACCGAAGGTGAGGTCGTTCAAGGGCTGCAACTGGCCAACGAGCACGGCTGGGAGATGACGGTGCTGGGCGGCGGCAGCAATGTGCTGTTGCCACGTCGGATCGAAGGGCTCACGCTGTGTGCGGATCTCGAAGGCGTATCGTTCGCGCCGGGTCGCGGCAATGCGGTTCATGTCGAAGTGGGCGCTGGGGTCGGCTGGCACGCGCTGGTCGAATCCTGTGTCGAGCGTGAGCTATGGGGGATCGAGAATCTCGCCTTGATTCCCGGATTGGCCGGCGCCGCGCCGATCCAGAATATCGGCGCGTACGGTGTCGAGATCGCCGACGTGCTGGATTGGGTCGAGCTCGTGGACCGGCGGGACGGTAGGCGGCATCGCCTGGAACGCGAGGCTTGCGAGCTGGGCTATCGCGATAGTGTGTTCAAGCGCGAGCTGGCGAATCAGGTCGTCATTACCCGGCTTGGCCTGACGCTCTCCTCGCGCCCCGCGCCCAAGCTCGATTACGGTGCGCTGAGTGAGCATGTGGCCGCGCCTGCAAGCGCACGGGATGTCTTCGCGGCTGTCTGTGCCATACGCCGTGAGAAGCTGCCCGATCCGGCACATACGCCCAACGCCGGCAGCTTTTTCAAGAACCCGTTCGTCTCCGGGATTCAGGCTTCTCACCTGTTGTCACAGATGCCGTCGATGCCGCACTATCCGCAGCCGGATGGGCGGGTGAAGCTGGCCGCGGGTTGGCTGATCGATCAGTGTGGATTGAAAGGGTATCGACAAGGCAGTTTTGGCGTTCATGATCGCCAGGCTCTGGTACTGGTTCATTTCGGAGGCGGGACGCTGGAAGGGCTGTTGGCCTTTGCCGACCAGATCGTCGAGACCGTTCATGCCCGATTCGAGGTGACGCTGGAGCGTGAGCCGCGCTGGGTCGGGGCGCGGTCGATCGGTTAGCGGGGGTGATGACAGAGCGTAATGGCCGAGAGAGATAACGTCCTCGAGACAAGACGTTAGGCCTTCGGGAAGACGTTAGGCCCTCGAGACAGGCGCTGGCGAGCGGCCAAGAAAAAGCCCAGACAATATTGTCTGGGCTTTTCGCTTTCTACGGCAGCTGTCGTTGACGATCAGCTATCGTTCTGGCCGGACTCGCGACGACGCTTTTCGCGCGGGTCGTTGTGGGCCCGACGACGACGCGGCCGGCGTGGCTCGCTGCTGCTCTCTTCGCCGGAAGCGTCGGCACTCGGCGTTCTGGCTGTCGATGCCGGCTCGCTGGATTCAGCGTTGTCGGGTGTCGCAGCTGCTGCCTGATGATCGCCGGCTTCGGCCTGGCTGGGCGCCGTGTCCGGTGTCGCCGGCTCGGGCGCTGCGGCGCTGGCGGTCGCGGAAGCCGGTGCCTGCTCCTGGGCCTCGGATGAAGCCGGCACGGCAGACAGCATGGTCGTGCCTGCAACCGGCGTTGCTGGCGCTTCCTGGGCCTTTTCTACGCCAGCTTCGCGCTCGGCCGCTGACTTCGACTCCGCAACCGGCTCGTTCGTCTCGCCAAGGATCGCCCCTTCAGCGGCGGCCGCCGGTACGTCGGCGTTCGATACGCTGTCAGCGGCCGTGGATGCCGCCTTTTCCGGCTGCGGCGTGCGGTCACGCTTCTGACGAGGCGATTTTTCGCGAGACGGCTCTTCACGAGACGGCTCTTCACGAGACTGTACGGGCTTGGGCTCGGCTGTCGTCTCCGACGAAGAGGATTCGCTCGCTTGTGCCGCCGTAGCCTCCTGGCGGGGCGCTTCGGCTTTGACGTCGTCAGCGGTCGTCCTGGTCGCGACATCGGGTTTATCGTCGCTCGGCGAAGTGGCTGACGTTTTTGCGGGGCGCTCGGCGGATTCCGCCGTCGTCTCGACAACATCGGCAGCTGCGCTCGTCGGCTGGCTGACGGTCGGGGTGGCGTCCGCCTTGTCGGCAGCTGCTTCCTGTCGCTGGGCAGTCTTGCTCGGCGCCGCGGCGGTCTGGTCAGCCTGTGGCTTTTCGGCAGCGGCCGGCTGCTCAACAGGCTTCGTATCCGCCTTCGTATCTGCCTTGGGAGCCGCAGGCGTGGCCGTGGGTTTGTCGTCCTGGGTCGACGACTGCCGTGCCGTGGAGGCCTGAGTCTCGGCGTTCGTCTTCGCCCCGTCGGTCGCCTTGGCCTCAGCAGCCGTCTCCGCCTTGTCGGTCGCCTTGGCTTCGCCGGTTGCCTTGGGCTCAGCAGTCGCCTTCGCTTCGTCAGTCGCCTTCGCTTCGTCAGTTGCCTTCGCTTCGACTGCCTTGGACTTGGCTTCGACCGCGTCGGCGGCTGTGGTCGGTGCTGCTGCCTCGGTCGCGCTGCTGGTATCCGTCGGCGCCTCGGCCTGCAGACGCTGCTGCTCTTCGACCGCCGCCGGATTCAGCGCATGCTTGCGCGAGCGATTGCGCGGATTGTTGCGCGTGCGCTTCGGCTTGCTGTCGACGGCCTCCGTCGCGGCGACTGGTGCCGTCTCGCGTGTCTCGGTGCGCGAAGGCTTGATGTCGCTGGACGGTTTGTTGCTCTCGGGCTTCGAGGTGTCGTTACGCCGATCGTTAGCGGTCTTGTCGGCTTGTTCGGCCTTGTCGGCTTTTTCGACCTTGTCGCTACCGCGGTTGTCCGGGCGGCTCTCCTGTCGATTATCCTGGCGCGGCTGACGGGGCTGGCCCTGACGGTCGTCCTGGCTGCGGCGTCGGCGGTTATTACCTTGCCGATTGCCATTGTCGTTGCGACCGTTGCCGTCGTTCCGGGAATTGCTGTCGCTACGAGCGTTGTCGGCGGTTTTGGTATTGCCGTCGTTACGCTTGGCGCCGCCGTCACGATCATTCTTCTGGGAGGACGAGCGCGACGGGCGTGAATTGCCCGCGCCATTATTGTTGCCGCTGGCACCGCCACGGGGCGTGCTCGTCGATTGGCCGCCGCTATTAGTGCCTTGGCCGCGCTGGCTGGCCGTGCCGTTCGGCTTCGACATTTCCTCGCCGGCACGGTGACGTCCGAACAGACCTCGGAAGAGCTGCAGCAGGCCGCCCGAGCTCTGGCCCTGCTGGGGGGTTGCCGGCGTCGGCGTCGGCGTCGGTGCATTGGGTGCGCTCGGCGCCTGCGGGGTCGGCTCCGGCTCCTGGTGGAGTGAATCCGGGGCAGGTGCCGTGTGCTGAACGGTCTGCACGGCGGCCTGAGTGCGCTGAATCGGCTTGGCGAGCGTCGTCTCCGGCTCCTTGAGCAGTTCGCTGTCGACGGAAAGCTCGAAGCTCGACTTGATGTCGTCACCGTCTTCGGAGACATGGTCATCACGGAAACGCTGAACTTCGTAGTGCGGCGTATCCATTTCCGGATTCGGCAGCAGCAGAACCTTGACGTTCTGGCGGCGCTCGATGTCGGAGAGCACGTTGCGCTTCTCGTTGAGCAGATAGGTCGCCACGGGGACCGGCAGGATGGCGCGAATCTGGGCGCTGCGCTCCTTCATTGCCTCCTCTTCGATCAGGCGCAGGATCGACAGCGCAATGGAGCGCACATCGCGGATGGTGCCTTGACCATCACAGCGGGGGCAGACGACGCCGCTGGTCTCGCCGAGAGAGGGACGCAGACGCTGGCGCGACATTTCCATCAGGCCGAAGCGCGAGATACGGCCGATCTGAACGCGCGCGCGGTCGAGCTTGAGTGCGTCACGCACGCGATTCTCGACTTCGCGCTGATTGCGCGCGGGCGACATGTCGATGAAGTCGATGACGACCAGGCCGCCGATATCCCGCAGACGCAGTTGACGGGCGATCTCGTCGGACGCTTCCAGGTTGGTCTGCAGGGCGGTCTCTTCGATATCGGCGCCGCGAGTGGCGCGTGCCGAGTTGATGTCGATGGAAACCAGCGCTTCGGTATGATCGATGACGACCGAGCCGCCGGAGGGCAGTTTGACCTCACGCTGATAGGCCGTCTCGATCTGGGATTCGATCTGGAAGCGCGAGAACAGCGGTACGTCGTCGGTGTAGAACTTGATCTTCTGCTGGTAGGACGGCATGACTTGGCGAATGAAGCTGAGGGCTTCCTCGTGGACATCCTTGCTGTCGATCAGCACCTCGCCGATATCCTGGCGCAGGTAGTCGCGCATGGCGCGAATGATGACGTTCGACTCGCGGTAGATCAGGAAGGGGGCCGGCCGCTTGACCGCTTCGGTCGTGATGGCGTCCCACACCTGCGCCAGGTAGTCGAGGTCCCACTGAAGCTCTTCCGGCGAGCGGCCGATGCCCGCGGTGCGAACGATGACGCCCATCTTGTCGGGAAGCGTCAGTTGGCCCATGGCCTCCTTGAGCTGGCTGCGCTCTTCACCCTCGATGCGACGGGAGATGCCGCCGGCGCGAGGGTTGTTGGGCATCAGTACCAGAAAGCGACCGGCCAGGCTGACGAAGGTCGTCAACGCCGCGCCCTTGTTGCCGCGCTCTTCCTTGTCGACCTGGACGATGACTTCCTGGCCTTCCTTCAGGACTTCCTTGATGTTCGGCCGGCCTGACGGCTCCTTGGAGAAGTACTCGCGAGAGATCTCCTTGAGCGGCAGGAAGCCATGACGTTCCGCGCCGAAGTCGACGAAGGCCGCTTCCAGACTGGGTTCGACGCGAGTGATCTTGCCTCGATAGATATTGGCTTTCTTCTGCTCCCGGGCACCGGATTCGATGTCCAGGTCGTAAAGGCGTTGTCCATCGACGAGCGCGACGCGCAGCTCTTCGGGCTGTGTCGCGTTGATGAGCATTCTTTTCATACGGTCTCGCTAATTGAGCGTGCCGGTGGAAGGCGTGCTGCAATCGGCGACGACGAACCGCTAGCGGTCGTGCTGTGCTCGCGCACATGGGTGAAGCGACCCGGCAGGGCAAACAAGCGCGGCGTGTGTCAGAACGAGTTCAACGTGTAATACGTGCGAAACCCGCGTCAGGGACTCGAGGAGGAGGTCCGAAAATCGCTTGTCACGTGGCACGAAATGCCCATCGATGCGAGTTCGGATCGACGCTCGTCGAGCCCAGTAACGTGCCTGCTCATTGCCATTACATCTTTGCTGTCGTTACCTGCTTTTATCGGGTGCTACACGAACATGGGTCGAGTACGAAACGGTGGCAGGACATGTCACGGTGCGCTTTTTCGTTGGCGCATCCGGTCCTGCAGACTGCCGTTCATATCACTTGGCATTGTTCGGTTCGGCGACGCCTTCCACTGGTACCTGTGGATTTTTCCGCGAGTCTGGCGAACTGAGACTGTCAGTCGCGCCGTCGAGTCGGGGTCTGGCGTTCCAAACGTGTTTTGATCATTCCAGCAGCCGTGAGCGGTAGGCTTCGTTAACTCTCTGGAAGATCGAGACATTTTTTCACTTCGGCCAGCGTATTCAGTGGCTGGCGCCTGAATGGGCATAGCGCCCACCGAGTGAGCTCGCAATATAACAGTAATGCCGAGGTAGCGGCAATTGAGCTCGCGCTGCGGGCGCGGTGCGTTAGAATGGCGCCCGGCGGCGCGCGGGTGTCGCCACGGAGCGCTGTCGAGGGGAGTCAAGCATGGCCGAAGGCCAGGAAGTTCAGTTCATCGAGGTCAGCGAGTCGCAGCATGGGCAGCGAATCGACAATTTCTTGCGTACGCGGCTCAAGGGGGCGCCGAAATCGTTGATCTACCGCATCGTTCGCAAGGGCGAGGTGCGCGTCAACAAGAAGCGCATCAAGGCGGATTATCGCGTCCAGGCCGGCGACGTGGTTCGCGTGCCGCCGTTGAGGCTGGCGCCGGAAAGCGCCGTCAAGGAGGCCAGCGAAAGCCTGCGTAACCTGCTGGCCGGCAGTGTCGTCATCGAAGGCCCGGACTGGCTGGTGATCAACAAGCCTTCCGGGCTGGCGGTACATGGAGGGAGCGGGGTCAAGATCGGATTGATCGAGGCGCTGCGCCAGGTGCGCGAAGACCTGGATTTTCTCGAGCTCGTTCATCGGCTCGACCGTGATACCTCGGGCTGTCTGCTGCTGGCCAAGAACCGTGAATCGCTGCTGTCTCTCAACACCGCGCTGCGCGAGCGCCGCATGGAGAAGGGCTATCTGGCGCTGGTTCAGGGGCGCTGGCCGGCGCGCCGCGATTACGTCAGTGCGCGGCTGGAGCGCTATGACGCCGGTAACGGCGAGCGACGAGTGCGGGTGGATGACGGCGGCAAGGTGTCGCGCACGCGCTTCGCCGTGCGGGAAACGTTCCCGAAGGTCACGCTGGTCGAGGCGGAGCCGGTCACTGGTCGTACTCACCAGATTCGTGTTCATGCCGCTCATGCCGGTCACCCGCTGCTAGGGGACGACAAGTACGGCAGCGCCGAGGGAGCCTACCTTGCACGCTCCCTGCGCCTGGATCGGCTGTTCCTCCATGCGCTGACGCTGACCTTCCCCGACCCCAAGACCGGGCGCCCGGTACAAGCGAGAGCGCCGCTGGAACCGGGGTTGGAAAAGGTACTGGAGCGTGCCCGTCATGGCGGTTGAGACGAGCGCGGTCGAAGCGCTGCCGGGCCAGGCAGTTCGGCGCTGTCGCTATTCGCTGGTCATCTTCGACTGGGATGGCACGCTGATGGACTCCGCGGCGCGTATCGTCGCCTGCATGCAGGCCGCTGCGCGTGAGCTGCAATGGCCGGTGCCGGATGACGCTGCCGTTCGCGACATTATCGGGCTAGGACTGCCCGAAGCGGTCGCCGTACTGTTTCCGGACGTGACGCTTCAGGAGCAGGATCGTTTGCGCGAAGCCTATGGGCATCAGTTCCGGGCCGTCGATCGAATACCGACGCCGTTTTTTCCCGGCGTGACCGAGGGTATCCGGCGCTTGCGGGGTGACGCTGAATGCCGGCTGGCGGTGGCGACCGGAAAAAGTCGTCGTGGGCTCGACCGTGTCTTCGGCCACGAATCCTGCGGTGACTGGTTCGTTGCCAGCCGCACCGCCGATCTCACCCGCTCCAAGCCGCATCCGCTGATGCTGGAAGAGCTGTTGGCCGAGTGTGGCGTGCCGGTGGCGGAGGCCGTCATGGTCGGGGATACCGAATATGATCTGGAGATGGCCAGGGCCATCGGCATGGATCGCGTCGCGGTGACCTACGGCGTTCACGAGCGTCAGCGCCTGATGCGTAGCGAGCCGCAATTCGTTGCCGACGACTTTTCATCGGTCGTCGAGTGGCTGCTGGTTTGAGAGCGCCGGTTGTCGGCATCGAGGCGATATCCGATCCCGCCGGCATGACGGGATACCGGATAGCTCCCGCGTGTCCGGATGGTCCATGCACGGTGGCATTCAGCAAGGAGAGGATAGATGAGCGACGAACGACGGGATGACTGGACACAGGGGCCGGAACTGAGCCGAGAGGAGGTCGAGCGACGCCGGGCGGCAGCCTCTTCCCGCGGTGACGAGCCGGCCGATGCCGACTCGGTGCGATTGGCCGAAGTGCAAATGATGGACCGCTGGATCGGCGGCGTCCTGAAAGAGCAGCGGCAATCACGACGCTGGAAGATCTTCTTTCGCCTGTTGTTCGCGCTGATCGTGATCGCGAGCCTCTGTCTGAGCGCCTATGCCATGTTCCTGGCGCAGGGGGAGGGGGCGTCTGCCAGCCGTCGCCATCTTGGCATCGTCGAGGTCAGCGGGCCCATCGATGCCAACGGCCAGGCCAGCGCGGAGCGCATCATCGAAGGATTGCAGCAGGCCTGGCGCGCCTCGGACGCCGATGCCGTCGTGCTGCATGTCAATAGCCCCGGCGGCAGCCCGGTCCAGTCGCAACGGGTTTACGACGAGATTCGCTATCTCCAGGGGCAGGGCGATAAGCCGATTCTGGCAGTGATCGAGGATATCGGTGCCAGCGGTGCCTACTACATGGCCTCGGCGGCGGATCGCATCTACGCGTCGCCAGCCAGTCTGGTCGGCTCCATCGGGGTCATCAGTGCCGGATTCGGCCTTCAGGAAGCGATCGACAAGGTGGGCGTCGAGCGGCGGGTCTTTACCGCCGGTGAGAACAAGGCCTTCATGGATCCGTTCTCCGAGATTTCACCGGCGCAGCGCGACTTCTGGCAATCGGTATTGAACACCACGCATCAGCAGTTCATCGATGCGGTCAAGGCTGGGCGTGGCGACCGCCTGAGCGACGATCCTGCACTCTTCTCGGGTCTGATATGGACCGGTGAACAGGCAAAAGCGCTGGGGCTGGTCGATGACATCGGCAATCTCGAGCAACTGTCTCGCGCACGCCTGGGCGAGGTGAGTCTGAAGGATTATACGCCGTCGCTGGACCCCTGGGCGCTGGTCTCCGACAAGCTGACCAGCGCTGCCGCTCACTGGCTGGGGCTGAGCAACGGCGCCTCGCCCGTACGCTATCAGTTGCCCTGACCCGCGAGGGGGTTCAGCCCTGCCTCTCTCAGAAGTTCGCAGAGCTTGATGAGGGGCAGGCCGATCAAGGTGTTGGGGTCGTTGCCTTCGAAGCGCTGGAACAGTGCAATGCCGAGGCCTTCCATGCGGAAGCTGCCCGAGCTGTCGTAAGGCTGATCGCGAGAGACGTAGTTTTCGATCTCCTCGTCACTCAGGTTTCGGAACCAGACATGGTAGGTGTCATGCACGACACGATGACGCCCGGCACCGGTGTCGATCAGGGCGAGACCAGTCATGAAGCTGACCTGATGGCCCGAAAACCGGCGCAAATTGGCGCAAGCCGTATCGAAGTCGCCGGGCTTTCCCAGCATGTCTCCTTCGAACAGCGCCAGCTGGTCGGAGCCGATGATCAGGTGATCGGGATAGTCGGCTGCGATCGCCTGCGCCTTGGACAGCGCCAGGCGGTGCGCCAGGGTGACGGCATTCTCGTCGGCGCGCCGGGCTTCGTCGATATCCGGTGCGGCCCATTGGTAGGAGAGATCGAGCCGATCCAGTAACTGGCGGCGGTAGCGAGAGCTGGAGGCGAGTACCAGGCGAGACATGGGCTTCCTCTTTGGAGTCGGATAGGTGTCGCGCCGGGTTCCTGGCCCGAGACCCGTAGCCGACGCGTTTCCGGCAACAGGATAGCGTGCTTCATCTGCTTTGACAGGGGCACGGTGAGTCCCTATTATGTCGCGCCTATGTTGACCAGACGACTTCCACCGACCGTCGAACCCTATCGGGCAGCGGCAAACCAAGAAATGATCGAGGGTCTCGTCGACCTCGAGAAACTGGTGCGCCTGCAGGATGAGATCGGGCCGCAGCAAGGCAACGCTAGCGTCAGGCTGCAGTTCGACGTCGACACGCAGCGGCGCCATCTCATCGACGGCGAGCTGGAAGCGGATCTCATGGTGCCGTGTCGGCGCTGCCTGCAGCCCATGGCGGTATCCGTCGCGAGCCATTTCAAGCTGGCCATCGTCAGTGACGATGCGTTGGCGGCGGAGGTGCCCAGTGACTACGAGCCGGTTCTGGTCGACGACGAACAGCTTGACCTGCTGGGGGCGGTCGAGGACGAGCTGATTCTCAGCCTGCCCCAAGTGGTCTATCACGATGAAGCGAATTGTGCGATTTCTCGTGAGCAAATGAGCAGCGGTGAAGCCCCGGTTGAAGAGGTCTCCCGCCCTGATAGCCCCTTTGACGTCCTGAAGTCGTTGAAGGGAAAATTCTGAATCTGAAAGACATTGACGTTGGAGTCATATCATGGCCGTTCAACAAAACCGTAAAACTCGTTCCAAGCGTGGCATGCGTCGTGCACACGATGCCCTGACTTCTCCGGCTTTGTCCCAGGATCAGGAAACCGGTACCACGCATCGTCGTCATCACGTCGCGCCGGACGGCTACTATCGTGGTCGCAAGGTCGTCGACGTTTAACGAGACCTCGAGCGTTTCGCTAGGCAATGCGCATCGCCATTGATGCCATGGGCGGGGACTTCGGTCCCCGCGCCACTATTGGTGGTCTGTTTCTGGCGCTGGCGCGCCACCCTGATCTCGAACCGTCGGTGTTTGGTCCGCGGGCAGAGCTTTGCGCTCTGGTGGCGGAACTGGGCAAGGCCTCGGGGGAGCCGTCCCTCGCCAAACGCGTCAGGCTGGTGGATGCACCGCGTGTGGTGCTGCAGTCCACGCCGCCGATGGATGTGTTCGACGACCCTTCCGCCACCAGCTTGTACGGCATGCTGGCAGCCGTGTGTGAACACGAAGCCGATGCCGGCATTACCTGTGGCAATACCGGTGCGCTGGTCGCGCTGGCGCGGCGCGAGTTGGGGACGGTTCCCGGCATTTCGCGACCTGCCATCAGTACGGCGGTGCCGACCCGAAAGGGTGGGCGCTGCTATCTGCTGGACCTGGGCGCCAGTGTCGATGTGCACGCCCGACATCTGTTCGACTTCGCCCATATGGGGGCGCTGATGGCGCGCGTCGTGGATGGCGTTGCGGTGCCCAGGGTGGCGCTGCTGAATATCGGCGTCGAGGCGAGCAAGGGGGTGGCTCGCGTACGTGAAGCCGACGCGCTGCTAAGGGGGCGCGGTGGCAGCGACTTCGAGTACATCGGGTATCTCGAGGGCGATGCCATCTTTTCCGGCCAGGCCGACGTGGTGGTTTGCGACGGCTTCGTGGGAAACGCCGTGCTCAAGGCGAGCGAGGGGGTCGCCCAGATGCTGCTCAAGCGTCTGCAGGAAACCTTCGAGTCCCACTGGTCGACGCGGCTGGTCACGGCACTGGCAAGGCCGACGCTGATGCGGCTCAAGGCGCAGCTGGATCCGGTGCGGCATAACGGCGCCAGCCTGCTTGGCCTGAATCGCATCGTGGTCAAAAGCCACGGTAACGCCAGCGCCCAGGCTTTTGCTTTCGCCATCGACCGGGCAATGCGAGAAGTCGAGGTCGGGCTTCCGGGGCATTTCCGCGCTGCATGGTCTCAGGATGTAGCGACGCCTGTTATCTCGTCGACCGTTGCGAGCGGTCGAGTGGATAGCGGGTCTCGCGATATGACGAGTTCCGACGGTCCATCATTTCAAGGGTGAGCGCGATGACGCAATCACTGGCTTTGGTCTTTCCGGGGCAGGGTTCCCAGCAGGTCGGCATGCTGCGGGAACTCGCCGAACGTTACAGCGTAGTGCGCACGACATTCGATGAAGCATCGGAAGCGCTGGGCTATGATCTTTGGCATGTCGTTCAGGAAGGACCAGAAGAAAAACTCAACGCGACGGCTTGTACGCAACCTGCGCTGCTGACCGCCAGCGTGGCGATCTGGCGCGTCTGGCAGGAGCTCGAAGGGCCGCGTCCCGGCATGATGGCTGGGCATAGTCTGGGCGAGTATAGCGCCATGGTCTGTTCCGGCGCCCTGGGCTTTGCCGAAGGCGTGCGTCTCGTGCGTTTGCGTGGCGAGGCGATGCAGCAGGCGGTGCCGGCCGGCGTCGGCGCGATGGCCGCGATTCTGGGTCTGGACGACACGGCGGTGGAAGCGGCCTGTCGCGATGCGGCCCAGTCGGAGGTGGTGTCGGCGGTAAATTACAATTCGCCGGGCCAGGTCGTCATCGCGGGGCATCAGGGTGCTGTCGATCGCGCCATTGCGCTGTGCCAGGAGGCGGGTGCCAAGCGTGCGCTGCCCTTGCCTGTTTCGGTGCCGTCCCACTGTGCCTTGATGCAGCCCGCGGCCGAGCAGGTTGCCCAGGCGATGGCGACGATGGAATTCAAGCTGCCGCGTTACGCCGTCTACCAGAACGTCAATGCGCAAGTGCCGCAGACGACGGAGGTGCTCCAGCAGCGTCTGGTCGAGCAGCTCTACCGTCCGGTGCGCTGGACCGAATGCGTCAATGCCATGTTCGACGATGGCGCCGGGGTCTTCATCGAATGCGGGCCGGGCAAGGTTCTGACCGGACTGAACAAGCGGATCCAGCGTCAGGCCAAGGGGCTCGCAGTCAACGACCCTGACACCTTGGCTGCGGCGCTGGAGCTGGCGCGTGATGCGCTGGATGTACAAGAGCCTTAAAGGATGGATGACATCATGACCGAACGTAGAGTCGCGCTGGTCACGGGAGCGAGCCGGGGTATCGGGCGCGCGGTCGCGCACGAGCTGGGGCGGCAGGGGCGAATCGTCGTCGCCACCGCGACCAGTGAAAGTGGCGCCGCCAGGATTGACGAGGATCTCAAGGCTCAAGATATCGAGGGGTTGGGTCTGGCGCTGGACGTGACGGATCAGGCCAGTATCGATGCCGTGTTCAAGCGCATCACCGAAACCTTCGGGGCACCGACCATTCTGGTCAACAATGCCGGCATCACGCGGGATAACCTGCTGATGCGCATGAAAGAAGACGAGTGGGACGAGGTGCTCGATACCAACCTGAAGTCGGTCTATCGTGTTTCCAAGGCGAGTCTCAGGGGGATGACGCGGGCGCGCTTCGGTCGTATCGTCAACGTCAGTTCCGTCGTCGCGATGATGGGCAATCTGGGACAGGCCAACTATGCTGCCGCCAAGGCGGGCATGGAAGGTTTTACCCGGGCCCTGGCTCGAGAGGTCGCCTCCCGTGCGATCACGGTCAATGCCGTGGCGCCCGGTTTTATCGACACGGACATGACCCAGTCCTTGCCGGAAGCGCAGCGAGAAGCGCTTCTGGGACAAATTCCGCTGGCGCGCCTGGGGCAGCCGGCGGAAATCGCTGCCGCCATTGGGTTTCTCACCAGCGATGCTGCCGGGTATATTACCGGCGAAACGCTGCAGGTTAACGGCGGTATGAACATGCGGTAATCCTTCCGCGACGCGGGTTGCGTCGTCTGGGGGCGGTCTATAAACTACCCGCAGCTTTTTAGCTGGCGGATTCGTACCACTAGGAGTAACGACATAATGAGCACCATCGAAGAGCGCGTGAAGAAGGTTGTTGCCGAACGCCTGAACGTCAAGGAAGAGGATATTCAGAACTCCTCATCCTTCACCGAAGACCTCGGCGCGGATTCGCTGGATACCGTCGAACTGGTGATGGCGCTCGAAGAGGAATTCGACACCGAAATTCCCGACGAAGAAGCTGAAAAGATCACGACCGTTCAGGAAGCGATCGACTACATCGTCGCTCACCAGTAAGCCTTGCGCACTCCGCCATGGCGGAGTGTTCTGGCCGGCTGAAATCGCGATGTTCGGAAAGCCGCTCTCCATGAGAGCGGCTTTCTGCATTTCAGGGTCCGCTTCTCGGGATCATGTTGACGCTCGAAGAGAGAGGTCAAAGTCCCTGCTTGTGGCGCCCATCTCCCGGGATGTTCAGGTATAATTTGCGCCAGTCGGGCCAGGCGAAGGTCGGGATCTCGTGATGTGATGGCCAAGGCTGCCATTCACGGGTGTGCCTTCCATGGCCATCAGGAAGTTCGGAGGAGATTCGATGCCGCGCAGAAGAGTGGTGGTGACCGGGCTGGGGTTGGTAACGCCAGTGGGTAACACGGTCGAGGAGAGCTGGAAGAGCCTCCTCTCAGGGAAGAGTGGCATCGCGCCGATCGACAGTTTCGATATCGCGGGCTTCAACACGCGATTCGGCGGTGCGATCAAGGATTTCGATATCGGCGAGTATCTCAATCCCAAGGATGCTCGCAAGATGGACTTGTTCATCCAGTACGGCGTTGCCGCCGCGACGCAAGCGATGCGCAATTCGGGCATCGAGTGTACCGAAGAGAACGCGCATCGTATCGGCGTCGCGATCGGGTCGGGCATCGGCGGGTTGCCGATGATCGAGCGCAATCACGACTCGCTCAAGAAGGGCGGACCGCGTCGTATTTCGCCGTTCTTCGTGCCGGGTTCGATCATCAACATGATCTCCGGCAGCCTGGCGATCCAGCATGGTTTCAAAGGCCCGAATATCGCCATTACTACGGCCTGTACGACCGGCACGCACAATATTGGCTACAGTGCGCGCACGATCGCCTATGGTGATGCCGACGTGATGTTTTGCGGTGGGGCCGAAATGGCCACCACGCCACTGGGGCTTGGGGGCTTTTCCGCTGCGAGGGCTTTGTCGACGCGCAATGACGATCCGCAGGCCGCCAGCCGCCCGTGGGATCGCGACCGTGACGGCTTCGTGCTATCCGACGGCGCCGGCGTCATGGTGCTCGAGGAGTACGAGCATGCCAAGCGCCGTGGTGCGACCATCTACGCGGAGCTGACCGGTTTCGGCATGAGCGACGATGCTTTCCATATGACTTCGCCTCCCGAGGACGGCAACGGCGCGGCAGCCTCGATGGCCAATGCGATTCGTGATGCCGGCATCGATCCTTCCGATATCCAGTACATCAACGCTCACGGTACGTCGACATCGGCCGGGGACGTGGCGGAAAGCCGTGCCGTCGAGCGGGTCATGGGGGATGCGGCTCGTCGCGTCGCGGTCAGTTCGACCAAATCGATGATCGGCCACCTGCTGGGCGCTGCCGGTGCCGTCGAGGCCATCTTCTGCGTTCTGGCGATCCGCGATCAGGTCGCGCCGCCGACGATCAATCTGGATAACCCCGACGAGAATTGCGTGCTGGATTACGTGCCTCACACGGCGCGGGACATGCCCATCCGCACCGCGCTGTCCAACTCCTTCGGGTTCGGCGGCACCAATGGTTCACTGATCTTCACCCAGGTCTGATCGAGATGCGCGACATGGCGCTCCCGTTCGACGACCGCGGACTGGCCTACGGCGACGGTCTATTCGAAACCGTCCTGGTTCGGGACGGGCAGCCGTTGCTGTGGGAATACCACATGGCGCGGCTGCGACAAGGCGTCGAGCGGCTTTCGCTGCCGTTGCCGGACTTCGAGGCATTCGATCGGTTGCCGGCGCAATGCGGCCCGGGGCTTCGCGTACTCAAGCTGATGGTGACCCGCGGCAGCGGCGGACGCGGTTATCGTCCGCCCGGCTCCGCCGAGTTGCGCTGGCGCTGGACCGCGTCGGCTTTCCAGCCTGCATCCCGGCGCTGGTTCGAGGGTGTCGATGTGCGATGCTGCGAACTACGCCTGGGTATTCAGCCGCGGCTGGCCGGCATCAAGCATCTGGCGCGGCTGGAGAACGTGCTGGCGCGCCAGGAGTGGCAGGACGATGCCATTGCCGAAGGGCTGCTCTGCGACAGCGAGGGTCATCTGGTCGAAGCCACGGCGATGAATCTGATCTGGTATCGGCAGGGGCGGTTCGAGACGCCGTTGCTGGATCGCTGCGGCGTCAAGGGCACGTTGTTGAGCGCCATGAATGACGACATCGAGTTGCACTGGGTACGAGCGGGGCTGGAGACTTTGCATCAGGCCGACGCCGTCTGGCTGCTCAACAGCGTCCAGGGAGTCTGGCCCATTCGTCGGCTCGACGATGCCTCTGGGAAATGCCTCCAGCGGTGGCCGCCGGCGTTCGATTCCCCCCTTCAGCAAATGGCTCACGGGCGTCTGGGTTACCCGCTGAACCCGGACGATTGACGCCAGTATTTCGCTCGGGTACGCCATGACGGAATACTCGGCCATTAAGGATGAACATGCGTGTCCTCAAGATTCTGATCCTGCTGTTGCTGGTCGCCACGATCGTGGTGTTCGGCGGCTTCCATTACTGGCAGAAACAGCTCGATGCACCGATCGCGCTCGACGAGACGACGATTTACGAGGTGCCGCCCGGTGCGGCTTTCACCCAGGTCGTTCATGACCTCGAGAGCCGGGGCATCATCGAAGCGGCCTGGCCCTATCGGATTCTGGCGCGCGTCGCCCCCAAGGCCACGCAGGGGCTTCGGGCCGGGGAGTTCGAGATCGAACCGGGCATGAACGGCCGCCAACTGATCGCGCATCTCTCGAGCGACCAGGTCGTGACCTACCGCCTGACGGTGCCGGAGGGTTGGACCTTCAGGCAGATGCGCCGGCTGCTGGATCAGGCGCCGAAGCTCGAACATCGTACTCGCGAGATGAGCGGCAAGGAGATCATGGCGGCGCTGGGCCATGAGGAGACGTATCCCGAGGGGCAGTTCTTCCCCGACACCTACCGTTATCACAAGGGTGTTACCGATATCGAACTCCTGCAGCGCGCGTTCGACCGCATGCAGCAGACGCTGAACACGGTATGGGACGAACGCGATGATGATTTGCCGATCGACTCGCCTTACCAGGCGCTGATTCTGGCATCGCTGATCGAACGGGAGACTGGCGTCCCGGCGGAGCGCAACGAGATCGCCGGCGTCTTTACGCGACGCCTGGAGAAGGGCATGCGCCTGCAGACCGATCCCACCGTCATCTATGGCATGGGAGACAGCTACGTCGGCAATATCACGCGCGCCGATCTCCAGCGGCAGACCGCCTACAATACCTACGTTATCGAAGGGTTGCCGCCGACACCGATCGCCATGCCTGGCCGGGGGGCGCTCGAGGCTGCGGTGCATCCCGCCGATGGCGATACGCTCTATTTCGTCGCCAAGGGTGATGGCTCGCATCAGTTTTCGCGGACACTGCAAGAGCACAATGCGGCTGTCCGCCGCTATATCCTGAATCGCGATTGAGATCGCGGGCTTGCACCCGCAAAACCGACCATACCGACGAGACGACACCGCATGAGCGCAGGCGATATGGAACAGCGGACCGGCCGCTTCATCACGTTGGAAGGCGGCGAGGGCGTGGGCAAGACGACCAATGTCGGCTTCGTCTGCGACTGGCTCACGTCACGGGGCATCGAGGTAGTACGCACCCGGGAACCGGGGGGCACGCCTGGCGCCGAAGCCATTCGCGAGCTGTTGCTGGACCCGACCCGTGAAGAGGCGTGGAGCGATGATGCCGAGCTGCTGCTGGTCTTCGCCGCGCGTGCCCAGCATCTGGCTGAACTTATCCGGCCGGCACTGGCTCGCGGCGCCTGGGTGGTCTGCGATCGCTTCACCGATGCCACTTTTGCCTATCAGGGTGGCGGGCGCGGGCTGGATTTTCAGCGCATTCGCACGCTGGAAGTCCTTGTCCAGGGCGGCCTGCAACCCGATCTGACCGTGCTGCTCGACGTGCCGGTAAGCGTGGCCGCGCAGCGTGTCACCCAGCGGGGTGCCCAGCTCGATCGATTCGAGCGTGAACGTGAAACGTTCTTCGAAGCCGTGCGCGAGGCTTACCTGGCACGCGCCGCCGAGGAAGCGAGATTCGCGGTCATCGATGCCTCGCCCGGGCTGGAAGCGGTCCAGAAGTCCATCGAGCAGTGCCTGACGGAAAGGCTCACCGCATGGTTATGACCCCGTTGCCATGGCAACTCGATCGCTGGCGGAAGCTGGTCGAGCTGCAGGACAGTGGTCGTCTCCCGCACGCCTTGCTGCTGTCCGGCCCGCGCGGGATCGGCAAGCAGCCGTTGGCCGATGCGCTGATCGCGCGAACGCTGTGTCGCACGCCGGGAGACATCGCCTGTGGCGAGTGCCACGGCTGCCGCATGCTGGCGTCGGGCTATCATCCCGATCTGCTCCACGTGGCGCCGGCTGAAAAGTCGCGCCAGATCCGTGTCGACTCGATTCGTCAGGTCAACGGCTTCGTCTCCCAAACCGCCCAGCAGGGCGGCTATCGAGTCATCCGTATCGAACCGGCCGAGGCGATGAACGTCGCGGCCTCCAACGCGTTGCTGAAGAGCCTGGAAGAGCCGGGCGAGCGCACCCTGTTCATTCTGGTCTCCGATGTTCCCTCGCGGCTGCTGGCAACGATTCGTTCGCGCTGCCAGCACTGGAACCTCGCCGTGCCGCCGCTGGAGGCGGCCGAGCCGTGGCTGCGCGAGCGTCTGGGAGACGTGGAGGAGGCGCGATTCTGGCTGCGCGTCGCCGGTGGCCTGCCGCTGCTGGCCGAAGAGCTGGCAAGCGCCGATGCCCGAAATCTGCGCCAGGATCTGCGCGAGCTTTTCGATTCGCTGGTGCGCGGCGGCGAACCCGTGGGAGAAGCGGCAAGACTCGATGCCCAGGCGCTCGATCGCATACTATGGTACGGCATCGCCTGGCTGGAGGATCTGATCCGGCTCGGCTTATCGGGGGATCCCCAGCGGGTGCGCAACAGCGACCTGCTGCCGCTGTATCGCCAGGCCGTCAAGAATGCCCGGGTCCGCGACTGGTTCCGCTTGCTCGACTATGCTCGCGAACAGCGGCGGTTGCTGGCGGCGGGAGGCAATCCCAACCCGCAGCTGGTGCTCGAGGCCTGGCTGGTCCGCTGGGCGGCCCTGTTGCGATCCTGACGGCAACGTAGACGCTGGGGTGCGGCGCCGCCACTTTTTGCCTGTGTTGGCACCTTTGATAATGGCTTCAATCACCTGTTCGACGATATCGTCATCGACGGCGATTTCCAGTTTCAACTTAGGTAAGAAATCAACGACATATTCAGCACCACGATAGAGTTCAGTGTGGCCTTTTTGACGTCCAAAACCTTTTACCTCTGAAACGGTCAATCCTTGTACACCGATTTCGGAGAGAGACTCTCTGACATCATCAAGCTTGAAGGGCTTAATAATTGCTACAACTTGTTTCATAAGCGTATTTCCTTCTGTAGAAAATCTACCCCCTCAACATCGAGGGGGTAGCTGTGAGAAGTTTAGAATGATGCGCTAACGCTAGCTACGAAGCGATCGTCAGATGTTCCATCACCTAATTCAAAGTCTTCACCATCGCTGTTTGTACCAACATAAGCTACAGACCAGTCAAGACCAATAAATGATTTTGATAATCCGATTGTGTAGTCCATGTAGCTGTCAGATAAAGTGCTGTCATAATCATTACGATCAGAGTCAGTGTAACCAATTGCAGCATTTAAGCCGAAGCCGTATGGAAGCTCATAATCAAACGCAAGGTTGTAGTAGATTTCATCAGCATCTTTACCATCACCACCTTGGATATTGTTTGTGTAACCAATCATTGCAGTGAAGTAGCTGTATGAAAGAGAACCTAAGTATTCTGTGTAATCAAGTTCGTCATTACTGTTTTGACCAGGATAAGTGTAACGAATAACTGATACATCGTAGCCAATACCAGTGTCACCAAACTCATTAGCGAAACCAGCATAAAGGTCAATTTCAATATTGCTATCAGCACTGTCACTGATATTTGATGCCCAAGTACCAGCATACAGACCTGATGAGTGTGCGTAATCAAAACTACCTTGGATAGCTGGATCTTCGTCTGTTAATGAAATACCACGGAAAATGTAGTCTGTTGTTAATGTAACGCTAGCACTGGTTGAGTGCTGACCGTCTTCACTTTCCCAAGCCATTGCTGATGATGCAGCAAATAATGATGTCGCTGCTAGTGTAAGAGCCGAAATTGTACGTAATTTCATTATGGTGTTACTCCTCGGTTTTAAAATGTTTATTAGTCTTTTTTGAATCCATGCGTTGGTCTTTTGCAACACTTTGTATTCAGACTACAACAACAAGAGCAGAATGTGTGCCAACTTTACAAATTTTATATAAAACAGAGGTATAGATGGTAAATGGATAGCACTAGCCGGATGATTGTGATCAATTTGGTGCGATAAATTTGACGCTTTGTCCAAAATGGTGCAGATAAGATTTTATCTTTCGCGTTATATGCACTGAATTGGTATGATTGCTGTACTTTACATAGAGTGACACAGATGACGTATCCCCAAATTGATCCTATTGCCTTAAGCATTGGCCCTCTGCACATTCATTGGTATGGGTTGATGTATCTATTTGGTTTTTTGTTTGTATGGTTGCTAGGTCTTTACCGTGTAAATAAAACGGACTGGACCCGACAACAATTAGCCCGCCTCATTCACGAGGGTGCTGATTGA